>JAYSZJ010000080.1:0-77665 GCA_043738115.1 Rhodoferax sp. | reverse complement strand
AGCAATTTATGCCGCTCAAGCACAAAGGTATGCATAATTCATGCATGAATCAAGAGAAATATGACGATTTGCTGCTCGACAAGTTCGATATCAGCTTGCTCGCCGCATTGCAAAAGGACGCCCATGCGACGAATCAGCAGGTCGGCGAGCAGATCCATTTGTCCGCATCCCAAGTCAGCCGTCGCATCCAGCGCCTGGAGGGCATGGGCATCGTGCGCCGCTACGTGGCGCTGTTGGACCCGGCCGCGATTGGCCTTGGTGTGCGTGCCATCAGTTACGTGACGTTAAGCCGCCATGGCGGTGACGAAGGTTCGGCGTTTGAGCGCGAGATCACCGCCATACCTGAGGTGCTGGAGTGTTATGCGGTGGCTGGTGAATCAGACTACATCCTGCAGATCGTCGCCGCGGATCTGGGTGTGCTGTCGGAATCCGTGTTGCGTGTGTTGACACGTATCAAGGGCGTGGCCAATATCCGCTCCAATATCGTGCTGAACTGCATAAAATCCAGCACCGAGCTGCCACTGGGCCATATTGGCAAGGCAGACGGCGCAGCCCGCAAGGTGCGTATTACGGGATAAAAGCAATATGTCTCCCACCCCAACGGACATCGGCAAATACCAGATTGAGCGGGAACTCGGGCGCGGCGCCAGCGGCGTCGTGTACCTGGCCCGTGACACGTTCCGGGACAACTGGGTTGCCATCAAGCAGATACATCCCCACCTGTTGGTTGACCCGGCGCAGGCGACCAAGTACCGCCGCCTTCTGCACAACGAGGCCGTGCTGGTCGGGCAGATCAACCACCCGCATATCGTTTCGCTGATTGATGTGGATGAACGGGCCAACCCGCCTTATCTGGTGCTGGAATATGTGCAAGGGCATTCCCTTGAAGAACATACCCAAGCCAACACCTTGTTGCCTGTCCCCGAGGTGTTGGACATCGCGTTCAAGTGCTGCAACGCGCTGGAATACGCCCATGCGCATGGCCTGGTTCACCGCGACATCAAACCGGCGAATATCTTGTTGCGCAACGATGGCGACGTCAAACTCACGGACTTCGGTGCGGCCATGTCGCAAAACGGCGATGTAACCCAGGTGGCGGGTCTGATGGGTTCCCCCGCCTACATGTCGCCCGAGCAGATACGCGAAGAGAAACTCACGGCGCAATCCGACATGTTCTCGCTCGGGGTGGTCCTCTACGAAATGCTGACAGGCCAAAAGCCGTTCCAAGGAGACAGTGACTACGCCACCATTTACAAAATTGGGGCGGAGGAGCCAGCCTCCGTTCGGGTGCTGCGGCCCGAGCTGCCCAAGGCGCTGAGTGACCTGGTGCGCACGGCCATGGCCAAGAAGCCCGGGGACAGGTTTCCCGATTGGGGGGCTTTTGCAAATGCCCTTTTCGGCGCCAACAACAGCGTCGTCAAGCTGACCAGCCAGTTGACCGAATTGGAGCAGTTCCAGAAGCTGCGCAAACTGGTCTTCTTCCGCGACTTCAGCGACGTCGCGATCTGGGAGACTTTGCGCCTGGGCCGCATTCGCTCCCATGAGCGCGGATCCGTGCTGATGAAAGAAGACTCTGTGGGCCGATCGTTCTACCTCTTGCTCGAAGGCTCGGTAAAGGTCACCAAAAAAGACCTGGCCCTGACCCGGTTGAAAGCGGGCGTGAGCATCGGCGAAATGGCGTACCTACAGCCCGGTGAAAACGTGCGGTCTGCCACCGTCACCGCAGAGACGGATATTTCGGTACTCAAGCTCAAGAGCATCTCGGTCCAGCAGGCCTCGGTGGAGCTGCAGTCTTGTTTTGACAAGGCCTTCATCAAGATGCTGGTGGCGCGGCTGATTGCGGCCAATCAGCAGTTGTCGGAATGGGATCTTTGACTACTTGGCCGTGGTGCACCAGTCCTGGCGCGTCACATACTCCATCAAATATTCTGAGAACCGCTGCGCGGCCGGAGACAACGGCCTGTCCCTGCGGGTAAAAATCAAAAACTTGCGCCGCACCATGGGCGACAGCGGGCGGCTTTGCAACTGGTGAAGGTGTATCAGGCTGCTGGCGTACGGCAAACAGGTTGTCACACCCAGGCCGGCGCTGACCATGGCAAAGGCCGTGGTCATGAAGCCCACCTCGTTAGCCGGGTTCAGCGCCTCATCGTGCAGGGATTCGTGTAAATCGGCCCGCAGGCGGTGTGTGAATTCGCCCTTGAGCGCAATCACCGGGTAACGCAGGGCATCGTCCCAGGTGACGCGCTTCTTCTTGTTAAGGGGGTGGTCACTGCGGAATACCACAACAAAAGGAATCTCGAACAGCGTGTGGGCCTCGATATCGCTTGATGGCTCTCGCTCGGGTCCCACACCAAAATCCACCTCACCACTGTGCACCTTGGGCAACACATGTTCCACCATGCAGTCGGAGAGGCGGATTTCAATGTCCGGATACTCCTGCTTAAAGCCGGCTATCACCTCGGGCAATACGGATGCCGACATCAGCTGCGGCGCCGCCACGCGCACCAGGCCACGCTTGAGGGCCTTCAGGTCGGTGATGGTGTCTAGCGCACCGTCCAGGTCCTGCAGCAGGCGCGCCACCAGCGGGTAGAACTCACGTCCCGCTTCCGACAGGCTAACCTTGCGTGTGCTGCGGTTGACCAGTTGCACGCCCAGCGTCTGCTCCACCTCTTTGATCAGGCCGCTGAGCGCAGACTGGGTCACGTGCAGGGCGACTGCAGCATCGGTAAAACTGCCAGAGTCGGCCAGCGCCACAAAGGCCCGCAATTGCCGCAGCGTGATATTCATAAGTTATTTGTATAAATTCATCACAAAAATCTGCTTGAATGATAGATCAAACTCACCTCTAATAGCGCCCATTGCGCCTAGCGCCTTGTTCTGGAGAAAACCGTGCTGATACAAAAAATCCACCATGTGGCCTACCGCTGCATCAACGCCAAACAAACCGTCGAGTGGTACACCAAACACTTGGACATGGGTTTTGTGCTGGCCATTGCCGAAGACGAAGTGCCATCCACCAAGGCACCCGACCCGTACATGCACGTCTTTCTGGACGCTGGCATGGGCAATGTGCTGGCATTCTTCGAACTGCCCAACAGCCCCCCCATGGACCGCGACCACAACACACCATCGTGGACGCAGCACCTGGCCTTTGAAGTCGGCACACTGGCCGAGCTGGAGGCGCAAAAGGCCAAGCTGGAGGCCGCGGGTATTGAGGTTATTGGTGTTACCGACCACACGATCTTCAAATCCATCTATTTCTTCGACCCCAATGGCCACCGCCTGGAGCTGTCGGTCAACATCGCCACACCGGCCATGACCAAGGCACTGGACGATGTGAAGTGGGACATGCTCAACGAATGGGACCGCACCAAAAAGGCCCCCAAACACGCTGCATGGATGCACAACGGCAAAGGTATTCCCTGACAATGACCATGACCACCACCAACGAAACCCATAACCCCGAGCTGCGCAGCTGGGTAGCCTCGGCCAATGCCGCTGGCACCGATTTCCCGATCCAGAACCTGCCCTTTGGTGTGTTCCGCCGTTATGGCAGCGCCGAGGCCTTTCGCGCTGGCGTGGCCATTGGCGACCAGATCTTGGACCTGACGGCCGCCCAGGCCAAAAGCATCTTCAGCGGCGACGCCGACATAGCCGCCCAAGCCTGCTGCGCGCCCACGCTGAACGCCTACATGGCCCTGGGCTCCCACGCCTGGTCTGCACTGCGCCTGGCCTTGTCACGCGCGCTACGCGAGGGTTATGCGCTGCAGTCCGCGCTGAGCACCTGCCTGGTCGACCAAGCGGATGCCGAATATGCCGTGCCTGCACAGATTGGCGACTACACCGACTTCTACACCTCGGTCCACCACGCCACCAATATCGGCAAGCTGCTGCGCCCGGACAACCCACTGCTGCCCAACTACAAGTGGATTCCTATTGGTTACCACGGCCGTTCGTCATCCATAGGTATCTCGGGCCAAGAGTTGCGCCGCCCGGTCAGCCAGGTCATGCGCCCTGGCGCGACTGAGCCCGTGTTGGCCGCCAGCGCGCGTATGGACTACGAGCTGGAAATGGGCATCTTCATCGGCCCCGGTAATGCGTTGGGCGAGCCTGTGTCGATGCAAGACGCTGAGCAACACGTGTTTGGCTTGTGCCTGTTCAACGACTGGTCTGCGCGCGACGTGCAGGGTTGGGAATACCAGCCGCTGGGGCCTTTCCTGGCCAAGAACTTTGCCAGCACCGTGTCGCCATGGATCGTGACCATGGAGGCACTGGCGCCCTACCGCCAGGCCTGGACACGTGTTGAGGGTGACCCGCAACCCCTGCCCTACCTGGACTCACCACAACTGCGCGAACACGGCGCGGTTGGTATTGAACTGGAAGTCCTTATCCAGACCGCCGCCATGCGCGAACAAGGCCTTGCCGAACACCGCCTGTCCCACAGCAACTTCCGGGATGCCTATTGGTCTATCTCCCAAATGGTGGCCCACCACACGGTCAACGGCTGCAACCTGCAGGCCGGTGATTTGCTGGGTAGCGGCACACAATCCGGCCCTGGCGCGGACGAAGCCGGCTCCATGATGGAGTTATCCAAAGGCGGCAAAGAAGCCATCACGCTGCCCAATGGCGAGAAGCGCACGTTTCTGGAAGACGGAGACACCATCATCTTCCGCGGTGCCTGCCACTCCGCCGGCGCAGCGCGCATCGGTTTTGGCGAGGTGCGTGGCACTCTGCTGCCAGCCCGCGCTTTGGTTTGATGGAGGCAATACCATGCTCCAGCTCTACAACTACTTCCGCAGCTCGGCCTCGTACCGGGTGCGTATTGCGCTCAACCTCAAGGGCCTGCCCTTTGAATACGTTCCCGTCCATTTGCTCAAAGACGGCGGCCAGCAACACGCCCCGGACTACCAGCGCATCAACCCGGCCGAGCTGGTGCCTACGCTGGTGGACGATGGCCATGCTATCGGCCAGTCGCTCGCCATCATGGAATACCTGGACGAGACCCACCCCGAACCTGCGCTGATGCCGCGCGACGCGCTCGGTCGGGCACGGGTGCGCGCATTGGCCCAAACGATTGCCTGCGAAATCCACCCGCTGAACAACCTGCGTGTGCTGCAGTATCTCGAAAAAGACCTGAAGCTGGACGAAGCCACCAAGGCCACCTGGTACCGCCACTGGATCACGCTGGGCTTTACCGCCGTGGAAGCCATGCTGGCCAACAACCCGCACACCGGCAGCTTCTGTCACGGCGACACGCCCGGCCTAGCCGACTGCTGCCTGATTCCGCAGATCGCCAATTCACGGCGGTTTGACACACCGCTGGATGCGTTTCCGACGATCCGGCGCATTGAGGCAGCGTGTCTGGCACTGGATGCTTTTGCCAAGGCTGCGCCCGCTTTGCAACCGGATGCTGTGTAATCAAGGCATGAAAGCTTCAGACCCCAACCACAGCCAATCCGCATCGGAACTGATCACCGAAAAAATCGCCACCCTCGGCGGTTGGCGCGAGCAAACGCTGGCCCGGATGCGCAAGCTCACCCTTGAGGCGGCACCAGATGTGGTCGAGACATGGAAGTGGATGGGCACGCCGGTATGGGAGCACAACGGCATTATTTGCACCGGGGAGTCCTACAAGGACAAGATCAAGCTGACCTTCATCAAGGGCGCTTCATTGAAGGACCCAAGCCAGCTCTTCAACTCCAGCCTGGAGGGCAACGCCCGCCGCGCGCTGGACATCTTTAAAGGCGACGAGGTAGATGCAACCGCCTTCAAGGCGCTGATTCAAGAGGCTGTGGCGCTGAACAACACCAGCAAGGCAAAGCCTGCTAAGAAATCAAAAGACCAGTAACTGCTATCGTTTTAATAGCGAGGTAGATAGCCTGCACGGGGGCTACTGACCGATTTTACCCCCACCCCATCCTCTGAAGCCCGCAAAGACCATGAACGAAGATTTCAATTCAACACTCAAGGTCATCGCCGTTTTGGTTGCCGGTTTTGCGGCAAACGCTGGCATGACCCTGCTGTCAGCGCCCGGCCATACAGGCACAGCCTTGGCCGTGGGGTTATTGCTGACCTCTTTCGGACTCTATTTTGCCAAGCACCTGATGGAAATCGTGATGCTGCCGATTGCCATCTTGACGCTCATTTTTCGCTGGGTGCGGGGTAAGAAAGCTAAGCGGGAACCCCGAAAAGGCGGGAGTCGCGTCGATTTTTTCGGCCGCGTTTTGTTCGTCGCAACCTACAGCCTTATCTCAGGCAGCTTTGGCCTATATGTTGGTTCGCTAGACGGCGGCATGGGATGGTTCGCGAGCGCTGCCATGTTTGGCACGCTTGGCGTATTGCTGGCCGTGGTGGTCCCCAACGAACTGGTATGGGGCACGGAAGGTGGCGACGCCAGTGTTGCCACACCTACCGAAGCGGGCAAGGCGGATATGGAGCAGGCGCGGCGCGATGGCGTTCCCGCCGTGTTGTTTGCCGACAAGGTTGCCAAAGTCGTCGTGAAAGCCGTAACCGACAGCAATGGAACGGACAAGAAGCGCTAGTCAGCTGTGCGCGTCAAGTGTGGCCCAACGTAATGGTCTGTGCTAACACCACCCCACGCGGTGCCGTGTAGTTGGCCACCACCCAGGCCCGGCTGGCATGGGCGGAGGCCTCTCCCAACAATTCCAACACCAGGTCAATCGACGTTTTGTCCAACGCCGCAAAGGGCTCATCCAGCAGCGTGACCGCTGCGCCACTGGCAAATGCCGCGGCCAAGTAGACCTTGCGTTTGCTTCCGGTGGACAACATGTACAACGACTTGGGCAGGTGGGGTGCGAGCGCAAAGGCTTCTGTCAGTTCTGCCAGCAGTGCGCCATCCAATGCCGGGTACTGCTTGCGCACGCCATCCCAATACGCTTGAGGCGTCAGCGCATCGAATGCCTGGGTACGCGGGTCCACCCAAAAGACCTGGTTGCGGTAGGCCTGGGCCTTGTCGACCAATGACAGGTCGTTGATCTGCAAGTTGCCGCTGTTGGCCGACAGCTCACCCGCCAACAGGCGCAGCAGCGTGGTCTTGCCGGTGCTCTCGTCCCCTCCCACCCAGGTCACACCGGGCGGCAGACTGAGTGAGAAGTTATCGAACAAAGCTGCCTGTTTGGCAAACCCGAAGCCAAGCCTTTCCGCCCGCAGTACAGCAACAGCAGGCAGCTCGCTAGCGGGACGGTCCATGCCAGATCCTGCAGTGCTGCGGCCGGGTCAAGCCTGGGGTGGTGCGGGTGGCGTGACGGTTGCGCGGGCCAGCATACGGCCCACGGCGCGGGGGTCCATGCCGTACATGTCGGCAAACACTTCCAGCGATTTGCCGCTGGCCTTGAAGGCCTGCAGCAGTGCTTCGGTCTTGGCAGCGCGGGCTTCGGCTTCCACCATGGCCTCATCCAGCACGGCATTGGCGGCCTCGTCGCGGCTGCGCACCCGTTCGGCATAGTCTGTGGGTGTCAAGCCTGACGCTTCCCAGGCCACCACCACGCGCTGGACCAGCTTGGGGCGCAGATCCTCTTTGCTGCGGGTCTGGCGGCGACGAAACACCTCCAGCAGCGCATGGTGCACATGTTCGGGCGCCATCGCCTCCACGGATGCGCCTTGCAGGTCGTGGCGGTCTTCGCCAGACGCTACGGCAGTCAGGTAGCGGGTGGAGCGGGTGTGCAGGGATAGGGCCGCCTTGAGGCTGTCGCGCTCAAAGGTATCGGGGTGGGCATCCAGCAGGTCCTGGAAGATGCCGCGTTTCAGCGGCAAAAAGACCGCGCCAAACAACTTGGGGTACAGCGCCGCCATTTTCTCCAGCACCGGGAAGACATCGGGCTTGGGCGCTCGCTTGGGAGCAGCCGGCGCAGCATCGGGTGTGGCTACCGCATCGGCCGTATCAGCGATGGGGGCATCCGCAGAAGTGACGGGTGCTACGGATTCAACCGCTTCGGAAGGATTGGAAGGCAAGGTGTCGGTCATGAAAAATTCGGAGAAAGCTGGCGAAAAAGCCCTCCATCATGCCAGCGATTGGTTTTGACCCTCAGCGCGCTACCGTACGCAGGCCCACACCAAGCGCCGCGCCCACGCTCAACAGCAGCACCAGCGCGGCTCCGAGCAGGGTTGCACCGTACCAGCCGCGGTCCATGAACACGCCAAAAACGACGGGTGAAATCGCAAAACCCGTGTCCAGGCCTGAATACACCAGGCCATAAACCCGACCGGTCGCGCCCTTGGGCGTGGCCTTTTTGATCATCATGTCGCGCGAAGGGCCGCCGATACCGACCGCAAAGCCGGTGATGGCCAGCACCACCATGGTGGCCGTGGCGCCCAGCCACCCCGTGCCACAGATGGCCAGCAGCACCGCGCCCGCCGCCATGGCCCATGCCACCACGCGGTCGCTGTTGGCGGCCTTGGCGGCAATAAAGCCGCCGATGAACATACCCACGGCGCCGCACAGCATGTAAGCGGTCAACGTATAAGTGGCGGCCTCAAAACTGATGCCGTGCATGGCCTTGAGGATGGAAACGGAAAAGCTTTGCACCACGGCCAGCGTCATCGTGGACAACAAAAAGAAACCAAAACACCACCACACGACCGGCAGCTTCATGAAGGCCATGTCGTGTTCGGCATCACCCTTGGCCACGGCCTGCGGGTCACGCGGGGCCACCTGGGTGCTGAGCTTGTCGCGCTGAAGCACCATCACGGCCAGCACAGCCGCATACATCAGCGCTGCGGCCACGTAAGCATTGCGCCAGCCTATGGTTGCGCCCAGCCCTGCAAAAAACACCGGCGCTGCCGCCCAGCCCAGGTTGCCGGTCAGGCCATGGGCGCTGAAGGCATAGCCCAGCCGCGGCGCGGATACGCGCTGGTTCAGTATCGTGAAGTCCACCGGGTGGAAGGTCGCATTGCCCAGGCCCGCCAGCGCCGCCACACACAACAAGCCGGCATAACCCGTGACCATGGACGCTGCAATACATGCCGCGATAAAAATGCCCAGCGCCACAAACAGCAGGGGCCGCGCACCCAGGCGGTCCACCACAAAGCCAGAACTGGCTTGGCCCACGCCGGAGACCACAAAAAACACGGTCATCAACAGGCCCAGCTGCGAATAACTCAGCCCGAAGTCCGTCATGAAGACCGGAAACATCAGCGGCAGCAGCAGATGCCCAAAGTGGGAACTGGCGTGGGCCAAACCCACCAGGCCGATAACCGTGGCGTCTTGCTGCAGCGGCACAGACGGGGCCGCGGTTGGAAAAGTAGTGGTGTTCATGCCGCAATGGTAGGACGCAGTGCCACATGCTTGAATACGACAATAAGACAATAATCATCGAAATTCCGCCAAATTCAAACCGGCACCATGCCCACCCCAAAACCCCGACCTAGCTTGACCACGGTAGGCTTTGACGACTCCGCCAAACGTGCGCCCTCACCCCAACGCCCGGTGCGCAGCCGGGCCCGCCCACTGGCCATGGACGCCCACATCGAGCCCCACCACCACGCCTGGTCGCAGTTCACCTACTGCGCCAGCGGCCTGATGCAGGTGACAGTGACACAAGGCGGCGTGCAGACCACCTACATCGTGCCGCCCACGCGTGCAGTGTGGATTCCGCCCCTGGTGCAGCACCGCGTGGTGGTGCTGGAGGACGCCGAATTACGCACGGTGGACCTGGACCCATCGGTTACGCCACCGGGCTGGAACGACTGCCGCGTGTTGATGGTCAGCAAGCTGCTGCGCGAACTGGTGCACGCGCTGGAAGACTCCGTGCCCGGCCCGCGCGACGACGCCATCATGGCGCTGGCCCTGGATGAAATGGCGAGCGCCACGACGCAGGCGCTGGGTGTGCCCATGCCCCATGCGGAACACGGCGACAAACGCCTGCGCGCGCTGTGTGAAGCCGTGTTGCGTGACCCGGCCGAGCGCTCACAGCTGCGCGATTGGGTGGCCGACGTCGGCGCCAGCGAACGCACGGTGGCCCGCCTGTTCCGCGACGAGCTGGGCACCAATTTCCAGCAATGGCGCCAGCAGGCCATACTGGCCCATGCTCTGCCCCTGCTGGCACGGGGCATGCCCATCAGCCAGGTGGCAGCGGCCAGCGGTTATGCCAGCGACAGCGCCTTCAGCGCCATGTTCAAGCAGGCCATGGGCAAGGCGCCCAGCCACTTCCAGAACAAACCACTATCAAAATAATAGCGTATTGTGTATAGTGGACGGGGGCTAGAGGCCAGTTTTCCATATGGTTATCGGTCCAGCACAGGTCAATCCAGGGAACTAAGGGCGGTTTGAAAGCCTCCACCCAGGCATGCACCGCAGAACCACATTAACTGCCCTGGCAGCCATCGCCCATCTACCAGGAGTTCACATGACTTCCATAGCAGACGCAGCAGCCCTCCCCTTGCTGCAGGCCCTCAAACCCTCGCCCCGCATGCCCACGCTGTTCGTCGGCCACGGCAGCCCCATGAACGCCATCGAAGACAACGCCTGGCGCCGCAGTTGGCAGAGCCTGGGGGCAGAACTGCTGGCGCGTGAAGCGCAGCCACAGCTCATCCTGTGTATCTCGGCCCACTGGCTGACCCGCGGTGGCTGGCAGATCACCGGCATGGCAAAGCCGAAGACCATCCACGATTTCGGCGGTTTTCCGCAGGCCCTGTTTGACCAGCAGTACCCCGCCCCCGGTGCGCCGGCGGTCGCCAGCGCGCTGGCCAGAGACCTGAAGTCCCCCGCCGATGGCCGCCAGCTCGGTGTGGATGCCGACGTATGGGGCCTGGACCACGGCAGCTGGTCCATCCTCAAACCCATGTTCCCCAAGGCCGACATCCCGGTGCTGCAGCTGAGCATGGACTACAGCCGCCCTCCGGCCGAACACTATGCGCTGGGTCAGCAACTACACGCTTTGCGCGATCGTGGCGTGTTGATTGTGGGCAGCGGCAATATCGTACACAACCTGCGCGCCATGCGCCCTGCCTCGGGTCCGAACGACGCCTATGAGTGGGCAAGCGAATTCGACACCCTGGTCCACGAACAAATCAAGACCGGCCACCTGGACACGCTACAAAACTTCCAGGCCCTGGGCGCCGTCGCCAAGCAGGCCCACCCAACTTATGAGCACTACCTGCCCTTGCTCTACGCAGCGGGCGCGGCGCGCAGTGCCGATGTGGCGCGTTTTTTCAACACGGGTTACCAGGGCGCGGCGATATCGATGCAGTCCATCGTGTGGGGATAATT
Source organism: Rhodoferax sp. (assembly GCA_043738115.1). GTDB lineage: Bacteria > Pseudomonadota > Gammaproteobacteria > Burkholderiales > Burkholderiaceae_C > Allorhodoferax. Next base: position 66,438 of record JAYSZJ010000080.1, on the reverse strand, counting down.
GCTGCATGCACATCCGAACCGACGATCTCACCGGCCCCGAAATCCACAAACTGCTGCTAGAGCATTTGGACCACATGCACAGCCTCTCGCCACCCGAGAGTGTGCATGCCCTTGACCTGGACGCGCTTCGCAGACCTGACATCACGTTTTGGACCATCTGGTCGGCGGACGCTGCATTGATGGGTTGCGGCGCGCTGAAGTCCCACGGTGATGGCCATGGCGAAATCAAATCCATGCGCACGGCCGATGCCCACCGTGGCAAGGGTGTAGGCCAAGCCATGCTAGGCCATATCCTGGTGGAGGCGCGCAAACGCTCTTACACCCGGCTCAGCCTGGAGACGGGTCCAGAGCCGGGCTTTGCATCCGCGCTACGGTTGTACACGCGTTTGGGTTTCACCCGATGCGGCCCGTTTGCTGACTATGCCGAAGACCCGTTTAGTGTTTTCATGACGATGGCACTGTAGACAACCAACAGCAGGCCAGACAGCAGATGTACAACGTGCCCCCCATTTGGATAGCAGCCATTTACGCCGCAATGAGCGTCATCACCTTCATTGCCTATGCGATGGACAAATCTGCTGCCGCCAGACGCAGTTGGCGTACTCCTGAGAGGACCTTGCATCTGCTTGCCCTGGCAGGCGGCTGGCCTGGTGCCTTGTGCGCGCAACAGCTTCTGCGGCACAAGTCGTCCAAGGCTGCGTTTCGGTCCGTCTTTTGGGTAACCGTTTTTGTCAATGTGCTGGGGTTCGTATTGCTCTGCACACCGCTAGTCCGATTGCTACAAAACCAATAGCAGCCCACGCATATTTGGCGGGGGCTAGAGACAAAAATGATCTCTAGCCCTCCTCCAAACAGCATGCTCAGGCAAAGCTGAACTGCCCTGGCGCCTGAATCGTGTCCACACCCACGTGGATAGTGTCCTTAGGCGCAAACTTGCCTTCCAGCAGCAGCTTGGACAGCGGGTTCTCGATACGCTGCTGGATGGCACGCTTCAGCGGCCGCGCACCAAACACCGGGTCGAAGCCCACCTTGGCCAACTCGGCCACGGCCGCATCGGACACCACCAGGCCCAGGTCCATCTTCGCCAGTCGGGCCATCAGCACCTGCAACTGGATCTTGGCGATATTGGCGATATGGGTTGCATCCAACGAATGGAAGACCACCGTCTCGTCAATGCGGTTCAGAAACTCGGGGCGGAAGTGGTTCTTCAGCTCACCGGTCACCGCATCCTTCACGTCTTCATAGTCCTGGCCAACCATGGACTGGATCATTTGCGAGCCAATATTGCTGGTCATCACAATGATGGTGTTGTTGAAGTCCACGGTACGGCCCTGGCCGTCGGTCAGGCGGCCATCGTCCAGCACCTGCAGCAACACGTTGAACACATCCGGGTGGGCTTTTTCAATCTCGTCCAGCAGCAGCACGGCATAAGGCTTGCGGCGCACGGCTTCGGTCAGGTAACCACCCTCCTCGTAGCCTACATAACCCGGTGGCGCACCGATCAGGCGGGCCACGGAATGTTTCTCCATGAACTCGCTCATGTCGACACGGACCAGATGCTCTTCGGAATCAAACATGAACCCGGCCAGCGCCTTGCACAGCTCGGTCTTGCCCACGCCCGTGGGGCCCAGGAACAGGAAGGAGCCCGTGGGGCGGTTCGGGTCGCTCAAACCCGAGCGTGAGCGACGGATCGCATTGGCCACGGCAGCAATGGCTTCGTCCTGGCCGACCACGCGGTCGTGTAACTTGCCTTCCATCTGCAATAACTTATCGCGCTCGCCCTGTAGCATCTTGCTGACCGGGATGCCCGTGGCGCGGCTGACCACCTCGGCAATCTCGTCGGCACCCACCATGGTGCGCAGCAGTTGGGTGCGGCCGCCGTCCTTGGCGTCTTTGGTCTTGCCGGCCTCCTGGGCCTGCGCGTCCTTCAGGCGTTTCTCCAGCTCTGGCAGCTTGCCGTATTGCAGTTCACCCGCATGGTTGAAGTCACCCTTATCGGTCAACTCCTTGATCTGCTGGCGGACCTTTTCCACCTCTTGCATGATGGTTTTGGAGCCCTGGGCCTGCGCCTTTTCGCTCTTCCACAACTCATCCAGATCGGCAATCTCTTTTTGCAGCGCGGTGATCTCTTCGTTGATCAATTCGAGTCGCTTTTGCGAGGCTTCGTCCTTCTCGCGCTTCACAGCTTCGCGCTCGATCTGCAACTGGATCAGGCGGCGGTCTTTTTTGTCCATGACCTCGGGCTTGGAATCCAGTTCGATCTTGATTTTGCTGGCGGCTTCGTCGATCAAATCAATGGCTTTGTCGGGCAAGAAACGGTCGGTAATGTAGCGGTTGGATAACTCGGCCGCGGCCACGATGGCGGGGTCGGTTATCTGCACGCCGTGGTGCACTTCGTAGCGTTCCTTCAGGCCACGCAGGATGGCGATGGTGGCCTCCACCGTGGGCTCTCCGACGATGATTTTCTGGAAGCGGCGCTCTAGCGCGGCATCCTTTTCGATGTATTTGCGGTATTCATCCAGTGTGGTGGCACCCACGCAGTGCAGCTCGCCACGGGCCAGCGCGGGCTTGAGCATATTGCCAGCGTCCATCGCGCCTTCGGCCTTGCCGGCGCCCACCATGGTGTGCAGCTCATCAATGAACACAATGGTCTGGCCTTCGTCCTTGGCCAGGTCTTTCAGCACATTTTTCAGGCGCTCTTCAAACTCACCGCGGAACTTGGCACCGGCCAAGAGCGCGGCCATGTCCAGGCTCAACACACGTTTGCCCTTCAGCGACTCAGGCACTTCACCGGCGACGATGCGCTGGGCCAGGCCTTCCACAATCGCCGTCTTGCCGACGCCGGGTTCACCAATCAGCACGGGGTTGTTTTTGGTGCGGCGTTGCAGCACCTGGATGGCGCGGCGGATTTCGTCATCACGGCCAATCACCGGGTCCAGCTTGCCCATGCGGGCACGTTCGGTCAGGTCGATGCAGTACTTCTTCAATGATTCGCGCTGTTCTTCGGCATCGGCGTTATCCACGTTCTGGCCACCGCGCACGGCGTCGATGGCGCTCTCCAGGCTCTTGCGGGTCATGCCGCAGGCGCGGGCGATGTTGCCGATCTCGGCCTTGCTGTCGGACAGCGCCAGCAGGAACATGTCGTTGGAGACAAACTGGTCCTTGCGTTTGATGGATTCCTTTTCGGATGCCTGCAATAGCGAACCCATGTCCCGGTCCACGGAGATCTGGTCCTGGCCTTGCACCTGGGGCTGCTTCTTCATATAGGCCTCGGCTCCGGCCAATAGCTGGGGCACATTGACGCCAGCGCGCTGCAACAAGGCCTTAGGGCCATCATCCTGGCGCAGCATGGCCACCAGCAGGTGGGCGGGCGTGATAAAGGCGTGGTCATTGGAGAGCGCCAGCGTTTGCGCTTCGCCCAAGGCTTCCTGGAATTTGGTGGTCAGTTTGTCCATTCGCATTTTGAAATTCTCCGGTTGGCATGAGAGCTTGGGCTGTAAGTGCGTATTTCAAGTGCAAACGCGCTGTGGTGACTTGACTAGAATCAATCTATGGACATCCGCCAGATATCGATCCGCTACCGCCAGGACCATGATCGTATTTTGGTCGACATCAACACCGGTGCGGGCGGTGAAGTGCAGGTGTGGCTGACCCGGCGTATGACTTTACGCCTGTGGCCGCTGCTAAACCGCGTAGTCATTGACCATTTTGCGATTCCTGAAGACGCCAAGACCGACGGTTTTGTGGACCTTGCTGCCATGGACAAACGCACCAAAACCATGCTGGCCGACTTCAAACGCGAAGAGGCGCTACAAAAGGCAGACTTCAGCACCCCTTACCAGTCCGGCGCAACCCAGCACCCGCTGGGCCGCAACCCGTTGTTGGTCACTGAAGTGAATTTGACCCCCTTGCGCAACGGCCAGTTGCAGCTGAACTTCAACGAAAAAATCGAAGATCCCGCGTCCGATCGCGGCTTCCAGATGGACCTGTCGTCCGAACTGGTATTTGCCGTGATCAAGCTCTTGGGCCACGCGCTGGAGGACTCGCATTGGGGCATAGGCCAACACACCTCGCAGCAGACCGTGGTGGTGGAAGAAGAAGCTGCGGATGAGATTGATCTGACGCCGGACGCGACGCGGCCTACCTACCTCAATTGATACGCGGGCCACGCCCGTTGTGTCAGGCGTTCGTCGCCTGGATTCCCCACCGGGCCAGTGCCTCGTCATCACTGACCCGCGCATCCACCCACTGCGCTCCGTTTGCAGTCTGTTCTTTCTTCCAGAACGGGGCCTGGGTTTTCAGGTAATCCATCAAAAACTCACAGGCCTTGAAACTCTCGCCCCGGTGCGCGGACGTGACCGCCACCAGCACGATCTGGTCGGTGGGTTGCAGCAGACCAATGCGGTGGATGACGCGCGCGGAGAGGATGTCGAAGCGGTTGTGCGCCGCGTCGATCATGTCTTCAATCGCTTTTTCGGTCATGCCGGGGTAGTGTTCCAGCTCCATGGTCTGCACATGGCCTGCAGGATCGCCACTGGCAACGTTGCGGTCTCTGACGGTGCCGATGAAGGAGCACACGGCGCCAACCCGTGCGTCATCGGCGCGCAGGGCATTGACCACTTGGCTCAGGTCAAAGTCGTGTGTTTGTATGGAAACACGGGGGGCTTTTTGCGGGGTGCTCATGGCTGAATTGTGGCACTGCGCGCTGCTACACTCCAGCCATGCCCGCAATCCACATCTGCACCCACACCATGGCCACTACGCGCCATGTGGTGTGCAGTGCGGCGTGCGCCAGCAAAGCCAAAAAACCCAAGCTCATCTGACCGGAGCTTTGTGGTTCCGTTCTCAGATGAGCGACGGAACCACCAAACAAAACACCCCCACTCTTTTTTTTGGTTTTCGCGTGCATCCGATGAGAACGGTTTTCCATCGGTCGTTTTCGAAAAGGAAAAATGCATGTCAAGCTCTGTTGACTTCTCTGGCCTCTGGATCGCACTGATCACCCCCTTCAAGGGCGACGCCGTTGACCACCCTGCCCTGGCGCGACTGGTGAAACACTACGCCGCGGCGGGCGTCCACGGCTTTGTGGCCTGCGGCTCGACCGGTGAGGCCGCCGCGCTGGATAAAACGGAGCAACAGGCTGTGCTGGACACCGTGCTAGAAGCCGCCGGCACTCTGCCCGTGGTTATGGGCCTGTCGGGCTACCACATGGGCCAGACCCTGGCCTGGTACAAGGAACTGGCGTTGCGCCCCGTCGCGGGTTTGCTGGTGTCGGCACCCCACTACATCCGCCCCGCGCAAGCTGGCCTGGTGCACTGGTTCAGCACACTGGCCGATGCGTCGACCAAGCCACTGTTGATTTACGACATTCCCTACCGTACCGGTGCCACCATGACGCTGGAGACCCTGCTGACGCTGGCCGCCCACCCCAACATCCAGGCCATCAAGGACTGCGGAGGTGATGCTAGCAAGACGCAGGCTTTGGTAAACGATGGGCGCCTGCAGGTGCTGACCGGTGAAGATGCGCAAATTATCCACACGCTGGCCGTGGGTGGCGCAGGCGCCATTTCAGCCTGTGCCCACCTGTGTACCCCGCAGTTTGTGGACATGATGCGTTGCCTGCGCGATGGAAATTTGCAGCGCGCCCGCACGCTGTGGCAACCTTTGCTACCCGTGGTGCATGCGGCGTTTGCTGAGCCCAACCCTGCAGTGATCAAGGCCGTGCTGGCGCAGCAGGGGATGATTGAGGATGGTTTGCGGCTGCCCATGGTGGCGGCCAGCGCGGGCGCAACCGAGCGCTTGGTGGCTGCGATGGAACGTGTGACTACAACCTGAAGGCCAGGAAGGCAGAGCGTTCTGCGCAGGTCAAGGAGGAGGCCAAAGGCCGGGGGACACGGAGCAGAACGCTCTGCCTCCCAGGCCCTAGCCTCCAGTGACGGGCGGAAAAAAAGCGACTTCTGCGCCGTCGACCAGCGGCGCTGTCTCAACAGCCAACGTCTGGTTGATGGCCACCCGCACGGCTTTGCCACGTGCCAACGACGTGGCGTAGAGTCCACCGCGGGCTACCAGTTCGTCGCGCAAACCGGCAACGTCGGGCGCAGCCGTTTCAACAGTCTCTGTGCCAATGCCCAGGGCTTCGCGGATGGAGGCGAAATATTTGATGTGTACCGTCTTGGTCATGCCAGCAACTCCACAAAGGAAACAAACTGCACGGTGTCACCCGGCGTTATGGTGTTGCCGGGCCGGTTGTCCACCAGGCCATCACCCCACACGGCCGAGGTCAACACGCCCGAACCCTGGTTGGGAAACAGATCCAGCCCGCCGCTGGCGTTGCGCCGCACACGCAGGAACTCACGGCGTTTATCCGCCTTGGCCCACGAGAAATCTGCACGAGCCGCTACGGTTTTCGCAGCAACACTTTCCATGCCCTGCAACTGAAGCAGGAACGGGCGCACCAGCACCAAAAAGGTCACAAAACTCGACACCGGATTGCCCGGTAGGCCCAGAAAGTGGGCATCACCAATGCGTCCATACGCAAAGGGTTTGCCGGGTTTGATGGCGATTTGCCACAGGTCCAGCGTGCCCAGCGCCTGCACGGCGGGTTTGATGTGGTCTTCTTCACCCACCGACACACCGCCGCTGGTCAGGATCACGTCGTGTGACTGGGCCGCTTCACGCAGTGCCTGCACGGTTGCATCGCGCTGGTCAGGCACGATGCCCATGTCTGTAACCACACAGCCCATGCGGCGCAGCAGCGCGCTCAGGAAGTAGCGGTTGGAGTTGTAGATGGCACCGGGCGCCATATCCTGCGGCGCCACGGTACCGGGCATGACGAGCTCGTCACCGGTGGAGAACAAGGCCACGCGCGGGCGCCGGGCCACGGCCAGCGTAGCCATGCCAATACTGGCCGCCAGGCCCAGTTCGGCGGGACCCAAGCGCAGGCCGTTGGACAACACTGTGTCGCCGCGGGCCACGTCTTCGCCGGCACGGCGTATGTTTTGTCCCGGTGTGGGCTGGGTGTTGACCTGGACCTGGGGAATATCGAGCGCAGCGTCGCTGGATGGCAAGGCCGTGCAATCCTCCTGCATGACCACAGCATCAGCACCCGGGGGTACGGGCGCCCCGGTAAAGATGCGGGCAACCGTGCCCGTTTGCAAAGGCTGGCCATTGGCTCCGGCGGCAATACGCTGGGACACCGGCAAGGTGGTGCCCAGCTGAACCACATCCCCACAGCGCAAGGCATAACCGTCCATGGCACTGTTGTCTTGCGGGGGCACATGCAAGGCAGACACCACCTCATGCACCAGCACACGGCCATCGGCATCGCCCACTGGCACCTGCTCGGTAGAGAGCGATGGGCTGGCATTGGCGAGCAAACGCTCCAAGGCCTCGTCCAGCGACAACAACGGGGCACGGGCTACGGGGGTCATGCGGGCATCCTCATCTTGGTAGCTATCCTACTGATAGCATAAAACGTAACAGCGACGGGGGCTACAGACCCATTTTGCTTAAGCGCCTTGGCATTCCTTGGCAATCAGCGCCTGGATGGCAGACACATCGGCATCCATTACCAGCACGCGTTTTGGCAAAGCTTCGATGCCGTCAAACTTGGCAGGCCGATCCGGCTCACGGCCCAGGGCTTCGACAATCGTTTCGGCAAACTTGATGGGCAGCGCAGTTTCCAGCACGACCATGGGTCCGCCCCGCAGTTCCAGCCGGTTGCGGTGTTCATGCGCCACCTTCAGGCCATCGGCCGTGTGGGTGTCAATGACCAAGGCGTGCTGGTTCCAGGTTGCGCGAATCGTATCGACACGGTCTGCATGGGTGCTCTTGCCGCTGATAAAGCCATAACGGCTGGCGGCCTCTGCAAACGCAGGGTCGGCACTCAGATCGAACTGGCCAGTCTTTGCCAGGCCCTCGCCGAAAAGTGCCTTGGTACGCGCGCCATCACGGCCCAGCAGGTCGAACACAAAACGCTCGAAATTCGACGCCTTGGAAATGTCCATCGACGGGCTGGAGGTCTCGTGGGTATCCGCACTGCCACGCACGCGGTACACGCCGGTGCGGAAAAACTCGTCCAGCACATCATTCTCATTGGTGGCCACGACCAGCTTTTCGATCGGCAGACCCATCATGCGGGCCACATGGCCGGCGCAGACATTGCCGAAGTTGCCCGACGGCACGGTGAAGCTGACCTTCTGAATCACCTCTTTGCGCGGCGCCAGCGAGTCGCGTGGTCCCGGGGGTTTGGGTACGGACTCTTCGGTCGCCTGCAAATAACCCGCAAAGTAATACACCACCTGGGCCAGCAAACGCGCCCAGTTGATGGAGTTGACGGTGCCAATGCGGTACTTGCGCTTGAACTCCAGATCGTTGGAGACGGCCTTGACCATGTCCTGGCAATCGTCAAACACGCCCTTGACGGCGATGTTGTAGATATTGGCGTCCATCAGGCTGAACATCTGCGCCTGCTGGAAGGCACTCATGCGGCCGTGCGGGCTGGTCATGAAGACACGCACGCCCTTTTTGCCACGCATCGCGTATTCGGCGGCACTGCCGGTGTCGCCGCTGGTAGCGCCCAGAATATTCAGTTCTTCACCGCGGCGGCCCAGTTCGTATTCGAACAGGTTACCCAGCAATTGCATGGCCATGTCCTTGAAGGCCAGCGTGGGGCCGTTGGACAGGGCTTCCAGGTACAGGCCGGGCTCGCCCGCTTTGGCGTTGGGCGCCTCAAGCGTCTTCAACGGCACGATCTCGGAGGAACCAAACACGTCTTCGGTGTAGGTCTTCTTGCAAATGGCCTTCAGGTCATCTGCAGGAATGTCGTCGATGAACAGCGACAGAATTTCAAACGCCAGGTCGGCATAACCACCGGGTGCGCCCTGGCGGTAGGTGCGGCGCAGGCGCTGCAGCGCCGTTGCATTGATCTGCGGATACGACTCCGGCAAATACAGGCCGCCATCGGGCGCCAGGCCTTCGAGCAAAATTTCGCAGAAGCGTTTGCGATCGGGGTGGCCGCGGGTCGACAGATACAACATCAGGCCAACTCCTCCTTGCGGATGCGCACGATGGGCGCCAGCACCGTTGTCAGACTTTGCATCTGGGCGATGGCGGCGTTCATGTTTGCTTCCACACAATCGTGGGTCAGGATGATCAGGTCGGTCTGGGTGCTGCCCTCGCCGCCCACTTCATCGGCTTCGCGTTGCAACACGGCGTCGATGCTGATATCGGCTTCGGCCAGGATACCGGTCACCTTGGCCAGCACGCCAGCCTGGTCGGCCACGCGCAGGCGCAGGTAGTAGCTGGTCACCACGTCACCCATGGGCAGGACCGGGGTATCGCTCATGCTGTGTGGCTGGAAGGCCAGGTGGGGCACACGCTGCGCCGCATCGGCCGTGTGTAGGCGGGTGATATCGACCAGATCGGCAATCACCGCGCTGGCGGTGGGCTCGGAGCCCGCGCCCTTGCCGTAGTACAGCGTGTTGCCAACCGCGTCGCCATTCACCACCACGGCGTTCATCGCGCCTTCCACATTGGCGATCAGGCGTTTGGACGGGATCAGGCTGGGGTGCACGCGCAGCTCCACGCCCTTGGCCGTGCGTTTGGTGATACCCAACAGCTTTATGCGGTAGCCCAGTTGCTCGGCGTATTTGATGTCGGCCGCGCCCAGCTTCGTGATGCCTTCCACGTACGCCTTGTCAAACTGCACGGGAATGCCAAAGGCAATCGCCGACATCAGGGTGAGCTTGTGGGCGGCGTCCACCCCTTCGATGTCGAAGGTCGGGTCGGCTTCGGCATAACCCAGGCGTTGGGCTTCTTTCAGCACCACGGCAAAGTCCAAGCCCTTGTCGCGCATCTCTGACAGGATGAAGTTGGTCGTGCCGTTGATGATGCCGGCGATCCACTGGATGCGGTTGGCGGTCAGGCCTTCGCGCAGCGCCTTGATGATGGGTATGCCACCCGCCACGGCCGCTTCAAAAGCCACCATGACACCCTTGGCAGAAGCCGCCGCAAAAATCTCGGTCCCGTGCACGGCCAGCAAGGCCTTGTTGGCGGTGACCACGTGTTTGCCAGCGGCAATGGCCTCCATCACCAACTGCTTGGCAATGCCGTAGCCGCCAATCAGTTCGATGACGATGTCGATATCGGGGTTGGCGATGACGGCGCGTGCGTCGCTGACGACTTTCACATCGGGGCCAACCACGGACTGGGCACGGGCCACATCCAGATCGGCCACCATCGTGATTTCAATGCCACGGCCGGCACGGCGCTGGATTTCTTCCTGGTTGCGCTTGAGCACATTGAATGTACCCGCGCCTACAACGCCAATGCCCAGGAGGCCAACTTGAATCGGTTTCATAAACTCTTCTAGTAAATCAGGGCCACAGCCCCCGTGAATTAAGCGCGGGTAGCTACCAATTTGATAGCTGCCGGCGATGTCTGGCTTTGCACAGCCTGCGTTCCATGGCTCTTGCGGTAGCTTTCCAGGAACTTGGCGATGCGGCTGATGGCCTCGCGCAAATCGTCTTCGTGTGGCAGAAACACAATGCGGAAGTGGTCCGGTTGCTGCCAGTTGAAGCCTGTTCCTTGAACCAGCATGACACGGGTCTCGCGCAGCAGCTCCAGGAAGAATTGCCGATCGTCCGCGATGGGGTACACCGCCGGGTCCAGCTTGGGAAACATGTACAGCGCGGCCTGCGGCTTCACACAACTCACGCCGGGGATGGCGGTGATCAGCTCATAGGCCAGATCGCGCTGGCGGCGCAGGCGGCCGCCTTCGCACACCAAGTCGTTGATGCTCTGGTAACCACCCAACGCGGTCTGGATCGCCCATTGGCCGGGCACGTTGGAGCACAGCTTCATGTTCGAGAGCATGTTCAGGCCCTCGATGTAGTCGGTGGCGTGTTTCTTGTCGCCCGATACCACCAGCCAGCCGGCGCGGTAGCCGCAGGAACGGTAGCTTTTGCTCAGCGAATTGAAGGTTAGCGTCAGGATGTCGGTGGACAGGCTGCCGATGGCTGTGTGTTTGACGCCGTCGTACAAGACCTTGTCATACACCTCATCAGCCAGGATCACCAGGCCGTGTTCGCGGGCGATCTCGACAATGCTCTTGAGCAGTGCATCGGAATACAACACACCAGTCGGGTTGTTGGGGTTGATGACCACGATGCCCTTGGTCTTGGGGGTGATCTTGGCGCGGATGTCGTCCAGATTGGGCATCCAGCCATTGGCTTCGTCGCACAGGTAGTGCACCGGTGTGCCGCCGGACAGGCTGGTGGCCGCGGTCCACAGCGGGTAGTCGGGCATGGGTAGCAGCAGCTCATCACCATCATCCAACAAAGCGTTGGTGGCCATGGTGATGAGTTCGCTGGCACCGTTGCCGAGGTAGATATCGTCCAGCGTGACGCCGGCAATGCCCTGCTTCTGGGTCTCGTGCATCACCGCCTTGCGCGCGGCGAAGATGCCTTTGCTGTCCGAATAACCCGCCGAGTTGGGCAGGTTGCGGATCATGTCCTGCTGGATTTCTTCCGGGGCATCAAAACCAAAAACGGCGAGGTTGCCGAGGTTGAGCTTGATGATCTTCTGGCCTTCGTCCTCCATTTGACGGGCCGCATCCATGATGGGTCCGCGAATGTCGTAAAGCACATTAGCCAGCTTGGCCGATTTTTGAATGGTACGCAAAAGTCCCTCCAGAAGTCTTTAGCACAGGGCGAAACCTATAATTTGACCACAGTTCCGCACAAACTTAGTGCGGTGCAGCATTCAATTTGACCCAGGCACCACCATGAAGTTTCTCCCAGACCCCACAGAATCGTCGTCAGTGACGGGTTATGGGGCGGGCTGGGTCACTGTCAATGGGGAAAAATACACATCCAGCGTGGTGGTCAGCACCCTGGCGGCACCCTATTTGTGGGAATGTGCCCAGTTTGCTGATTTGCAGGACAGCCATTTCGAGCGCTTGGCCCAAATGGATGCCGAACTGGTGATTTTTGGCAGTGGGGAGCGTATCCGCTTCCCTAAACCCGCCCTGCTGCAGGCCCTGTATGCAAAGCGCATCGGTGTGGAGACCATGGACACCCAAGCCGCCTGCCGCACGTATAACTTTCTGGCCCATGAAGGCCGCAAGGTGGTTGCAGCGCTTTTGTTGTAAGCAGGTTTACCCTGAGAGCCTAGGGGGTGCTTTTCAGAGTAAAATCATGGGTTGCAGTCGAGGGTAAACAAACGCTGTCACGTTTGAGCCTTCTACTTTGACTGACACATCCAGAACGCGAGACTAAAAGTACCATATGGCGATCGTTGTCAACAAGCCCCTACCTGAATTTGAAGCTAACGCCACCGGCGGCATCAAGGTTAGCAATACTACCCACGTGGGTAAAACCATGGTGTTGTATTTCTACCCGAAAGACAATACCCCTGGCTGCACCACCGAAGCCATGCAGTTCCGTGACAAGTACAAAGACTTCGTCAAAGCCGGGGCCGCCGTTTTTGGCGTGTCCCGCGACAACATGAAGTCCCACGACGAGTTCAAGACCAAACTCGAACTCCCGTTTGAACTGATCGCCGACACCGAAGAAAAAATGTGCCACATGTTTGGCGTGGTCAAGAACAAGATCATGTACGGCAAAAAGGTCAAAGGGATCGAGCGCAGTACCTTTCTGATCGGCGCTGATGGTCTGTTGAAAGAAGAGTGGCGTGGTTTGAAGGTCCCCGGCCATGTGGACGACGTGCTCAAAGCCGTCAAGGCACTGAAAAAAGCGGTCTGACCTGCTAGCGTGGTTTTTGACACACGCCCATCTGGCGGTGTCATCCGGGTCATGCATAATGATTCCATGCCGTTGAACACCGCAAACGCGCCACAACAAAAAGCCGCCTTGGCTCAGGGCGGCTTTTTTGCTTTTGCGATGCCCTACTCATTCACTTCCCCTTCCATGAGCCCCACCATCCATGCCACTGCCACCCGCACCCACCAAACCTGCTGACCGTCTCCCTCCCAAGGCTTTTGTTGCAGTAGCCCGCAGTGCTGCCCGCCCCGCACAGAGGTCTGAAAACTTCGAAGCCACCAAGGCGCCCCCTGCACGGCAGCCGGCCGCGGAAAAAGTCGCCGTCAAGGAAGCCCCTAAACGGGCAACGGCTGCGTTGCTGGAAAAGTCTGGCCGTGTGCAAACGCCAGTCGTGGAGCCGGTCACAGCCCCAGTCATGATCCAGGTGGAGACCCGCCCAAGCACGGCCCGCTCCCGCAAGCCGTTGCGCACCGGCCCTACCAAACTGTTTGTGCTGGACACCAACGTGCTGTTGCACGACCCGATGTCGCTGTTCCGCTTCGAAGAACACGATATCTACCTGCCGATGATCGTGCTGGAAGAGCTGGACGGCCACAAAAAAGGCATGACCGAAGTCGCCCGCAATGCCCGCCAGACCAGCCGCACGCTGGATGCGCTGGCTGGCGCGCCGGGTGCTGATATCACGGCAGGCTTCCAGCTGTCGAGCACCGGCAACCGCGATGCCCGCGGCAAGCTGTTGTTCCAGACCCAACCGCTGAACTACACACTACCCACCAGCCTGCCCCAAGGCAAGGCCGACAACCAGATTCTGGGCGTGGTGGAAGCCCTGCGCCAGCACTATGCGCCACGCGAGGTGGTGCTGGTGTCCAAGGACATCAACATGCGGGTCAAGGCCCGGGCCTTGGGTTTGGCTACCGACGACTACCAGAACGACAAGACGCTGGAGGACGGCGACCTGCTGTATTCCGGCGCCACCGCCCTGCCCACCGACTTCTGGGCCACCCACGGCCAGGCCGTGGAAAGCTGGCAGCAAGGCCAGCACACCTTCTACAAGATCGATGGACCGGTGGTGCCCAGCCTGCTGATCAACCAGTTTGTGTATTTTGAGTCGCCCGGCGAGCCCAGCCTGTATGCCCGCGTGACCGAGATCCGCGGAACGACCGCCGTCATCAAGACCTTGCGCGACTTCACCCATCTCAAGAACGCTGTATGGGGTGTCACTACCCGCAACCGTGAGCAGAACTTCGCGATGAACCTGCTGATGGACCCCGAGGTCGACTTTGTGACCCTGACCGGCACGGCAGGCACCGGCAAGACCTTGATGGCGCTGGCCGCAGGTCTGACGCAAGTGCTGGACGACCGCCGCTACACCGAAATCATCGTCACCCGCGCCACTGTAAGTGTGGGTGAAGACATTGGTTTCCTGCCCGGCACCGAAGAAGAAAAGATGGGGCCGTGGATGGGCGCACTCGACGACAACCTGGAAGTGCTGGGCAAAACCGACACCAGCGCTGGCGAGTGGGGCCGTGCGGCGACCAACGAGCTGATCCGCAGCCGCATCAAGGTCAAGAGCATGAACTTCATGCGCGGACGCACCTTCTTGAACAAATACGTCATCATTGACGAGGCGCAAAACCTGACGCCCAAACAGATGAAGACGTTAATCACTCGCGCCGGCCCCGGCACCAAGATTATTTGTATGGGTAATCTGGCGCAGATCGATACACCCTATCTGACCGAAGGTTCGTCGGGCCTGACCTTTGCCGTGGACAAGTTCAAAGGCTGGCCACACGGCGGACACATCACGCTGGCGCGCGGCGAACGTTCACGCCTGGCAGACTTTGCCAGTGAAGTGCTATAGATTTAATAGCTATTAAAACAATGAAATCGGGGGCTATGGCCCCCTTTTTCATGTATCAATAGTCCCCGCCACCGCCATGGGCCAGGCTTTCGAACTTGGTGAACTGGCGCATAAAGGCCAACTTTACCGTTCCGGTCGGGCCGTTACGTTGCTTGGCGATGATGACTTCTGCAACACCCGGCTCCTTGCACTGGTCCTTGGTGTAGTACTCGTCACGGTAGATGAACATGATGATGTCGGCATCCTGCTCGATAGCGCCGGATTCGCGCAGGTCACTCATCATGGGGCGTTTGTCGGGGCGCTGCTCCACGCTGCGGTTGAGCTGCGACAGCGCAATCACCGGGCATTTCAGCTCACGGGCCAGCATCTTCAGACCCCGGGAAATTTCGCCCAGCTCGGTGGCGCGATTTTCGCCGTCGCCACCGTTGCCACTCATCAGCTGCAAATAGTCGACGACGATCAGGCCGAGTTGACCGCACTGACGTGACAGACGCCGCGCATTGGCGCGCAGCTCGCTCGACGTTAGGCCGGCACTTTCGTCAATGTGCAGGGAAATGGTACGCAGCCTTTCGATCGCTTCAGACAAGCGCGGCCATTCATCGTCGGACAGCTTGCCGGTGCGTAAATGACCCTGGTCGATGCGGCCGATAGAACCCACAATACGTACCGCCAGTTGCGCGGCACCCATTTCCATCGAGAAGATGGCGACGGGCAGGCCTTCGTTCAGCGCCACATGTTCGGCAATATTGATGGCCAGCGCGGTCTTGCCCATGGACGGACGCGCAGCCAGCACGATCAGGTCGCCGGCTTGCAAACCTGCTGTCATGCGGTCAAAGTCGATAAAGCCTGTGGGAACACCCGTCACGTCGTTCGGGTTGTCCGCCATCTCCTGCACGCGGTCCAACAACTTGACGACCAGCGAATCCATGCCCTGGAAGCCTTGGTTGTTGCGCTTGCCGGCCTCACCAATCTTGAAGATCTTTTGCTCGGATTCATCCACAATTTCGGCCACTGGCCGGCCCTTGGGGTTGAAGGCATTGGTGGCGATTTCGTCACTGGCGGTGACCAGTTTGCGTAAGATCGAGCGGTCGCGCACGATCTCGGCATAGCGGCGGATATTGCTGGCGCTGGGCACGTATTGGGCCAGCGAATTCAGATAGGCCAAGCCACCGATTTCCTCCGCCCTGCCCTGGCTTTGCATGTGCTCAAACACGGTGATCACATCGGCCGGCTTGCTGGCATTGACCAAAGCACCGATGGCCGCGTAAATCAGCCGGTGCTCGTAGCGGTAGAAGTCGTTGTCCATCAGGATGTCGCCCACCCGATCCCACGCGGCGTTGTCCAGCAACAGACCGCCCAGCACGCTGGATTCACCCTCAATGGAGTGCGGCGGCACGCGCAGTTGTGCAATCTGGCGGTCTTGGCCGTATTCGTCTACAGGGGAAAGGACGGTGGACATGAATGTTCCTTGAAGCCTCTGATGCTAAGCGCTAGGCCAGACGGCAGCAATGGCAATGGCTGGGCAAAAGCTGTGGAAAAGTGGTGGGAAAGATGGGGATTGCGCGGGATAAGCCAGAAAGCAAAAAACAAAAGCCGCCAGGGCGAACCCTTGCGGCTTTTGGTAACAGTGCCAACCCCTGCGGGCCGGCCTATTGTCTTTAGGCAGTTTCGCCGTACACGGAAACAGTGATATCGACCACCACATCGGTGTGCAGAGCCACAGCCACGGTGCTTTCGCTAACGATCTTGATAGGACCATTGGGCATACGGATTTGCGACTTGGCAACCTTGTAGCCATTCTTGACCAGCTCTTCAGCGATATCAGAATTGGTCACAGAGCCGAACAAACGGCCATCCACACCGGCCTTTTGCGTCAGCTTGATGGTTGTACCACCCAGCTTTTCGCCCAGAGCCTGGCACTCGGCCAGCTTGGCGGCCGCAGCTTTTTCCAGCTCAGCGCGCTTGGCTTCGAAAGCAGCCTTGGCAGCTTCGGTAGCGCGGCGAGCGCGGCCCGAAGGGATCAAAAAGTTACGTGCGTAACCGTCTTTAACCTTGACGATATCGCCCAGGTTGCCCAGATTCACGACCTTGTCGAGCAGAATAATTTGCATGTTCGTACTCCTTAGATCTTGTGCTGGTCGCTGTAAGGCAGCATCGCCAGGAAGCGAGCGCGCTTGATAGCGGTGTTGAGCTGGCGCTGGAAAATCGCGCGGGTGCCGGTCAGGCGTGCGGGAATGATCTTGCCGTTTTCGGCGATGAAATCACGCAGGGTGTCGATGTCCTTGTAGTCGATCTCTTCGACGCCGGTCACTGTGAAGCGGCAGAAACGCTTGCGCTTGAACAGCAGGTTTTGTGCGGGACGCTTGGGGCGCTTGTCTTTACTGAATTTTTTGAACGTGGCCATGTGGGCCTCCTAAAAAAACTAATCTTGCGAAAATTCTTGAATATGCAAAACGATGCTTTTACCGTGACGGGTGTTGCCTAGAAAACCGTTGAACCTCCAGACACTGCCAACGGGTTGTTTGACCAACCGCTCTGCCAATGCGCCGAAAGCCACTGCTTTCACTGCCACCTTGATTTGTCTGGGCTGCCCGGCTTCCTGAGTTTCAGACTCGTGTTCGAGTTTGAGGTTCAGGGCGGGTATTCCAGCTGGTGTGTAACGCATGGCATCCAGCTCAGCGATACAGGCACTCAGTACAAGGGAATTGGCAGGCACTCTCCGTCAGTAAAAACAGCCGTTAGGCGTTGTATTCAGCCTGTTGTGTCTTGCGTGTTTCTTCGCGCTCGACAGTCTTCATCATGGACGAAGGACCTGTCTCGGCCTTTTTCTTCAACACGGTCAGATGGCGAAGAACAGCGTCGTTGAACTTGAACGCGTGTTCGAGTTCGGACATCACAGCCTGGTCGGCTTCGATGTTGACACACAGGTAATGGGCTTTGGCAAGCTTGTTGATCATGTAGACCAACTGGCGACGACCCCAGTCTTCGACGCGGTGGATCTTGCCACCGCCGGCAGTGATCATGCCTTTGTAACGCTCCAGCATGGCTGGAACTTGTTCGCTCTGATCCGGGTGGATCATGAGAATGATTTCGTAGTGACGCATTGATACTCCTTTTGGATATCCCCACATTGAATGTTCAGGGGTAATGGAAAGCTGCCCTCAGCGTCTAATTGAGGTGCAGCAAGGCGAAGCCCAAGATTATAGCCCAGAAGAGCCTTTCTAGGCTAGTGGCACGTTTTCCAATGGATCGGTACGTGTGCACAGACTCACTCCAACCGCGGCGATAAAACCGGCCGCAACCCCGAAAACACCTGCCGATACGGGCTGAATGCCCCACCACAGCCCCTCGCCGCTCAGCCCCAACGCGGACCGCACGGCGGGCAAATTGAAGGCCATGTAATACACGGTAACGCCCAAGCCGGTCAGCATGCCCGCCACCGCGCCGATACGTGTTGCGCCTTTCCAGAAAATCCCCAACACCATGACCGGAACAAAGGCCGCGCCTGCCAGTGAAAACGAGGCAGATACCAGGTACAGGATGCCAGCTGGCCGCTGCGCTGCCACATAGGCCGCAACCAAGGCGACCACCAGCAGCGCAAATTTGGACCACATGACACGCCGCATGGCCTGCGCTTTGCTGACGTTGCCGTCGCCCTTGAAATACAGGTCATGCGCCAGCGCGTTGCCTATGGTCAACAACAGGCCATCGGCCGTGCTCAGCGCTGCGGCCAATCCCCCTGCCGCCACCAGCACGGAGACCACATACGGCAGGCCACCAATCTCAGGGGTGGCCAGCATGATCAGGTCAGCCCCCATCTTCAGCTCGGCAAACTGCAGAATGCGGTCACCGTTGACGTCTGCTGCCGTCAACAGACTCGGATCCCGCGCCCACTGCGCAACCCAGGGCGGCAGGCTGTCAAAAGGCTGGCCCACCAGATGGGCCATGACCTCGTATTTAACCAACACGGCCAGGGCTGGCGCCGACAGGTACAACAGGGCAATAAAAAACAAAGACCAAGCCACCGAGGTGCGGGCCTCCGCCACTGAGGGTGCGGTGTAGAACCGCGTCAGCAGGTGCGGCAAGCCGGCTGTGCCCACCATCAGGCAGAACATGAGCGCTAAAAAGTTCAATCGCGAGGTCTCGAACAGTTGCTTCTGCTCGGCAGATCCATCGGGGTCACCTGCAAACGGCGTGGTGTGGGTGGGCATGCCCCCCAGCGGCTGCGCGCGCGACCAGTCTTCCGCCATGGCACGGGTCCATTGGTCACGTGCGGCGGCGGCATCCTTTGGCACGGCGGCCAATTCGCGCCGCAAGGCCGTGGCCCGCTCGTCGTTGGCTCTCGAATCACCCAGCGCGTTCAGCTGCCGGCGCAGTTCCTGTCGCTCCACCTGCAGCGCGGTATCCACATCCTGCAGTTTTTTCTCATACGACTTGGCCCGCCGGGCATACTCATCAATCACCTGCTTCTCGGCCGGGGAGTCCATGAGCGTCTTTTCTATTGCAGCAATTTTTTGCAGTTGCTGACCGTAAGCCAGGGGTGCCAATGGATTGCCAATCTGCTTGTAGGCCAGCCATGACACCGGAATCAAAAATGCCAAGATGATGACCACATACTGCGTGACCTGGGTCCAAGTCACGGCCCGCATGCCGCCCAGAAACGAACACAACAACACCCCACCCAGCCCCAGCAAAATGCCGATCTCAAAATGAACCCCGGTCAACCGGGACGTGATCAGGCCCACACCGTAGATCTGCGCCACCACATAGGTAAACGAACACAGGACCGCCGCCCAAGCCGCAATCAGGCGCGGCCAGCGGCCACCAAAGCGGTGGGCAAAATAATCGGGCACGGTGTAAAGCCGCAGGCGCCGCAGGTATGGGGCTACCAACAAAGCCACCAAACAGAAACCACCAGTCCAGCCCAATACGTAGGCCAACCCGCCCGCCTGCACACCAGTTCCCGAAAATCCCTGCAGGTAGAGCCCTCCGGCCATGCTGATGAAGGAAGCGGCGCTCATCCAGTCGGCCGCAGTCGCCATGCCGTTGTAGACCGCGGGAATGCGCCGACCCGCCACATAGTATTCGGTGGCATCGGCCGTGCGTCCGTAGACCCCCATGACGGCGTACAAAGTAAGCGTTGCCGACAGGAAAATGCCTGCCACCCACACCTTGGACAGCCCTCCCTGCTCGGCCACGGCCAATACCAGCAGAAACACCACCAGGCTCAGCACATACAGCGCGAACCGCCGGTGCAGGAGGCTCTTGTAAGCAGCGTAGGCCAGTCGTTCGGGTCCGGCTTGGCCAACCTCTCTTCGGTTAGCCCTCCACGCAAAAACCACCACGATACCGATAAACACCAGCACCGAACCCTGGGCGGCAAACCAGAAACCAACCGGCCAGCCTGCAACTACCCCTTGCAGATCCCGCGCAAAAAAAACCACGCCGAACGACACCACGAACCACAGCGCCAGCAAACCTGCATGCAGGCCCCACTGGCGAGTGGTCGTTGGCGGCGTCATTGCGCGGCGAGTTTTTGCCAGGTAGAGATGACGGAGTCCGGGTTCAGCGAAATGGACGAGATGCCTTCAGTCACCAACCATTGCGCGAAGTCCGGGTGGTCACTGGGACCCTGGCCGCAAATGCCGATGTATTTGCCCTGGCGCTTGCAGGCCGCAATAGCTAGGCTGATCAAGGCCTCGACGGCAGGGTCGCGCTCGTCAAAGTCGGCAGCCAACAGTTCCAGACCGGAGTCACGGTCCAGACCCAGTGTGAGTTGGGTCAGGTCGTTGGAGCCAATCGAGAAACCGTCAAAGTATTCCAGGAACTGGTCCGCCAATAAGGCATTGCTGGGAATCTCGCACATCATGATGAGCTTGAGGTCGTTTTCACCGCGGCGCAGACCATGGCGGCCCAATAGCTCGGTGACTTTCTTCGCTTGCCCGAGGGTACGCACAAAGGGCACCATGACCTGCACATTGTTCAGGCCCATTTCGTTGCGCACCCGTTTCAGCGCCTCACACTCCATCGCAAAGGCTTCTCCAAACTCGGTGCTGGTGTAACGCACCGCGCCGCGGAAACCCAGCATCGGGTTTTCTTCTTCCGGCTCGTAGCGGCTGCCACCAATCAGTTTGCGGTATTCGTTGCTCTTGAAATCCGACAGGCGCACGATGACCGGTTTGGGCCAGAAGGCGGCGGCAATGGTGGCCACACCTTCAGCGACACGGTCCACATAGAAAGCGCGGGGTGATGCATGGCCGCGGGCCACGGATTCGACGGCCTTTTTGAGATCGCTATCGATATTGGGGTAGTCGAGGATTGCCTTGGGGTGCACACCAATATTGTTGTTGATGATGAACTCCAGCCGCGCCAGGCCCACACCTTCGTTCGGCAACTGGCAGAAGTCAAATGCCAGCTGTGGATTTCCCACATTCATCATGATCTTGACCGGGCTCTCGGGCATGGTCCCGCGTACGACCTCGGTCACCTCGGTTTCCAGCAGGCCGTCGTAAATGAAGCCGGTGTCGCCCTGCGCGCAGCTCACGGTCACCAGCATGCCGTCCTTCAGCAACTCGGTGGCGTCGCCACAACCCACTACGGCCGGAATGCCCAGCTCACGGGCAATGATGGCTGCGTGGCAGGTGCGCCCGCCGCGGTTGGTCACGATAGCGGAAGCCCGTTTCATGACCGGCTCCCAATTGGGGTCTGTCATATCGGTCACCAGAATGTCGCCGGCCTGCACCGTGTCCATCTCGCTGATGTTGTGCACGATGCGCACCGGGCCGGTACCAATCTTTTGGCCAATGGCCCGGCCTTCCACCAACACCGTGCCCGAGCCCTTGAGCTTGTAGCGGTACTCTGCCTGGTTTCCCGCCTGGCTTTTGACCGTTTCAGGGCGCGCCTGCAGGATGTACAGCTCTCCGTCGATGCCGTCCTTACCCCATTCGATATCCATGGGACGACCATAGTGTTCTTCAATCACCAGCGCGTAGCGCGCCAGTTGTTCCACATCGGCATCACTCAGCGAATAACGGTTGCGCAGCTCTGTGGGCACATCGGTGGTTTTGACCAACTTGCCACTTTGTGCCTTTTCTTCCGCCGTAGTGAATTGCATCTGCAGCAGCTTGGAGCCCAGGCTGCGGCGGATGACCGCACGGTTGCCGGCCTTCAGCATGGGCTTGTGCACATAAAACTCGTCAGGGTTCACAGCGCCCTGCACTACTGTCTCGCCCAGGCCATAACTGGAGGTAATAAACACCACCTGGTCAAAGCCGGATTCGGTGTCGATGGTGAACATCACACCCGCGGCGCCCAGATCGGAGCGCACCATGCGCTGGATGCCGGCGCTCAGGGCCACCACATCGTGGGCAAAACCCTTGTGCACGCGGTAGCTGATAGCCCGGTCGTTGTACAGCGAGGCGAACACTTCACGGATCTTGTGCAGGATGTCGTCAATGCCGTGCACATTCAGGAAAGTCTCCTGTTGGCCCGCAAAGGACGCGTCGGGCAGGTCTTCGGCTGTTGCCGAAGAGCGCACCGCGAAGGTTGCATCTGCATTGCCGGCACTCAGGGTCGCAAAAGATTCACGAATGCCTTTTTCCAACTCGGGTGGAAAGGGCTGGGCTTCGACCAGTGCACGGATTTCGGCGCCGACCTGAGCCAGCCGGCGTACATCTTCCACGTCCAGCGCCTTGAGCTTGGCACTGATCTTTTCGGTCAGACCATCAAACTTGAGGAACTCGCGGAAGGCGTGGGCCGTGGTGGCAAAGCCGGTGGGCACCTTGACGCCAGTGGGCAGGTTGGAAATCATCTCCCCGAGGCTGGCGTTTTTGCCGCCTACCGACTCGACGTCGGTCATGCGCAGAAGCTCGAAGGGGACGACCAGATCGGTCGGATTGAACAGGGTTGACATGGTACAGAGCTCCGGAGTTTAAAAACCGTTTTGCTGCCACCTGCCCCGGCACACGTCGCGCCCAGTCAGCAGCGATCATTCCGCGTCAGCCCTCTGTTGTTGCTTTTTGGGACGTCAGGGAATGAGAAAATGCATCAATTGCGTCCATTGTAGAGGCCGCACACCGCAGACGACCCGGCCAATAGGCGCCTGGCGCTTGCAAATCACTGACGACAACCCATCGAGCCCGCACCATGACCCACCGCACCGTATTTTTTGTCTCTGACGGTACTGGCATTACTGCCGAGACCTTTGGCAACGCCATACTGGCGCAGTTTGAAGCCAAGGCGCGTCACGTGCGCCTGCCCTTTGTGGACACGGTGGACAAGGCGCACCAGGCCGTGCGGCAGATCAACAATTCGGCTGTGGTGGACGGGCAGCGCCCCATCGTATTCACCACTTTGGTGAATATGGAGGTACTCAAAGTCATCCAGGAGGGCTGCCAGGGCATGCTGCTGGATATGTTTGGCATGTTTGTCCACCCGCTGGAGCAAGAGCTCAAGCTCAAATCCAACCACCGCATCGGCCGATTCAGCGATGCCAGCAAAAGCAAGGCCTACCAAAGCCGCATTGAGGCTATCAATTTCTCGCTGGCCCACGACGACGGACAGATGAACCGTGACCTGGAGCAGTCCGACGTAATACTGGTGGGGGTCAGCCGCAGCGGTAAAACGCCGACCTCGCTGTACCTGGCCATGCAATACGGGCTCAAGGCATCCAATTACCCGCTGATTCCCGAAGACTTTGAGCGCAAACAACTGCCCCCGGCGCTGGTGCCCCACAAGGCCAAGATTTTTGGCCTGACCATACAACCCGAACGCTTGAGCGAGATCCGCAACGAGCGCCGCCCCAACTCCAAATATGCTGCGCTCGAAAACTGTCGCATGGAGATCAGCGAGGCCGAATCCATGATGCGCCGCGCCGGCATCCGCTGGTTGTCCACAACCACCAAGTCCATTGAAGAGATTGCCACCACCATATTGCAAGAAATCCACCCGGAGCGGCTGGTTTACTAAAGCGTACAGGTGCAGTCGATGCGAATACCTATCAACCTCATACGTAAAAAGACCCAACAGTCGTGGATATTGACGACTACCGTTTTGCAATGCCCGGTTGGAGGTGAAAATGCACTTAACCAATCCAAAGGAGAATCCCATGAAGGGTGACGCACAAGTTATCGTGCATTTGCAAGCACAGCTCAAGAATGAGCTCACCGCCATCAACCAGTACTTCCTGCACTACCGCATGCTGAAGCACTGGGGCTTCGCTAAGCTGGCCAAGAAGGAATACGAAGAATCCATAGGCGAGATGAAACACGCTGACCAGTTGATGGACCGCATCTTCATGCTCGACGGCCTGCCGAATCTGCAGGACCTGTCCAAATTGATGGTTGGTGAGGATGTGCCGGAAATCCTGTCCTGCGACCTGCAAAGTGAACAAGGTGCCCAGGCCACCATCAAGGCTGGCATTGCCCACTGCGAAGCGGTGCGCGACTACGGCTCACGCGACCTGCTACAGGGCATTCTGGACGATACCGAAGAACACATCGATTTTCTGGAAACACAGATCGACCTGATTGCCAAAGTCGGCCTTCAGAACTACCTGCAAAGCCAGATGGAAGCGTCGAGCTAAAACGGTAGGCCAGGGCCAGTGGCCATCAGGCCCTGGTGCTTGCGCCTTGGCTGGCTGCTGCCGGCCTGTTGTTGTGGAATACCATGACCTGCGATTCGCAGCTCAGCGCCGCAACCGGATGTGACCTATGGCACTGAGCCACCACATCACGGGCGCAATCCTCACACTTGCCACATTGCGTGGCCACACCCAACTCAAACTGGATGTCGTCAAAACCCATGCCGGCCCGTACATGGCGGAGAATTTCCCGGTCAGAAACACGTTTGCAGACACAAACAATCATGGCACTGTGCCCTTGGGCTAATAATGGTTTATCCATTATAAATGCGAATTCCTCGCATTCGCAATACCAAGCAATAACCTAGGGTTGTTCGGCCTGCCCCTTCGAGGGTCGTTCCGTGAGTTTGCCGCGGATACTATCAAATACATAGCATCATCTTCAATACCGACGGGGGCTAAGACCCCATTTCGCTTAAGACACTTTCCTCACTGCTTTTTTTCGTGTTGATGACGCTGACGCTGTCTATCAACTGGTACAGGCGCACCAAGTCCACGGGTTTGGTCAAATGGGCGAAGAAACCAGCCTGGGCCGCGTTGCGCTGGTCACTCTCCTGGCCCCAGCCCGTTGCGGCGATCAACATCACTTCATGGCCCCAGGCTTGCTCGCGTACGTGCCGGGCAACCTCGTATCCGTCCAGGATGGGCATGCCGATGTCCAACACGGCCACCGATGGACGGTGTTCCTCAATCTGCTGCAGCGCCTGCTGGCCATTGTGGGCGACGTGCACCGTGTGTCCAGCCGCCTTGAGCAACTCGGCCAGCGTCCAAGCGCCGTCTTTGTTGTCGTCCGCCAAAACGATGCACTGGGATGCAACCCGTGGCCCCCGCTTGCGCCGCTCTGCGGCTGGCACAAGCAGCTGCGCCGGCGGCGGCACCAGCGGCAGCAACACACGAAACTCACAGCCCAGGCCGACCCCAGCACTGCTGGCCGTAATGCGCCCACCGTGCATTTCCACGATGCTGCGCGCCAATGCCAGACCTATGCCGAGTCCACCCTTGGGGCCGCCCGCATTGCTGCCCTGGGTAAACATCTCGAACATGTGCTCGATTTCGGCCGCGTCCATGCCTGTGCCGTTGTCCCTCACCACGATGCACGCCTCTTGCGCCGCAACCTCGCAGTCCAGGCTGATACGCCCCCCAGGCGGTGTGTATTTGGCCGCGTTGCTCAGCAGGTTCACCACCACTTGTGTGAGCCGCAGCGCATCGGCGTTTGCCGTGACCTGCGGCTCTGGCAGGCGGCAGGTCAGCGTATGGTCGGCGGCGTCCAACAACGGGCGCGTGGCATCTACCGCGTTTTGCAGCACCGTGGCCAAGCCTACTGGTTGCGTATGCAATGTGAAGCGCCCCAGCGTCAGACGCGAGGTGTCCAACAGATCGTCCATCAGCAGCTTCATATTGAGTGCCTGGCGGCGCAGCACTTTTACGGCTTCATCGCGCCGTGCGTTCTCTACTTGGGGCGAAGCCATCAGCTCGGCCGCGCTGGCGATGGATGCCAGGGGGTTGCGCAACTCGTGTGACAGCACGGCGATGAAGCGGTCTTTTGCCGCATCGGCCTTCTCAAGCTCTTTGCGCGCCCTTTCGGTTTGCAGCAGTGCCTGGGTCAGCTCCTCCTGGCTACGCTTTTGCGCCATGAGGTTATCGCGCTCGGCAGTCTGGTCGCGCAGGATTTTGACAAAGCCGGCCACATTGCCGGCGGCGTCCCGCATGGACATCAGTGCGCCGCTGGCCCAGAAACGGCTGCCGTCTTTGCGCTGGTGGAAGCGGTCATCGCCGGCACGTCCTTCCTCCAGTGCCAATTGAATCTCCTGTTCGGGTACCCCGGCCGCGCGGTCCTCGGGGGTAAACATCAGCTCAGCACTCTCGCCCAGCATTTCTGCTTCGCTGTAGCCCAGCAGACGCTGCGCGCCGGGGTTCCAACCGGTCACCTCCATGGCCGTATTAGTGGTGAAGATGGCGTATTCGTGTGCGTTGTCCAGCACGAGGCGCATGCGCTCTTCGCTGTATTGCAAGGCTTGTTCGGCGAGTTTGCGCGCGCTGATGTTGACAAAGGACAACACGACACCGGCGATGCGGTCGTCCAAGGTGCGGTAAGGCAACAGGCGCGACAGGTACCAGGAGCTGTCGCCCTGCGATACCTCGCGCTCAATGGGCACCAGGCGCTCCAGTACCCGGCGCGCGTCGTCATCGAGTTCAGGGTACTGCAGCTGGTTGTTCAGATCGGTTAGCGGGCGCCCCAGGTCGGACGGGATCAGGTTGAACAGCGCCACAGCCGACGGCGTGTAACGGGTGATACACAGCTGGCGGTCCAGGAAGATGGTGGCAATGGCTGTGGCGTCCATCAGGTTGTGCATGTCACTGTTGGCATGTCCCAGTTCGTCCACCTTGCTCTTGAGTTCGTGGTTGACGGTGGTCAGCTCCTCATTGATGGACTGCAACTCCTCGCGCCCGGTTTCCAGCTCTTCAGTGGCCGAGCGCAATTCCTCGTTCATGGCCTGCAGCTCTTCGTTGCTGGCCTTTAGCTCCTCAGTGGAGGCCTCGTGCTGCTCCATGTTGTCGCGCAAGTGGTTTTTCAGCCGCTCCAGCTCGCGCTCCAACTGGTGAGAAGCGGCGTCCGGCAGCGGGCGCGGCACCACTTCGCGCTCACCGAGAACTTCCTCTGAAGTGGTATCGAACACCACCACAAAATAATCGCCCGGCAGGTCCTGGCCCGGCGTGACGCTGAGGGTGACGACCTCCTCCCGGCCATTCACTTCCACCGTGAGGGCGGGCGCTGTCACACTGGCGCCGCTCTGTGCGCACTGGACCAACGCGGCACGCAATTCGATGCGCAGCGCCAAATGCACTACACGCAGCAGGTTGCGGCTGTGCTCGCCAGCGCCATACTGCAGGAAACGCCCCGCACTTTGCGACACATGCACGATGTCGTATTCGCTGTCCACCAGCACCGAAGGCGGTGTCAACTGTTCGAGCAGCTTAAGGTGCAATTCAGACCAGGAGCCAGAGCGATCCGGTAAACGGTTGCCGCGCACCGACTGCACGGTCGGGCTTGAATCGAAGGAACGACCGGCAGTCACCACGCTATCGCGTACTTGGCCCTGCGCCGCCATGGCGAGCGCCAAAGTGCTCGGCCCCGTATTCAAGGGCGGCACTTTAGGCCGTTGGGCGGGACGCTGGGCGAATATACGGTTCTTTTTGTCCAGCGTGGCATACAACGTGGTGCGGTCGTCCACTGATTCTGACGTGCCCAAAAACATCAGCGCATTGGGTTGCAACGCAAAATGGAAGGTCTCGATCACTCGCTGCTGCGCTGAGCGCGTCAGATAGATCAACAGATTGCGGCAGCTCACCAAATCCAGCCGCGAAAACGGTGAATCCTTCAGCACGTCATGTGCTGCGAAGAGCACCATCTCACGTAGTTCGCGGCGCACGCGGTAGCCGTTATGCTCCTTGGTGAAGTTACGGTGCAAACGCTCTTCACTGACATCGGTCTCAATCGCAAACGGGTACAGGCCTTCACGTGCCACCTGTATGGCATCGGTGTCCAAATCCGTGGCAAAAATCTGCAACAAGGGGGGCGCAGCAAGCGTGCGTGCGTGTTCGCTCAGCAGCATGGCCAGTGAGTAGGCTTCTTCGCCAGTGGCACACGCAGCCACCCACACGCGCACAAAGTCGCGGTTGCCCTTGCCTTCAAACAGTACAGGCAGGCGTGCGGTCAGCGCCTCAAAGCTATGGGCATCACGAAAGAAATTGGTGACGCTGATCAGCAGGTCTTGCAGCAGCGCACCAGCCTCGCCCGGGCGCTGGCGCAGCGCGTCCAGGTATTGCGCCAGGGTGTCG
The DNA here is from genome assembly GCA_043738115.1 of Rhodoferax sp. Taxonomy (GTDB): domain Bacteria; phylum Pseudomonadota; class Gammaproteobacteria; order Burkholderiales; family Burkholderiaceae_C; genus Allorhodoferax. The sequence continues at coordinate 38,315 of JAYSZJ010000080.1, read as the reverse complement.
GTAGCGTTGACCTGCATGCGCCGGGCAATGCGGCGCAGTATGGTGGCGCGTTTGTAGTAGCTGAGGTCGCGCCCGGTGCGTGTGCGCATGAATGCCAGCACCTCGCGCAGGGCATGTTCGTCAACCCCCGCGTCCCCGGTAATGACCGGCTGCGCCGGTTGCGGCCCCACTTCAGAGGGCAAACGAAGCCTGGCCGCTGACTCGCGGTATTGCTCCACCCGCTTGGCCATGCTGCCAGCCGGTAACACCCAATCCACCATACCAGTTTCGATGGCGGTGCGTGGCATGCTGGGGAACTGCGCCTCTTGCGGGTCTTGGGCGATGGTGAGCCCACCACGCTCCTTGATGCGCTTGATGCCGATGGCGCCGTCGCCGTCGGCACCGGACAACACGATGGCTACTGCATGTTGGCCGTAGCTGTCAGCCAGCGTTCGGAAAAACATGTCCACCGTTACATGGCGGGGCTTGCGTGGCGGCAAATCGATGACACGCAAGTATCCGTCGGCCACTCGCAACAGCTTGCCGGGCGGTATGACGTAGACGTTGCCCGCTTCCACCTTCACGGGATCGTTGACCTGAACCACCGGCAAGGGAGTTACACGCTGCAGCAGCTCGGCCAGCCTGCTCTCATGCTCGGGCGACAGGTGCAGCACCACGACATAGGTCAAACCGCTGTCGGGCTGCACATTGGCAAAAAAGGCCTGCAACGCCTCAATGCCGCCGGCAGAGCCGCCCAGCCCCACCATGTGCCCCTTTTCCAAACCGCTGGTCGGTAAGATATCGTCTAACGGCGCGAGCTCATCCTCAGAGTGTCCGGCCGTTACGTCTTCCGTTACGTCTTCGTCTTGCATTGTTATCTCCCTGCCAATGGTTGTGGGCCATGGTACCCGGGTAGCACGCAATGCGTGGAAGCTATTCGCCTAGCATTTGTTTAAACAATTATTCGCACACACTCGGCCATTGTTGTGTGGGTTGTCGCACTGACTTCAGGTAAGTGTTTGTGTGATTGCCGGGCCTTCGTCCGTGATCTGCTCCAGCCCGCGCACCAGGGACGAGGTGCTGGGGTTCTCCACAAACACGCAACGTTTGCCAGTGCGTTTGCAGAAGTCTTTCACCTTCCAGTAGGCGTTGTGGCTGATGCAACCAGTCTGGCAGATCACCAGATCGGCGGCGGCCAGGCTGGCGTCCAGCACGCTCTGGTTGTCTTCCAGACCGCCGTCGTGGTGCGCAAACCGTCCCCCTACCCGCTCGATCAGGTCGCGGTAATTGGCAATATTGCCGGTGCGCCCGCCCACGCAGAGCACGGTCTTTTGTTTCAGATACAGCGTGACCGGAGACACGCGAGGCTGGTCACGCTCCGGGCCCAGAGGCCGGGTCGCACCCGCTGGGTCGGTGTTTACCGCTTCCAAAGCCTTGGCTGCGGTGGCCAACTTGTTCCGCAGCGCCGCGTTCTGCTCCTCCAGTTCAGCCTGGCGTGCGGCCATCTGGTCCATCTTCTTCAGCAAGCGTGTGCTGGCGTCCAGCGTCGGGTTGGATGCTTTCATCGCGGCCAGGTCTTCAGCCAGGAAGGCGATGCGGCTCTCTTTGCTGATGTTGTCGGCCTGTACCCGCATGTGCAGCGTGGTCAGCCTGGCGATCTCTGCGGATTTTTCGGCCAGCAGCCGGGTACTGCGCTCCTGCGCACGGCCGAGTTCACGGGCCAGTACGGCGTTTTCGTCCAGCACGGCGGTGAAACGGGCCACATCGATGCGCGCATTGGCGCCAGCCTGGTGTTGCAGCATGTGCATGTCGCGGCACAACACCTCTTGCATGACGGCGTCGCAGCGCGGGTGCACTAGCGCCGCCCAAAACGCACCGGCCACGTCCCCCTGGCGTATGGCCTGGCTCCACAGGTCGGCCAAATCGCGCACGGTTTTGGCCGCCTTGAATCGGCGCACATCCACTGCGTAGCGCTGCTCCAGCTCGGCTTGCAGCGCCTCGGACAGGCGGTTGCGGTGCAGGCATTCGGCAACGGCCCCCACATGCACCTCGTAGTCATCTGCCAGGGTTTTACCGCCTAAGGCCTTGTTGACGATGCGGCGCAGCGTGTCCAGCGGAATACAGACGCCTATGACCGGGCAGTGGCATTCGTGGCTCAGCTCCCAGAGCCTGCGCCTGCGCGACCCGGTGGACGGTGCGGGCTGCTGGGGCGCCATCTGTTGCTGAGCGGTTGTCACGAGGGCCGGCGGTTTTGCGTCGTGGTCACACATGGCGCGTTCTCCTGGTTGTGAAAGTTGAAAGGGCCAGACAGGGGTCTGGCCGGGGATGAGCCGCGACCGTGTGGGTCACGTCATACGCGGCTGCAGGGTCTGCAGGGTCTGCAGGATGCTGCTCCTCGACGTAGCCGTAAACCCGCGTTTTGGGCTCGACGGACGTGTTGGAAATGGCGGCCATAACCAACCAGCGGGGCACGCCCAAGTCTCTGCGCACATGGCCGTTGCCCGCCAGCAGCACTGCACCACGGGATGGGGCGTTGTCCAGCAGCATCTTGGCCATCCACACGTCCCTCGCCACCTGGGCCTGCACCATGCCTTGCACCATGCCTTGCGCCATGGCCTGGGGCAGCTTGCCGCAGTGGCCAGTCTCTATGGCGCGCCTCTGGCCGTCAAACAAATCTGCGGGCAGAGGTTCATCCAGGCGAAAGCTCTGCATGGTTTGCGGGCTGAACACGGCTGCCACGCCCTGCTTCATTACCGTGGCGGCTTCGGCACGCGACACGTTGCCTGCGATCAACGGCAGGCGGTAACGCAGCGCCAGTTCAATGACGGGCGCGTAATACGGCCATTCCCAACGTTTGCCACCTGCCGCGTTGATCACACACTGCGCATTTGCGCAAGTCGCTTGTGCCTGCGCCAGTGCCGCCTGGTTTTCGCGGTCAAACTGCTCCATCACGATGGCGGGCCGCCACCCAGCAGCTACCCGCTTCTGCAGGTCCAAAAACCGCTGCTGGTGGCCGTGGGGGTTGTCATGCACTTCACCCAGCAGCAGTATCTGCGCCCCCGACATGGTGGGCTCTGTGGCGCAGCCCAACAGCGTTGCAGCCACCAGCACGGACAGCAGGGCCATGACGCATGGCTTTTGTATGTTTGGTTCAACCATTTTTTCAGGTGCACTTAGCCGTTCAGGGCAAATCGGATGGGGAATTCGACCCAGCTAGCCAGGTTGCTGTTCCCCTTTTTGGCAGGTGTGAAGCGCCATTGCCGCACGGCCCGCAGGGCGGCATCGTCCAGCAGGCGGTAGCCGCTGCCCTTGGCCAGTTTGATCTCACCGGGGAGGCCTTCGCTGTCCACCCACACGCGCAGCCAGACCACTCCGCCAACGCCCTGCTCACGCAGCAGCAGGGGGTAGTCGGGTTGGGGGTTGTAGGCGTAGTCGGGCTTGGCTGCTTGTATGGGGTGCGCGGGCTGCGTCACTGGCGTGGCCTCTTCCGGTCCAGCGATGGTCGGCGCAGGGGGGGCGCTGTCCTGCAGGTCCTGCGGACCAAGCTGGGCACGCGACAGTGCCTCCTGCACGGTAGATGTCGGCTGTGTTGGAGGGTCTGGGGTGAGCTTGTTATCCACAAGGGGGACGGGTCTGGATGCAAGCACAGGCATAGACACTTGCGCTGGCGCGGCCGACTGAGACGGCTCTTGCGCCGCCACAAAAATGACCGCTACGGGCTGGTAATCGTCTGGCGCAGTCTGCCGGTGGCCCATGCTGGAGCGCGTGTGGTCGTACTGTGCAAACCCGAACAGCACCGCTGCGTGTAGTACCGCCGCCAACACCACTGCGGCGCGTGTGGAGCGTGTGTGCAGGATTGACGACAGCGGAGTCATGCCACCATGGCCTTCTGCGCCACCCGGCCTGCGAACCTGCGAATGGGCGATATCACTAGGTCGCCCTGCGCATTGGTCGTGCAAGCGAGTTTGATGCCATACAGGGCTTCCAACGCCGGAACGGCCGCTACCGAACAGGCCAGGTCGTGCATCAGTTTTCCGTCGGCCACCAGCCACAAGCGCTCGAAGCCCAGCATCGCCTGGTTGATATCGTGCAATATGGCCACCACCGCATGGCCGCGCTGCGTGGCATAGCCATCCAGGCTGTCCAGCAGGTCCAATTGCAAGCCGGGGTCCAGCGCCGACAAGGGTTCGTCGACCAGGACCAGACCGTCCTGCATATCCCACAGTTGGGCGAAGACACGCGCCATCTGCACACGCGCCTTCTCGCCGCCCGACAAGGTGTCAAAACGCCTGCCCAGCAGGTGTGCAGCGCGCGCCAGACTGGCTGCCTGTTCCACGATGGTGTCCAGTAAGGGGTCATGGTAACGGGCCACCCGGCCCAGACCTATGACCAAATCCACCTGCAGGCCAAAGGCCACATCACTGCCCTGGGGTAACACCGCCCGGTGGCGGGCCACGTCCTGCAATCTCCATCCGGACAACGCGCACCCCTTGAACACCACCTGCCCGCTGGCCGCAGCGCACTCGCCGGACATCAGCTTGAGCAAGGTGGACTTGCCAGCGCCGCTGGTGCCCAGAATGGCAATGCGTTCACCACAGCGCACGGTGGCGTCAAACAGCCCCGAATGGTGGTTGCCCAGCGTGGTCGCGGCGGCGTCCAGTACTAGCATGGCCATTACCCTATGCGGCCGCGCGCCTGGCGCAGCAGCAGCAAGAAGAAGGGACTGCCCAGCAGCGCAGTAAAGATGCCCACAGGAATTTCGGCTGGGATGGCCACCGTGCGCGCCAGCGTATCAGCCGTCAGCAATAACAAGCCGCCCACCAGCATAGACAGGGGCACCACGTGCCGCTGGTCAGACCCCACCCAAGTTCGGACCAAATGCGGGGCGATCAAGCCGATGAAACCAATCATGCCGCACCATGCCGCCGCAAACCCTGCCAGCAGGGCCACCAGCACAATGACGTTGCGGCGCAGGTGGCGCACATCCACCCCCACGTGAGCGGCGGCGGATTCGCCCAAGGCCAACGCATTCATAGCGCGCACCAGTTCGCGCACCCGCCATGCCGCGCCCGCCAACAACGCGGTCAATACCGCCACCAAGGCCCAGTTGGCGCCGGCCAAAGAGCCCAGGGTCCAGAACGACAGGTTGCGCAACTGCTCGTCCGTGGCCAGGTAGGTGCACAGGCCGATAACGGCTGCGGCTAGCGCGTTCAACGCAACCCCGGTCAACAACAAGCCGGCAATAGAGCCCGGTGAAAGCCAGCGCGCAACCCCGTCCAGTGCGAAACAAACGCCCAGGGCGCCGCAAAAGGCCGCAGCGGGCAACACCCATATGCGCCAGGCCACGGGCACGGGCCAGTTAAACCCGGCAAACACCACAATGGTCAGCGCAACCGCACACGCAGCACCGGCACTGACCCCCAGCAGGCCAGGGTCGGCCAGCGGGTTGCGAAACAGGCCCTGCGTCAACGCACCGGCCATGCCCATGCTGGCACCCACCAGCACGGCGAACAGCGCACGCGGCAAGCGGATATTCCACAACACATAACTGCCGGCTGATGCGGTGGGCCGGTCGGCTAGCCCCAGCAATGCCAGCCAGTCGCTCCCCTGCACCGGCACGGCACCACATTGCACCGCTGCGGCAATGCTTAGCAGCACCGCCACCAGGAGCAAGGCCGCAGGAGGGGCCTTGTCCAGTTGTAAAAAAGGGCGCAAATGCAGAGACAAGGCGTTCATGAACGCATAACCTTAGCAATTGCCGTATCCAAGACGGATACCGCCGCGGGTAAGCGCGGCCCAAAGCCCAAGAGAAACATGGCTTCCAGTGCGATGACGCGCCGGTTGCGGCCGGCCGGGCTGTGTGCCAGGCCCGGCAACTTGAGAACACCATCTATGCCACCAGCGGCCTGCAGGCCCTGGTCGGTCAGCAAAATCACATCGGGCTGGGCCGCAATGGCGGCCTCGGGTGTCAGTGGCTTGTAGCCCGTAAATCCGGCAATGGCATTGGTGGCGCCTGCATATTCCAGCATGGCATGGGCACTGGTCGCCAGCCCCGACACCATGACCTGGCTGGGCGTATGGGCCAGCACAAACAACACCCTAACCGGCCGCGCCGCGGCGCGCTGCGCCACCGCTGCCCGCGTCTGGGCCCAGTCTTTTTGCAGCGCCTGTTGCAGGGCGTTCGCCTGCGCCGTGCGCCCCGTCAGCTCCCCCACCCCCCGAACACGCTCCAACAAACCTTCAAAGTGGTGGTTGGCAGCCAACACCGCCACGGGTATACCGGCTGCCTTCAATTGCCGCAACACGGCCGGTGGCCCAGCATCTTCTGTCGCGATCAGTTGTGTAGGTGCCAGCGCCAACACGCCTTCGGCAGACAAGGCCCGCGCATAACCCACACTGGGCAATTTCTGGGCATGTGCCGGGAACAGCGACGTGGTGTCCACACCCACCAGATCAGCGTCGGCCTGCAGGGCAAAGACGATTTCGGTCAGTGCACCACCCACGCTGACAATGCGCTTGGGGTTCGCGGTGTTCACTGCGTTGGCTGCACTTGCGGCATGGGCAGCGATTACCCACGCTGGTGCCAGGCCCGCCAACAGCGCACTGCCCGCCCACGCGCCCATTTGCAGCGTGGCCGAGCGGCGCCCCATTACGCGACGCATCGTTGCGCTTCCTGCTGAATGCCATCGATCAAGGTACGCCATTCGCACAGCTCAGGCTTGCCCGGCTTGCGCTCGCCAAAGAACATGGCAATGGTTTCGCCCTGTGCATCAAACAGCTCCAGCGAGGTGACCAGTCCATCCACCGTGGGTTTCTTGACCACCCAGGCGCTGGCAATATGGTCTTCGCGCAGGTGCAGGTTAAAACCCGGGTCCAGCACATTGACCCACGGTCCCATGACCGCGATCTTTTTGACCACGCCCGAATGGATCTGGATCATGCCGGGGTTTCCCACAAATACCATGATGGCCACACCCTCTGCCGCAGCCGTCTGCAGCACACTTTGGCAATCCTCAACGTCCACGCGTTGCACATACTTGGCTTCTGCCAAGCGCAAGGCTTGCAGGCGCGACACGGAAAACTTCTTCAGCAGACCGAAAAATTCATGGGTGTCGCGCAGGGAATCCCAGGCACTGTGAAAACCCGCGACGTCAATGTCGGCATCAGCACGCTCGGTGGGCCTTGGTTCAACAGGTCGAACCACGATACCGGGAGCTTGGTCGCCTGCCGAGAAGCGCACCACCAGGCCAACATAGGCCGCTACATCGCTCTGGGGTTTTAGGAATATTTTGTGGATGGCGGTGCCCGCAGCATCAAAAAATTGCAGGCTGCGTTGCACACCCTGCGCGGTTTGCTCAGACACGGCAAAACCATGCGCCCATTGGTTGTAGAAGACGCGCAGGTCAATCTCGCCGCCCAGCACCAGGCCCATCTGGCCATGGTGGCTAGCCTTGCGGTAGACCCCTGTTTTTTCGTGCACACAGGACGCGTTGCGCGTCAGTGCCATAACCTCGCCCAGTGGCTCCAGCGACTCGATGATGGCCGGCCATTCAGGACGCAGCCGGGTAGCCTGCAGGATGGAAGGACTATCGTCATTCGCCAAGCCAGCATATACAGCGATCAACTCGCCCTCAGAGATTTTGAGCGTGTCAGCAATGTCGCGGTGGCGCGCTTTGCTGGTCCGGCGCATCGTGGAAAATTGGTCTCGAATGTATTGGTACATGGGTCTTACTCTCCGATTCAGGGGTTGAGGGGACGAAGCGAACCAAACAGTCCTTGCGTTTCATCACCAGGACCAGCGGCAAAATACAAGGCGTTGGCGTCTCCAAGACTGGCACCATTTCCAAACTGCAGCCCCCACAAGCCCGGTATCGCAACTGCCTTTTTGGTGGAATCAGCGAGCCAATTCAAAAAACGGCCGGAGTCCAGGTCATAGGCGGCAATCCGTCCGCTGCCACCAAAATTGCCCACTAGCAGTCTGTTGGACAGCGCGCCAAAATTTGACGGGGCTATCGCCAGCCCCCACGGGGCATTCAGACGGCGGTCGTCAAAGGTCTTCAACACAACACCGTCCAGGCTGAACATCACAACCTTGCCACGGTCGGGTGTGGCGCCTTCATGCTCTGCGTCCAGCGCATCCTCTTCCGCGGCGAGAAACTGGCCGGGGTTGTCCGGATCGGCTTGGGACTTGGCGTAGGCCACAAACACACTGGCTACGCCTGCCACCGACAACACCTGCACGTTAAAAGGCACGTAGTCACCCGGACGGGCCGCCCCATTGACTCCCGTGGCGTAGGGATTGGCAAAGCCTTGCAAAGGGACTTCTTGCCATTGGTCGTTGTACTGGCGTAAACGCGGGTTCGCGCCAAAATCAGCCGCCCACAACGTTGACCAGTTGTCGGGACGGATGGCAATGCCAAAAAATGCGGCCTTGTTGGCGCTGTCGTCCACCATGGCGACTGCCGGGCCGTCGACCCGAACGGGGGTGGCCAAGCTGGCGGGGTTGCGCTCGGTCCAGCCGGAAATAACACCGGTGTCGGTGGCAAACAAAAACCGCGCGGAACCGCTAAGGGACACGGTTTTGCCCTCGGCCTGTGCGAGTTGGTTGGACACCCAGAACTTGTTGCTATTGAGCGGCGCGCCGTTAAAAACCGTGCCCGTCGAAAAACCACCATCTTCGGTACCCGGTATCTCGACCAGTCGTAATCCGTCCTGGTGCAGCGCGCGCAACGCAGGGTCGGAAGACGTGCTGACATCCCCCACAAACTGGTACGAGTATTTGCCCGCCGTCACCCAAAAATGACCCCCCGCGCCTGCTGGGCGGATGGCTACGCCCCATGCATTGATAAATTCCTCGGGTTTGGAGACACCTGCTACCGCAGGTTTCACTTTGGAGGCACTGGCGTTGTCTGCAACCAGATTGGTCAGGCGGTATTGGTTGGCGGGGCTGGAGTCGCCCCCACCACAACCGGCAACCCAAACGACGGGCAAGGCCCCCATCGCTTGGTGGAAACTTCTTCTCTTCATCACAAACAGCCCCTTAAAAATCGTAACGAACGGACACTTGCAGATTGCGGCCCGGCGCCGTGTAGGCGTCTTTGACCACACTGTTGTCGGCCAGACCACTAACGTCAGACCAACGCCAGTACTTGGTATCCAAGACGTTGTTCAGGTTGGTATTGAGGGTCAATCTGGGCATTGGCTTCCAGTACAAGCCCAGATCCAGCACCGTGAAAGACGGCGGCGCAAAGGAAGCGGGAGTGGCAACACGGCTCGTATCCTTGTCCGCGCTGTGCGCCATATGGGCCTTCGCACCCCATTGGCTAGCGTCGTAGCGCACACCGAGAACCGCTTTCAGCGGCTGTACCGTGTCCAGCGGCGTGGTGACCCCTCTTACCTCGCTGTCGCCCTTGGAATAAGCCGCACCGGCATTGGCCGTCCAGTGCGTGTCCAGCTGCCACTCCACGCGCGCCTCCAGGCCCTGTATACGTGCATTGGCCAGGTTGACGTACTGAAACACGGTGGGGTTGGCAGGTGTTCCGCCGCCGCCCACGGCTTGTTGGCTGATGAAGTCCTGGTAACGGTTGTCGAATGCGGCCACCGAGTAGCGCACCCCGCCCGCCCTGCCCCGCACGCCAATCTCAACGCTGTCGCCGTGTTCGGCTTTTAGATTGCTGTTGCCAATGCTGGTGTAGCCCGAGGCCAGATTCGTAAACCCGTTGTTGACCTGGTCTGGCGTGGGTGCACGGAAACCCTTGGCAATTTGCCCATACGGCGCAAAAGCTGGGGCCAACTGCCAGACCACACCCAGGCGCGGCGTGGCCGCCTGGCCAGACAAGGTGGCCACTGCGCCGCCGGTGTAACCCGTGGCCGACGGTGACAACTCGTAACGGTCAAAACGCAGCCCCGGGATTACGCTGACCGCGCCCAGCTCCATCTCGCTTTGTACAAAAACGCCGCCCAGTGTGTACACGGTATCGGGGAAGGGCTTGACCGGGAAGGCCTCGCCAAAAGGCGCCACCGTGCCATCGCGCACGCCACTGACCTCGGCTCGGCTCCAGTCCAGGCCATAACTCAGCTTCTGGTTGAGCCCGCCGGTCAGGCTGGTTTCCAGCAGTGTGGACAGGCCCACCACTTTGGTCTGAAAGCTGTTGTCGCGGGTGCGGTCCGCTGCGGTGTTGCGGTCTTCCACTGCAAACTGGTTGACCTTGGCGTCCTGCCAAAACACGCGGGTCTCTGCCCGCTGGACCACGGCGGCATTCAGGTCGTTGAAACGGTGCTGCATTGAGAACCGGTCGCGGTCCACCCGGTCGCGGGTGTCCAAGTCCAGGGTGCTGGTCGAGGTCAGTGGCGGCACGGCCCGCGCCGAATAAACCTCGGTGTTTTGTGTGCGCTTTTGGCTCTCCCAACTCAGGCCCAGTTGCTGTGTGGGCGTCATCGCCAGAGCGGCCTTGGCCAGCCAGTAACGGCTGCTGTAGTCCAGCGGATTGGGGGCGGTGCGGCTGGCATTGAGCGCCTCAACGTCACCCTTGTTGCTTACCTCGTGGCCCTGCCGAAAGCTGCCCAGCAGCAGGCCTTGCCAGGCACCACTTGCACCAGAGACACCAACGATGTTGGACCAGGAGCGGTCTATGCCCGCATAACTGGATCGCACAAAGCCGCCGACTGATTCGCCCGGCTTGCGCAGGTCTGCGGGGTCCAGCGTGCGAAAGCTGACCGCACCGGCCAGGCCATCACTGCCAAACTGGGTGGATGCGGGGCCGCGCAACACTTCCACGGTCTTGATGCTGTCCACATCCAGAAAGTCGCCGCGCCCGGTTGCAAACGATCCGAACGAGAAACTGTTGGGGACCGGAATGCCGTCCACCATCATCAGCACCTGATTGCCCTCCAACCCGCGGATGTTGATGCCTTCGTTGCCGGCCCGCCCGGTTGCTGCACCGGCGGCAGAGAAGCGTGTAGCCGCTGCACGTACCGTCACATCCAACTCGTTGCGGAACACGTCCTTGATGTCGCGTGCGCCCTCTTGCTCAATCTTCGCCGCAGGTATTACGGTGACGGTGTTGGGGACCTTGTCCACACGGCGCTCCGTGCGGGTGGAGCTGACCGTGATCTCGCCCAAGAGGGTGGCATCGGTATCGTTGCCGGGAGTTGCCTGGGCCACTGCCCATGTAGGGGCCAGGCCCCAGGCACAGGTTAAAGCCAGTGCGATTTGCGTCTTGCGCAGCATAGTGAGTCCTAAAAATTGTTTTAGGCACTGGCTGGCAAGGGCTGGCTGGTGCAGGTGCGTATAACGGTTATGAATGCCCTACTTCGTCAGGATCAACTTTCCCAAAGCGGTTTGGCGCAAGCGGTAGACCGCTCCGTGGTGCTCTATCTCGACTTCTTGTGCGCCTGAAAAGAGCGACTGGCTGGACACGCGCGCCGGGCCCGCCGTGGGCGCACCATTGCAAGCATCCGGCTGGCGATCCGCTGCCAAACGCAGGGGTTCGTGTTGGTCGGTAGCGTTGTGCTTTGAATTCATATTTTTATTGTAAATGCGAATTGTTCGTATTTATAAAGTCAATTGCATAATTGCGCACAATTCTTATCAGACGGTGCCCCATGCCCCCGCTAACCATTGACCTACCCCAGTCCAAACAAGAGCTTGACCGCATGACGCCGGCCGACTGGCAGACGGTTATCGCATCCGACCCGTGTGACGCGGTGCAGTGGATGCTGCACAGCGCCGCGCTAGGCAACGCCAATGCCCAGACCATCGTAGGCCAATGGCTGCTGGACGGGCATGGCGTGGAGCGGGCGCCTGAAGACGCATTTGCCTGGTTTCTGAAGGCGGCCACCCAAGGCCATGCCATGGGCATGAATATGGCGGGCCGGTGTTTTGAGAACGCTTGGGGCACGGCGGCGAATGCCTTCGTTGCCGCCAACTGGTACCGCCAGGCGGCCCACAAGGGGCTGGATGCCGGCATGTACAACTACGCCAACATGCTCGCAGCGGGCAAAGGTGTTGCGCAAAACCACACCCACGCACTGGAGTGGTACCGCCGGGCGGCTGACCTAGGCCACGCCAAGTCCATGACCAAGATCGGCCACTACTACGAAGACGGTCTGGTTGTGCAACAGGACACCGACGCTGCCTTCTTCGCATTCGGCGAAGGCGCGCACGGCGGTGACTTCAGGGCCCAGTTCAACTTTGCCGGCATGTTGGCGGCGCGCGGACAAATGCAAGAGGCCCTTCACTGGCTGCGCAAGGTGCCGCAGACCGCAACACCCCGCTACCGGGTGCAGGCCGGCGAGAAACTACTGCAATCAACACACCCGGCGTTTCGTGCCATAGGCCAAGAGATGGTGGACAGCGCAGCGTCCCCACAGCCGGCTTGACGATCTAGGGCCGCGGCACACGCGGCCTTTCTTTTGCCTCGCTGCAAAAAAAGTGTACTTGCGATCACTAATGACAACGATTCGCATTTAGAATAATGGCAAACCCTTAGTCGCCAGCCACACCGCGTGCACCTCAGTCAATTGCGGACATAGCCAGCCATCAACCCTTGACCTGAGCCGCACTATGACGCACCGCAAAGTATCTAAGCAAAAACAGACCTTAGCCCCCGCCCCCACTACATTACACGCTACAAAATCAATAGCGCATGCCTTGGAGGCCAAACACCTGCCGTTGGGCGCGTTGCTGCTGATGGGGTCGCTGGGTGCGATCGCGCAGACCAGCACACCGGCCGAGACCAAAACACTCAAGCCTGTCGTGATCAAGGAAACTGCGGTCGCTCCGGAAGGCAAGGACGGCGTACGCGCCACCACCTCCGGCATCGGCAAGGGCAACCAGGCCCTGCGCGACATTCCCCAGTCGGTCACCGTGGTCACAGAAAAGCTGGTCGATGACCGTAACCTGGACACCCTGAAGGAAGTGTTGCACAACACCGCTGGCGTGACCTTCCTGGCTGCCGAAGGTGGTGAAGAAGACATCCGCCTGCGCGGTTTCTCGCTAGCCACCAGTGGCGACATTTTTGTGGACGGCATGCGTGACCCTGCCTTCTACGACCGCGACACCTTCAACAACGACCGCATTGAACTGCTGCGCGGCTCTGCAAGCATGTTGTTCGGCCGTGGCTCTACAGGCGGTGCGGTCAACCAGGTGTCCAAGGCCCCACGCGCCGTTAACCAGAACGAAATCACCACCACCATCGGCAACTTCAAATACGGCCGCATCACCGGTGACTTCAATGTGCAAACCGGTGAAAACGCGGCACTGCGCATCAACGCCATGGCCACCAAGGCCGACAACAATGGCTCCGGCAGCAGTATCGACAAGCGGGGTGTGGCAGCCGCCTACCGCTTTGGCATTGGCACGGCCGATGAATTCTCGGTCGGCCTGTACAGCCTGCAAAACAACAACGGCATGAACTACGGCCTGCCGTGGATCAGGCCCACCGCCAGCGCCCCCCTTTCGGCCACCACGGTGAATGACAAGCTGGACCCGGCCGCCTACTATGGCATGGCCAGCGATTACAACAATGGCACAGCCAAATACATCACGGTCGGCCATGTGCACCGTTTTGATGGCAGCACCGAACTCAAGACCGTGATACGCAAGGGCGCTTACACCCGCGACCAACGCACCGGTACCGTGCGCCATTGCATCCGCAGCACCAATGCCACCACCGGCGTGGTGAACAATCCCCAGTGCCCGACAACGGTGGCGCTGGACACCTTTGGCCCCAACACCATCCTGACCCGCGGCAACAATGCCAAGGTCCAGGATCTGGATTCGCTGTACGGCCAAAGCGACTACAGCCAGAAGCTGACCGCATGGGGACTCAAACATGAGATCCTGGCTGGCCTTGACTTTGCCCGCGAAAGCAAAAACGTATATGGCGTATCCGCCGTGACCAAGCCCACTATCCTGGCGGGCAACCCCGCAGACGGAAAGTCCATCAACGAGGGCGTGCGCACGGTATGGCGCACCAGTGCCTTCGAAGCACAAAACCTTGGCGTCTACGCGCAGGACATGGTCCACCTCACGCCCCAGTGGAAAGTGCTGGCCGGCTTGCGTTATGACAGCATGCGCGGCAACTTTGACACCATCAACGCAGCCGGCGTGGTCACTGGCAAATACGCACAAACCATTGCTGACTGGAGCGAACGTGTGGGTGTGTTGTACCAGCCCAACCCCCTGCACTCGTACCACATGTCGTGGGGCACATCGTTTAACACCTCGGCCGATACCTACTCCTATAGCGCGCTTGGCGCCAACACCGCCCCTGAGCAAAGCCGCAACTTTGAAATCGGTGCCAAGCTGGACACGGCGGACAAACGCTTCACGACCCGTCTGGCGATTTTCCAATCCACCAAGTTCAACGAACGCAACACCGACCCGGACTCGGCCGCCACGGCCTTCCTCCTGTCGGGCAAGCGCCACGCCAGCGGTCTGGAAATCGACCTGACCGGCCACCTGACACCCCAGTGGGAAGTGTTTGGCTCCTACATGTGGATGCCAGATGCCGTGATCGACATCGCCTCCCCAACCGCTGGCGCCGGTGACCGTGCGGGTGAGCGCCCTGCCCTGACCCCCATCCACAGCGGCACCGTATGGACGACTTACCAGCTCAACACCCAGTGGCGCGTGGGTGCCGGTATCAACTTCCGTGGTGAACAGTCGGCCAACCGCAACCCGGGATGGATGGCCCCTGCCTACACCACGGTGGACCTGATGACCGAGTACACCTTCAACGAAAAGGTATCGCTGAAGGGCAATGTCAGCAACATCAACAACGTGGTGTACGCCGACTCGTTGTACTCCGGTCACTACATCCCTGGTGCTGGTCGCAATGCACAACTGACTTTAAACCTGAAGTTCTAAAACCACACCAAGCCATGCTGCTCCATCTCCCCAACATACTGACGCCAGACGAAGTGCAACAGGCGCAAGCCTTGCTCGCCAGTGCGCCCTGGGCGGATGGACGCAAGGGTGCGGGCGAGTTGGCGCGCCAGGTCAAAAACAACGAACAGCTGGACCACGACTGCGAAGCCGCGCGGGCTATCCGCACCATGGTGCTGGCCGCGCTGGACCGCAGCCCCCTGCTCTTTTCGGCGGCCCTGCCCAAGCGCGTATTTCCGCCGCGCCTGAACCGGTATGGCGGTGACAGCAACTACTACGGCGACCATGTGGATGGTGCCGTGCGCTACATGCCCGAGACCGGGCAACGGGTGCGCACCGATGTGTCGTGCACGCTCTTTTTATCCGAGCCCGACAGCTACGACGGCGGCGAACTGTGCATCGCCGACACCTACGGCGAACAAACCGTGAAGCTGCCAGCCGGTCACATGATTTTGTACCCCGGCACCAGCCTGCACCAGGTCAAACCCGTCACACGCGGCTACCGCCTGGCTTGTTTTTTCTGGATGGAAAGCATGGTGCGCAGTGACGAGCAGCGCCGCCTGCTCTATGACCTGGACATGAACCTGCTGGCCATGCGCCAGCGCAATGGCGATTCCGCTGAAACCACTGCACTGACCGGCGTTTACCACAACCTGCTGCGCATGTGGGCTGATACCTGAACACCAAGATGAGCCGAAATTTACGTATCGTTATGACCGTGCTGCTGCTGCACGTGGGTGTCATATGGGCACTGCAGGCCGGGCTGTTGCGCCGCGTGGTCGAAGTGTT
The DNA here is from genome assembly GCA_043738115.1 of Rhodoferax sp. Taxonomy (GTDB): domain Bacteria; phylum Pseudomonadota; class Gammaproteobacteria; order Burkholderiales; family Burkholderiaceae_C; genus Allorhodoferax. Next base: position 22,657 of record JAYSZJ010000080.1, on the reverse strand, counting down.
TGTACCAGCACAGGTGATGGTGGAGATGGTTACGCCCCAAGAAGACAAGCCTGCGCCGCCGCCGGCCCCCACACCGGTCAAAACCAAGCTAACGCCTGTTACACCGCCAACACCTTTGGCGGTGACTACACCCACACTGCAGCCATCAGAGATCACCCTCGCCCCAGTTGCTCCGTCGCCACCGGTCAGCGCCGGTGAAAAGACCTCGACCATTGCCACGGCTACTACGACCTCAACCGCACCTCCGGCGCCACCCAAGCTGGAACTACCTTCCAGCGACGCCGACTACCTGAACAACCCCAGGCCGCCCTACCCGCCTTTGAGCAAACGCATGGGTGAGCAAGGCAAGGTTGTGATCCGCACACTGATCGGTGCAGATGGCATCGCACAGGAAGCCACGATCCAGCAGTCCAGCGGTTTTGACCGGCTGGACCAGGCTGCATTGACAACAGCCCGCAAATGGCGCTACGTGCCCGGCAAACGTGCCGGTGTTGCAGAGGCCATGTGGTTCAACGTGCCCTTTACTTTTGTTTTGGAGTAACCAACCACCCTGGTTGGCCCCGTATTTTCTTTTAGTGGAGTGTTTATGGATTCGCAACTTGGACTAATCGCCGTCTGGACCCAGGGCGACTGGATCATCAAATCAGTGGCCGTGCTGCTGCTGGCCATGTCGTTTGCATCGTGGGTGGTCATCCTGATCAAGGCGCTGGACATCTTCAAATACAAGTCGTTGGCCAAACGCACCGAAAACTTCTGGCACAGCGCCGACTTCGCCAACGGCGTTACCGAGTTGGGCCCGCAAGACGGCAACCCCTTTGTGCAGCTGGCCAACGCCGGGCGCGAAGCCACAGCCCACCACCGCCACACCCAGACCCAGTTGCACGATACGCTGGACGTCAGCGACTGGATCAGCCGCACGTTGCGCAACTCCATCGACGACAGCACGGCACGTTTCCAAAGCGGTTTGGCCATCCTCGCATCGGTGGGCTCCACCGCCCCGTTTGTCGGCCTGTTTGGCACCGTCTGGGGCATATACCACGCCCTGGTGGGCATTGGTTCGTCAGGCCAGGCCACCATAGACAAGGTCGCAGGCCCGATTGGCGAGGCGCTGATCATGACTGCACTAGGCTTGGCGGTGGCCATCCCCGCCGTGCTGGGCTACAACGCCCTGGTGCGCGGCAACAAGTCCATCCTGACCAAACTCAACCGTTTTGCGCATGATCTGCATGCCTACTTTGTGACCGGCGCACGTGTTGGAAACTCCTCAGTCGACGGCAAGATTGTTGCCATGAAGAAAGCCTGAGGAAAATATGTACCACCCCCACGCTCACATTTGTTCGCTGCCCCCCGAGGGGGCGCATGCCTCCCTAGAGGCGGCTCGTCGGGAGGCATAACATGGCATTCGGAATGCAAGAAGCCACGAGCGACGACGATACCGAGGTCATGAACGAAATCAACATGACGCCGCTGGTCGACGTGATGCTGGTGTTGCTCATCATCTTCATCATCACCGTGCCGGTGATGAAACACGCCATTAGCGTAGAACTGCCACAGGCCAGCAGCGAGCGCCAGAACCTGAAGCCCGAGACCATCCAGCTCAGCGTTGACGCCCGAGGCGGCTACTTTCTGAACCAGACTGCGGTGACCGAAGAAGTGCTGGTCAACCAGCTACAAGCCGAGGCCGCCAAGCAGCCCCAGCCCGAATTACATATCCGCGGTGACAAGGCCGTACGCTACGAATTTGTGGCCCAGGCCATGGCAACAGCCAAACAGGCCGGGCTGCACAAGATTGGTTTCATCACCGAACCCAGGCACTGAAATGTCCTGGGTCACCCGCATACGCGGGTAACTCGGGAGTTAGATCTTGGTGGCGGTTGGTGTGGCAGTGACCTTGGTCGGATACCCTTCAGAATCCAAGGTCGAGGTGCCATCGGTGCCGTAGAACTTGGTGCCATCAACGCCGATCAAGTACTTGCGTGAACCACCCGAAGCGGTGCCATCCTGCAACTTGTTCAGTGTGATACCAGTCCCACCATCCGCACCAACGGATGAACCAGTAAACGTGAAGGCCATTTTGGCCAACTGGATGCTGCCAGATGTGCCGCCGTCTTTGAAGGTCACGTGATAGAAGTCTTTAACTTTTCCGGCTTTCAATGTGCAAGCGGCATCCGTGTAGGCGGTCATTACAAAGTCAACCTGGGTAGCGGTGATGACAGTGGAATCCACCTTATAAAACAGTGCCGTGTTGTAGGCAAAGTTGGCATAACAACCGGGAACCACATTGCTCCAAGTGCCAATAAAGGCCGCGGAGCTAAAAGCCACAGGGGTCGAGGTGCCAGGAGTGGAAGACGTGCTTGAACCACCGCCTCCGCAACCGACCAAAGACAAACCCAAAGCACAAACCAACACCATTGGACGCAAAGACATAAAAAAATACTCCGTTAAAGATTTGAAGGAAAAGTTTCGGGGACCAGTCCGTGCAAGGCGCGCGCGATGAACCACCCAAAAGGCAAACAATGCCCATCGAAACAAACCGGGGGAAAGGGGGCACTATGACGACAGCGCCCTTGCACTAACGCACCAAACAGAATGGGTGCACGCAATCCGACTTCGTTTACTTGATTCTTGCCATCAGTGGCAGCGCTTGCATTGCAGGCTAGAATTCAAATGTAAGGGATTTGTAAGCAATTGCAACGTGACGTGGTTGGAAAGCAGCAAATTTCAGCCAAAAAGGACGCCATTCGTTGTGTGTCAACAACCCTCGAATGGTAAAACCTGCCCGCAGGCGCACTACTCGGGCTTTCGCGAAACTACAGCCCCAACGCAGCGATGCCGGCCTTGGCAATCTGCGCGTCTTCGCTCGATTTGACGCCGCTCACGCCCACTGCGCCCAGGCACTGGCCGTCTTTCATTATGGGTACGCCGCCCTCGAGCATGCCATTCAGATCTGGCGCACTCAGAAACGACATACGACCACCATTGATCATGTCTTCGTAAATTTTGGTTTCGCGGCGACCCACGGCGGCAGTGCGGGCTTTGCCAGGTGCAATGTGGGACGAGATGGGCGCCGCACCGTCCAGGCGCTGGAACCACAGCAAGTGGCCGCCGTCGTCCACAACGGCGATGCTGACGGCCCAGTTGTTTTTGACAGCCTCGGCCTCGGCGGCGGATGCGATGGCTTTGACATCAGCAAATTCAAGTATGGATTTGGTTTTCATGGCGGTGGGATTCAGGATGGAATAGGTGGAAGGGTTCAAGCATAACGCCCCGACCGAGCAGCCCGCGCATATCGATCCGCGCAACATCCTTGTGCACAAAAAGGCCAATGCAGGTTGATAAATCTTGTAAGTGCCTTGAGAAACCCTAGAATCCCCCCATCTGCACAAAGCAGTCACTGAAGGAGTTTGAAACATGACAGACAACATCACCACATTGAACCCGGGTCAAGGTTATGCCGTCCCGGACGTGCAGCAACGCAACAAGGTGCTGCGCAATACCTACTGGCTACTGGCCTTGAGCCTGATCCCCACCGTTTTGGGTGCTTGGCTGGGCGTGGCCACGGGTATCACCCGCTCGCTGACCGGCGGCCTGGGTTTGATCGTCTTCTTGGGTGGGGCCTTTGGTTTCATCTATGCCATTGAGAAGACCAAGAACTCCGCTGCGGGCGTGCCCGTGTTGCTGGCGTTTACCTTCTTCATGGGCCTGATGCTGTCACGCATGATCGCCATGGTGTTGGGTTTCAAGAACGGTACTGAACTGATCATGACCGCTTTCGGCGGCACGGCTGGCGTGTTTTTTGTGATGGCCAGCCTGTCCAGCGTGATCAAGCGTGACCTGTCCGGCATGGGTAAGTGGCTGTTTGTTGGCGCCTTGGCCATCATGGTGGGCGGCATCATCAATGTGTTTGTCGGCTCCACCGCTGGCATGATGGCGATTTCGGTCGCGGCCATTGGTGTGTTCAGCGCCTACATGTTGTATGACCTGAAACGCATCGTCGACGGCGGCGAGACCAACTACATCAGCGCCACACTGGCTCTTTACTTGGACATCATGAACGTGTTCCAGGCCCTGCTGGCCCTGCTGGGCATTGCGGGTGGTGAGCGCGAATAAGAGTTGTAGCCGCTCAGTGGGTCGTCAGACCCGCTTTAAACCCCAAAAAAAGGCCCATTTCGGGCCTTTTCTTCGTTCAAACCAAGCGATGATTCAGACACTGACCGAATGTGCCGATAAGAAACCAGACCTACACTCTCCTGCCTATGACTGCACGCCTGCTTCTTCTTGCCACTGTCTTGACGCTCGCGGGCTGCGACAAGATCGAAACGCTGTTGACCGACCCAAAGATAGCCCAGCGCGTTGCTGATTCCAAGGCCATTGGCAGCGCCTGCCGTTACGGCATGCGCAGCATCGAAGACTGTTATGCCAAGAATGAAAAAGCGTCCAAGGCCGCCATCTTTGACGGCTGGAAGGAGATGGACCAGTACATGCGCGACAACAAGATCGATGGTGTGCCGTCCAAGGAAGAGAAACCACCGGCGCCGTTGGAAGAGGTCATAGACGAGAAAGCCAGCGATAACGCGTCCGCCAAGGACAAGTCAAAGCCAAAGGCCAAACCCCCGACCTGATCGCGCAGTTGCCGGGCCCTAGGCGGTCAGGCAATCAAATCAAACACCGCAATACTCTCCACATGGGCCGTGTGGGGGAACATATTGACCACCCCCGCCGACGCACAGCGGTAACCCCCCTCCTGCACCAGCACACCGGCATCCCGCGCCAGCGTAGCCGGGTTGCAGCTCACGTACACGATGCGCTTGGGCGGCGTCCAGGCCTGCTCTGCGTCACTGGCCACGCCCTCCTGCACCCGCTGGCGCACACCGGCCAGGGCCTGCACTAGTGCAAAGGCGCCTTCGCGGGGTGGGTCGACCAGCCATTTGTCGGCGGCGCCATCACCCACCAGCATTTCCGGGGTCATCTCAAACAAATTACGCGCTACAAATTTAGTAGCAGCTAACGGACGTTTCTCGGGGGCTGCAGCCTGATTAAGCTTAAGGTTTTCCCGGGAACGGGCAACCAGCGTCTCGGCACCCTCCACACCCAACACCTCGCGGGCCTGCGTGGCCAGCGGCAGCGTGAAGTTGCCCAGGCCGCAGAACCAGTCAATCACGCGCTCATGCTTGTTCACGGCCAGCAGGCCCAGCGCACGCGTCACCAACACGCGGTTGATGTGGGGGTTGACCTGGGTGAAGTCGATCGGCCTGAAAGGCATGGTGATGCCGAAGTCTGGCAAGGAATAGGCCAGTTGCGCGGTCTCGTGGCCCGGCGTCTCGTCCATGCGGTGCACGGTATCCAGGCCCTTGGGCTGCAGCCACCACTGCACGCCGGGGTGGGCCACCGCGAACTGGCGCAGGCGGTCGAGATCAGCCTCGCTGAGGGGTGCCATGTGGCGCAGCACCAGGGCGGTCACGTCACCACTGCCGCCATCCATGTCCCCTATCGCCAATTCGATCTGCGGCAGGGTGTCTGCCGCCTCCATGCTGCCGACCAGCGCACGCAGCGGCATCAGCATGGCACTGACATGGGGTGCCAGCACCCTGCACTCCTTCATGTCGGTCACATAGCGGCTCTTGCGTTCGTGGAAGCCCACCAGCACCGTGCCTTTTTTGCGCACATTCTTGACCGACAGCCGGGCGCGGTAACGGTAGCCCCAGGCCGGGCCTTCAATCGCGCGCAGGATGTTGTCGGGCTTAACTTTGCTGATGTGCCACAGGTTGTCTTCCAGCACGCGCTGTTTGACAGCCACTTGGGCACCCACATGCAGATGCTGCATCTTGCAGCCGCCACAGGCACCTTCGTGCAGGCCAAAGTGTGGGCACTCGGGGCGAACACGCTGCGACGATTCCACGTGGATCTCGGTCAGCGTGCCTTTTTCGAAACTGTTTTTGGAGCGGTGGATATTGGCGCTGACCACCTCAAAGGGCAGCGCGCCATCAATAAACACCACTTTGCCATCGGGTTTGTGGGCCACACCCTGGGCTTCCAGATCCAGGGATTTCACTTTGAGCCAGCCCTCGGGCAGCGGTTTTTCGGTCGCTTGTTCGGAAGTTGTTGTGTTGTCAGTCATGCCTGAATTGTCTCAGGTCACGACACCGGCCTCATCCGGCATAACCTCAGTGCGATTCGGCGCGCGGGTCAAACGCGTCTTGCAGGCCATCCCCCAGAAAATTCACCGCAATAACGGTGATGAAAATCAGGAAGCCCGGGTAGAAAGCCAGCTCTGGCGCACGCGAGATCAGCTCCTGCGCGTTGTTCAGCATATTGCCCCAACTGGGCGTGGGTGGCTGTATGCCCAGGCCCAGAAAGCTCAACGTGCTCTCCAGCAAGATGATCTGCCCCACGGCCAGGCTCAGCGCCACGATGATGGGTGACGTGGTGTTGGGCAACACATGCACGGTCAGGATATGGCGGGCGCTGGCACCCTGGGTGCGGGCCGCCAGAACAAACTCTCGTGTCATCAGGCTCAGCGTGGACGCCCTTACCAGGCGCGCCACCGTGGTCCATTCGACCAGCGCAATGATGAACACGATTCGGTAGAAGTTGGCCGCGCTGGAGCGCACAAACTCCTCCGAGAAGCCCAGCTTTTGCAAATCGATAGCGGCAAAAACAATCAGCAGCGGCAGGATGGGCAACGAAATCACCCCATCGGTGATACGCATCAACACAGACTCGGTGCGGCCGCGGTAATAACCTGCGATCAGGCCAATGAGCGTGCCGACCATGGCCGCACTGATGGCCCCCAGCAGGCCCACCAGCAGCGAAATACGCCCGCCATACATCAGCCGCGCCATCACGTCGCGTCCCGCCTCGTCGGTACCCAGAATATGTTGTGCCGAGGGTGGAGCAAAACGGTTCAACAAATTGGTGTCGTTGACATTCACACCCATCAAACGCTCATACAGCGGCGCACCCGCCGCAAACAGGGCTAACAAGATCAACACCACGCCGCCCAGCATCGCAACCCGGTTGCGCGCCAGTCGCCGCCAGCGCAATTGCCAGACCGATTGGGGTTTGTCAGCGATGGGGCTGGCGGGTGCCACCGTCAGTGGCAAAGTAGCTTGGTCGTTCATGACAGCGAGATCCTTGGGTCTAGCCAGGCGTAGGCAATGTCGGCCACCAGGTTGGACACCAGTGTGGCAGTGGTGGCAAATAGCAAACCCATCAATGCCAGGTTGAAGTCGTTGCCCATGATGGCGTCAAAAATCAGCTTGCCCATGCCACGCTGAGCGAACATGGTCTCAGTAATCAGCGCTCCGCCGAGCAGCGCGCCAAAGCTCAATGCGAGCACGGTGACCACCGGGATCAGCGCGTTGCGCAGTGCGTGTTTGAACACTACACGCAACTTGCCAGCGCCCTTGGCCCGTGCAGTGCGGATGTAGTCCATGCGCAGTACTTCCACCATGGATGCGCGGGTAAAGCGTGTAAATCGTCCAGCAAAGGCCGCGGTAAGGGTCAACACTGGCAACACCATGTACTTAGCCATGTCAGCCAGACTACCGTCTCCGCCAATGGTGAACATGCCGCTGGCAGGCAACCAGCCCAGGCGCACCGCAAACAGGTAGATCAGCATCAGCGCCAGAAAGAACACCGGCACCGAAATGCCAGCAAAGGCCAGCAGGTTGATGACACGGTCCAGTACGGAACCCTTGGCCAGCGCCGCGACCACACCCAGCGTCAGCGCCAGCACTGTGAACACCACGAACGACAGCCCCACCAGTTTGCCGGTCTGGATCAGCGCTGGCACCAGCACCACCAGCACGGGCTGAGAATAAGTACGAGAGTAACCAAAATCCAGCACGGCTGCCGCCTGCAGCCAATTCCAGTACCGTGTCAGCAGCGGCTGGTCCAGCCCGTACTGCGCACGCAGGCGGGCCACGTCCTGCGCGGTATAGCCGGGGTTGGAGTTGACCATGATGTCAATCGGGTCGCCGGGCATCATGCCGATGAGGCCATAAATGATGAAGGACATCACCAAGAGCACGATGGCGCTCTGTAACAGTCGGGAAGTAATGAAGCGCAACATCGTGGTCAGTCTTTGAAATGGCAAGCCGCCAGTTGCTGCACACGCCCTGGTGCTGGCAGCAATACCGGTGCTTCAACCTTGCAAATGGCCTGGGCCTTGGGGCAACGCGGGTGGAAGGCGCAGCCGGACGGTGGTTTGAGCGGGCTGGGCAGGTCACCCTGTATCGTGCGACCCCGGGCGCGCCGGCCCTGGCCAATGCGGGGAATCGCATCCAGCAGCGCCTTGGTGTACGGATGGCTGGGTGATGCAAACAACTCGGCGCGGGGCGCAACTTCGACCAATCGACCCAGATACATCACTGCAACCCTGTCGGCCAGGTGGTGCACGGCAGACAGGTCGTGGCTGATGAACAGGTAGCTCAAATGCCGCTGTTCGCGCAGTTCACTCATCAGGTTCAGGATCTGGCTTTGTATGGAGACGTCCAGGGCGGACAGCGGTTCGTCGGCCACGATCAGCTCGGGCTCTGGCCCGAGTGCACGTGCAATGGCAATACGCTGGCGCTGGCCACCAGAGAACTGGTGCGGGTAGCGGTTCAACGCGTCCACCGGCAGACCCACTTGCGCAATCAGTTCACGGGCGCGGTCGGCACGTTCAGAGCGGTTGCCAATGCCGTGGATCAGCAGCGGTTCGGTGATCACATCGGACACTGGCAAGCGCGGGTTCAGCGACTCATACGGGTCCTGAAAAATCATCTGGATGGCGCGGCGTGTTTTCTGTTGTTGCGCCGCCGGCATCGTGGTCAGGTCTTCGCCCTTGAAACGAATGGCGCCGTGGGTTGCTGCGTACAGGCCCACCAGCGCGCGGCCCAGCGTGGTTTTGCCGCAGCCGCTTTCACCGACCAGTGCCAGTGTCTCGCCGGGGGTGATGGAAAAGCTGACGTCGGACACGGCCTGCAACACAGGTGACGGGCCACGCTGCAGCCAACTGGTGCGCGCCATCGGGAAATGCACAGCCAGTTTGTCGACATGCAGCAAAGCTGCGGTGGTGGAAGTGGAACTCATGCGTCGGCCCTGAAACAAGCAACATCGTGGCCGGGTGCCACGGTGACCAGCGCCGGCACCTGCTCGCGACACTGCGCGACTACACGGGTACAGCGGTCGGCAAAACGGCAACCGGGTGCGGCAACCGCCAGATTGGGCATACCGCCCGGAATCACCGGCAGACGGGGCTGGCGGTGTTGCAGATTGGGCAGTGTCTGTATCAAGCCCACCGAATACGGGTGGCGCGGCTGGTCAAACAGGCGCGCAGCTGGGGCACGTTCGACAATACGCCCGGCATACATCACGATGATGTCATCGGCCAGCTCGGACACCACGCCCAGGTTGTGGCTGATGAACTGGATGGCCATTCCGATGCGGTCTTGCAGCTCCAGCATCAGCTCCAGAATCTGGGCTTGTATGGTCACGTCCAGCGCGGTTGTGGGCTCATCCGCAATCAGCAAGCTGGGCCGGCAGGCCAGCGCCATGGCGATCATCGCGCGCTGGCGCATACCACCCGACAGCTGGTGAGGATAGGCGGCAGCCCGCGTGCGCGCCGATGGAATTCCAACTTCGTCCAGCATCTCGATGGCCCGCTCATAGGCGGCGCGTTTGTCCAGGCCCTGGTGCAGCACAAAAGTCTCGCCAATCTGCTCGCCAATGCGTATCACCGGGTTCAATGCCGTCATGGGCTCCTGAAAAATCATCGCAATCTTGTTGCCGCGTACATCGCGCCACTGCGAGTCGGATTGCCCGAACAACTCGTGCCCAGCAAAGTGGGCCTGGCCAGTCACGGTGGCGGTGGATGGCAGCAGGCCCATCAAGGCCAGGGCCGTCGTCGATTTGCCACAACCACTTTCCCCTACCAGGCCCAACGTCTTGCCCGGTGCGATGGCGTACGAGATGTCGTCCACGGCACGCAGCACACCCTTGTCGGTCTTGAATCCAATCGACAAATGGTCCACGCGTACCAGCGGCGCTGCTGTGGTCGTGGCGGCAGCGCTAGGCTTTTCTTGTATTGGTGTTTCAGTCATTTCATTCATTTCAACGCGCACCCCACTCTTCCACCGCATACGAACCTGCAGGCAACTTGCCGGGCCGAAGCACGCCGGTCAACCATTTGGGCACGACATATACGTCGGTGCGAAAGTACAGTGGCAACACGGGTAGCTCTTCGGTGTAAATGTGTTGCATCTCGGCCCAGATGGGTTTGCGCTTGGCCGGGTCCAGTTCTCGCTGCAAACCTTCCACCAGCTTGTCCATGCCCGGGTGGCTGAAGTGGGCATAGTTCTGGCCTGCATAGTTATTGGCGGCGGTCGGAATACCAGCAGTAGACAACGTCGCCGTCGGCAATAACTCAGGCGTTGAACTAAATCCCAATTGCGCCAACCCGGTGAATTGGTGCTTCTTCAGGGTTTCCCCAAAATAGGTGCGGGCTGGCACATTCTTGATGACCACCTCGACGCCGACTTGTTTCCATTGGTTTTGCAGGATCTGCTGGATCAGTTCACGCAATTTGTTGCCTGCCGTTGTCATGTACTCCAGCGACATGCGTTGGCCTTGGGCATTGACACGGATGCCGCCGGCGCCGGGTTTGAAACCGGCCTGGTCCAGCAAAGCCTTGGCGCGGTTCGGGTTGAACGGGTACTTGGTGACACGGGGGTCAAATCCCAGCTCCAGCGGGTTGACCCAGCTATGGGCCACGGGAAACTTGCCATCCACCAATTGCTTGACCAGGGTTTCGCGGTCGGTTGCCAGCAACAGCGCCTGGCGCACCCGCTTGTCCTGCAACAACGGATTGGCGTTGTTGAGCGTGATGTACTCATAAAGCAAACCCGGCGGAAAGGCAAAGTCATACTTTTTCTGCATTGCGGGCTCTTTAGCCATGGCCAGAGCTTGGTCGATGGTCAAACCCAGCACACCGGAGACGAAGTCCACATCACCCGATCGCAAGTTGGCCTCCAACGTTGCGGTGTTTTCAACGGTCTTGATCGTGATGCGTTTGAAATGCGGTTTGGGTCCCCACCAATGCGGGTTAGGCTCAAACACCAAGAAAGCACCGGACTGGATTTGCGTCAACTTGTAGGGACCGTTCCACAGACCCGCTGTGGTGGGGTTGCGGTTGTACAGCGTATTTTTGTCGTAGTCGGTCAGGCTTGGCAAAGCCCGGACAACTGGTCCCTCAAGGTGCTCAGGTACCAACGCCAGGTTCAGCAGCTCTGCAAAATCGTAGCCGACCTTGTTCAGGTGCAACACAAAATTCTTTGCATCCACGACCTCAACCCGGCTGATGCGTTCGAACAAGTTGCGTCCGATCAGCCCGCTCTCGGGCTTCACACCTACGGACCAGCTGAATGCCACGTCTTTGGAAGTGATGGGGACGCCATCTGCCCATTTCGCCTGCGGGTGCAAGGTGAATTTGACAGCCATCCCCTTCTTGCCACCATCCAACTCAACGAGCTTGACGCGGCCATTGGCCAAAGTAGGCAACTCCGTGCAGATGAAGCACTGCATCTTCATGTCGTCGTTGTGGGTGGCAATCGGGCGGTGGCCAAAGCGCAAGGCATAAACCTTGGCCACCGTGGGCTCGATACCGGGGTGCAGGCTGGGCGGGTACTGCGACATACCAATAACCAGCGTGTCCTTGGGTGCCTGCGCCAATGCCGGCAGCGAGGCGAACAGGCACAACAGCGACAACGCCCCCGCCCCGAGCAAGGCACTCGAAATCTTCAGCATAAAAACCGACTACAGCAGGACTGTTGCGTCTTCAGCGAACACCCCAGGCCTCCTGGCCGTAGTAACTGGAAGGCAGTTGACCGGGCTTCAAAACACCCGTCAGCCACTTGGGCACCACGTAGACATCCGTGCGGAAGTACAAGGGCAATACGGGCAACTCATCGGTATAGATTTTTTGCATTTCGAACCACAGCGGTTTGCGTTTGGCGGGGTCGAGTTCGCGCTCCACTTCGTCTATCAACTTATCCATGCCGGGGTGGCTAAAGTGCGGGTAATTGGCGCCCGCAAAGTTGTTGGCCGCACTGGGTATGGCAGAGCTTGACAAGGTTTGGGTCGGGGGGGCGTCCGGCAGGCTGGTCCACGCCAACTGCGCCAAAGCGGTGAACTGTTGCTTCTTCAATGTCTCGCCAAAGAACGTGCGCGCCGGCACGTTTTTGATCACCACTTCCACGCCGATTTGCTTCCATTGGTTTTGCAACACCTGCTGCACCAGTTCGCGCATCTTGTTGCCCGCCGTGGTCATGTACTCAAACGACAGGCGCTGGCCAGCGGCGTTGGCACGAACGCCGTCACCGGCGGGTTTGAAACCCGCTTGATCAAGCAAGGCCTTGGCGCGGGTCGGGTCAAAAGGGTACTTGGTGGCATTGGCATCGAAGCCTGGGTTCAGCGGATTGACCCAACTGTGTGCGACGGGAAACTTGCCGTCCACCAGTTGCTTGACCAAAGTCTCACGGTCGATGCCCAGCAGCAAGGCTTGCCGCACCCGCTTATCGACCAAGCCTGGGTGGTTGCGATTCAGATCGATGTGCTCGTAGACCAGACCGAGCGGGAATTCAAAGTCGTATTTCTGTTGCAGAGCGGGTTCTTTGGACATGGCCAAACCCTGGTCCATGGACAGTCCCAGCACACCCGATATGAAGTCCAGGTCGCCGGACCGAAGATTGGCTTCCAGCGTGGCGGTGTTTTCTATGGTTTTGATCGTGATGCGTTTGAAATGGGGTTTTTGTCCCCACCAGTGCGGGTTGGGCTCAAACACCAGGAAGGAACCGGACTGGATTTGGGCCAGCTTGTAAGGGCCATTCCACAGTCCCGCCGCGGTGGGATTGCGGTTGTAGAGCGTGTTTTTGTTGTAGTCGGCCAGGGTAGCAAGCCCTTTGATGACAGGCTCTTCCAGGTGTGCAGGTATCAGTGCAAAGTCAAACAGGTCGGCAAAGTCGTACTCGGCCTTGTTCATGTGTAACACAAAGTTCTTGGCGTCCACGATCTCAACCTTGGTCACCCGTTGAAACACGTCGGGGCGTGCAAAGCCGCTTTCCGGCTTGGCCCCCACCGACCAGCTGAAGGCAACATCCTGGCTGGTGATGGCTGTGCCATCACCCCATTTGGCCTGGGGGTGCAAGGTGAATTTGACAGTCATTCCCTTCTTGCCGCCGCCCAAATCGACCGTTTTAGCACGGCCATTGGCGATGGTCGGCACTTCGGTACACAAGAAACATTCCATCTTGCGGCTGTCGTTGTAGGTCGCAATGGGTCGGTAGCCGAACCGAATCGCATAGGTCTTGGCGGTTGTGGGCTCAATACCGGGGTGCAGGCTGGGTGGGTATTGCGACATGCCTATCGTCAGCGTGTCTTTGGCGCCCTGCGCGAAGGCAGGCGCGGAATTCAACAAGGGCAGCAACACGGCTGCAGCAACAAGTGCGTGGTTAACAACAAATTTCATCAATCGCTTCCCTGGGTGTACAGAAGTGGCAGTAGTGCAACTCAGATCATGAGTTCGCGCGCAGTGTGGCACAGCTCGCAAAAACCGTGCCCATCGTTAACCCTTAGCGGGAAAGCCCTGCTTGATTGCGCTGGTAACTTGGTGAGTGGGTTGCGGTCCGTCCCGCAAGGTCTCACATTAACGATTGCCGCGTGATGCCCCGGCGGGTCAGGTAACGTTTGAGTTTGGACAGGGCTTCATTTTGAACCTGTCGCACACGCTCACGGGTCAAGCCCAGGCGTATGCTGAGCACATCCAGCGTCTCAGGCTCCTGGTCGTGCAGGCCAAAGCGCCCCTCCAGCACGGCGCGCTCGCGGTTGCTCAGCGTGCCTATCCACTCCTCCAGCAACAGGTCCACCTCGTGGGCCAGCGTCACGTCTTCGGGGGCCAGGGTCTGCTCGTCGATCAGGCCATCACCCAGTGTCACGTCGTCGCCATTGCGGTCCAGCGATGCGTCCAACGAGCGTGGAGCCTCGCCCATGGACAACAGATCGGCCACGTGGTGCGGGTCCTGCCCCAGCAGCGCGGCGATGTCTTCGACGCGTATGCCTTCGGGCCGCTTAGCCACCAGCTCGGAGTCGTTTTCCAGCAGGCGGCGCGCACGCAACACGTGCTGCAACTCACGCACCACGTTGACCGGCAAGCGCACGGCGCGGCCCTGGTACATCAGCGCGCGGTCCACCGACTGGCGAATCCACCAGGTGGCGTAGGTCGAAAAACGAAAGCCCCGCTCAGGCTCGAACTTGTCGATGGCATGCATCAGGCCCAGATTGCCCTCTTCGACCAGATCGGCCATCGGCACGCCCCGCCCCATATACCCCTTGGCGATGCTGACCACCAAGCGCAGGTTGTGCTCGATCATGCTCTGGCGGGCGGCGAAGTCACCGGCGCGCGCGCGGGTGGCGGTGTCGAATTCTTGCTGAGGGGTGAACAACTCAGTGCGGCGCACGCCGCGCAGGTACAGCGACAACGCGTCACCCGACTCTTCTGCCGCGGTCTCGCTTGCGGCGCCCTCATGGGCCAGCAGCTCTAACGCCTGCAACGCTATCGGATCTATAGCTAATGAACCAATATCGTCGGAGGCTACGAGGCTATTTTGCTCTTTGAGCCCCCCCGAAAGCCCCGGCTCTACCGGACTGCTGTCAAAACCCTTGTTGCGGGGTTTTTTCATGGTGCATGCCGTGGTTTAGCGCGCCGGCAGGTATTTGGACGGGTCTACCGGCTTGCCCTGGCGGCGCACCTCAAAGTGAAGCTTGACGCGGTCGGCATCGCTGCTCCCCATCTCGGCAATCTTCTGGCCCTTTTTGACCGACTGGTCTTCCTTGACCAGCAGGGTCTGGTTGTGAGCATAGGCAGTCAGGTAGGTGTTGTTGTGCTTCAGAATGATGAGGTTGCCGTAACCACGCAAACCCGCACCGGCGTACACCACCTTGCCGTCTGAGGACGCCAGCACGGCATCACCGGCGGCACCACCAATGTCCAGGCCCTTGTTTTTGGCCTCGTCAAACCCGGCCAACACTGATCCACTGCTTGGCCAGATCCAGCCCAAGTCTTCATCCCCCGCAGTGCTGGCCGCTGGTGGGGCGCTGGCTGCTGCAGTAACTGGGGCAGAAGCCGGAGTGGGGCTCGAGGCGGTGGCAGATGCCGGAGCGGATGCAGGTTTGCCCACCGTACCAGGGGCAATGGGGGTGGCAGTAGCGGCGCTGGAGGACACAGGTTTGGCGACTGCGACACCGTTATCGGTCGCTGAGACGGCTGGGGCTGCGGCTGCAATCACGGCTACCGGGGGTGCGACGCGCAAGACTTGGCCGATTTCAATCTTGTTGGGGTTCTCCAGATTATTCCAACGGGCGATGTCCTTGTGGCTTTGTCCGGCCTCCAGGCCGATGCCAATCAGCGTGTCCTTGGGCTTAACCGTGTAATAACCGGCCTTGCCTGCATTTTCAAACCCTGGTGGCTGCTTGACCGGCACAGCGAGTGATGTGGAGACCGATACACGGTCTTCTACCGGTACATGGTTGAGGGGCCTGGAGCCGCACGCGGACAAAAGAACCACCGCAACGGCAGCGGACAACCAACAAACGGGACGCGAGAAACCGAACATAGACACTTCCTTCAAGCAACACCCGATTTTAGGGGGACAAAATGCACGGCTTCCAAAATGGTCTGGCGCACGCCCTGGGCCGTTTTATCTAGTACCAGCAGCGCCTGTGCACTACCGGCTGAACCTGGCGCGCCCATGGTCACCACCGGCGCCACCAAACGTCCGCCCACGGCCAGTTGGTCCACCCAGGCCTGTGGCACAGCCTCGCCACCCGCGGCGGCAATGATGGCCGCATAGGGTGCGCCCTTGGGGTAGCCCGCCATGCCATCGCCAAATAACAAATGCAGGTTGGCCAGACGTAAATGGCGCAGGTTGTCGCGCGCACGGTCGTGTAAACCGCGCAGGCGCTCGATGCTGTAGACCTCGGTCGCGAGACAGCTCAACACGGCCGCCTGGTAACCGCAACCCGTGCCAATTTCCAGCACACGGCCCAGTTTGCCGGTGTTTCCGTTCCGCAGCAGCTCTAGCATGCGTGATACGACGCCGGGTTTGGAAATGGTCTGGGCCAGGCCAATCGGCAGACTGGTGTCTTCGTAGGCCTGGTTGATCAGCGCGCTGTCGACAAAACGGTGGCGCTCAATGGCGCCCATGGCGGCCAGAACATGCGCATCGGTAATGCCGCCGGCGGCCAGCTTTTGCACCATACGCGTCCGCACGGCGCTGGATTCCATGCCGTGGCCCTGGGGGGCGGCGGGCTTGCCGGTGGAGGGTGCGGGCTTTTGGACCATGGACGCCGGCACAGCTGCCTTCGAGGGTGGAGAGACACCCGCGGCTGGCGGCGGGGGCACTCCATGCGTATTGGGCCGGTTTTTGGCCAGTGTGGTGTCCAGGCGCGCGGGGAACGAGGGGCGTTGTTTCATGGCGCAGCGTCTGACACCGCAGTAGCCAGGCGGGACGCTGTTTGCGCCCAGTAGCCCAGATTGTCGTGGTCGGTCAGGTCCACCTTGAGTGGCGTGATGGAGATGTGGCCCTGGGCCGTGGCATGGAAGTCTGTGCCATCGGCATCGTCCTTGACCGCCCCGGCCGCACCAATCCAGTACATGGTGTCGCCGCGTGGGCTCTTTTGCTGGATGACCTTTTCCGCCGCATGGCGTTTTCCCAGGCGACACAGCTTGGAGTTGCCGATTTGTTCGTAGGGCAGATTGGGGATGTTGACGTTCAGCAGAAACGGCTTGTCGGTGATCAGTTGCTGTTGGATCATGGATTGCACCAATTCACGCACCTTACGTGTGGCGCTGTCCAGGTGGTGCCAGTCTTTCTCTACCTGCGAGAAGGCGATGGCTGGGATGCCGAACAAAAAACCCTCCATCGCCGCGCCTACCGTGCCGGAGTAGATGGTGTCATCCCCCATGTTGGCGCCATTGTTGATACCGGAGACGACCAGATCGGGCCGATAGTCCAGCAGGCCGGTCAGCGCGATGTGTACACAGTCCGCCGGCGTGCCATTCACATAACGAAAACCATTGCTGGCCTTGTGCACGTACAGCGGTGAATGCAGCGTCAGTGCGTTGGATTTGGCGCTGTTGTTTTGTTCGGGTGCGACCACCTCCACCTCGGCCACATCTTTCAGGGCCTCGTACAGTGCCATCAGGCCAGGGGCCAAATATCCATCGTCGTTGGAAATCAGAATTTTCATAAATCTTGGGGGGGTTGAAGGGCCATTGTAGGGTCGCCCCAGCGACATATTTTGTGGTGGCCAATGCCCGTACCATATAAGCTTGGCGGACAGACTTTCTGCTCTGGCCCCCATTGACTACAAGGATTCCCCATGCACGCCTGGCTTTGCGAAAACCCCACTGGTATCGACGCGCTGAACTGGAAAGAACTGCCCACACCCACGCCCAAAGCGGGTGAGGTGCTGCTGGAGATCAAGGCCGCCAGCCTGAATTTCCCCGACATCCTGATCGTGCAAAACAAGTACCAGATGAAACCCGCCCTGCCCTTTGTGCCGGGCTCAGAATACGCTGGCATAGTGCAAGCGGTTGGCGAAGGTGTGACCCACCTCAAGGTAGGTCAAGCCGTGGCCTGCCTCAGTGGCACCGGCGGCTTTGGCACCCACACCATCGCCCCTGCGTCGCTGTGTATGCCGTTGCCCCCCGGCTTCCCAATGGTGGATGCCGCGGCTTTCATCATGATCTACGCCACGTCATACCACGCGCTGGTGGACCGCGCGCAATTGAAAGCTGGTGAAACTGTGCTGGTCCTGGGTGCGGCCGGCGGTGTGGGCACATCTGCCATACAGATCGCCAAGGCCATGGGCGCCAAGGTGATTGCTGCCGCGTCCACACAAGAAAAATGCGAGTTGTGCAAAAAAATCGGTGCCGACGCCACGATCAATTACTCCACCGAGAACATGCGCGAGTCGCTGAAGGCATTGACCGATGGCAAAGGCCCGGATGTGATCTATGACCCCGTGGGTGGCGACTTTGCCGAACCGGCCTTCCGCTCTATTGCTTGGCGGGGCCGTTATTTGGTGGTGGGGTTTGCATCCGGCCCCATTCCCGCACTGCCGTTCAACCTGGCGCTGCTCAAGGGTGCCTCCATCGTGGGTGTGTTCTGGGGCGACTTCGCGAAGAAAGAACCCAAAGCCAATGCCGCCATGATGGGTGAGCTGGCCCAGTGGTACGGCCAAGGCAAGATCAAGCCGGTCATCGACCGCACCATGCCGATGGCTGAACTCAAGGCCGCCTACGCCCACATGGGCTCACGCGGGGTCATGGGCAAGCTGGTAATGGTCAACCCCTGATGTACCTGCTGCCCTAACACGTTGAAACCAACGTGGACGCAATGCAAGCGCTGATCCAACCCGATCTGGCGTGCCCTGTCGGGCAGCACCGATTCGCTGGTCACCGACCTGACCCAGGCCAACGAATCATCCTACCCGTAACCCTGGCAGGTGTCCGATGCGCCGCCCAGGGCAACACCAACGCGACTGACTTGGCGCGCTTGGTACAAGAGCATATGAAATGAGCGCCAGCGCTGAATTTGTCCGTTTTGTCCGCGAGTTGCTGGCGCCGCTGGGCCCTTTAAGCGACGGCAAATTCTTTGGCGGCCACGCCATCAAACAGGATGGGCGCCAGTTCGCCATGGTCATGGGCAACACGCTGTACTTTCGGGTCAACGATGCCACTCGCCCCGCGTTCGAACAATGGGGTTGCAAGGCCTTTTCCTACCCGACCAAGACCAAAGTGGTCCAAGTCCGTACCTATTTTTCGGTGCCAGAAGAATTGTTTGAAAACCGCACGATGATGCTGGACTGGGCCCGCCAGGCCCTCCATGCCGCGGGCGCGCCCAGCGCCCCATAATCCACAGGCCCCCACCACAACACCAACAGGAGCACACCAATGGAGATTGCACTGGATCACCTTATGGTGCCGGCGCGCGACAAGATCGCCGCGGCCAAACTGCTCGCCGGACTGCTGGGTGTGGCCTGGTCAGAAACCGGTGCGGGGCCCTTCGCACCGGTGTTTGTGAACGATGGTTTGACGCTGGACTTTGATGAATGGACTGCTCCCATTCCGCAAATCCATTACTGCTTTCGTGTGGGGCAAGAAGAGTTTGACGCCATTCTGGCGCGCATCCAAGCCGCTGGCATCCCCTATCGCAGCCAGGTCCACGGACCCGTGGACTCGCAAGTGGACAGCCAACACGGTGGCAGCATCGTCTACTGGAACGAGCCCGATGGCCACCAGTGGGAACTATTGACCGTCAGCTACGCGCGAAAGACCTGAACCATGGCACGCGTCTCAAACCCATGGCTTCACTTGTTTACGACCGGCATCACCTGCCTGATCGTGGCCGCTTGCGGTGGTGCTGGGTCGTCTGCCAGCACAACGCCCGTGACAAAGCCGCCACCCAGCACAGCCGTACCGGCGGCGGACATTCGGGTATTGATGATTGGCAACAGCCACACGTCGGCACACAACTTACCCATGCGCCTGCAGGCGATGTTGCTGGCCGTACGCCCGGGTAAAACCGTGGCGGTGATGGCGGCGCCAGACTCACTTTTTCTGGAAGAACATCTGAACAGTCCCAAGACGGTCCAACTGCTGGAGGACCATACATGGAGCGCAGTCATACTGCAGGCGCAGAAATACAGCACCAGCGGCCTCAACAGTTATTCGACCCAAGAGGCAGAAACCTTGGTGCGCATGGCGCGCCAGTCCAAGGCGCTGCCGGTGATGTTCCCCGAGTGGCCGCGCCGCGGGGTTGCCGAGACCGATCGCATCTACAACCTACACGTTTCTATCGCTCAAAAGGAACCCGCGTGCGTGGCCCCTATGGGGCAGGCCTGGGACCTGGCCCTGCAACGCCACCCCGAACTGGCGCTATACGCCGGCGATGGCAACCATGCTGCTGCGGCCGGTGCACACTTGTCGGCGTTGGTTCTGCTGGCCAGCCTGACGGGCGAGCCCCCCACCAGCCTACCAACCATCGCCCCCAGCGACATACCGGCCACGGTGCAAGCGCAGCTCAAGCAGGTGGCGGCCGACACCGTGCAATCGTTTGACGCCCGCAAGTACTGCCCTGCTGACAAGCCCCTGTAGCCTGTGCAGACTCGTTTTTTTGAAAAATGGCCTGTAGCCCCCGTGCAATTTAGCTAGTACGCTATCACTTAGATAGCAAACAACATGAAAATTACTGGACTGATACTCGCAGGCGGGCGTGGCTCCCGCATGGGCAGCATAGACAAGGGTCTCGCACTCTTAGGCGGGCAAGCCATGGTGCAGCATGTGATTGCGCGGCTGCAACCCCAAGTGCAGCGCCTGCTAATCAGCGCGAACCAGAACACCGATGTGTACGGCACGTTTGGCGCGCCGGTGTGGCCCGACGCCATGCCGGACTTTGCTGGGCCGCTGGCGGGGCTGCAGACCGGACTGATGCACTGCGACACGCCCTACCTTGTGACGGCACCCTGCGACTCGCCCTTCCTTCCGACCGATCTGGTCGAACGGCTGTCGGCTGCCCTCTTGGCCGCAGATGCTGACATCGCGGTTGCAGTGACAGGCGCTGGTGATGCGCGCCAGCCGCATCCCGTGTTTTGCCTTGTCAAGGTTTCAGTGTTGCCGCACCTGACCGAATTTTTGGCAGATGGCGGGCGCAAGATGGAGCGCTGGTATGCGACGCTACGTGTGGCCGAGGTGCAATTTGGGGATGAGGCTGCGTTTCGCAATATCAACACGCTGGACGAATTGCAGCAACTGGGTCCGTGAAGCACAATGCAAAAAGCCTTCGGAGATTTCTCTTCGAAGGCTTTTGTCTTATCTGTGAAAGGATTCGAACCTTCGACCCCTTGCACCCCATTCAGTTATATACCAATCCCATGGGGTATCACATAATCCTTAATTGATGAATACATAGTTGATTTCATTGAATAATTTCAAACTACCTGTCCTATTCAATCTCACATCGCCTCAGAGCTTCTCGCGCAAAAGTGTCACAATAAGTGTCACATACTCATTTACGCGATCTCCATGGCAAAGCTAACCGACAAATTCATCAGAGCAACCAAAGGCACAGGCAAGGACCAATTTCATGGTGATGGAGCGGGCCTATACCTGCGCGTCACGCCCATCGGGTCGCGCGTCTGGGTCTACAGGTACAAGAACAGCGAAGGCAAGACCCGTTGGTTTGACATCGGCATATACCCGGCCAAATCACTTGCTGAGGCCCGGGCCGATGCCGCCGCCTTGAAAGTGAAGCGGCGAAACGGGATCGACCCAACTACCGAGCGACTTCAACAGCATGGAGAGATTCAGGCAGCCAAAGAGGCAGAAGCCACGAAATCAGCCGCGTTGAATGCCCGAGCCACGGTCCAGTCGCTGTTCGAGCGGTGGATGATCCTTGAAATCTCCAGGAGGAAAGATCAGGGTGCAGAGACTCGCCGAATGTTCAACAAAGACATCCTCCCGGCGATTGGCGCGTTAGCTGTCGCAGACGTTAGAAAGTCGCATATTGCTGAAATCATCGACGCGGTCCAGTCCCGAGGCGGAGAAGGAAGAATGGCAGCCGTGACTCTGGCGGGGATGCGTCAGTTCTTCCGCTTCGCGGTAGAGCGGGACGTAATCGAATCCGATCCAACAGCAACAATTCGTAAAAGCCGCATTCACAAAGCAGTGGAGCGCGACCGCTTTCTATCCAAGGGCGAACTTATTGAGCTAAAGGCAAAGCTCCCTACGTCTGGGCTAACTGAATCGGCACAGCTTGCTATGTATGCGATGTTGGCTACCTGCTGCCGAGTTGGTGAACTATCAAAGGCCAGAACTAAGGACGTGAATATCGAGCTCGGGCAATGGCGCATCCCTGCTGCAGACGCAAAAAACGGCCGGGAGCACATCATCACTCTTTCAAACTATGCCGTGGACATTTTCTCCCAACTGCTAGACCGTTCCGCACTTTTTGGAGGTGAGTGGCTTTTGCCTGCCACTCAGAAACAGGGGCCGATAAATGAAAAGACCCTTAGCAAGCAAGTTGGTGATCGGCAACGTCCAGGCATGGAACCCATGAGTGGGCGAAGTGCGCAAACCGATTCTTTGGTGTTATCCGGGGGGAAGTGGACGCCCCATGACCTGCGCAGAACTGGCGCCACTCTCATGAGCGAGCTAGGGGTGCGACCAGACGTAATAGACAAATGCCTGAATCACACAGAGCAGGACAAGATGAAGCGCATTTACCAGCGTCACGATTACAAGGGCGAGATGGAACAAGCCTGGCACACGCTTGGGGAACGCCTCGCTGCGTATGCCGGTAATCACTGACCAACGTTCTGGAAATTGCTGACCAGCCTGCTTGAACTGACCAGGGTGTTGAACCCAACGCTCGTTAGACCTTGACTGGACTCGACCCAAAGCGGGCGTAGACCAGCGAAAAATCGACTCCCCAAAGAAGACATTAAGTGTCCTTACCCGCCAAAGGCGAGTCCGCCGACTAGTCGTGCTGCTGCCAGTAGTAGGCGGCGTCACCGGCGTGGCGGGTGACGAGGGATTTGGACGATGAGAGCGCAGCAG
>JAYSZJ010000079.1:0-16827 GCA_043738115.1 Rhodoferax sp. | reverse complement strand
AATACCCCATACGGTCTTCGTTCTTCTCACGGCCACCCTTGCGGCTAATTTGGAATACGGAGAACTTCATATCGACCTTCGCAGAGCCGCCTCAAGGAGGTCAACGCCCCCTCGGGGGGCAGGGAACATTGTGACCGTGGGGACTATCATTTCGGTTTAACACCCACGTTAGAGACACCCAACACACTGCGTTTGGTGTCGGTCACCATGGTGTCAAACTGCATACGCACTTTTTCGCCCACACTCAGCTTGGTGTAACGGCGCTCGCCTTCACGGCTCAACTCTTTTTGCAAGGCAAAAACCGATTGCGGCCTGGACAGGGGGTCCAGCGACATGCACCACTCCACCACCTCAATCAGGTTGTCGGAGTAGACGCCACGCAAGCGGGCCAGGGCAACGGCAATGCGGTCTTTCTCCAGACGCTGGGGCGCTTCGTTGGGCGGAAAGCCCTGCATGCAGGCATAAATACAGGCACCAATGGCGTAGATATCGGTCCACGGGCCCATGGATGCATCGCGCCGGTACATCTCGGGCGCGGCAAAGCCGGGCGTGTACATGGGGCGGATGAAGTTGCCTTCTTTGCTCAGCACTTCGCGGGCAGCGCCAAAGTCGATCAGTACGGACTTGTTGTCGTCAGTGATGAAGATGTTGGCGGGCTTGATGTCCAGGTGCAGCATCTTGTGCTGGTGCACGATGCGCAGGCCGCGCAAAATTTCGTCAAACAGCGAGCGGATGGTCGATTCGCGGAACACCTTGCTTTGCTTCAGGTCGCGCGCAGTGACGATGAAGTCCTGCAGGGCCGCGCCCTCCAGGTAGTTCATCACCATATAAACAGTCTCGTTCTCGCGGAAGAAGTTCAGCACACTCACCACCGAGGGGTGGGAGATTTGCGCCAGTGAACGGCCTTCCTCAAAGAAACTTTTCAGGCCCAGGCGGTACAGCGACAGTTTTTCGGGCTGGACCTGGGGCAGCAGTTCGCCGGGCGCACGGGTGGCCAACGACGAAGGCAGGTATTCCTTGACGGCCACACGCTGGCCATCAGCGTCCAGCGCCAGATACACCAATCCGAAGCCGCCCGCAGCCACTTTGCGAATGACGCGGTAGCCGCCAATGGTGGTGTCGGGGGGTAGAGGTGCTGGTTTGACCTTCGACATAAATTAAGAGTTACACGCCTGTCTGATACGTCTGAACCGGGTTATTCTCAGGGCCGTTTCACGAACCGAGAATATGTAATGCCAGTTTATAGCATGACAGGTTACGCCAGTGCACAGCACAGCACAGGCGCCGCCACAACCGACGGCGAGGCCAAAGGTCCCGCCGGACAACTGGGTTTGGAGATACGCTCGGTCAACAGCCGCTTCCTGGATCTGGCGTTCCGCCTGCCGGAAGATTTACGCCAGTTTGAGCCTGCGCTGCGCGACCTGCTGGTAGGCGCACTCAAACGCGGCAAGATCGAAGTCCGTGCGTCTATTGAAATGCAGACCGCCGGAAGCATTGCCGAGCCCACCCCCCGCATGCTGCAGCGCCTGAACGCCGTGCAGGACAACGTCAAGGCCTGGCTGCCCACCGCCACACCCTTGAGCGTGGCCGATGTGATACGCCTCTCCAGCGCCGAGCAGAGTGGCTCCCACGACTGGGCGGCCGTGGTGGTGCCACTGGCTGACAAGGCGCTAAAAGCGCTGCTGGACGCGCGCAAACGCGAAGGCGCTCGCCTGTCCACCATGCTGCTGGACCACCTGAGCCAGTTGCGCGCCCTGGCCCAACAAGCAGTGCCATTGATTCCCCAACTGGTGGAGCAGAACCGCCAGCGCTTTCTGGCCCGCTGGAAAGAGGCCATGGCCCTGACCGACGGCACAACGCTGCCCGAAGCCGCGCAAGACCGTGCGTTGACCGAGGCCACGGCCTTTGCGATACGCATCGACGTGGCCGAGGAGATCACCCGGCTCAGCTCCCACCTGGACGAGATCGAGCGCCTGATCAACAAGGGCGGCGAGATCGGCAAACGACTGGACTTTTTGATACAGGAATTACACCGCGAAGCCAATACGCTGGGCTCCAAGTCTGCGGCGCTGGAGTTGACCCACATTTCGGTGGACATGAAGGTGCTGATCGAGCAAATGCGCGAGCAGGTTCAGAACATAGAATAGGCCATGGACTACCCCGGTAACCTCTTTGTCGTCGCCGCCCCCAGTGGGGCCGGTAAATCCAGTCTGGTCAAGGCGCTGCTGGAGCTGGATTCCCACTTGCAGTTGTCGGTGTCGCACACCACGCGGCAGCCACGGGGCCAGGAAAAGCACGGACGTGACTACTTTTTCGTCTCCGAGCAAGAATTTGACGCCTTGGTTGCAGCCAACAGTTTCGTCGAATGGGCTCAGGTGCACGACAACCGTTATGGCACCTCCAAACGCGCCATCGAAGAACGCATGGCCCAGGGCGCTGATGTGATCCTGGAAATCGACTACCAGGGCGCCATCCAGATCAAGAACATCTTTGCCAACGCCATCTCCATCTTCATCCTGCCACCCAGTTGGGAAGAGCTGCGTTCGCGGCTCGAACGCCGTGGCGAAGACGCGCCCGAGGTCATCGATGTGCGCATGAAAAATGCTGCGATTGAGGTCGCCCAAGCCGGGAAATTCGACTTCGTTATAATCAACGAGCTGTTTGACCGTGCGCTTTTCGATTTGAAGGCCATTGTTCACTCCCAGCGGCTCAAGTTTGCAGCGCAGCGTCGTGCCCGAGCCGAAACATTCAGAGCATTGCTCATCCCCTAGTCTTTCGGAGAACTCCATGGCTCGTATTACTGTAGAAGACTGCCTGGTGCAGATTCCCAACCGTTTCCAACTGGTGCTGGCAGCCACATACCGCGCACGCATGCTGAACCAGGGCCACACGCCCAAGATCGAGAGCAAGAACAAAGCTGGTGTCACCGCCCTGCGCGAGATCGCCGCTGGCAAGATCGGCATTGAAATGCTGAAAAAAGTCCCCCTCTGAGCCTTGGCGCTCCGACAAAGGCACCGCATGCGGTGCTTTTTTTTGGCCCATTGATGGCCTGCAGGGCCAATGTTTTTTTCGGCACGCTACATTTACGCCATGGGTACCTCTGTCAAACCACCACCGCGCAAAGATGCTGCCGCACCGGGGGCCGAGGCGAACCACGTCCTTGACCCCGCCGCCGCAGTTGCTGCTGCCAATGCCGCAGCCGCCAGTTTTGCCGGGTTGATCTCCAAGCTGGACTATTTGTCGCCAGAAGACCTGGAAAAGGTGCGCCAGGCCTACCGCTTCGCCGACGAAGCCCATCTGGGCCAATTGCGCAACAACGGCGAACCGTATATCACCCACCCGATTGCCGTCGCCGCCCAGTGTGCCGAATGGAAAATCGACGCCCAAGCCCTGATGGCAGCCCTCTTGCACGACTCGCTGGAAGACTGTGGCGTGACCAAGATTGAGCTGATCGAACGTTTTGGCTCGCCAGTGGCCGAGCTGGTGGACGGATTGACCAAGCTGGACAAACTGCAATTCAACACCCGCGAAGAAAACCAGGCGGAATCCTTCCGCAAGATGCTGCTGGCCATGGCCCGCGATGTACGCGTCATCCTGATTAAGCTGGCTGACCGCTCCCACAATATGCGCACGCTGGCCGATGTCCCACGTGCCAAGTGGGGCCGCATCGCATCCGAGACGCTGGATATTTATGCCCCTATTGCCCACCGCCTGGGCCTGAACCAGACCTACCGTGAGCTGCAGGACCTGTCGTTTCGCTACCTGCGTCCGTGGCGCTACAACACCTTGGCCAAGGCCGTTACCAAGGCCCGCAGCCGCCGCCGCGACCTGATCCAGAAGGTGGACAAGGAAGTGGAGGCAGCCTTTGATGGCGCGGGCATCAATGTGCGCATTGCCGGGCGTGAGAAAACGCTGTACTCCATCTACAAGAAGATGGACACCAAACACCTGAGCTTTGCCCAGGTGACCGATATCTATGGTTTTCGGGTCATAGTCCCGTCCATCATCGACTGTTACACCGCTTTGGGCGTGCTGCACCAACTGTACAAACCGCTGCCAGGCAAGTTCAAGGACCATATCGCCATTGGCAAGCTCAACGGTTACCAGTCTTTGCACACCACGCTGGTGGGACCGTCCGGCGTGAACGTGGAGTTCCAGGTACGGACCGAGGCTATGCATGTGGTGGCCGAATCCGGCGTGGCGGCCCACTGGCTGTACAAGGTCAACAACCCGGACGATGCCCCGTCCGACCGGCTGGGTACCAAGTGGCTGCAGTCCCTGCTCGACATCCAGGATGAAACCCGGGACGCGGGTGAGTTCTGGGACCATGTCAAAGTCGACCTGTTTCCCGACGCGGTGTATGTATTTACGCCCAAGAGCCAGATCATGGCCATGCCGCGCGGTGCGACCATTGTGGACTTCGCCTACTCCATCCATAGCAACGTCGGCGACCGTACCGTATCTGCACGCATCAACGGCGAACAGGTTCCATTGCGCACCGAACTTAAAAACGGTGACGTGGTGGAAGTATTGACCGAACCCATGGCCACACCCAATCCGGCCTGGCTGGGTTTTGTGCGTACTGGCCGAGCCCGCTCCAAGATTCGCCACCACTTGAAGACCATGGCGCACACAGAATCCGAAGAGTTGGGCGAGAAATTATTGGTGCAGGCGCTGCGCGCCGAAGGCATAGACCGCTTCCCCGATGCCGAGATCGACCCCACATACGAGCCGATTTGGGAGAAGTTGCTGCGTTTTACCGGCAGTAAGAACCGCCAGGAACTGCTGACCGACATCGGTCTGGGCAAACGTATCGCCCACATCGTGGCCAAACGCCTGGTGCTGTTGTTGGCCGACAGCGGACAAAAGCCTGACGCGCTGTTGCTGACCCGCGAACGCTTTACCGCGCACGAGTCCACCTCCCAAGGCTCGATCACGCTGGACGGAAGCGAAAACGCGTCGGTGCAGTTTGCCACCTGCTGCCGGCCGATACCCGGCGACAGCATCGTCGGTTACCTGGGCCGCGGCGAAGGCCTGGTCGTACACGTGCACGACTGCCCGGTGGCCAAAAAGCTGCTGTACAAGGATGCAGAACGTTTTATCAATGTGGACTGGTCCGACGAACCCGTGCGGTCCTTCGAGACTGGAGTCATGGTCACCGCCAAAAACGGTAAGGGGGTGTTGGCCAAGGTGGCGGCGGCGCTGGCCGCGGCCGAGGCCGATATCGTACACATCGATATGGGCAGCGAAGGCGCACAAGAGGATGTGGACTTCCGCTTTGTCGTCGGCGTGCGCGACACGGCACACCTGGCGGTAGTGCTGCGCAACCTGAGCCGTACGGCGTCTGTGATGCGTGCAGACCGCCACAAGGTAGCGATGCCCACCTACTTTGGCGGCTCTAGTTAGCGTCCGGTTTGGGGTAGGTCACTGCCAGCACCTCGATTTCCTCAACTTTGCCGGGCATCACCAGCTTGAGTACATCGCCCGTGTGGGCCTTCAGCAGCGTGCGGGCAATCGGTGAGATCCAGCTGACCTCCCCCAACGCGCTATTGGCCTCGTCAATGCCCATGATGGTCACCGTGCGTTCATCACCGGCTTCGTCCGCATAGGTCACCGTGGCGCCAAAGAATATTTGGTCGTTGCCATGGTGTACGGATGGATTGGTCACCTCAGCAATTTCCAGACGCTTGGTCAAAAAACGGATGCGGCGGTCAATTTCGCGCAGGCGTTTTTTGCCGTACAGGTAGTCGCCGTTTTCGGAGCGGTCGCCATTGCTGGCGGCCCAGAAAACAGCCTCCACGATCTTGGGACGCTCGGTGTCCATCAGATCCAGCCACTCGTTGCGCAGCGCGGCGTAACCTTTGGGGGTGATGTAGTTCTTGCCACCGCCAGGAATGGGGGGCAATTGCAGATCGTCGTCCTCGTCTGCGCCGTTGTCGGACTCTTTGGTGAAAGCCTTGCTCATGGGTGCATAGGATAAAAGAACGCCAAACAAAAACGAAAAAGCCCTAGAACATCTCTGTTCTAGGGCTACTCGTTTGGTGCGGCTGGCAGGAATTGAACCCACGACCCCTTGGTTCGTAGCCAAGTACTCTATCCAACTGAGCTACAGCCGCTAAGCAAAAAATTATAGCACAGGTTTTTGCCGTTCCTTTTAAGCTGTCAACCCCAATATCGCACGTGCCTCTTGCGGACTGGCAATGGCACGCCCCGCGCGCTGGGCACATTGCGCCAATTCGGCGATCAGCGCGCCGTTTCCGCTGGCCCGCTCACCATTGGGCAGATAAAAGGTGTCTTCCAGACCGGTGCGTAACATGCCGCCCAGGTCAGCGGTCTTCTGGTGCACGGGCCAGATCTCGGATCGGCCAATCAGGGTGGCCTGCCAAACGCTGTTGGGCGCCATCCACTGGGGCAGCAGCGCCAGCAGGTCTGCATCACACGGCATGCCGGATGCCACGCCCATTACTAAGTTGTATTCCGCTCGGCCCATTTCGGGCTTGAGCATGCCAGCCTTGATGAACATGCCAACCGAGCGGACGATGCCCACGTCAAAACATTCAAACTCGGGGTGGGTGCCGCATTCGGCCATCACGTCCAGGAATTGCTGGACCTTGGCGACCGGGTTGTCAAACACCATGGGTGGCCAGGCCCATTGGCCGTCTTCCTTGATCTTCAGGTAGTTCAGGCTGCCGGCATTACAGGCGGCGATTTCGGGTTTGACGCGGCGTATGCAAGCCAGCGGGCCGGAGATGTCCTTGCCGACCACACCGGTTGTTAGGTTGATGATGACGCCGGGGCAGGCTTCGCGGATCGCATCGGTGACCGAAGCCATGACTTCCGGGTCCCACGACGGCAGATGGCCCAGCCCCAAGTCCTGGTTGCGCACATGCACATGCATGACGGATGCGCCGGCGTTAAAGGCGTCGCGCGCCTCGGCTGCCATCTGCGCCGGTGTGACGGGCACCGGGTGCTGCTTGGGGTTGGTCAGCACGCCGGTCAGCGCGCAGGTCAGTATGGCTTTTTCCATGTTTACGTTTCCTTTGTTGTTGGAGCGATGTCCAGTTCCACCAGCAATGCGCCCGATTCCACCTGCTCACCCGCCGTAGCGTGCACGGCCTTCACGACGCCGGTTGCTTCGGCGCACAACCACATCTCCATCTTCATGGCTTCCACACACACCAGTTGTTGGCCAATCTGAACGGAGGCACCTGCCGCCACCAGCACCTGCGTGACCTTGCCCGCCACCGGTGAGCGGGCCTTGCTGGCGTCTTTGCGCGCATCGGTATCGGGGAAGGGAGATACCTCTGCGAATACAAAGCTGTGCCCGTCCAGCGCGAGATGCAGCGTGGTTCCAGCAAACACCGCAATGGCGCTGCGCGTGACGCCGTCCACCGCGTAGCGCAGCTTGCCATTGGCAAAGTCCAACACGGTGGCATCCACCTTTGCGCCATCCAGTGTCAGCGCCACGCCGCCGTGGCGGTCCGGGCGCACACGGATGCTGCGCACCTGCTCGCCACACTGCAGCTTCAGGTCAAAGGCCGCAACGCTATCGGCCCGCCAGCTATTGCCGCGCCAATCTTCGATGCCGCGCATGGCCATGGCCATCGCGGCGACACGCCACACGGCATCGTCTGGCGCAGGCGCTTGTAACAAGGCCTCACCGTCTACCTGCCATTGGTCGATCAGCGTCGTAGTCATCTCGGCTTTGCGGAAGGCTGGGTGGTCCACCAGATCGCTGAGGAAGCGGCTGTTGTTCTTCAGTCCTAACAAAGGCGTGTTGGCCAGGGCTGCGCGCAGACGGCGGATGGCGTCATCACGGTCACGGCCGTGGACGATGATCTTGGCGACCATGGGGTCGTAATACGGGGAGATGACACTGCCCTGCGCAATGCCGTCGTCTACGCGAACCCCAGCGTGCAACGCGTCTGCAGGTTGCCACCACAACACCGTGCCAGTCTGCGGCGCAAAGCCAGCGTAGGGGTCTTCTACATACAGACGCGCCTCAATGGCGTGGCCGGTCAGTGTGATGTCGGCCTGTTGGACGGGTAGCGGTTCACCCGCGGCCACACGTAATTGCCACTCCACCAGGTCATACCCCGTAACCATCTCGGTCACCGGATGCTCGACCTGCAGACGTGTGTTCATCTCCAGAAAATAGTGTTTGAGTTGGGAGTCAATAATGAACTCCACCGTACCCGCGCCCTGGTAGCCCACGGCCAACGCGGCGGCTACCGCATCCTTGCCCATGGCTTCGCGCATGGCGGGTGTGACAACGGGTGAAGGCGCCTCTTCAATGACCTTTTGCCGCCGGCGCTGCGCCGTGCAATCGCGTTCGCCCAAGTAAACCGCGTTGCCATGCGCATCGGCAAAGACCTGGATCTCGATATGGCGACCGTTGTCAATCAGGCGCTCCAGCATCAGTGTGCCGTCGCCGAAGGCGCTGGTCGCTTCACGCCGTGCGCCTTCAATACCTTGCTGCAGTTCGCCGCTAGTACGCACCAGGCGCATGCCGCGCCCACCACCACCCGCCACCGCTTTGACCAGCAATGGATAGCCCAGCTTCCCTGCCTCGGCCATCAGCGCAGCATCGCCCCGCTCTGCGCCCAGATAACCGGGTGCGCAGGGCACGCCAGCGTCCAGCATGCGGCGTTTGGCCAATGCCTTGTCGCCCATGGCCTCGATCGCGCTGGCAGGTGGGCCAATGAAGACCAGACCGCCGTCGACACAGGCCTGCGCAAAACCCGCGTTTTCACTCAGGAAACCATAACCAGGGTGAACGGCGTCTGCACCGGCTTTACGGGCTGCTTCCAGGATGCCATCCACACGCAGATAGGACTCTGCAGCAGGCGATGCCCCAATGTGCACGGCCTCGTCCGCCAGTGTCACGTGCGGCGCATTGCGGTCCGCATCGCTGTACACGGCCACGGTGCGGTAGCCCAGCTTGCGTGCGGTACGGATGACACGGCAGGCGATCTCCCCGCGGTTGGCAATCAGGATTTTCGAGAACGTCATGGCATGGCCCACTGTGGTTTGCGCTTTTGCATGAATGCGGCGATGCCCTCCAGCCCCTCGGGGCCTTGGGCTGCACGGGAAAAGATGGCGGCGGCGGCTTGCACCAGGTCTTGCGGCTCGCGCAGCCGGGCCTGGGCCATCAAGGCCTTGGTGGCAGCCAAGGCGCCCGGCGCGCAGGCAAGGATGTCGGCCAGCACGGTATCCAACTCCGTCTGCAGATTGGCGGTGTCGGCCACGGTATGTACCAGCCCCAGCCGCAATGCAGCGGCGGCGTCTAGTCGTCCTCCGGTGACTGCCAGGCGTTTGGCCTGCGAGTAACCGAGGCGCTCTACGAGGAAGGGCGCGATCTGTGCGGGCACCACACCCAGCGAGGTCTCGGGTAAACGGAATTGCGCGGTCTCGCTGGCAATGGCGACGTCGGCCACACAGGCCAGGCCAAAGCCTCCCCCCATGACCGTACCCTCCAACACCGCAACCACAGCCAGCGGTGTGCGCGCATAGGCGACGCACAGCTCACCAAACGCGGCGTTGACTTCGGCGATGGGGTCCGGTGCTGCATCGGCGCCGCCACCCGCCGCGGGTGCCTGCATTGCACGCATGCGGGCCGCCGCCATGTCCTTCAGGTCAGCGCCCGCGCTGAAGTGACCACCGGCACCACGCAGTACCACCACGCGCACTGCCTCGGGTGTGCCGACCGTGGCTTCCGCGTCCCTGAGGACCTGCCGCAACTCCGCCACCATCTGCAGCGACATCGCATTGCGTGACGCCGGGCGGTTTAGGAGAATATGCAAGGTAGCCCCCGCTTTATCTACCTGTACCGCTTCGAAATTGATAGCATTTACCATCAGACTTTTCCCGGCAAGGTGCCTTCAAGCTTGCAGATGATGCCCAGCATGATCTCGTCGGCACCGCCACCAATCGAGATCAGACGGCCATCACGGTAGGACTGTGCGATGGGGTTGTCGGCGGTGAAGCCCATGCCACCCCAGTACTGCAGGCAGCTGTCCGCCACTTCGCGGCTTAGTCGGCCGGCCTTGAGTTTGGCCATCGATGCCAGCCGGGTCACGTCCTTGCCCCCCACGTACTGCTCCACCGCGCGGTAGGTCAGCGCGCGCAGGGCTTCCACCTCGGTGCGCAGCTCTGCCAGGCGGAAGTGCACGACCTGGTTGTGCAGGATGGGTTTGCCAAAGGTCTGGCGTTGGCGGGTGTAGTCAATCGTCTGGTCGATCAGCCGGTCAAGCGAACGCAGGCAACCGGCCGCGCCATACAGCCGCTCCTCCTGGAACTGCAGCATCTGCAGCATGAAGCCCATGCCCTCCTGACCAATCAGGTTCTTTTGCGGCACACGCACGTTGTCGAAAAACAGTTGGGCCGTGTCGCTGGAGTGCATGCCAATCTTCTCGATCTTTTGGCGCGTCACGCCCGGGCTGTTCAGCGGCACAACGATCATGGACTTGTTCTTGTGCGCAGCACCTTCCGAAGTGTTGGCGAGAAGGCAGCACCAGTCGGCCTGCATGCCATTGGTGATCCACATCTTGGAGCCATTGATGAGGTAGTCGTCACCATCCTTGCGCGCCGTCGTCTTTAGGGCAGCCACGTCGGAACCACCGCCGGTCTCGCTGACGCCCACGCAGCCCACCATGTCGCCCGCAATGCTGGGTGCCAAAAACTCGTGGCGCAATGCGTCGCTGCCAAAACGGGCCAGCGCGGGCGTGCACATATCCGTCTGCACACCAATGGCCATGGGCACGCCGCCGGCATTGCATTCACCCAAAGCTTCCGCCATGACCATGGAGTAGCTGAAGTCCAGCCCCAGGCCACCAAACTCGGTGGGGTATTTGATGCCCAAGAGGCCGAGATCGCCCATCTTCTTGAACACTTCGTGGGCCGGGAAGATGCCGGCCTTTTCCCAGGCGGGCAGATGCGGGTTGATTTCCTTGGCGACAAATTTGCGGACCGTGTCGGCGATTTGTTCGTGCTCGGGGGTGAATTTCATGGTGTTCGTTTGGTAGTGGGTAGGGGTGTCACATGCGGGCGACGCCGAACGTATTGGGATTGAGCTTGCGCTGGTCCGCCTCAGCAGCCAGCGCCAGCCCTAAGCCCAGAATACGGCGCGTATCGCGCGGATCCACAATGCCGTCGTCCCACAGCCGGGCCGTGCCAAAGAGCGCCGCGGACTCCTTGTCCAGCCGCAGGCGCAGACCGTCAGACATGGCAGCCAGCGCTTCTTCATTGGCCTCCATACCACTGCGCTCGATCTTGGCGCGGTTCACAATGTCCATGACCTTGGCCGCCTGTGCACCACCCATCACGGCCGTGCGCGCCGTGGGCCAGGCAAAGATAAAGCGCGGATCAAACCCGCGCCCACACATGCCGTAGTTGCCCGCGCCGTATGACCCGCCCAGCACAAAGGTGAACTTGGGGACACGTGCATTGGCCACCGCCTGGATCATCTTGGAGCCGTGTTTGATGGCACCGCCCCGCTCCGCCGCCGAGCCCACCATATAACCGGTGGTGTTCTGCAAGAAAACCAGCGGCGTGCCGGTCTGGTCACACAGCTGGATGAACTGCGCGGCCTTGGTCGAACCCGTGGGTTGGATGGGTCCGTTGTTGCCCAGGATGCCGACCAGATGGCCTTGCACACG
Organism: Rhodoferax sp.; assembly: GCA_043738115.1. Taxonomy (GTDB): domain Bacteria; phylum Pseudomonadota; class Gammaproteobacteria; order Burkholderiales; family Burkholderiaceae_C; genus Allorhodoferax. Next base: position 5,170 of record JAYSZJ010000079.1, on the reverse strand, counting down.
GGCGTGGCCGCATACCATCTCGGCCGCGTATTCGGCCTTGAACTCCAGGAAGTCAGAGCCATCCACCAGGCGCGCAATGACCTCGCGCGCGTCATACGGCTCTCGCTCATCGGCGGGGACTATGCCCATCAGTTCCTGCTCGTCAAACAGCGGCTCGGTGTAGCTGGCGGCTGCGGGCGCAATGTCCCAACGCAGCTTGTCCATGACCTCGCGCGCCATGGCAATGGCATGCGCATCGTCTTCGCACAGGTACTCACCCAAGCCGGTCACCTGTGCATGTGTCTCGGCACCGCCGAGTTCTTCTTCCGTACAGTCTTCACCAATGGCAGCCTTGACCAGGGGTGGGCCGGCCAGAAAGATATTGGAGCGCCCACGCACCAGAATCACATAGTCCGACAAACCCGGCATATAAGCACCACCCGCGGTCGACGAGCCATGCACCACCGCAATCTGCGGCAGGCCCATGGCCGACATACGCGCCTGGTTGGCAAAGGTGCGCCCGCCCTCGATAAAAATTTCGCTCTGGTACATCAGGTTGGCGCCGCCGCTCTCTACCAATGCAATGACGGGCAGCTTGTTCTCCTGCGCGATCTGCTGCATGCGCAGGCCCTTCTTCAAGCCCATGGGTGCCACCGTGCCACCCTTGACCGCGCTGTCGCTGGCGGAAATGATGCAGCGTTTGCCCGCCACCACCCCAATGCCAACGATGGAGCCACCGCCCATGACCGACTTCTTGCCGTCGTCATCGTGCATGTTCAGGCCGGCCAAGCGGCTCAACTCCAGAAACGGCGTGCCCCGGTCCAGCAGGCGGGCCACACGTTCACGCGGCAGCAACTGCCTGCGCTTCTCAAATTTGTCACGTTTGGATTCGGACTCGGCAATCACCAAGCCTTCCAGGCGCTGGACTTCAGCCAGCAGCGCTTGCATGCGCTGGGCATTAGCGGCAAAGGCATCGGACTTGGGCTGTATCTTGGAACGAATGGCTGGCATCAGGAAAAATCCTTGCGTTGATGGGAGGCATTAGACGGCATGGTTACGTTAACGTCAATCTAATGCCGTATAGGTGTTTTCACGGATGTTTAGGGGATGGCCGACTGCTAGCATTCGCCACGGTTGAACAGCAGCCCTCTCCAATGCCACCCATCACCAACAAGGAAAAACCATGAACCTCGAAGCCTGCACCCAAGCCATCCGCAACAAAGTGGGCGCCGACAGCGGCCTGAACGCTACCGTGAAGTTCGACTGCGGCGCCGATGGAGTGATCCGCGTGGACGGCGCGTCTACGCCCAACACGGTAACCAATGACAACATCGACGCCGATTGCACCGTGGGCATCACGCTGGAAAACCTGAACGCCATGCTCAGCGGCGATCTGGACCCCACAACGGGTTTCATGGCCGGCAAGCTCAAGGTCTCGGGCGATATGGGCGTTGCCATGCGCCTGCAACGCGTGATCTGATCGATGGCCGCTGCAGACGACGCGCGGGCTTTTGTAGCCTCGCACCGCGACGAGGCCACGACAGAACTCTTTGGCATCACCGAGCTGTGCCGGGAGTTTGGCATCACGCTGAGGGCGCTGCGCTTCTACGAGGACAAGGATCTGTTGGCGCCGCGGCGCGTCAATGGTGCGCGCGTCTACACGCGGCGTGACCGCGCCCGCCTGGCGCTGATCCTGCGTGCCAAGGCAATTGGCTCACCGCTGTCCGAGATCAAACGTTACCTGGACCTGTATGGCGACCGGGGTGAGGGCCGGGCGCAACAACTGAGCTACGTGATCGAGCGCACCGATGCCGAAATCGTGGAGCTGGAGAAAAAACGCGCCCACATCGACGAGACCCTGGCGGAACTGCGTGTCATCAACGCCTACTCGCGCGCGCAGTTGGAAGCCCGTCGGGGCACGGACGCCAAAAACTGATCCTGTCACAGCGGTTGGCCACCGCCGGAAACTGGCTATGATGCCTTTTGTGCCATTCCTGCGCAAAGCCACCCACCACCACGCGAGTCAATGAACACCTGGTCCGCCCTTGCCGCTGCCAGCCTGCTTATTGCGATAGCAATGTGTGCGCTGTATTGGCGTGAACGCCGCACCAGGCAACGCCTCACCCAGGAACTGGATGGCCTCGAAAAACAACTCTCCACTAAGGGCGGCGGCGACGCACTCACCGGGCTGATGGCGCGCGCAGGGTTTGACGCCGCCCTGGCCAAAAGAGCCCATGAGGTGGACCGGTCTGGCAACAGCTTTTGCGTGCTCTATGTGGCCCTGGACAACTTCATCATGCTCAACGATGCCTTTGGCAGCGAAACGGGCGACCGCATGCTCAAGGAAGTATCCCGGCGGCTGACGTTGGCCGACGGCAAAAAGACACGCGCCTGCCACATTGCGGTTGGTGAATTTGCACTGATCGTTGATGGCGACCACCGCAGCGCCCGCGCATCCGCACAACGCGTATCCGAAGCGCTTGCCGTGCCCTTTACCCATGAAGCCATACGCGCCCAACTCACCTGCTCGATTGGTGTGGCCGTGTACCCCGAGCACGGTGCGGTGGGCAAGCTGCTGGGCAACGCGGCGCTGGCCATGCGCAGTGTCAAATTCAATGGCGGCAGCGACTTCTGCCTGTACGACCCCAAAATGGGTGTGGAAGTGCGCGAACAGGCCCTGCTATTCAACGACCTGCGTACCGCACTGGAAAAGGGTGAGTTCGAGTTGTATTTCCAGCCCAAGATCGACGCCATCAGCCTGCAGGTCACCGGTGCTGAGGCCTTGTTGCGCTGGCACCATTCCGAGCGCGGCCTGATCAGCCCCGTGGTCTTCATTCCGCTGGCTGAACAGTACGGCTTGATAGGGCCCATTGGCAGCTGGGTGATAGAAGAGGCCTGTCGCAAGGCCGCCCGCTGGCGCGAACAGGGCCTGCGCATGCGCGTGGCGGTCAATATCTCGGGCTACCAGATGCGCGAAGACGACCTGGTGGAGCGTATAGAGGCAGCGCTGCAGCGCCACGGCATACAGCCCGACCGCTTCACCTGCGAGATCACCGAATCCGTTGCCATGGAAGACACCAAGGTCACGCAGCAGACCTTTGACAAGATGCGCAATGCGGGCTTCCATGTGTCCATCGACGACTTTGGCACCGGTTACTCCAGCTTGGCCGCGCTGCGCAAGCTGCCCGCCGCAGAGCTGAAGATCGACCGCGCATTTGTGTCTGACCTGGAAGAAAGTGAAGACGCCCGCTCCATCGCCCAATCCATCGTCAATATGGCAACCGCACTGAACCTGCGCGTGATCGCCGAAGGGGTAGAGACCCCCGGCCAGCGCGACCTGCTGGTGGCCATGGGTTGTAATGAGTTGCAGGGTTTCCTCTTCTCCCTGCCCATGCCCGCCTACGAGCTGGAGCGCATGGCACTGGATGTAGACAATAAGCCGGACGAGATGGAGTTCCGCAAATCGCTTTTTTCAGAAACTTATCTGGGAAAATTACACTGAGCCCCCCCTCCCGCTCGAACCATAAGGCAGTGCCATGAGTTTTTTTGACCGATTCCGAACCCTCACCAAAAAAGAAGAGCCAAGATCCGAGTCAGCGCTGGCCAGCCCCATACAGGCCGCCATAGAACGGCGCTTGCGCAAACGCAAGAATGCGCGCCAGGGCGCCACCGCGCTGATCATTGACGACTCCCCCACCGTGGTCGCCGCCCTGCGCAAGATCCTGCGCTCGGCCGGCTACATCACCCAGGATGCCGGTGATGCCGAACAGGGCCTGGCCATGCTGGCCCAGGCCAAGGTCGACATCATTTTTCTGGACATCGTGCTGCCCGGCATGAACGGCTTTAGCGCCTTGCGCGCCATCCGCAAAGACCCCGCCACCCAGCAGATCCCCGTCATCATGATCAGCGGCAACGAACATGCCACCGAGCAGTTCTACGCCAACAAGATAGGCGCCGATCTGTTTATGAAGAAACCGTTCTCGCGCTTTGAGGTGTTTGCCCATATCGAAATGCTGCTCGATGCCAACCGCGAATTGCGCCGCAAGGGCGCAGGCGCACCCGCCCCGTCAGCAGCCACCACGGCGGACGTGCAGGAAGAAATGATCCAGACGTTGCCCGTCCCCCGGTCGGCCGCCTCGCTGTCCGCCCCAACGGGTGGCAACAGCATCCCGGTGCTCGACATTCCGGTCCAATGGCCCGAGCTGGAGGCCCGCAAACAGCTCACCGCCATGGGCCTGCAGTACTTTGACCAGGCGCAGTTTGTATCCGCCATCCAGCGCGGCGACCAACTGGCCGTCGCGTTGTTTGTGGCCGGTCAGGGCATATCCAAGGATGTGTTGGTGGACGGCAAGACGCCACTGGTACTGGCCCAGGAGCTGGGCAAGGCGGAGATTGTTCGCTTGCTGGAGTGAGCACCTCCAGCAAAAGAAAATGGCCTGTTGTCCTCACGGATAACAGGCCATTTTTAATTTACCGAAATGAAATGGTAGGGCGTGAGTGACTTGAACACTCGACCAAAGGATTATGAGTCCTCTGCTCTAACCAACTGAGCTAACGCCCCAAACCAGCGGGTGATTGTAGTGGCCCCCAAACCTTGATTCCGCGCAGGCGTGGGTCGAATGCCACACGCTATGCATTTGATAGTGGAGGATTCATATCCGACGGGGGCTAGAGGCCGATTTAATCCACAGCATTCACAGAAGCAAGACCCCAGGGTAAGCCTCCTGATGACCGTTAATGAAGCGCTGTCCAGACGCCGGTATCCGACTGCCCTGTTTTTAGACTTGGTCTACGACTGTTTCAGGTGCCAAGAGGTGTTCGTGTAGGGGCAGGCTGATCGTGAATATGCACCCGGCCCCAGGCAGGTTACGTACGCTCAAGCCGCCTCCCGTCGCCTCCACGTTCTGTTTTGTAATAGAAAGCCCCAGACCCAACCCGCTTTTGTCGCCATGACCACGCGTAAAGGGCCGGAACATTCCCTCTTCAACTCCCGGCGCAAGCCCGCCACAGTGATCTTGGACCTCGATGATCAGTTCTTCCTCGCCCCTCAAACTTGCACTCAACGACACCTCTGTGCCGGGTTGGGTGTACTTGAAGGCGTTCTGCAAGAGGTTCTCCAATGCTCCCATCAGCAGATGACGGTCCCCTTTGATATCGATATCCGGCTCAATAGCGTTGTTGACAATGAAGG
>JAYSZJ010000078.1:0-16883 GCA_043738115.1 Rhodoferax sp. | reverse complement strand
CCTGCAAGCTGGGGCTGGAGGGCATAGTTGGCAAGCGCAAGGACGCGCCTTATGTGTCGCGGCGCTCGCCGGACTGGATCAAGCTCAAATGCCAGCACCGCCAGGAGTTTGTGATCGGTGGGTTTACCCTGCCGCAGGGTACACGCAAGGATCTTGGTGCATTGTTACTGGGCTTTTTTGATACCAAGGGCACGCTGCACTACGCCGGAAAAGTAGGCACCGGTTTCACCGCCAAGACCTTGCAAGACATCGCTGCCAAACTCAAACCCCATGCATCGCCACGATGCCCATTCGCAGACCCCGATACGGTCGAGGGACGGGCCCAATGGGTCAAGCCGGTATTGGTAGCGGAAGTGGCTTTTCAGGAATGGACGCCAGCAGGGCGCATTCGGCAGGGCGTTTTCCATGGCCTGCGCGCAGACAAAGAGGCACACACCATCATGCGTGAAGAACCCGTTGCTCAGCCCAGACCCATAAGCCATGCGCCCCAGATCACCCACGCGGAGCGTGTCATCGACCCCCAGTCCGGCACAACCAAGGGTGACCTGGTGGAGTATTACCGCCAGGTTGCGGATCTGATCCTGCTGCATGTGCAAGACAGGCCTACCGCTGTGATGCGTGCCCCCACCGGCGTGGGCGGTGAGTTGTTTTTCCAGAAACATCTGGGTGCAGGCACCTGGCCTGGCATTCAGGCCTTTGCGGTGGGCGATGCCACATCTGCCAATGCCATGCTGGACATTCGTGGGGAGCAGGGTCTGCTGTCGGCCGCGCAGTGGAATGTGGTGGAGTTCCACACGGCCAACGCCACTGGCCGTGCGCTGCAAAAACCTGATCGTATGGTGTTTGACCTGGACCCGGGCGAAGGTGTGGGATGGACGCAGATCCAGGAGGCTGCAACCCTGGTGCACGCGTTTCTGGAGCAGCTGGAGTTGAAGTCGTTCCTGAAGACCAGCGGCGGTAAAGGCCTGCATGTGGTTGTGCCCCTGCGACGCGTGCATGACTGGGTCACGGTAAAGGGTGTATCGCAGGCCATCGTGCAACACGTAAGCCAGCAAATACCCCAGCGTTTTGTGGCCAAGAGCGGCCCCCGTAACCGGGTGGGAAAAATATTCATCGACTACCTGCGCAACGGCGAGGGCTCCACTACCGCCAGCGCCTGGACCGCCCGTGCACGGCCCGGCATGGGCATATCGGTGCCGCTGGCGTGGGACGAGCTGGAGAAAGTGCGTTCCGGCGACCACTGGACGGTTGCCACCGCCGCAGAGCGCCTGTCCATCGGTAATACACCATGGGATGGATATGCCCAGGCTATCTGCAGCCTGAAGGTGGCACGTGAAAAATTGGGCTACAAGGCCACCGCTTAACTACGACAACAAGGACTGCATATGCCACGAATCATCTGGAAAGGCGCCATCAGTTTTGGCCTGGTGCATGTGCCTGTGGCGCTGTACCCCGCGTCACAGGAGATAGCGGTCGATTTTGATTGGCTGGACCAACGCACGATGGACCCCGTGGGTTACCAGCGCATCAACAAACGCACGGGCAAGGCCATCACCAAAGAACATGTAGTCAAAGGTGTAAAGCTGGACGATGGACAGTATGTTGTGCTCAGTGATGACGAGATCAAGGCCGCCTTCCCCAAGAGCACACAAACCATCGCCATAGAAGCCTTTGTCAAAACCCCGGAGATTGATTTTGTATTGCTGGAGCGTCCCTACTATCTGGAGCCCATAGGCAAAGCGCAACGGGTCTATGCTCTGCTGCGCGAGGCTATGCGTGATGCCGGTGTGCTGGGTATTGCGCGTCTGGTCATGCACAGCAAGGAACACCTGGCCCTGCTGATACCGACGGACGAAGCACTGGTGCTCAACACCATACGCTGGTCCACCGAACTGCGCAGTGCCACAGAGCTGGCTCTGCCCCCTGCCGGCAAAACCAACAACCAGCTCAAGCCGGCGGAGTTAAAAATGGCAGCCCAGTTGATTGAGGAGATGACCACACCCTGGCACAGCGCGACTTACGCCGACACCTTTGCCGCCGCCATCGAAGCGCTGGTGGAGCAAAAGGTCGGCGCCGGGAAAGCCCAGCAGGTCACACCGCTGGAGGATTCACAAGAGGGGGTCAAGGCAAGCAACGTGGTAGACCTGACCGAGTTGTTGGCTAAGAGTTTGCAGGGGAAAAAGGCGGGTGGTGCAAAGAGTGCGGATGCGAAAGCAGTGCCCGGCAAAAGCGCCGCCAAAACTCCGGCGACCAAACGCAAGCGGGCTTAGCTACATCTGCCGGAAAAGGTGAAGGTAGCTGCGGCTAATGGGTAACTGCTCGGCCCGCCCCTTCAGGCTCAAGTTGGCAGTTTCGTTAGCACCACTTTGCACGTGGCTCACCTGGCTCAGGTTCACGATGATGCTGCGGTGTACCTGGGCAAATTTTTCCGTATCGAGTTCGTCAGCCAGTTCTTTGATGGTCTTGCGTATCAAGGCCTCGCCGGCGGCCCACACCACCAACGTGTATTTGGTGTCGGACCGAAAGTACACCACCTCATCGACGGGAATCATGCGCACACTGTTGCCGACCGATGCCTTGATGAAATTCAACCGTGCTTGCGGCGCGGCCTGGATTTTCAACTGCTGCGCGATCGATTGCAAAAGGGCATCGACATCCGCGGGCGCAGCGGCGGGGCTCTGGTCAAGGCGCTCTCTCAGGCGTGCAACGGTATCTGCTAGCCGGTCTTCGTCCAGCGGTTTGACCACATAGTCAAGCGCGCCTTGTTTAAACGCTTCCACCGCATAGTTCTCGAAGGCCGTGACAAAGACCACCTGTGCGCGCCGCCCTATGCAACGCGCCGCCTCAACCCCGTTCATACCGGGCATATGTACGTCCAAGAACACAATGTCCGGGTTGTGCTCGTCAAACAGTTCCACCGCTTCACGCCCGTTGCGTGCCTGGGCCACTACTTTGAGTTCCGGCCACAGCCGGGCAAGTTGGGCAATCAGGCGATCACGTAGCAGGGGTTCATCGTCAGCGACGAGGGCGGTCTTGGTGTTCATACTTTGGCTGCGGGCGTAAAGCGCAAATCTACACGCAATCCACCGCCAGCAGGCTCACTGAATTCCAGTTGCGAGCCCGGGCCGAAGAACAGGGCCAACCGTTGGCGCAAATTGGCGAGGCCGGTGCCGGGTGTGGACGTCTCTTGCATGCCTACGCCAGAGTCGGAAACCCAGACATCGACTTCGCCAGATATTGGGTCGCGGCGGGCCCCGATCGTGACTTCTCCGCCATCTTCACTCGGGTCTATGCCGTGGCGAATGGCGTTCTCAACCAGTGTGAGCAGGGCCATTGCCGGAAATCGCAGCGCCAACACTTCTTCGTCCAGCGTAAAGTCGTAGCGCAGGCGGTCGGGCATGCGCATGGCCATGAGCTCCAGGTAAGACCGCACCAGCCGGACTTCATCCTCCAGGGTGGCGGTTGCTTTTTGAAGTTGCGGCATGGTTGCGCGCAGGTAAGCGATCAAGGCCTTGAAAACCGGTGCCGCCCGAGGTGAACCGGTGTCTACCAGCTCCTGCACGTTGGCCAAGGTGTTGAACAGGAAGTGCGGCTCAATTTGGGCCTGGAGCAGGGCGAGCTTGGCATCCGACGTTTGCCGCTCCAGCTGTTCCTTGGCCAGTGCCAGATCAAGCGCCTGCGAGCGATTGCGGGCATCGCGCTCCCGCACCATGGTCCCCAATGCCATCGGTATACCAATCAATATGCAGGCAAAAGTGATGACAAAGAAGCCCGATACACGGGCAGGCGTAGCAATAAAACCTTGCAGACCGCCGCTGGTGACCCAGTACACCAAGAAGGTGGCAAATGGTGCCGCCACTGCCATCGCCATGAGTTGCATCGCCCACTTTGGGACACCGCGCCCCTGCCATTGGTCCGCCCACAAAAAGGAGAGGAGCAATACCATTGCAATGGGTAAGGCACGGGCCAGCAGCGTTGGCAGCGGCGTCCCAAACAAAGGGCTGACGATGAGTGTGCCAATCGCTGCAGTGATCAGAGTAACTGCGACCCGGCGGCCAGTCAGTTGGGCCAGCACTGTTTTAAGCGCGCCACGGGATACAGTGGAGGGGTGTGTGGGTTGGGTCATGCCTGAAAGATAACGGCGCTCCCAGGCAGGGTCAAGGAAACCCGGCGGTCGGAATGACGGGCAGCGGTTTTGGGGGGTTGAGTGGGGACTGGGGCGTTGTTGGTAAACGGCTTGTGCGGCCGGGTGCCAGGTGTTAACGCTGTGTTGCGTTCCCGATGAGTACATGGTTTTCGTAGCGCCCCTCTCCCAACACAAAGTGCGTAGTGCCCACTTTTGTGTACCCTTGGTGTGTGTAGAAGGTGATGGCCCTGGTGTTTTGTGCGTTGACGGTGAGCCACAGCACCGCATGGGCCCGTTGCCTTGCCACGGCTTGTGCCGCGCCAAGCAACGACTTTCCTGCGCCACGCCCGATGAAATGCGCTTGAACATACAGCGTTTGCAGCTCGACCGAAGAGAAGTTGCCTGCGGGGCAGGCGGCGTCAAATTTGACGACAGTAAACCCTACAAGATGCTCGTCACACTCCGCGACGAGTAACGCGCTGGTTGGGTCAATCAGTATCTGCTGGTACTTTTCAGGGGTGAGTTCGCCAAGCACATACTCGGCGATGTCCGTCGTGATGCCATCGGTGGCATAGGTGTGCAACCAGACTTGTGTTGCCAGGACCGCCAAACGGTTGGTGTCGTCAGGCCTGCCGACACGAATAGAAAGATCAGGAGACATTCTCAGTATTGAGCTTGGTGGATTGCATCACTTTATATGCGTGGTGGATCCCCACGAGATGGGTCACAAAACTGGCTGCTTCGGGAAGGAGCACAAGCAAGGCAACGGATGGATTACCTACGACCCACAGCACCACACCAAAGAGCACCACGTGCCCCAGGAGTGAAAGCTGCCAAATGCGAATGCGTCGCTGCGGGGCGTACCTCCCAATTGAGCTCAAATAATAGAACTGGGCTACATAGACACCCAGGCACACAAGGGCAAGAAAAACCCAAACGGATTGGGTTGCAATGGCGAAGGCCAAGGTGAGGAACACGGCGAGTATGGCGATGGAACCGCTCAGAAAGCCTATGGACCATCTGGCTAATTGCTCTTCGAGCGTTGGTTGTTTTCGGGGACTGGTGAATTGCATTTAATTTGAAAAAGGACTTGACCAGAGCCAAGTCTCATTTCTTTTCAGCCCTCCAAGGTGACTGAACGGTACAAAGTATTGCCTGCGCTCCGAGTCCAGCACAAGAATCCCTAGGCCGGGGCACAGCTGTGCGCCGTTCTCAACTTTCGTGAGCAAATTTATACCGCTGAAAGTGCCCGAACCGTCGGTAACGGTCACCCCACCAAAGCTGACGTGATCTATTTGCCCATGTAGCTCAGGCTCGGGTAGGCATCCGATCCATGCACCCTTGCTGAATCCGACGACCAATTGCTCGCCGACGACCATCCGCAAGCGAACCTGGTATTGAACTAGTATCGCGGTACAAACGATCAACGCTATCCCAGTGGTGGCGTAAACGAAAAACTTAGACGCGCGATTCATGCGGCAAGTGCAGCTAAGGATGCTGGATTTCGGAGGCCCACGCCGGTTGATTCATGCGGAAGTCATTGCTTTCGCCATGCGCCTTCGCCTGAATTCTGTTGGCAAGGTCGTGCGTGTCCAGGGAATGTTCGGTATTGATGGTGATGGCCCTATCAGGAAACAGTGGTCCAAGGGCGTGATGCGCCTCCAGCATGGCAAGCAGGCTGTCGTGCGACCACCGCTCGTCGAGATGGCCCGGATGACGCTGGCGTGCAAGAAAACGCGATGCAGCTACGGACGGGCTACATACGCAGTGCACTTCGACCGCTACGCAGGAAGAATGAGAGAGCCATCCGACGGGAGTACCTGAATCAGTCGTTGATGCAGGATGTTTCCACCATGAGGTGATGACTGCAGTTCCCAAGGCCGCAGCGGTCTCCTGAAACTGCACATCAGCGCGTTTGCTGAGCTCGCGGCGCCAAGCTGAATTGCCTGTTCCCTCAGACTGGAAGAGTGCTTCGAGGAATGAGTCTTTGTCGAGAAGCGGCAGTTGCAGGCTTAAGGCCAAGGACGTGGCAATCGCCGTCTTCCCACTCGCAGGCAGGCCAGAAACGACCACGAATCCGCGCATTGCAAGGCCTACCGCAATGTGCAGGACAAAGCCTGACCGGTAAATTGGTCTTTGCTCAAAAATCTGAACATCAAAGTCTCCCCAAAACGGTTTGTAGGCTAGGGTTGCCAGCGACAGGTTTGTTGTCTTAATTCTAGGCGTCAAACCCTTCTGAATTGGTGCCCCACCACATTCACGATAATGGAGCCTGTCCGTCAGATAGATGATGTTTGAACCCCCACCGTATGCTGTTTTTGCTCTCGCCCGCCAAGTCCCTGGACTATGAAACCCCCATCAACCCCCCGCAGCCCCACACGCCACCGCTGTTCGTCAAGCAATCCAAAGAGCTGATCGCGCTGTTGCGCACGTATTCGCCGCTGCAGATTGGCGAGCTGATGTCGCTCAGCGACGCGCTGTCCGCGCTGAACGTGGCGCGTTACCAGGCATGGTCGTCGCGGGCCACGGTCAAGAATGGGCGCCAGGCGGTGCTGGCCTTTGATGGTGATGTGTATGGCGGGCTCGATGCGCGCAGCCTGGGCAGTGAAGACCTGGCCTGGGCGCAGGACCATGTTTGCATCCTCAGCGGGCTCTATGGCGTGCTGCGTCCCATGGACCTGATGCAACCCTACCGGCTGGAAATGGGCACACGCCTGGCCAATGACAAGGGGCGTGATTTGTACCACTTCTGGGGTACACAGATTGCGGATTACCTCAACACGCGTCTGCGCTCCGACATCAGCCCGGTGGTTATCAACCTGGCGTCACAAGAGTATTTCAAGGCGGTGGATACCAGGGCGCTGAAGGCGCGTGTGGTGGAGTGTGTGTTTGAAGACTTTAAAAACGGCCAGTACAAAATCATCAGCTTTTTTGCCAAGCGCGCACGCGGACTAATGGCGCGTTACGCTGTCACCCACCAACTGGTCAAGCCCGAACAACTGCATGCGTTCAATGTGGATGGATACGTCTGGAACGCAGCCCAGTCCACACCCGAGCGCATGGTGTTTCGCCGCAAGGTATCTAGTTAAATCGGCATCTAGCCCCCATCCATACTCACTAATCCGCTATGAAAATCAAAGCAAACGGCATAGACATCGAAGTCGAAGACACCGCCGAAATCAACCCCCAGGACCTTGATGCCTACACCCGCCCTGCGGTGTTGCTGATCATGGGCTTGGGTATGCAACTGGTGGCCTGGCCCCCCCAGCTGATTGAGGCGCTGGTGGACGCAGGCTTTCGCGTCATTCGCATGGACAACCGCGACATCGGCTTGAGCCAACACTTCGACCACGTGGGCAAGCCCAACATTTTGTGGGCTGGGCTCAAGTACAAGCTGGGCCTGACGGTGCGTGCGCCGTACACGCTGGAAGACATGGCGCAAGACGCGCTGGGCGTGCTGGATGCGCTGGGTGTGGACCGTGCACACGTGGTCGGGGTCAGCATGGGCGGCATGATTGCGCAGCGCGTGGCCATCGCCGCACCGCAGAGGGTGCTGAGCCTGACCAGCATCATGAGCAGCAGCGGTGCCAAGGGCCTGCCGCAGGCCAGCCCGGAGGTAACACGTGTGCTGCTGAAGCGTCCCGCCAGTGACGCACCCGAGGCAGTGGTGGACCATTACGTGCGGCTGTTCAAGGCCATTGGCAGCCCCGGCTACCCGGTGCCCGAGCCCGATATGCGCGAACGTATCCTGCGTGGCGTGGAACGCAGCTTCCACCCCGAGGGCACGCTGCGCCAGATGCTGGCCATCGTGGCCGACACCAAACGTGCGGACCAACTCACACGCGTCACCAGCCCGACGCTGGTGCTGCACGGTCGCGCCGACCCGCTGGTACCGTTTGCCAATGGCGAAGACACGGCGGCGCGCATTCCCGGCGCGCGCCTGGTCGGGTTTGACGGCATGGGCCACGACCTGCCGCCCGAGCCGGTGGCGCAGATGCTGGACGAGTTGATCCCCCACCTGCAGGCCGCCGAGCCGCCAGCGCCCTACCTTGCCCCCAAGGCCGCAGCATGAGCAGCAGCAACACGCCCGAGCAATCGCAACTGGGCAAGAGCTCAGCCTATATCGACCAATACGATGCGTCGCTGCTGTTCCCCATACCCCGCGCGGGCAAACGGGCCGAGATTGGCATCACTACTGCGCCGCCGTTCTTTGGTGCTGACATGTGGACCGCGTTCGAGCTGAGCTGGCTGAACCTGCGCGGCAAGCCCCAGGTGGCGCTGGTGCATTTCACGGTGCCTTGCGAATCGCTGAATATTGTCGAGAGCAAGTCTTTCAAGCTCTACCTGAACAGCTTCAACAACACGCGTTTTGCCGATGCGGATGCCGTCAAAGCGCGCCTGCGGGCCGACATCACCGAAGCTGTGTGGCGTACCGAGGGCGAGGCGGTGAAGGCGCCCACATCCATTGGCGTGACCGTGGTGAGCGCCGACCTGTTTGACCGCGAACCCGTGCATGAGCTCGATGGCCTGAACCTGGACCGGCTGGACATCGAATGTACGCAGTACACGCCTGCACCGGAGCTGCTGACGGTGACGCCGAATGAGCAACCGGTATCCGAGGTGTTTGTCAGCAACCTGCTCAAAAGCAATTGCCTGGTGACCGGCCAGCCCGACTGGGGCAGCGTGCAGATCACCTACAGCGGTGACCAGATCGAGCAGGGCGGTTTGCTGCAATACATCGTGAGTTACCGCAACCACAATGAGTTCCACGAGCAGTGTGTGGAGCGCATCTTCATGGACATCTGGACGCGCTGCAAGCCCACCACGCTGACGGTGTATGCGCGTTACACCCGCCGTGGCGGGCTGGACATCAACCCGTTTCGCACCAGCCACCCGCAGGCGCTGCCGCGCAATATACGCACGGCGCGGCAGTAGTGGGTTGTACGCTAGTACTATTTAATTGATAGCGGATAGTTGAGCCCCTGCGGGGGCTACAGCCCGATTTCAGATTAACGCTGCAGCTCCGCAGCTGATGCGGGGTGGCCAAAGAAATATCCCTGGAAGGCATCACAGCCCAGTTCGGCCAGCATATTGCGTTGTTCGACGGTCTCCACACCTTCGGCAATCACGGTCAGACCCAGGCTGTGGCCCAGTGCCACGACCGAGCGGGCCACGGTGGCATCACCCGGTTTGGTCAGCAGCGCATGCACAAAGGATTTGTCAATCTTGAGTTGGTCCAGCGGCAGACGCTGCAGGTGCAGCAGCGACGAGTAACCGGTGCCGAAATCATCCAGCGAGAAGCCCACGCCCAGTGCCTTGATGGCGTGCATCTTGGTGCGGGTTTCTATGCTGTCGTTCATCAACATGCTTTCGGTCAGCTCCAGCTTCAGGCGCTGCGGGTTGGCGCCGGATTTGTGCAGCGCGGTGGCGATTTGTGTCACCAAACTTTCGTCGTCAAACTGGCTGCGGCCGACATTGATGGCCAGCGTCCACGCCGCCGTGGCCTGCTGCTGGCCCCACAGCACCAACTGGTTGCAGGCGGTATCCAGCACCCATTGGCCCAGCAACTGGCCCACGCTGGTCTGCTCTGCCAGCGCGATGAACTGTGCCGGTGGCACCAGGCCGCGGGTGCTGTGGTTCCAGCGCAGCAGGGCTTCTGCGCCAATGGGCACACCCTGCACATCCACCTGGAACTGGTAAAGCAGCATAAATTCCTGGCGGGCCAGGCCGCGGCGCATGTCCTGCTCCAGCAGTGCGTGGGCGCTGACCGTGGCCTGCATGGCCGGGTCAAAAAAGCGGGCGGTGTTGCGCCCGGCGGCCTTGGCCTGGTACATGGCCACATCGGCTTTTTTCAGCAGGTCGTCGGTGCTTTCCTGGTCGCCCTTGAAGATGACGATGCCAATGCTGGGCGTGCTCTCATGGTGGTGCCAGCGCAGGGTGTAGGGTTGGCCCAGTGCATGGAGGATTTTGTTGGCCACCAGCTCGGCGTCGGCCGCGCTCTCGGCGGCGGCCGGGCTCAGGCCTTCGAGCAGCACTACAAACTCATCACCCCCCAACCTTGCCACGGTATCGCCTTCGCGCACACAGGTGGTCAGTCGGGTGGCCACCTGTTTGAGCAGGGCGTCGCCCAGATCGTGTCCCAGCGTGTCATTGAGCAGCTTGAAGTGGTCCAGGTCCAAAAACATCAACGCCCCGCGATGGCCGGAGCGGGCCGACGTCATCAACGCTTGCTTGAGCCGGTCCAGCAGCAGGCGGCGGTTGGGCAACTGGGTCAGCGGGTCATAAAAGGCCAGGCGCTGGATTTCCTCTTCCTGTTGGCGGCGTTGGGTGATGTCGCGTATCACCCCCACAAAGGTGGGTCGGCCCGGGCGGGCGATTTTGGATACCGATAGGCAGATGGGGAACACCGTGCCGTCTTTTCGCTTGCCCAGTATTTCGCGGGGGTTGCCTACTAGATAGTTGGAGCCGCTGTGTTTGAAGAGCTGCATCTGCTGATCGTGCTCGCCGCTGTAGGGTTCGGGCAGCAGCAGAGCAACACTCTGGCCGAGCATTTCGTCGGCGCTGTAGCCAAACAGTTTGATGGCCGCCTTGTTGACGGATTCGATTTCGCCATGGCGGTTGATGGTCAGCACGCCATCGAGCATGTTGTCCAGAATGCTCAACGCGTGAAGGGCGTTTTCTTGCAGGGATGTCGGGCAGTCGGGCAAGGCAGGTGCCAGCACGGGCAGGTGTGCCCGTTCTGACTGCATAGCGATATTTTTTTGCATGCAAAAGCCCCCCACCCAAGTTTCAAACCCGAGACCATTGCGGATGAAACCACGATTTTGGGGTTTTGTACACCCCCTTGGGCGGGCTGCGGCGTTTGCAGGCGCAGTGCAGGGCTACTGGCCGATATCCACAAACCGGGTCAACGGCTGCAGCGCCGGGAAATCGCCCGCGCCCTTGGTCTTCATGGCTTTGACCGATTCCATGACATGGCGGTTGCTCCAGATGGAGCCTTGCAGCCAGCCCATTTGTTTGAGGGAGTCGTCCACCGAGTGGTCCCGAGCGTAGTGGATGGCCTGCTTGGTGCCCCAGATGGCGACTGGCGGCTTGGACGCGATCTCAGCGGCGCATTGCAGTGCCGCAGCCAACATGGCTTCCTCGGTGTCAAAAATGGCGTTGACCAGGCCGTATTGCAGCGCGCGGTCTGCGCCCAGGCGCCGGCCGGTGTAGGCCAGCTCTTTGACCACCGCAAACGGGATCAGCTTGGGCAAGCGCTGCAAGGTGCCCACGTCGGCCACCATACCGATGTTGATCTCCTGGATACAGAAGAAGGTCTGCGGCGTGGCGTAGCGTATGCAGCAGGCGGTGACCATATCCACCGCACCACCAATACAACCGCCCTGAATGGCTGCAATCACGGGTATGCGCAGCGTCT
Organism: Rhodoferax sp.; assembly: GCA_043738115.1. Taxonomy (GTDB): domain Bacteria; phylum Pseudomonadota; class Gammaproteobacteria; order Burkholderiales; family Burkholderiaceae_C; genus Allorhodoferax. The sequence goes on along the minus strand of JAYSZJ010000078.1, from coordinate 5,337 downwards.
CCAGCTTGGTGAAGGTGGCCTGCATGTCGCCCAGCATGTCAAAGATGGCGGCGCGGCCTTCGGGGCTTTTGTCGTCCATCTGGATCGCGCCGGCAAAGGTCTCCAGCGCCATGCCTGCGCTGAAATGTTTGCCCGTGCTGCTGATGACCAGGGCGCGTGCTGCGCCGTCGTGGTGCAGGTGGGTCAGCACCGCATCCAGCTCACGCCAGAAGCTGGGGTGCATGGTGTTCATCGCCTCGGGCTTGTTCAGCACCAGGTGGGCAACGTGGTTGCTGGTGGTCAGCGAGGAGCAGGTGAGGGGAGGGAGTGTGGAGGAGGTAGTCATGGGCAAACTGTAAAGCAGTTTTTTGGGCGCCCCTGTCGCCTGTTTTTCCGGTCAGCCGGTCAGTGCTTGATCCAGTCGCAACGCAGCGTGTTGCGCGCATGCGCCCTGGCGCGCCAGGCGATGTACATGCTGGGCGCCAACATGCCTAACAGACACAAGGGGCCGGCCCACCAGGCATCCAGCGCAAAGGTGGGCAACCAGCCCACCCAGCCCATGAACCAGCAGGTGATGACGGCGTCCCAGAGCTGGAATTCCAGCGGGTGCTCCTGCGCATGTTCTACATGCCATTTGCGGATGCGGTGAAGCTCGGAAATGGGAACGGCCGGGGTTATGAACTTGGGCATGAAAGTTCTTCCTTGGAGGGTCTGTCAGCTTCGAGTAAGTTTGGACGATCGCAGCGGTGATTTCAAGTGATTTTTTACCGCCCGTGTGATCATTCGGACGATGGCAGAGACCAAGACCAAACCCACGGGCGCCAGTGTCGATTCGTCTCTCGCGCCCAGAGCCAGTCCAAAACGCAGGTACTTACCGTGGTAGCTCGGAACTCCGGGGCAGTAGTGGAATACAGTCAGTCAGGTTCGCCCGGAGGAAAAGTAGGCAGCCTTTTTTTGTCAACGATTTGAAATGAAACCCATGAGCAATACCATCGCCGCAGAATTGACTGAAATGAAAGCTGAAATCATCGACGGCATGATCAGCTATATGGAACCCGATGAGGATGACGATGAAGACTTTGACCCCGGCTACTCCAAGGATGCCGTTGAAGAATGTGCAAGTATTCTCGGCACCTACCTGAACGATCTTGCCTCCCCTGATTTGGGAGCGGATTCGGCAAAGATCATGGCCGCAGTAAAGGGTGCCGTACTGGCCCTTAACGCGCTCAACGAAAAATGCGGTGGCAGCCTGATCGAAACCGACCAGCGCGAAGGTATTTGTGAACTTATCATCCGCGCCGCTGCGGTCGCAGGGCTGCAATCGGAAGAGGAAGACATCACGGAGGAGTGGAGGGAGTGGTGACTTTTACGCGGTTGACATGCGAACAATGTGGTGCGTCGTCATCGACTTCACCCCATCTGAAGATGACTTTCAAATGGTAGTCAGAGCGGCGTGTAAAGTCGCCCTCTCGCTTCTCCACTTTCAATTTCCCAATCCCATGCGCATTTTGATGATGGTTTTTTCTGTTGTGGCTCTTGGCGCAGTACCTATCGTTGCGGCCGAAACACTGTACAAGTGTGTGGACGGTCGCGGGAAGGTCAGCTACTCCGACAAGGCGTGTCAGAGGGAGCCCCGCCCGCCGGCGGTACTGAAGGCCGGGCAGCAGGGCGTTAACAAAGCTATCAGCGGAAGATTGACTGAAGTGCTGGTCACCAAGGTGCTGTTGCATGCTTCCAATTTAGGGATGCAATCAGACTACCAAGGCCAATGTGCCTTGGCGGCAATGGACATCGTCTTCAAGATTACCGACGACACGGTTTCGCCAGCGCGGGTGTATTCCGGTGGGCGCGCACAAATATGTGCTCTCCAACGGGATTCAGCCACAACCATAGAAAATGCTGGCCTGAAAGCTGCCATCAAGCATGGTCCGCATCGAATTTCACTCAACGCGGACAACACCAAGGCCACTGCCAAATACCGCACAACTACGACTTTGTCCATGCAGGGCCAGCGCGTCATGACCACCGAGTGTGATCGCGAGGAAACCTTGGGTGTCTATGGCGACGTGGTGCTGTATTCGGACGTTGTCGCTACCTGCAGGACTTCGGGCGGCTAGGCAAAGGGGGTCAGGGAGTGGCCGCAGAACGAAATGCTCAAAACAATTGATCCGTAATCGCTTCTAAATTGATAGCGGTATACTGAGGTTTTACGGGGGCTAGAGGCATATTTTCCTCAAGCGTATCGCCGCTGGAGCGTTTGTGCAGTGCCCCCACCCGCACACCCAGCAGGCGCAGCCGCTTCTGCAGTGGCGCGCGCTTCAGGCACAGACCCGCCACACGGCGAATCTCCTTGGCGTCGTCAATGTGGCGCTCAATCGTGATGTCGCGCGTGACGGCGGTGAAGTCTTCAAACTTGATCTTGATACCGATGGTCTTGCCGATATAACCTTTGCGCTGCAGGTCGCTGGCCAGTTGTTCACACAGGCGCGTGAAGATAGCGCCCAGTTCGGCCTTGTCGCGCACGGCGTGTAAATCGCGCTCAAACGAGGTTTCGCGACTGATGCTGACGGGTTCACTCTCCAGCACGATGGGCCGGTCGTCAAGCCCGTGGGATGCCGCATGCATCCAGGCGCCGGTGCGCTGGCCAAAGGTGTCCATCAGCCACTGCAAGTCTTTGGCGGCCAGTTGGCCAATCGTCTCAATGCCGTGGCTTTTGAGTTTTTCATCCGCCTTGGGGCCGATGCCGTTGATCTTGCGGCAGGCCAGCGGCCAGATCAGTGTCTCCAAGTCACTCTCGTAGACGATGGCAATGCCCTTGGGCTTGTTGAACTCGCTGGCCATTTTGGCCAGCAGCTTGTTGGGCGCCACACCGACCGAGCAGGTCAGGCCGGTAGCCTCGAAAATGCTTTTCTGGATCAGGCGTGCCAGCACACGCCCGCCCTCGCGCAGGCCGCCGGGAACATCGGTGAAGTCAATATACACCTCGTCCACGCCGCGGTCTTCCATCAGCGGTGCGATGTCAGTGATGATGGCCTTGAACTGGCGCGAGAACTTGCGGTATTCCTCAAAGTCCACTGGCAACAAAATCGCCTGCGGGCACAACTTGGCGGCCTTCATCAGGCCCATGGCCGAGCCTATGCCAAACTTGCGGGCGGGGTAGGTGGCGGTGGTGATGACCCCGCGCCCGGTGTAACTGTGCAGCCGGGCAAAGGCTTCTATGGGTATACGTTTCAGCGCCGCGCGTTGGGCTGCTGCGTCCCAGGGTGGCTCAGGCTCAGAGGGGTCCGCATCCGCCAGGTCCTGCGCACGCAAAACCTTCAGCGCGTCCTGTATGGCCTGGCGCCCTGCGGCGATGACGACCGGCAGATCCTTGAGCTGGGGGTAACGCAGCAGTTCTACCGACGCGTAAAACGCGTCCATGTCCAGGTGGGCAATGCGCCGCACCGGTATCAACCATCCGAGTTGATCTGGTTGATCAGCGCGCCCAGCACGTCGTCCGCCTGTTCGTTGTCGACCTGGCAGGTGCCAGCGGCATTGTGGCCACCGCCGCCATACTGCAGCATCAGCTCGCCCACATTGGTCTTGCTGCCGCGGTCCAGGATGGACTTGCCGGTGGCAAACACGGTGTTCTGCTTTTGCACGCCCCACATCACGTGGATGGAAATATTGCACTGCGGAAAGAGCGCATAAATCATGAAGCGGTTGGCGGCGAAGATGGTCTCTTCGTTGCGCAGGTCCAGCACCACCAGGTTCTTGTGCACGGTGGCGCAGCGTTCGATCTGTTCACGGGCGCGTGCAGCGTGGTCGAAGTACAGGTCCACCCGTTCAATCACGTCGGGCAGTTGCAGTATCTCGTCGATGCCGTGGTTGCGGCAGTACTGGATCAAATCCATCATCAGCTGGTAGTTGCTGACGCGGAACTCGCGGAAGCGGCCCAGGCCGGTGCGCGAATCCATCAGGTAGTTCAGCAGCACCCAGTCGGTGGGCTCCAGAATTTCTTCGTGGCTGAACTGGGCCGAGTCGGCCTTGTCCACGGCCACCATCATGTCGTCGCTGATATTGGGAAAGGCCTTGGCCCCGCCGTAGTAGTCGTACACCACGCGCGCGGCCGATGGCGCATGGGCAGAGATGATGTGGTTGGGGCGCTCGCCGGTGTTGCGAATGGTCTCTGACTCGTGGTGGTCAAAGGCCAAGTGGGCGGCTGCCACATAGGGCAGGTTGGTGGTGATGTCGCGGCTGGTGATATCAATCTTGCCATCCTGCATGTCCTTGGGATGGACAAACTTGATGTCGTCTATCAGGTCCAGCTCGTTGAGCAATACCGCGCAGACCAGGCCATCAAAGTCGCTACGGGTCACCAGACGGAATTTGCTTGCGGTCATGGGAGAGTCCTTTGAATGACGGGTCAGATGGATGGAGGAAAACAGTTCATCCTAACGCAAAAAAATGACCGCATGGGTATTCCCCTGCGATCAGCGCGCCCCGTTGCGTCAGGTCGGGTAACTCCCCGGCAGCAGCATGCTTTTGTCGACCTGCGCGATGCTGGATTTGCCGCACAGCGCCATGCTGATGTCCATTTCCTTGCGGATGATTTCCAGCGCCTTGGTGACGCCGGCTTCGCCCATCGCGCCCAGGCCATAAATGAAGGGTCGGCCGATGTAGACACCCTTGGCGCCCAGGGCCAGGGCCTTGAGCACATCCTGGCCGCTGCGCACGCCGCCATCCATGTGCACCTCAATCTGGCTGCCCACCGCATCCACGATGGCCGGCAGGGCCTGGATCGACGATTCGGCCCCGTCCAGCTGGCGACCGCCGTGGTTGGAGACGATGATCGCGTCGGCACCACTCTCTACCGCCAGGCGTGCGTCTTCCACGTCCTGTATGCCTTTGAGTATCAGCTTGCCGCCCCAACGCTCCTTGATCCAGGCCACGTCGGCCCAGTTCAGCGTGGGGTCGAACTGTTTTGCCGTCCATTCGGATAACGAGCCCATGTCGTCCACACCGGTGACATGGCCGATGATGTTGCCAAAACCCCGGCGCTGCGTGCCCAGCATGCCCAGCGCCCACTGCGGCTTGGTCATGATGTTGGCAATGTTTCTAAGGGTGAGCTTGGGTGGTGCGGAGAGGCCGTTCTTTAAATCTTTGTGGCGCTGGCCCAGGATCTGCAGGTCCAGCGTCAGCACCAGCGCCTCGCACTTCGCAGCTTTGGCGCGGTCGATCAGACGTTCGATGAAAGCGCGGTCGCGCATCACGTACAGCTGAAACCAAAACGGTGCTTTGGTGTGCGCCGCGACATCTTCAATCGAGCAGATGCTCATCGTCGACAGCGTGAACGGGATGCCGAAGGCCTCGGCCGCC
>JAYSZJ010000077.1:0-78083 GCA_043738115.1 Rhodoferax sp. | reverse complement strand
CTCTTCATGGGTCTGGTTGGCGTGCTTTTCATGCCCTTGTTCGGCGCCGCAGTCGGCGAGTATCTCGCTCGTCGGGACCAGAGCCGTGCAGTCAAGGTTGGAGTTGCCACCTGGATCGGGACATTGTGGGACTGGTCACTAAAGTTGTGCTGGCTTTCATCATGGTGGGCATTTTTGCTGCAGCTTTGCTGATCTGACCAACCAGCGCAGCGAGCCATAGCCCAAGAGGAGCAAATACAAAGACTGTGTCTGTTCCAGTCAGTATTGAACAGCTCAGCCATGCCGGCGAAGCTTGGCTACAAGATGTGCTGTTCTAGGACGGCAGTAGACCTTGGATTCAACCGGTCGATGCAACAAGTTGGCTGAATCGTTCAGCAGGCGTTTCGTAGTTTAGGGTCTTCCTCGGGCGTTCGTTCAGTTTTCTCGCAATTGCATTCAACTGTGCCTGTGAGTAATTCGAGATATCGATCCCCTTAGGGAAGTACTGCCGTAATAGGCCGTTGGTATTTTCATTGCTCCCACGCTGCCAAGGACTATGGGGCTCACAGAAGTAAACACTGATGTTGGTGGCCAATGTGAAACGCTTGTGGTCGGCCATTTCTTTGCCCCGATCCCAGGTCAACGACTTGTAGAGTTCCTGGGGCAGCTTGCGCGCATTTTTGATCAGTGCATTGATGACCGTCTCGGTATCTTTGCTGGCAACCTTCACCAGCATGACGTAACGCGTCTGGCGCTCAACCAGCGTCGCAATCTGGTTGTTAAGGCTGCCATACAGCAAGTCGCCTTCCCAGTGGCCTGGTACGGCACGATCCTCCACTGAGGCTGGACGCTCGCTGATGGACACGGTGTTGGTGATCTTGCCGTGGTTGTCCGTCTTTTGCGTGTGGTGGCGCGAACGGCGCATGACCCTGGTGCGTCTCAAATGCTCCTGCAGCTCCTTCTTCAATGCACCACGGGACTGAATGAATAGACTGCGATAAATGGCTTCATGTGACACGTGATAGTCCTTGTCGCACGGGTAAGTATGCTTGAGCCAGCCTGCAATTTGCTGGGGTGCCCACTGGCATTGGAGCTTACGTGCCACGACGCGGGCCAAGCGTCGGTTTTGAACCAGTTTGCAGTGTTTGGGACGATGTGCCCTATCCCATGCGCCCTGGTCGGCCTGGGTAGCACGGTAGCTGTCTTGGCCACCGTTGCGCTTGATCTCGCGACTGATGGTCGATGGCGCTCGGTCCAACTGTAAGGCAATGGATCGAATCGACTGCCCTGCCACCAATCCACGCGATATCTCTTCCCGTTCAGCCAGACTCAGTGCCAATGGAGAGCGACAGCGGGCACGCGGACGTATCCCACCAGTCTCAGCCAGGATACGACTGACAGATGAGTGGTTCCGATTAAACAACTGGGCAATCTGCTGAAGGGATTCCCCCTTCTTCCAGCGCTCCCACATTAGCGCCTTCTGGCTATCCGAATAGTAAATCCTTGGTCTTCTCTTCATCTGCAACACTCCATCTGCTTACGCAGAATTTAAGGTGTTGCGTCGACCGGTTGAATCCAAGGGAGTCGATTTTTCGCTGGTCTACGCCCGCTTTGGGTCGGAACCGGCTGTACGCGGGCTTCGCCTATGCGGCCGAAATCGTGTCTACGCGGGTACGCGGTGTCAGGCGCGTGCACTGTTTCTGTTCCGGTGGTCATTCGGGTAACATTCGAGGCGTTGGGTAGGCGCGGGTGAGCATTGGCAAAGGTGCTTACGACTTTAGCTTGCTGTGTTGCTAATTTGCCGCGCTGCAAACCCGCATGAATGCTAGGGCCCTGTTTACGACTTTAATTGGTCGGAATACTGAGGATGGCTTTTTGCTAAATAGGCCTGTAGCCCCCGTGAAATATAAAACTACAGCTATCAAAAGTATAGTGAATTAGTCACTTCAGATTTTCGGTTCCTCCATGCGATACTCAAATGGCGGTCCCATCTGCCGCCGTTATTTTCCTAGCGAGGTCTTTAGTGCCGCAAACCCTGTTGCCATATTTCATGCAGTGCATGTATCCCTCCATCACAGTCTTCTGGGACAACTCCGCAGGCATGGGTCTGTAAATGGCGAGCTTGGGCAAGGCGGGTGCCGCCGCAACGATCAACGATGTGGCAGACCGATCGGGTGTTTCGATCAAGACGGTATCGCGTGTCATCAACCAGGAGTCTGGTGTCCACCCGCTGACACGTGAGCATGTGCTCAAGGTAGTTGCGGAGCTGAAATACCGGCCCAAGTTGTCAGCCCGCAGCCTTGCCGGTGCCCGGTCCTTTTTGATTGGCCTTCTGTATTACGACCCCAGTGCGGCCTTTGTCGGTGATGTGCAACAGGGTGCCACCTTGCGCTGCCGTGAGGCGGGTTACCACCTGGTGGTGGAGTCGCTGCACAACGATGCGCCAGACCTGGCCCAGCAAGTGGCGCGCATGGTCAGTGCGCTGCAACCCGACGGCATGATTCTGACGCCTCCCCTGTGTGACAACCCCAAGGTGTTGAAGGCCCTGCGTGAGAACCAGACCCCTTATGTGCTGCTGTCCCCCGCGCGGAATGTTAAAGGTGTGGCCAGTGTGCGCATGGACGATGCCCACGCAGCCGAGGAGATCACCAATCTGTTGATCAGCCTGGGCCATGAACGCATTGCCTTCATCCAGGGCCCTGCGGACCAGGCGGCATCGGCACTGCGTTACCAGGGTTATTTGCGCGCCATGAAGGCGCACCGCATTCCCGTGGAGCAGGAGTTTGTCTGCCAGGGCGATTTTGTGTTTTCGTCCGGTGTGGACGCGGCCCACAAGCTGCTGGGCCGCCGCGTCCGCCCCACGGCCGTGTTTGCGGCTAACGACGACATGGCGCTGGGCGTGTTGGCTGCTGCACAGCGCCTGGGGTTGACGGTCCCTGGCGATCTGTCGATCGCAGGTTTTGATGACTCACCGGCCGCAAGCCTGGTGTGGCCGCCGCTGACCACCGTGCGCCAACCTAAGAACGAGATGGCGCGTGTAGCGGTGGAGATGCTGATAACCTCCAACCGCAGCGATGCCCCCGAGCTGGCCGAAGACGCCCTGCACCGCGTGCTGCCGCATGAGCTGGTGGTTCGTGATTCCACCAGTTCACTCAAGGCCAGTACAAGCGCGCAGGGAAAACGGCGCTGATCAGACCGGCCGTGCACACAGGCTGTTGACCAGCGCCCGGTGGGTGGGCAGGTCTGCCAGGGCGCGCTGCCCCATCTTCTGGATCATCATGAATTCCTGCCGGGCTTCGTCCATGCGCGGGTAAGCGGCGCGGCTGGGGCCCAGATTGGTTTTGAACTCCATGCCATACAAAACATACTGCCAGCTGGACGGCGGGTACATCTCCAGATCAACCACAAAGTCCAGGCGGTGTGGTGGTCTGCAGCGCCACATGGCCAGTTTCTCCTGCAGGGTGGTGGGGATGGTGCGCGCATCCGCGTTGTCTATCCAGAACGGGGAGTCCGTGCGCTGGGTCAGGCAGTAGTGCATCTTGACGAAGTCGACGATGCGCTCATACCGTGCGCGCATCATCTCGTTAAACAGCTTGGCCACGGGCACCATGTCGCCATCACGGGGGAAGAGGTAACTCACCAGGTAGGCTGCGGTTTCGATGAGGCCAATGCCTGAGGACTCCAGGGGCTCCAGAAAGCCACCCGACAGGCCCACGGCCACACAGTTCTTGACCCACTGCACATCGCGGTAGCCGACATTGAGCCGCAGCTTGCGCGGCGTTAACCCGTCGCTTGCTCCCCCTATGTAAGACCGTAGCACCTGCTCTGCGCGTGCGTCGTCCGTGTAGCGGCTGCTGTACACATACCCGATGCCACGCCGCTGTTGCAGGCCAATGTCCCAGGTCCAGCCGGCCTCGTGTGCGGTGGAAATGGTGTACGAAGGGATGGGGGCGTCCGCGGTGGCGTAAGGCACCTGCACGGCCAGTGCGCTGTCCACAAACAACACGTCGTTGACGCTGCGAAACGGTGAGCCCAGTGCCTTGCCGATCAGTGCGGCGTGAAAGCCTGTGCAATCAATATAGAGATCAGCAGTCAGGGTTCCGCACTCGCGGGTCACAACGCCGGAGATGGCGCCGTCTTCTGCCAATGTGACCGTGTCGACGGTCGCCACTTTGTGCGCAACGCCCAGCGACTTGGCGTGTGTGGCCAACAGGGCCGCGAAGCGCCCGGCGTCAAAGTGGTAGGCGTAGTTGAGCGGTCCCAAGTAGTCGCCGTCGCCATTGCGCTTGGGTCCATGCGCAGCGTCAGCTACCTGCTTTTGCATGGTGGCCGCCTGTGCGAATGCTGCTCCGTTTGCATCGGCACCGAGCAACCAGTACGGCAGCAGGTCCGGCCCACCGGCGCGCTGGCTGGGCAAGCTAAAGGGGTGGAAGTAGTGGTCTGTTCCTGGGGTGCCTGGAGGGCGCACCCAGTCCACAAAATGGATGCCCTGCTTGAATGTGGCGTTGCACTCGCGGATGAAACGTGCCTCGTCAATGCCGATAGCCGCCAAGGTGCCGCGTATTGATGGAAAGGTGCCTTCGCCAACCCCGATGATGCCGATGTTGCTGGACTCGACCACCGTGATATTGACTCCCGCACCGGTTGGGGTCCCCAGTGTGCGGGCCATAAAAGCAGCGGTCAGCCAACCAGCGGTTCCGCCGCCAACGATGAGCACGTTTTGAACAGGTTTCACAGATTCTTCCTTTAGGAATGGAGAACAACAGCACCAGCACTTTGCAGAAAAGTTCAGGGTTAACCCGAAGATTTTTGCCTGCAAAACACAACAACAAAACAAAAAATAGACAGCGTTGTCATTTAAATTGACAGCGTTGTCTAAATTGTGCATTATCCGCCCACTCCGACACCAAGCGCAGCGGGTCGGCGTGCACAGATAACATCCAACACAGACAGGAGACAAACGTGAAAAGTCCAGTATTCAGGTTCCGCAAAGGTCTAGCGTCCCCCATCCAACTTGCCGTTCTCACGCTACTGGCCGGTACAGGATCGGTGTATGCCCAGGCCAAGGTCGAGGGCAACGATGCTGCGTTGCCAGAGGTAGTCATCACGGCGACTAAACGCCTCTCGACCCTGCAAACCACACCTATCGCTGTCACATCCATCAGCGCCGCAGAGCTTGACAAATACCACGTGCAAACCGTGCAAGACCTGTCCGCTCTGGTGCCCAGCTTTCAAGGTACAACCCAGGGTGACCACGGCGTCATCACCATGACCTTGCGCGGCGTTGGCAACGACAGCGCCAAGACCGAATACGCCGATCCTGAAATCGCCATCTTTGTAGACGGTGTGTACTCACCGCGTGCAGAGGGTGCTGCGGCGCTCTTGTTCGATATGGACTCGATTGAAGTCCTGCGCGGACCCCAGGGCACGTTGTGGGGTCGCAACTCCACCGTGGGTGCGGTCAATATGCAAACTGCCAAACCTGTGCTCAAAGAACAGTTTGGAAGCGTGCAGGGTGGGATGGGCAACTACAACAAAATTGGCGGCCGCGCCAATTTCAATGTGCCATTGGGAGAGACAGCCGCGATGCGCGTGGCCGTGGTCCACGAGTCGCATGATGGTTATGTAGATTTCCAGGCGCCGACGCGCTACACGGTGGCGCAGCAACAGGCTGCATACCTGGCTGGTGGTGGAACGCTGGCAACTTTCCAGCCCATCAACTACAACTTGTTCACGCAGGGTGGTCAGAAGTACAACGCACAAAACCAAAGCGCTGCGCGCGTCAGTTTTCTGTTCAAGCCGTCGAACGCTTTGTCGTGGAATATCTCCTACGAGAAGTTCGCCGACCGTGGCACACCCAGCATGGACCTGATGCAGGTGCCCCGGGCCGGCCAGAGTCTGTGGTCCGCATTGATTGACACAGCGCCCTACCTCAAGCGCGATGTGGATACGGTGCGCAGCCGCCTGGACTACGACATGGGCGGCATGAATCTGGCCTATACGGCCGGTTACTCGCGCTTCACCGGCTCCAGCACCTTTGACCAGGACCGCGGCATCAATGTGCCGACCAGCTTTAACACCGGTGGCAGCTACCAGGAAGACCGCACCAACTGGTCCAACTACACCAACTACAGCCATGAGCTGAGTCTGCAATCCACCGGCAAACGCGACCTGGATTGGATACTGGGAACCTATTACGCCGCCGAAGACAACAGTATCCGTTTCGATATTCCGATCATGAACGGGACACAGCAGGGTACTGTGGGATGGCAGGGCTCTTTCATCCAACCCAAACAAACTGTCAAATCGGCGGCAGTATTTGGACAGGTTACCGCCAACCTCAGCGATGCATTGCACCTGACAGGTGGACTGCGTTATACGACGGATGAGCGTGCAAACATCGGCGGCCGTGGCCATGGTTGGGCCTATGACCCCAATGTGCCTGGTCGCCCGATTGACCCGGGTCTGAACCCTGCGCTGCCAGGTTCTGGTTTTAACGACGGCTGCTGCAATGACGGCAAGTACAGCAACAGCAAGCTGACCTGGCTGGCCCGTATGAACTACGACGTCAGCAAGGACATGATGGTTTATGCCAGTGTGTCCACCGGCTTTAAATCCGGAAGTGTGCAAGACGGTGGCGCCACGTACAAGCCCGAGACTTTGACCAACTACGAAGTGGGTACCAAGCAAAGCTTCTTGGGCGGCAGGGTCAAGTTCAACAATGCGATCTATTACGCAGACTTCAAGGACTTTCAGTTCTCCGCACCGGTGTTGAACGCAAACGGCACGCGTTCCTTCCTGACCGACAACGCCGAAGGCGCAACGGTCTCCGGTTTCGAGAGTGAGCTGTCTGCCAAAATAACCCCGGACGACCGCATACAGGCCACGCTGGCGTTTACCCAGACCAAACTAGGCAAGCTGATTGGTTTGAGCAACGACTACACATTGCCTGGTCCCTGCAAGTTGGTCGATATTGGCAATGGCTGTCTGGACGTCACGGGCAACCGCATGCCACACGCACCCAGCTTTTCTGCCACGGTGCAATACGAGCACACCTTCCGGTTGGGTGACGGTGCCACGCTGATCCCGCGCATCAGTCTGCACTATGAGACCGAAAGCTGGTTGAGCGTATTCAACTATGGCGAGCTGGACAAACAAGCGGCCTACACACGCACCGACCTTGGCCTGCGCTACAACTCGGGCAAGTCCTGGTATGCCGATGCCTACATTCGCAATGTTGAGAATGCCAACATCAAGACCAGTGCGGCCGGTGGGCCAACCATTGATCTTGCCGTGGCGCAGTACAAGCCGCCACGCACCATCGGCATCAATGTGGGCTACAACTTCTAAGCCCGGTTCAGCCAATTCACCTGCCGTGTGAGTGTGCGGCGGGCGCCCACAGTTTTCAATGGGGTTCCGATTCGGGGCGGATCGGTTGGGTGCTGTCTCCACACGCGCGGCGGCACCCTTTTTTCTGTTTTGCACAACCCACTATCTATTTGATTGCCTCCATGAATTTAAGCGAATCCACATCCCAGTCACTGATCGATTTGTCCCGCGGTTTGCGGCCAGACTTCCAATGGGGCTCGGCCACCAGCGCGGCCCAGATCGAGGGTGCTGCAGCTGTAGACGGCAAGGGCCCCTCCATATGGGACCACTTCTGCACACAGCCGGGACGCATCAACGACGGGTCCAATATTGACGTCGCGTGTGACCACTACAACCGCTTTGAGAGCGATGTTGCGCTGATGAAGGGTCTGGGCCTGGATGCCTACCGGTTTTCCATTGCATGGCCGCGGGTGCAAGCTGCAGGGCAGGGTGCATGGAACGAAGCCGGCTTTGCTTTCTACGATCGTTTGATCGACGCGCTGCTGGCAGCCGGCATACGCCCCCATGCCACGCTGTACCACTGGGACTTGCCCTTGGCCCTGCATGAGAGCATGGGTGGGTGGACGTCCCCCGACATCGTGCCGCTGTTTGCGGACTATGCCCGCGAAGTGGCACGCCGTTTCGGCAGCCGCCTGGCCAGTATTGCGACGCTGAATGAGCCTTGGTGTGTAGCCACGCTGGGTTATGAGACGGCGCAGTTTGCACCCGGACAAACCAGCCGCGCGACGGCGGCCCAGGTCTCGCACCATCTGATGATGGCCCACGGTGCGGCGATCAAGGCCATGCGTGGCGTTTGCAAAACGCCACTGGGCGTGGTGCTGAACCACACGCCAGCTTTTGCCGCCGAGGCCGTGGAGGCCGACCGCCGTGCCGCCCGCATTGACGATGGGTTAAACGTGCGCTGGTACATGGACCCCATATTCCGCGGCAATTACCCGGCCGACACACTGGAACATCTGGGCGCCGATGCACCCACGGTCACAGCCGAAGACCTGGCCCTGATCCACCAACCTCTGGACTTTTTAGGTGTCAACTTCTACACACGCAGTTTCATCAGCACCCAGCAACCGCCCAAAGCCGCGCCGGGCAAGCAAGGGTTTACCGACATGGGATGGGAGATCTACCCCAGGGCCCTGACCCAGCATCTGGTGCGCATCAGCCGTGAATACTCACCCCCGCCCATCTTCATCACCGAGAATGGCATGGCTAATGCCGACCAGGTGATAGACGGGCGTGTGCCCGACGTGGAGCGGATCAACTATCTTCGAGAGCACTTGCGCGCGCTGGCATTGGCCGTTGAACTGGGTGTGGATGTAAGGGGCTATTTTTACTGGAGTCTGTTTGACAACTTTGAATGGAACTCGGGTTACACCAAACGTTTTGGTCTGTTCCATGTGGACTACGCTACGCAAGAGCGCTTGGCCAAGGACAGCGCGCACTGGTACCGCGACTTCATTGCCGGGTTTAAATCACGCCAGCGCCTGAAAAATCTATGACACAAGCCATCAAAAAGAAGCGCTCGGCTTTCTCCTGGGTACCCAGTGCCTACCTGGCGGAGGGTATCCCCTTTGCCATGGTGATCTGGGTTGCCGGAACCATGTTCAAGGATCTGGGCCATAGCGACACCGAGATCACGGCGTCCACGGCCAGCATCGGGATCATGTGGTCGTTGAAGCCGTTGTATGCCGGCTTCCTGGACATGTTCAAGACCAAGCGCTTTTGGGTCATTGCCATGCAGTTGGTGATGGCGGGTTTGCTCGGCCTTTGGGCCTCGTCACTCGCCTTGTCCAACTATTTTGTAGTGGGGATCTTGCTGCTGTGGTTGTTGGCGTTTGCCTCCGCCACGCAAGATATCTGTATTGACGGGGTGTACATCACCTCGCTCGATGATCGGGCACAGGGCAAGTTCATGGGGCTGCAGGGTGCCTTTTGGAATGCCGGGCGTATCTTCGCCACCGCGGTGGTCGTTGGCGCAGCAGGGTATCTGCAGAAAAAAGGCATGGATGCCCGCAGTGCTTGGGCCATGGCTTTGGCCGTCAGCATGGGCACCATGGCTGTTCTGGCGGCCTACCATTACTTTGTTCTCCCACCAGGTTCGTTACCCGAGCGCCCCAAGAACGCGGCGGCTGTTGTCAGTACGTTCAAGGACCAGTTTCTGGACTTTCTGAAGAAGCCCCATCTGCTGGGTATGCTGATGTTTGTGTTTTTCTTCCGCATGGGCGAGGGGTTTTTGCTGATTGAGGCCCCACTCTTCATGCAGGGCAGTGTGGCAAACGGCGGACTGGGCATGTGTGCTACCCAGGCGATCAGCGCAGCCTGCCCGCACCTGCTGGAAGACAAAGCGCTTATCGACGGTTTCATCAGCACCGTGGTGAGCCTCGCCTTTGGTTTGTTGGGCGGGATATTTGCAGGAAAGTATGGCCTCACGCGCAAGACGCTGGTGTTCATGGCCCTGTGCCTGAACCTGCCGCACATCACCTTCTACATCCTGAGCTGCATGGTGTCGCCTGACGCACCGGTTTCCTTGCCCGTTATTGCCACGCTGGTGACGATTGAAAAGGCCGGCTACGCCTTTGGCTTCGTGGCGAACATGCTGTACATGATGCAGCAGATATCACCCGGAAAATACCACATGACGCACTATGCCTACTGCACGGCCATCATGAACCTGGTGCTCATTCCTACACAAATGGCCAGTGGGTTTCTGGCCGACCACATGGGTTTTCAGACCTTCTTCCTGGTGGTGATGGCGGCGTCCATACCTTCTGTGCTGGGTGCCTGCTTTGCGCCCTTTCCGAACAAGGTGGATTGGGGGCGCTCCACCCGACGTCGCCCGTCACTGAGATGGCTTGAGCGTGCGGGCAAACAACGCGAATAAGCGCTCCCAATGCCGCTCTGCGGCCGCCCGGTTGTAGATAGGCCCACGCTGGGGGAACACGAAGCCGTGCTCCGTACCTGCATACCACTCAATCCGATGGGGCACACCGGTGGCAATCAGGGATGCTTGCAACTTGTCGATGTGGGCCGGGGGCTCCCACACATCCGTCTCGGCACAGGCAAAGTAACTCTCGCATTGAATTTTTGCCGCTACCAGGTGCGGCGAGTCCGCTTGGTCCGTTGCCATATTCGCGCCGTGTATGGACGCTACACAACGCAGCCGGTCCGGAAATGCAGCACCGGCCCACACCACGCATGGCCCGCTCATGCAGTAACCCACAACGCCCACGCGCGCAGCATCGGCCCGGGGTTGCGTATCCACAAACTGCATCATGGCGGCTGTGTCCATCCGGGTGGTGTGTGCATTCAGCGTGCCCATGAGTTTGTACATGTGGGCCATTGCCACTTCGGTGCGCTCCTTCAGCTCAAAGTCGCGCGTCTGGCGGTAGTAAAGATTGGGCAGGACGACGTAATAACCTCCTGCAGCAATGCGGCGGGCCATGTCGTGAAGCTCTTCGCGCTTGCCCGGTGCGTCCATGTAAAACAGTACTACTGGGAAAGGGCCTCCCTCCTCGGGGCAGACCACAAAGGTGTTCATACTGCCGTCTGGACTAGGAATGTCGAGATGTTGTTCAATCATGGCGTAGCAAAATGTGAGTGGTTGTTGCGAGCGTAACAACAGGTTGGTATGCGGTAAACAAAGGTAAAGGCCGTCAACACCGCCGCTTGCCTTGCGTTGTAGGAGCAAGCCTTGGCGAAAACCGGGGACGATCAAGAGGGTCGGAGCCTATACGACCGTCGTTTGATGAGTGAGGGAAATCCATCATGTTGAATACCAAATCCCTGATCGCGGTTGTAGCGCTGACGGCAGGCATGGCAGGCGCTGTGCACGCACAAGCCTACAGCAATATAACCGTTGGCGGCGCATTTGCGCCCGGCGTATTTGGGCAGATATCCATTGGCAACAATGCACCGCCGCCGGTGATGAACGTGCAGCCTGTCCTCGTCGGACGGCCCGTCTACGGCGCAGCGCCCATTTACCTGCACGTTGCCCCGCAGGAATACCGTGATTGGGGCCGCTATTGCCGCCGCTACCATGCTTGCGGTCAACCCGTGCACTTCGTTCGTGTGGAGCAACACAACCGCTGGTGGGAGCGCCATGTTGAGCACCGTCCACATATTCACCACCGGCCGAACCATTTTCGCCATGATGACGGACACCGCTGGGGCAACCGCTATGACAACCGGCGCGATTACCGCGATCACCGCAACAACCTCCATGAGAACTATTGGGAGCCGCGGTTTGAGAGCAAACGCGGCGAACGCTAGGCCAGAAAATCCAGCACCGCACCCAGGTGCTGGTCGTAGTCACTTAATGCGTGGTCGCCTGCCGGCAGTAGCTTGATGGTGGCGCCCGCGTAATGGTCCTTCATCTCTCGCCAGTCCAGCACCTCGTCACCTTTGGCAATCACCGCAAAGTAACGCTCGGGCCGGCTGATGTGTGCAATCTCCTGCGCTAGCAGTTCGTCCACGTAGGAGGCTTCAAACACAAAGTGCTGTTCCGGGTCATGCCATACGGTCTGATCACCCAGATGTGCGGCCAGGTCGCGCGCCGGGCGCACCGCAGGGTTCAACAACACCGCCCTGCAGCCCCAGCGCTCGGCCAGCCAGGTCGCATAAAACCCGCCCAGGGATGAACCGATGACGGCGGTAGTAGACAACGGCCAGTCCGCTGTTGCTTGCAACACTTCTGCCATAGCCTGTTTGGGGGAAGCCGGCAGGGCAGGGCACAGCCAGGTCATGCTCGGAAAGCGCGTCGCTACAGCAGCAGCCGTCATGCGCGCCTTGGTGGACGCGGGCGACGAGCGAAAGCCATGCAGGTACAGCAGGTGGGTGGTGTGCATCGCCTTCATGCGGATGCTGGCGGTGGTTCGGGCAAGCTACGGATTTGCCAAATGCTGGCACGCTTCCACGCCCAGCCAGCCAACAACAGTGCACCTATGCCACCAATGCCCATCGCGTAGCGCAGCCCCAGATGCTCTCCTACATAACCACCCGCAAGTGCACCCGGCCCCGCCGGGATCAGGATCAACCAGCGCATGGTGCTGGTCATTCGGCCCAACAAGGGCTCTGGGGTGACGGCCTGGCGCAAGGCCAGAAAGTTGATAAACAGCAAGACCGCCCCCATGCCGAAACACATCAGCATCACCACAAAAGAAACCACCCCCCAAACACCGGTGGGCACCAGTGCAAGCTGCAGCCAGCCTAAGCCACACACCAAAAAACCGAGTACCAGGCAAGGGCCCGGGCCAATGCGGCGCGAAATGCGGTTACCAAAAATGCTGGCCAATACGGTGCCAACGCCCAAACCCACGTAACACAGGCCCACCTGGTTTTCATTCAAGCCCAGCTCGCGGGTGGCGTACAGAATCTGCACCACCATTGCACACTGGTTGAAAAATTGCCACGCTCCCACAGATACCCCGAGCGACACCAACAGGGGTTGATCGGTTACAAACCGTAGACCGTCTTTCAAGTCGCGCCAAAAATGGGTTTCCTCGTTGCTGACGCGGTTCTCAGTCACCTTCAAACCGCGCAGAATGAATACGCTAAAGGCTAGCAGTACGGCGTCTGCCAGCAGCGCAAACGGTGCACCCACCAGCTTGATCAATGCCCCGGCGACGCCCGGGCCAGCGACTTCTGCACCCGAAGAAGCCAAGGCATTTTTGGCATGGGCTTCGACCAGCCGCTCGCGTGGCACTACCTGCGTTAGTACGATTTGCGCGGCTGTGCCGGCCGTCACGAAAACGCAACCAATGGCAAAGGCCACGACGTACAGGAACTGCATGCTCAGCAAGTCGAAATACCAGGCCAGCGGCACACTCGCCAGCACCACAGCTATCAGGCCTTCGCCAATCACATAGACCGGCAGCTTGCGTACCCGATCGAGCCAAACCCCGGCTGGCAGCGACAGCAGCACAAAGGGCAGCAATTCCATCGCTGTGAGAATGCCCATTTGCGACGGCGTGGCTTGGAGCAACACCGCGGCGGTCATGGGTAGCGCCAGCATGGTGATCTGGCCACCAAAGGAACTGATCAAAATAGACAGCCAAAGACGCCGGTACGTGGCGTCACGCAGCAGGTCGTTGGCAGGGAGCGCAAGCCACTTCAGACGCCATTGCGTCCATAGTGAACGCCCCGCGCTTGTGGCATTGGGCGACATAAAAATTGGGTAGTTGCGACGTTCCGAAAAATACTCCGGAAGTCTGCGTTGATTCTAGCCGTCAGTTCAAAGCCGACGTGCCCAGCGGCCGTTCCAAAATTCGCAGCCGGCTCGGTCAGCTTGCAGCGGAAGGCGCTTTGGTCCAGCCCGACGCCCATGGTAAGAGCTTTTGTCGCGCAGGCGTTTAAGCGCCATGTCAAAAATGCGGTGGTGGTCGAACGACAGGCGTGGCACGGCGGGCACATTTACCCGGCCATAACCAAAGCTTGGCGCCGCTGCCTGGGAACAGGTGGTGTCCGCGTAGTGCCCCGTCATCTCCCACTCGCCAATGCCATCGTAGGCTGAAGCGATAGGGCGTTTGAAATGTATGATAGCTTGCGCAATCCGGTGCGCAAACATACATGCTTAGCTATGAAAATTATTGCCTCAACTGTCATCGTGCTGTTTTGTCTACTGTTTGGGATGAGCGGTGCTTCGGCGAGATCCGCGCCCCTTGTGGAAAAGAGCTATGTGTTCGACGAAAAGTCATCGCGTACCGCAGAGCAAATTCACGACTACATATTAGCGGGCGCTGGGAAGTACAAGGAGCTGAGCTACAAGATTGAATCTGATAGCCCAGGGTCCCTGCAGCTTGAATTTAGTAAGAGCAACAAGCACTACGTGTCTGTCCTTTTTACTTACGACAATGCGGGATTTAAGACGACATACGTCACGAGCAAGAATCTGAACTACATCGAAACCAACGGAGTGCGGTCAATCCATCCAAACTATATGGTTTGGTTGGATGAAATGTTTCAACAAATGAAAATCGCGCATGCCATGCGATTTAATGCGAAAGGCGAACCAAGTGATATGAAAGCACTGGCTGAACTCAATTTCGCGACTAACACCAGCGCGGCAACGGTTAACTTTGACAAGTCGGATGCAAGTAACCGATGCGGGAGCTTTGATCGCATCGGGACCGTCAGCAAGTTATCACCTGAGGACGGGGCTGAACGGCAGAAAAAGGTCGAAGAGTGGAATGAAAAGTACAAGGATTCGATTTTCGGCAAGAGGGCCCTCCTAAAATACGCCCCTATCGACACGGCGTTAACTCGTTACGTCCCCGGATCGAGCCCAGTTCAAATTCGAAGCAGTGCTTATGTGGCGGGAGGGTCGTGTGGACCATTCAACCATCGTTTCACACCTGAGAACGGCAAAAAGTACACAATTGAACTTAGTGTTACGTTCACTGGTGGGAAATATATTGGATATTGCAACCAAGAGGTATTCGACGATACCGACCCCGAGTTGCGCGTTCCAGTGCCGAAGGAAGAAATTCCTGAGTGCCAAAAAAAGTCCTGGCTCAAATTTGGCCAGACTTCAAATTGATGCCCCGTAGCCGACCTTAGCGCTCAACGTCAAACCGACGGTACGTTGGCTTGGCAGGAACCGTCGATAGAAGCAATGTGAGGGTTTCCGGTGTGTATTCGATGAAGATGCCAAAATCCCTCAGAAACGCCTTTCCATCACTCTTTTTAGTCTCGTCATCTGTGCATTTGAACAGCACGGCATCGCCGGTTAACGAGGAAAATATTTTCGAAGCGCTGATCGTTGAATTAACTTCGCATGTCAGACCATAAGTCATAGGCCGACTATCGATGGCCACGGGTTGGTAGTTGCTGGTTTGCTTAAATTTGAGCGTTTGGCCGATCTCAAAATTAGGCGGCAATTCAACAGTCAGTTGATCTGTGACATTGACCGCTTGGTTCGTATTCATTCTTGATTTGAGTTGTAGCAGTCCAGCTGCCATTTGACGCTGCACTTTGAAGCGCGAATAACTCTCTTTCACGTTCAACAGCCCATCTTCGTTTCTGACGATTTCTACTAGCTTGTACGTCGTGTCGTAGGTCACGCGTCTAAATTTTGGTTTCCAGTCAGGTTTTCCTGCAGTGGCTGTCAGTATGGCCTTTTTGGCCTGTTCATTTGGGGCTGTTTCGTCAAAGAGATTCGGATTCAGTTGCGGTGGGTGCTCTTTGGATGAAATGTCGGGGCGAATGCTTTGCAGAACTTCAGCCGTGATATCACCTTGTAGGGAGCAGAGCACCTTCACAGTATTCGGTGCATCGGCATCTTGCTCGATTAGGAAAGCCCGTTCGGTCGAAAGGAAGCCTGGTACTCTGCCACTTTGTGTAGCCACTGCAGTCCACCGGCCATCAGATGCCTTAACTTCCGTGCGAACATAGACGTCCTTGTCTTTGCGTAGCCTATTGCTGTGAAAAATGAGTGGTTTCAATTGCTCCACCACGTTGTCCACAGTCCCCGCTACCTTGAAGCCCCAGTAGTAGAAAAAACCGCTGGACCCCATGTGCGACGACTCATCTAGATAGTGCGTCAACGTCAAACCTGCAACAATGGGCTTGCCTTTGAGCTCGATCACATTGCCGCCCGCTGCGTTGCGGTCTGAGGTTTTGATCCAGCGTACACCTTCATTGGCGGCAATGCCGGTATGCATACGCCATGCGTCGGCTTCTGCCTCCATGGTCTTGAAGAAGCCCCCGTTGCAAGCTGTGAATGCGGCGAAAGACTTCTCGATACTTTGCGCGTTGGCTGATGGCAAGCCGATTGCAAGCAATGCTGTGCATAAGGCGAGGCGGTCTGTGGATTTTTTCATGCTGTGCTGCCTATCAAATGTGCGGTGATAACACGTAACATTGTTTGCATATTAAGCCAACGGCCGCTCCAACAGCCTAAGCCGGTTCGCCACATCCGCCTTCACCTTGAACAACTGTGCCGGCCGGTGCGCACCGCCAACACGCTGGCCTTTGCATTCTTCAAGCACATCCATCTCGGTTAGCTTGCGGCGGAAGGCGCTTTTGTCCAGGGCTACGCCCATCACATGTTCATACGTCTCGTGCACCTGGGCAAAGGTGAATTGTTCGGGCAACAGGTAACAGGGCAGCGTGGAGTACGAGCTTTTATCGCGCAGGCGTTTAAGCGCCATGTCAAAAATTCGGTTGTGGTCGAACGACAGGCGTGGCACCGCGTTCACATCCACCAGGTCATAACCAAAACCCGGTGCCGCTGCCTGCGCACTGGCCAGCACGGTCTGGTCCACCAGTGCAAAGTAGCTCAGACTGACCGACCAGCCACGCGGGTCGCGCGCGCCGTCGGCAAAGCTGTAGAGTTGCTCCAGATAGGGTGGGGCTATGCCGGTCTTGCCGCGCAGCACACGCAACGCAGCGGCCAGGCTGTCGGCGTCTTCTTGCTTGTGCACATAACCGCCGGGCAGCGCCCACTGGCCCGCAAAGGGCTCATTCGGGCGGCGGCTCAGCACCACGTGCAGCGTCTTGTCGTGCAGAGCAAACAGCACCACGTCTACCGTGACGATGATGGTCCAGTCGGGGTCGGGTTTTGGCATCGTTTTTTCATTTTAGCCATTAACAATGTTCTGCACACGCCATTGGAAGCGTCCTATAGCCACATTCGCCATAAAACACCTATCTAAACTGATTCTCCCTAATCAGTAAATAGTTAATTGCAAAATACAAATAACTGTTTTATACTGACTCCATCACCACACCGAAAGGGGCTCTCATCATGAAGACATCGACCAAAGTACACCTGCTCATCATCGATCCGCAAAACGACTTTTGCGACATCCCTGTGGCCGAGCAACCCGTAGACCCGTTGGCCGCCGGTCGCAAGCTGGCCCCCGCCTTGCCGGTCACTGGTGCGGATCAGGACATGAAGCGCCTGGCCGCTTTCATAGACCGCGCGGGCAGCAAGCTGTTTGACATCCACGTCACGCTGGATTCGCACAACCCCATCGATATTGCCCACCCCACCTGGTGGACGAATGAGAAGGGCGAGGCGCCTGCGCCCTTTACCGTCATCACCGCCAAAGATATTGCGGCTGGCCTGTGGCGCTCGCGCAATCCACTGCTACAAGAGCGCAGCCGCCAGTACGTGGAGCAATTGGAATCCGCCCAACGTTATGCGTTGGTGGTGTGGCCCGAGCATTGCCTGATTGGCCACTGGGGCCACAACGTGCACGCCGCCGTGGCGCAGTCTTTGGACGCCTGGGCGCGCAAGAAGCTGGACGTGGTGGACTACGTAACCAAGGGCTCCAACCCTTTTACCGAGCACTACTCAGCTGTTCAGGCCGAAGTGCCCGACCCATCGGACCCCGGCACGCTGCTCAACAGCCGGTTGATCCGCACGCTGTCGGATGCAGACGTGGTCATCGTCGCCGGCGAGGCGCTGTCGCACTGCGTGGCCAACACCGTGCGCGACATAGCCAGCAACTTCGGCGAAGACAACATCCGCAAGCTGGTGCTGCTGACCGACTGCTGCAACAGCGTGGGCGGCTTCGAGCAACTGGGCACCGACTTTGTGGCCGAGATGCAAGCCCGCGGCATGAAGACCGCGCGGTCTGTCGACTACATGCTGTAAGCACTTAGCCAACCCACCCGACCGGGCACTGCCCAAAGTTGCCGTGCGAAAGCACGGCCGGGGAGAGCACGTCCTGTTACCGCTAAACCACTGGAGAAAAACCATGAAACTGATGGACGCCAACACCATGCAAACCACCCAGATTGCGAACTTCGCCTTCTCGGGCGTGCGGCCCGACAAGCTGGGCTCTACCGAATACACGCTGGTGACGCTGGTCATCGACAAGACCGGCAGCGTGAATGGCTTTGAGAAACAACTGCTGGCCATGAAGCAAGCCGTGGTGGAAGCCTGCCACCGCAGCCCGCGTGCCGACTACTTGATGCTGCGCAGCACCGAGTTCAACGAGACGGTACGCGAAGAGCATGGCTTCACCGAACTCACCCGCGTGGACCCCGCCGTCTACAAGGCCCCCCGTTGCAACGGCTCCACCGCGCTGTTCGACGCCACCCGCAATGCCGTGATGGCCACCAACGAATACGCCCGCATGCTCAGCGACCAAGACTTCAGCGTCAACGGTCTGGTTGTGGTGGTGACCGACGGCGACGACAACTGCTCACACTACACCACCACCGATGTGGCCGCCGAGGTGGTGCGCGGCGTGCAACACGAGTGGCTGGAGTCGCTCAACGTGATCTTGGTCGGCGTGAATGCCAGCTGCTACAGCGGCCCACTGCAAACCTTTAAGGATGATGCGGGCTTGACCCAATACGTAGACGTAGGCGACGCCACGCCGCAGAAGCTCGCGCAGTTAGCCCAATTCGTCTCCCGCAGCATCTCCGCCCAATCCCAAAGCCTAGGCACCGGCGGCGCCAGCCAAGCGCTGGTTTTCTAAAAACCCTCATGGGGAGAACTGCCATGAAGCGCCTGAACGCTGACCACTACTTCACCATAGGCACCACCCACGCCCGAGCTGGCGAACCCTGCCAGGACTACGCCATCTCCGGCGCGTTAAAAGATGGTCGCGTCTACGGAATAGTGACAGACGGCTGCTCCGGCGCCAACGCCCGCACCGACCTAGGCGCCCGCGTTCTAGCCCTGGCCATGGAAGCCGAGCTACAACACACAACAACATTGGAAGACTGCTTCACCCCAGAATCCATCCAACGCATCCGCCCCCACCTGTTGTCCATGCCACTGGGCGGCCGGCCACAAGACTGTCTAGCCAGCATCGTCGCCTTCTGCGCCACGGCCACCACCGCCAAACTCTTCATGGCCGGCGACGGCGCTTACGCCACACGCCACACCAACGGCACCGTGGAAATCATAGAAGCCTCCTGGCCAGACAACGCCCCCTACTACCTGGGCTACTGCTTGCAGCCCACAGTGGCCGCGCAGTTCACCGCGTCCCTAGCCAAAGGCGCACTGAACGTGCAGCTAAGCACCCACACCACAAACACTGACAGCATTACCCACGACATCCCCGCCCAAGACTTCCTCCAAGGCTGGACCAAAGAGATAGACCTGACCAACATCACCGCCCTAGCCATCTACACCGACGGCATAAGCCAAATCAGCAAGCGAGACACGCTAGAGGCTGCCATCGCCTGCCTGGCCTTCAAAAACTATGAGGGCAGTTTTGTCAAACGCCGCGCCATGAAAGCCTTGGCCCAGTGGGAGAAGAATGGCCACATCCCGCAAGACGACTTCTCCATCGCAGCACTGGTCCGCGTGCAAGGGGAGGACGGCACATCATGACCACGACAAGCTTCAACCTCAGCAGCCAATCCCCCCTGCGCGTGCATCTGCCCGGCAAGGGCGAAGTAGCCCTCACACAAACCGACTACCTGGCCACCGGCGGCGAAGGCGTGGTTTATGCCAAGGGCGGCTATGTCTACAAGCTCTACCTAGACCCAGCCGGTGCGCGCGCCCGTGGCATTGAAGACAAGCTCAAGCTGCTGCAGGCCATCCAACACCCGCACATCGTCGCGCCCACCGATGTGTTGCACAACGCCCAGCACGAAGTGGTGGGCTTCTACATGCCGCAGGCCAGCGGCGTTCCCTTGGTCAAAACATTCACCAACGCCTGGCGCGACCCCAACAACTTTGGCCTGAAAGAATCCCTGGCGTTGGTAGAGAACATGCGCCTGGCCGTGAGTGCCGCGCACCAGGCCGGCGCCGTGCTGGTGGACGCCAACGAGATGAACTACTTAGCCGACGGCACCGCCCCGCGCCTGCTGGATGTGGACAGTTGGCAAATTGGCCCATACAAGGCCAGCGCCATCATGCCGTCCATACGTGACCTGCACAGCGGCGCCGACTTTACGCCGCTGACCGACTGGTTCTCATGGGCCGTGGTCAGCTTCCAGGTGCTGGCCGGCATACACCCCTACAAGGGCGCGCACCCCGACTTCAAGCGCGGCGACATACAAGCGCGCATGCTGGCCAACGCGTCCGTGTTCGACCCCCGCGTGTCGGTCAACGCCGGTGTGCGCGACTACGCCACACTGCCCGGCGCGCTGCTGGACTGGTACCGCGACGTCTTCCAGCACGGCCTGCGCAGCGCACCACCCGGCGTGCACGCGGCCCTCGTAGTAGCCGCACCCAAACGCGCCACGCGCACTCCCACCAGCCAAACCGTCAGCCACGATGTGTTGGTGCACCTGGACGGTGATGTGGTCGAAGTGCTGAGCTGCGGCGTGGCCCTGTGGCGTGAGCCCAATGGCGCAGGCAACCTGCACGCATACGACCTGCAACGCATGCAAAACCTGCCCGGTCTGACACCGCCCCAGTTGGAGGCGCTGCACCACGGCCTGGCCGCGCTGGTGCGCTGCGCGGGGGGCTTGTTCTATGCATCGCTTAGCAACACCAGCAATCCGCAGAGTAGCGGCATCACTGGCCACCTGGTGCCCGCCGAGCGCGACCCTGCGCCGTTGAATACACCCAAAGACGCCAAACTCCTGCCCAGTCTGGCCCAACGCCTGGTCACCTTTGGTAACCGCCTCTTTGCGGTCAACGCCAACAGCGACCGCGGCCTGACGGAAATTGCGGTGGACCAGATGGGCTCGTCACACACGGTTGTGCTGTCGGTGCGCGCCAGTTGGCCCTTTCTGGCGCAGGCATCAACCGTGTTTGCCACCATGGCCGTGTTCGACGCACTGGGCACGCCATTCCTGGTACTGCTCGCCGGCGATAGCGTGCGCGTGGATAGGGCCAGCGCCCTGGCTGCCTACCGGCTGGTGGATGCCTTCATGGTGTCACCCGATTACGTGTTGGCGCTGGCCTATGGGCGTAAAGATGGCCAGACCTATCGTCTAACTTTGAGCAGAGTCGGTTCACAGCAAGGTTTTGTGATCACCGTCATCGAGCCCACAGACGAGCTGGCGCTGAATGTAGCCGTCAACGAGCAGGGCATTGGCGTGGAGGTGTTGGCCAATGGTGAGCTGGCGGTGTTCAGCGCCAAGCAGGCCGGTAGTGGAAATAGCAAGCTGGTGGGCAATACCGGGCTGACGCAGGAGCACCGGGTGTTTGCGTTGCCTGCGGGGCTGCATTACAGCTATGGGCAGGAGGTGGTGCGGATTTCGATGCGGGCCTAACGGGGAAGTGGGATGTTGCAGCACGACTGCTTTGTTGCCTACGACTCGACAACAAAGGCGGTTGGCATAAGTGACTGAGGGGGCTAGTACAGTACCCTCGCAGTATTGGCTAATCTTTTTGCCCGCGCCGATTTTTTGCAGCGCACCTCTGGTTTGGAAACTGTTGTTACGCTCTACGATGGGTTAAGTGATGAAACCTGATCCGAAACTGCGGGTAGTTCCGCGACCGATTCGCATTGCCTACTTGCTGGAAGACGGCATTGACGCGGGGCAATGGTTGGATGCGATATTTGCGGACTGCTTTGGGCGACATGGGGGGCGGCAGTCGCTAATCGTTCCTGTAAGGAACTCAGTAATCTCGAATAGATATCGAGTATGGCTTCAGACGCTCGATCCAGACTATGTTGTCGCTATTACTTACGACAATGCCGCGTTGCTTCGGACTTGGTGCGTTTGTTGAAGGACTCGGTGATTCTGGGGCGTGAGCGTAAAGCCAATGAAATCGCTAGCCATCCTAGCGTCGGTATCGAAAATCCAGGGCTGACGGCGCTATCTTGGCTGCCTTTCTTAAACAACAGTAGCGGCATCCTCCAGAAGCGCCCAGAATTTGTCTTGGATCGATACCCGGCCTGGGACGACGACGGGTTCGTAAAAGACAATTTTGGGACTCTCTATGGCAGCCTAAGGAGCTTTCCATCGCCGACTGAGATTAGTGACAATCTTCAGGTGCTGCTGCTGACACCACGCGACGCACCAATAAACCGCTGGCGGTATGGAATTGCGAATGCCGAAGAACTAAGCGACGGTTACGCTCTCGCTGAGCGTTTGATTCCGAGTGGAAAAACCGTCACGTTAGCTCACCTCTCAAATCTGCACTGTCAGCGGCACAGTCTAAATCACGATTGGAAGTACGGATTTTGTGTGGTTGTAGGTGACACGTTCGAAGATCGAGTTTCATGTTGGAACGCGGCTCTACTCTTCGACGATGCCCAAATCCAGGTTTACAAGACGCTTCGGGTTCCGGCTGCGACGATTTTGGATGAAGAAAAGACGAAACGCATTGGAAACTTCTTGCGTCATAGCAATTGGATTGGCCAGAATAGTGGTCCAGCGCGTATCGTTGTCCGTTCATTTTCTTTGTCCGCAACGGAAGTTCAGCCATTTACAGATGCCCTTCGAAAGCTGGCGGGGTCAGTCGACTTCAAGGCTATTGAGTCATTGGACGAATGCTGCCCGTTCGATGCAGAAAAAATAGAAAAAATAGGCATTGGTGGTGGTCAAGATGACGCCGGTGGTGGCGCTCCGATACGTGATTCAACGGTTGTCGTTTCAGTCCCGGTTCCGAAACATCTTAGCTATTGCGCTGGACTCCATCCCATGTACTCTGCGGGGAGTTGGTTCATTGACTTGGTGATAGATCGCTTGCAGGACAACGGTCGATTCGACAATGTTCGCGAAACGTGGAGACTGCCCGCCCGTCCACAGTTGCTTCGGCTATTCCATGATGGCGTGGATTCCCGGCTCTTGCGGAATGGTGAGATTGCGATAAAGGTCGACGTAAGTAAACGTGTTGTGGAGGTCATGCAACCCGAAGACAAGGAAATATTTTTCAGCGTCCTCAACGAACAGCCACGCTACTCGCGCCTTGACATGCGTAGCAAAGTTGAAAGACCCGTCGCATACAAATACTCTGCGCCATCTGATAAGGGGCGATATTTGCAGGGCCTTTTAGGAATGTTTGGAACGCTAAATGGTGTAGAGCAAGTGCTGGGTAGTCACTTTTGGCGGAGTCAGTTCCTTGGCATGGCGGCGCCGGCTCAGGGGCAACAAGAGGAAGTCATAAAAATTTTGCAACGGCGAATGAAGGCGAAAAATGGAAATCTGGAAATCTCCGATGAATCTGGTTGGGCGTCCCTGGCAGAGCGGGTTATTCAGTTGTCCAGTAGCCTGAGAGTCCCGCGCGGAAAAGTACGCTTTGATCAACTACTCGATACCTGGCGGCAAGAGTTGAATTCGGCACTGGATAAGAAAATTGAACTACACGGACGCCGAGAGGAATTCCTTGCTGAAGCCCCTGGCGACTTGAAACGGTCGTTGGAATTTTTGTTGGAATGTGGCGTCTTCTATCGCGGTCATGACTGGGTTTGCTGGCACTGTTCGCATCGCAATTGGGTTGGCATTGATTCGCTTGCGAACACGCTTCCGTGTGAAGTATGCAGAAAGACTCATCAACTCCCGGTAGATGTTTCGCTGGAGTTTCGTATCAATGAGTTTTTTGCCACTTGTCTGCGTGAGCATGACACGCTCACAGTTGCTTGGGCACTATGCGCCCTGCGCCAAGAATCTCGGGCGAGTTTTATCTTCGCTCCGCAAACCGATCTTTTTCGCGAATATCCGGAGATTCAGAAAGGGAAGCGCGACCGAGAACTAGATGTTGTTTGCATAGTTGACGGTAAGCTCGTTATCGGAGAAGCCAAAGCTCAAGTGTCAAAAATCAAGAGGAGTGATATTGAGGATCTGGCTGAAGTAGCAAAAGAGTTAAATGCAGACGTGGCCATTCTGATGGCGATGTCTGGTAGCGCCCAAAAAATGAACGAAAAAGTTGTTCAACTTCGAGAGTTGCTACCCAAGGAAATTGAAGTCCGTGGGCTTGTGTCAGATTGGGATGAGGAACTCTCAATTGCTATTTAGAAATGTGTCTTGGTCGGTGGGTGGCAGCTATTTCGAAAGTGGTGATGCCTCGTCGTGGTGAAGCGCCCGCCTAGCCAATGCCGGGCAAAGCCGCGTGGCATGGTCTCCGTCGACAAGTGCACGCATGCTTGCGCACGGTCTGGTGGGTGGCACCAGTGCAGCGAGAGAAAAAAAGCAATTTAGACCCATATTGGGCTCTATGCAAAAGAGCTTCTGAATTGTCAGAGGGAAACTGGCCACTTGCCCTCGTGGAATAGGCGCAATACGCTATCAAAGAGTTAGCAAACACCGCCGGTTTGCCCGCGCCGCCGTCAGCGCCTGTCCGGCTTGGGTTGTGATGGTTTGACTCGCGCTCAGCAAGAAAACACAAATTTCTATGCATTTGCCAATGTAGCTGTATAGAAAATCGCATTTTTATACATGATAGGCGTAAGAGGTGCTGCGTTATCGCCAGGCTTTACGGGTGAGGGTTGAGGAGGTGCGCGCAAGCGGGCTGCTGACTGCCAACCACATCATCGAGACTCAAGGCGAACTGGAACGCAACAACGCGGGCTTCCGCAATCTACCGGGCACGGCGCTGAAAGACGGTACCGGGCACACCGTTTACACCTCGCCCCAAGACCCGGCCGAGATTGTGGAGTTGATGCGCGGGCTCATGCGGGTTTCGCTTTATGCAGTGCTTCTCCCCGCCGTCACCTTCTCAAAGCGCGCGTGGTAGTCCCCCCGCTCCGTCCCCATCCACCGATCCCACCACGTAAACCACAGCCCATAGTTGCCTTTCGCGGTCTCATGGTGCAAATGGTGGTGCGTCGTCGTTGTGAAGCGCCCACCCAGCCAATGCCGGGCAAAGCCGCGTGGCATGGTCTCTATGGACAAGTGCCCATGCGCATTGCGCACGATCTGGTGGACGGTAAAGACTAGCAGCACCAGGCCGTGCAACGGCGCTACCAGCAGCGCCAGTGGTGTCACCAGGCTGTTGATGAATGCCTCGATGGGGTGGAAAGCGTACGCCGCCCAGGGCGACGGGTTGCGTGATCGGTGGTGCACCCCATGCACGCGGCGAAACAGCCAGCGGCTGTGCAGCAGGCGGTGTGTCCAGTAAAAGTAGAAGTCGTGCCACAGCAGCATTGCTGGCAAGCTGAGCGCCAGCCACAGGTAGCCGTACTGGCCGGGCTTGAAGTAGATGACCATGTCGCCGCGCAAGACGCTGGCAAAAACTACCAGACCTTGTGCCGAGAAGATCAGCAGTGTGGAGAACGAGTACGTTATCTCGCGCCGCACATCCGCGCTGGTGGGCCAGCCGGCAATCACCCTATGCGCCAGGCGTTTGTGCAGCCACTTGTGCACAACCAGCCACAGCAGCAGGGCGGCGACCAGGTAATACAATCCCTCACGCACAAAGTTTGCGGTGAAGGCCCGGCCAAGCCAGTGCCATGCGTTGGGGTCTGTCCAGATACTCATCGTGTCGGCATTATGCGCGGGCGAGCCCTGGTAGCTGCGCTACGCGGGACGTTTATGAAAAACTGGCCTATAGCCCCCGTGAAATATGAGACTATTGCTATCAATGTGGTAGCAATCTCTGCTTGTCGGGCTGCATTGCCTGCACCTGCACTGGTCGCCAGGTCTTATATGCGGCGGCCCACGATGGTCACGGTTTCGAGCACCGCTACATTGCGGGTCGGTGTGGTTTGTGCCAGGTATGCATCTGTGGCAACGCTGTCGAAAGTCATCAGCACGCTGCTGTTAACGGCAACAGCCATGACGACTGCAAACACGAAGCCAGCCAAGCGAGAAGTGCGATTCGAGGATGTGAACATTTTTATCTCTCCATATTCAGGCCACTGCGGCCCGTTGAAGAGAATGTATTTCCGCCGGGTTTGTATTGCACCCGCTATGTGACGAGCTGCGGCTGGGCGCGATGCCTAGGGTAAATACCGAGACGAACGGGGTGCAAAAGAGCAAACGGTTTAACCCCATTTCCCAGGTTCATTCGTTTAAGCTGACACCGCAACTCTTAAAGGCGCCGCATGCAAGCCCATCCAACGACCCGTACGACCCGCACCACCCATCGCATCAAGACCGCGCTTTGCGGTCTGGCCCTTGCGGCTTGTTTGCCGCTACCGGCCCAGGCCTTCTGCGGTTTCTATGCCGGCAAGGCCGACGCCAATCTGTTTAACGAGGCCAGCCAGGTCGTGGTGGTGCGAGACGGCAAACGCACGGTGCTTTCCATGCTCAACGACTACAAGGGTCCGCTCAGTGAGTTTGCACTGGTGGTGCCCACGCCCACCACGCTGCAGAAGGGCCAGGTGCGGGTGGCCGATAAGGTCACGTTCGAGCGGCTGGACGCCTACAGCAGCCCGCGCTTGGCGGAATACCATGACACCGACCCGTGCCAGGTTCGCTTTGCTTGGGGTAGCGACGCCTATCCCCGGCCGCCTATGCCGGTAGCCATGGCAGCACCCGCTGCAATGGCGCGCAGTGCGGACGCCATGAAACGCGACAACGCGTTGGGCGTAACGGTAGAGGCGCAGTACACGCTGGAGGAATACGACATCGTCAGCCTGTCGGCCACGCAGTCCGATGGGCTGGAGACCTGGTTGGGTGAAAACGGCTACAAGATTCCCAAGGGCGCCAGCGCCGCCTTGAAGCCCTATATCAACCAGGGCATGAAGTTCTTTGTAGCCAAGGTCAACCTCAAAGAGCAACTCAAGACCGGTTACACCACGCTGCGCCCGCTGCAGTTTGCATTTGAGAGTGAAAAGTTCATGCTGCCCATGCGCTTGGGCATGCTCAATGCCGCGCCAGACAAGCCGCAGGATTTGATCATCTACCTGCTGACCAAGGACGGCCGTGTGGAGAGCAGCAACTACCGCACGGTCAAGCTGCCGGCCAACGTCAACTTGCCGTTTTTCATCAAGCCCAAGTTCCAGGATTTCTACAAAGCGCTGTTTGACAGCCAGGCCCGCAAGGAGGACCACCGCGTGGTCTTTACCGAATACTTTTGGGACATGGCTTGGTGTGACCCCTGTGCCGCCAACCCCTTGACCAAGGAAGAGCTGCGCGGTGCGGGCGTGTTCTGGACGGACGGTAACGCGCAAGACAACTTCAAGGCCATGACCCTGCCGCCCGGCCCTGCCATCAAGAGCCTGCTGCCACCCAGCATGGGCGGTGGTGCCCAGCCCGTGGTGCTGACCCGCTTGCATGTGCGCTACACGCCCAACACCTTTCCCGAGGATTTGATGTTCACGCAGACCAGGGACCGCCAGAACTGGCAGACGCGCTACGTGGTGCAAACCCCGTATGACAGCAGCGTCGCCCAGTGCAGTGCCAAGGTGGGGCAGATGGATTGCGAGGCCATGTGCAAGCCCCGCGTGGCGCAGGTGTTGTCGGCGCCCACGTTTGAAGGCCAGAGCGCCTTGTACCGCGACAAGGACCCTCTGGCCTTGCAGCGTGATTGCCTGGCCAGTTGCGTAGTCTCCAAACGGGCGGGCATAGACAGCGCGGCGCGCTACTACCAGAAGGACCTGCCCAAACGCCTGGACGCCGAGAAGCTAACCCTGGCCCAACTGACTGGCTGGAAGCTGAGCGACATCGACGCGATGCCCGGTGCAGATCGGTACACGGGCATTGCGGTCAGCGGGGTCCAGAGCACCGCGCCGGCAAAGACGTGGTGGGAAACGCTGTTCGGCAGCAAAACACAATAGGTGGTTTTTGCTATGAATACGGTAGTGAAACATTCATATTCCGCGGGGGCTAGCGGCCAGTTTCTTATATGGATTTGGCAGAGAGTGCGCCAGTTGGACGCGCGCTGGTTCCAAATCCTGTTTCTGGCCAGCTTCCTGACTCTGGGCGCACTGGCGCGCGACTTTGCGCTGACTCACTTGCAGGTTCTGCTGACTTTTGGGACCGCCTTGCTGACACAGGCCGCATGGCAGTGGGGTTTGAACCTGCCCAACAAACGTAATTGGGGTGGCTATTTGAGTGCGGTGATTTCCAGCTTTGGCATTTGCATTCTGGTGCGTGCCGAAAACGCCTGGGTGCACCCCGTGCTGGCCTGCGCCGCCATGAGCAGCAAATACCTGATCCGCAGCGGCCCAGCCAACTGCAAAAGCCACCTGTTAAACCCCGCCAACCTGGCTGCGTTTGCGGCCTGGGCATGGCTGCCAGGTGCATGGCTAAGCCCTGGGCAGTGGGGGTCTGAAAGCCTCGCTGCGCTGTGGTTCATTGCACTGGGTGGGCTGGTGACGCAGCGCATCAACCGGTGGGATGTGTCGCTGGCATTCCTGCTCAGTTGGGCCACGCTGCTCGGTATGCGGCTGTGGGTGTTGGGTTACGCCTGGGACCCCGGCGCCGCCATGTGGCTGCAGCAGGCCAGCAATGGCGCCGTGTTGCTATTTGCCTTTTTCATGATCTCCGACCCCATGACCACGCCGCAGCGCGCATCGGTGCGCATCGCCTATGCGGTGCTGGTGGCCGTGGGCGCGTTTGTATGGCAGTTCATGCTGTTCAAACCCCACGGTTTGATTGTGGTGTTGTTCCTGGCGAGCTGGACGGTGCCACTGTGGAACTGGATCTGGCCGCAGCAGCGGTTCGAATGGCGTAAGGGGTGAGCGCGGCTCCACCCAAGACCAGTACGGCGTTCGTGCCACCAAACGCGAACGAGTTGGACAGCATGGTGTGCACGGGCACGCCGGACCGTGCGGTGTTGGGCACGTAGTCCAGGTCACAGTCGGCATCTGGCATCTGCAGGTGCAGCGTAGGGAGCACGGTGGCGTGCTGCATGGCCAGCAGAGACAACACACACTCCAGCGCGCCGGCCGCTCCCAACAGATGCCCGTGCATGGCCTTGGTGGCGCTGATGGGGATGTGTGGGGCGCGTGCGCCAAATACGGTCTTGATGGCTGCGGTCTCTGCCACGTCGTTTGCCTGGGTGCCTGTGCCGTGGGCATTGATGGCATCTATGCCCGTAGCGTCCAGCCCGGCCGATTGCAGGGCTGCATGCATGGCGGCGGCTTGGCCTTCGGCGCTGGGTTTTGTGATGTGGCTGGAGTCGGTGCAGAGACCGTAGCCCAAGATTTCGCCGTGGATAGGGGCTTGGCGGGCCATGGCGTGTTCCCAGGGTTCAAGTACCAGCATGGCCGAGCCTTCGCCCAGTACCATGCCGCTGCGGTTCTTGGAGAACGGTTTGCAGGATGCCGAGGGTTGCGCCGGGTCTATGGTCGCCAGGGTGTGCAAGGCCTCCCATGCTTTCAAGGAGCCGAAGGACAACGGCGCTTCAGCGCCACCGGCAATGGCGATGTCAATATCGCCCCGGGCCACGCGCAACCAGGCCTCTCCAATGGCCACGGCAGACGACGAACACGCGGTGGTGTAGGTCAGGTTGGGGCCGCGCAAGTGGTATTCGATGCCTATCCACGCTGCCGCTGCGTTGTACATGCCCAGCAGCACGGTAAAGGGGCGTATGCGATCCGAGCCTTCGCCATACAAGGTTTGGTAGCCCTCGTCATTGCTGGTTGAGCCACCCATGCCGGTGCCTACAAAGACGCCGGACCGGGCACCGTCGACCGTGCCCATTTCCAGTCGTGCGTCGGCCACAGCCTGTCGGGTTGCGACCAGTGCAAACTGGCTAAAGCGGTCCAGCATGCGCAGCTTGGGTGCATCAAAGTGCTGGGCACCGTCAAAGCGCGCGGTGGCAGCCAGTGGTGCCACCAGCCGACCGGCAAAGGCAGTCTGCAAGTGGTCTATGGCGCTGTGGCCGGCATAGGCATTGGTGTAAAGCGCATGCGCGCTGTTGCCCAGTGGCGAGACAACGCCCATGCCGGTCACCGCGACCCGTCTCATGTGGGTTGCAGGGTCTCTACCGCCAGGGCAGGAGCCCGGGTGCCTGGCTGTGGGATACGGCCACTCTGCGCAGTGATCAAGCCGTCGATGAAGTGCACCACGTCGCCTATTGTGGACAAGTCCACCTGTTCGGGCGGCAAGACGATCAGGAATTCGTCCTCCAGATTGAACAGCATGTCGGCCACGCCGAGGGAGTCAATGCCTAGCGATTCGAGTGGCGTGTCCAGGCTGACCTGGTCTGCATCGAGCTTGTAGTCTTTGACCAGGATGGCCCGCAGGCGTTCAAAGGTGGTGTTCATCGGGAGGTGTCCTTTAACTAAGTTTCACAGGGAAGCGCGGATGGGGTGGGCTCTAGTGCAGATGCCGCCAGGTAACGGGTCTTGCCGCCCTGGATGGCGCCCAGCGTCAGCAAGCCGGGCCAGACGCTCGCCAGATGCAACAGGGGTGTGGCCAGCGCCGGGCGCATGGCCGCGTGCGCGAAGACACTTGCCAGGCGGACCCGGGTCTGGAACTGGCGGCGCCATTGCGCTGCATAGGCCTGGGCCACTTGGCCCTGCCACACACCGTCTGACAAGCCCTGGTGGGGCCGAGGCTTTAGCAATTGCCCACACAACAGCCACGCCGATTGCAGCGCCATGCTCATGCCCTCCCCGAGAATGGGATGGGCTTCGCCCGCAGCATTGCCAATGCGAAATATTGCGTCATCGCCGCGCAGGCGAATGCCGGGGTCCAGCGGCCCGGCGGCCAGCCACGGCCCTTCACGCGTGGCCGGTCGCAGGGCCTCACGCACGCCCGCACATTCGCGGCGCAGCATGGCGTCGAATGTGTCACCAGCGCTGAGGCCTGGCCGCGTGTGGCGCAGGGTTTCGTAACGATCACGCCGCACACAACCTGCTACCGTGGTCAGGCCTGCGCCGCTCACTACCATGCCGCCATAACCGCCGTCAAAGGACAGCACCGGCAGCAGACCGTGCTTCAGCTTCGCACCCCGAAAGTTGGCTTTGAAGGCCAGCAGATCAGTCGGCTTGTGTGGCGGGCGGCCAGGTGCATTGCCTATGGGCAGCGCCTCCCATGATCCATGGGCGTCGATGAGGACCGGTGCACCCAGGCTGCGCGTGTTGGTGCCATCGTGGGCGCGTGTATCGCACCGCCAATCACCGCTAGCCCCTTCAATGTGCTTGATGGACCAGGGTTGCAGGATATGGGCACCCACCCGGCGGGCTTCCTCGATCAACAACATGTCCAGGGTCTCGCGCGCTATGGTTCTGCCCCATGGGTGTTTGTCATCGGCGGCGGATGGCAGCGCGGCCACCACTGTGCGTTTGCCACCCATCAATGCAAGCTCGCGCAGTTCGGGCCCGGCCGCTGCTTCAAATGCTGTGGCTATCCCTAGTGCCTCCAGCAGCGGCAGGTTGCTGGCCGCCAGGCATTCACCACACACTTTGCGGCGCGGAAAACGCTGTTTCTCCACCAGGGCTACCGACCAGCCCGCGCGGGCCAGCAAGATGGCGGCCGATGAACCAGCAGGGCCGGCGCCGATGATGATGGCGTCAAATTGGGTTTGCATCACGGGGCGTTTATGGTTTCGGCAACAAAGCAGTGGCTGAAAAGACCCGCTGCGTATTCCCGCACGCGCCACGTGGCATCGATACCGGGCCAAAGGCTCGAAAGCTCGTTGGCCCGGAATCCGGCGTGTACGCTTAAAACGGCGTCGTTCCGTGTGACCGCATTGGTGCCCAGCGCGCCGATAAGGTGGCTGCCCAACAAGGCAAGCCGCGCGCGACGCGGTTCGCAAGCCATGAAGCGGTCGCTGCGTGTTGCTATGGTGCGCAGCAGCCCCTGCAGTGGCTGCCTATCGAAGTGGTGCAAGAACAGATTGGCAACGACCAGATCCCAGTGCTGTTGTTTCTGGCCTTCGGGTTTTGGTTGGTCATGGTCACGAGCCCAGTCGAATACGTCAACCACGGTGGAGCGGGCCGTCCAGCCCAGTTGGGCAAAGCCACCTATGCAGGCCGGTGTGACAAGCGGCTGGGCATCCAACAGCGTCAGATGAACCTGTGGCCAGTAAGGCGCAAGCTCCTGGGCGATGCCAAGCATCAGACTACCGTCGCCGGCGCCCAGTTCCAGCACGCGCAGGGGCGCAGTGCGGTGGCGCAAAGCGTCCATGCTGCGCAGGGCGCGTAGCACGATGGTGCGTGTACCCATGGCGCGGTGCACGCGCTGCAGGTCACGGCGTGCCCGCACCGCCTGTGCGTCGTCCACGGCCAGGTCGTCCAGAATCTCCCGGGTCAGCACGCGGTCCATCAGTGCTGCACCTGCAACAGTGCGCCGTGGCAACTAAAGCCTGCGCCAAACGACGACAGCCACCACCACCCGTCACGCGCCTGGTCCTGCAGCGCAGCCTCCAGTACAAAATAGACAAACGCGCTGGACAGGTTGCCGTATTCGCGCAGCATGGCCGCGCTGTAGCGAAAGTCGGCAGTCTGTACGGCAAAGCTGCGCTCCAGTGCAAGCAGCACGTCGCGCCCGCCGGCATGCAAGATCCAGGTGGATACATCCTCTGGCGAAAGTCCCGCCTTGCCGAGCACTGTGTCCAACACCTGTCGCGCATAGTCAGCCGCCAAGCCAGGCACCGCGCGGGACAACACGTTGCGCAACATGCCGTCCTTGTGTTCAAACATCAGGGCGTGGCGCTGATTGGGTTCTATCCAGGAGGCGCTGTCTTTCCATTCAACGCTTGATCCGTTTGGTGGTGGGTTGCGGGACAACACTGCCGCGCCAGCACCGTCGCCAAACAGGCAGGCACTGATCAGTACACCGGGGTCGTTGTCGAGGTACATGGCGGCGCTGCTGACCTCAACACAAATCGACAGGACATGTTCACACGCGTGGGAATCGAGTAGCGCCTTGCCCAGCTGAAAGTTGGGCAGCGCAGCGGCGCAGCCTTGCCCTACCAAGTCAAACGCTTTGATGTCGGCGGGCAAGCCCAGGCCTTCGACCACGTAGCCCGACAGGCCGGGGCACAGGTAGCCGGTGCAGGTGCTGACGATAACGGCGCCTATGTCACCGGGCTCCAGGCCCGCACCGGCCAATGCGCGTTGACCGGCCTGGATGGCCAAGGTGGGTGCGTGTGTGCGAAAGCGCTGCGCCAGCGTATTGGGGTCGATCTGAAAAACCTCGTCCAGCGAATCGACTGCCAGGCGCCGCGCATCAATGCCGTTGTCGCGTTGGAGCACAGTGCGCGCAATGAAGTGGGCGCGTGTGTCCAGTCGGTTGAGCCAGTCGGAATGTTCAAACGCTTCCAGGCACTGTGCCTTCGTGTAGCGCTGTGGGGGAGTCGCCGTTCCTATGCCGCGAAAGTACATAAGCTGCGATTTCACTCCGTTGGTTGGGCTATCAAAGCGCCATTCTGGGTGCATGGCCCCAACTCATCCGTGCGCTGTCACACCCAGTTGTTGGTGCGGGGTAGGTAAACAAAAGTAAACGCGGTCAACTGCTTCGGAAAGTCTGCGTTGTAGGTGCAAGCCCGGTGCGTATGTCGGGCTGCTTGCAGCCAAGAAAGTCAAGCACAGCCGCGTTAACAACGCTGCAGCAAAGACTGCCGCTTAACCAGCGGACGCTGCGACCCAGTAGGTTGAATCAACCGTGGTCGGCTTGGGGGCACCAGGGAAACCTGGTGCCCTTTTTCATTGGATGCGCGGGCGCACTTAGGCCACACGTGTCCAGTCCATCACCCAGTTTTCGCTCCACGTCTTGCCGTCATCGCGCGACACGGCCTGGTACCACCGGCATGAGTTTGCGGTGATGCGGTCCCACACGCCACGCACGATGATGGTCCGGTTGGCGTCAAGCTCGTCCGAATCCCAAGTGCCTACGCCATTCACAAAGCTGCCCAACGAAGGTGGTGGTGTGAGCACACCACTCTTGCTGTTGACCCAGTAATCGGCCCAGAACTTTTTCTCTACGTCCAGTAGACGCAGGCCCATGCCGCTGAAGTTGCGCGTGGGTATGCGTAGCTCTTCTACGCTGGCAATGCCGGCCAGGATGCCGTACACGGTGGCCTCACCGTCAAAGCTTTCCCAGACAGCCTTTTTTTGCTGGCGGTTCTTGATCTTCCAGTTGCCCGACAAGAAGTCGAAGTCGCCAGGCCTGCCAGTAGCCGCTGGCTGGGCGGCGCCTGCACTGGCCAAGGATGGCATGACCAGTGAACCCGCGGCTGCCAGGCCGGCGGCGGCTTGCAACAGGGCTCTGCGTTGGGTATCGGATGCCGTGGTGGTGTTGGACATGGCGGGTATTCCTCCTGATTGGGGTTGAGCAAGTGCAACCACTGTAGAAGTGATACAGGGCGAAATGCGCCCTGTATCAGTCAGGTAGGACCTCGTCAGTGCATCAGAACTTTTGCAACAAATACGCATTGACCTTGGGCGCGTCTTTGGAAAACAGCGTGCCCAACTGTGCGTTCAGCACATACAGGTCTTTGCCCACCAGCACACCGGTGGTGGGGAATGCATGCGCGCTCTTGCGCCCGGTTTGCAGCGTGGCGGATTGCCAGCCGTCGGTGGACACCATATCCAGTACCTGATCGGCGCCCAGGTTTTGCACCACGCTGATGCGGTCGCGCCCGCGTAACACCAAGCCATCCGCGCCCGTCACCGGGGTGGACAGCTTTACGCGGTGCACTTCGCCAGCATTCTTCGTGGTGCTAATGCGGAAGATCTCGCCGCTGTTGTATTTGCCGACGAGCAGATAACCGTCCGGGTGGTAGACGATGCCGTTCAGGTTAAAACCCTCGCCCTTAAATGCGTCGCTGCGCGCAAACACGCTGGCCACGCCCTTGGTGTCGATGCGGTAGATGACCGGCGCGAAGCTGTCCGTCACGTACACATTGCCCGCAGCGTCCAGTGCCATGTCATTTGCGAAGTGGCCACCACCACCCTCGACCAGGCTGCCCAGGTCGTGGTAGGCACGGCGCTCGCCGGTGGTGGCGTCATACGCCGCCACTGCGGCCAGCTTGCCTTGCGTTGCCGGGCCACTGCGCTTGGATGCGCCCACGTCGCCAATGGCAACCCATAGCAGATTGCGTTGGGTGTCAAAGTGCAGGCCTACGCTGGAGATGATTTTTTCGTCGGTGATGAAGGGTGTGTATTGGCCCTCGGGTGTGACTTTGCCAACCACGCCAGTGTGGATGGAGCTAACGAAGAAGACCTTTTGCGCCGGTGACCAGGCCACACCCTCGGGGTAAGCCTGCTCGGCAGTGAAGGACACATCGCCCGCGGCATGGGCCAGACCACTGCCCAGCATGGGCGCGGTTACTACGGCGGCCAGGGCAAGCTGGCGGACCAGCGTGGATACGCTTGTTTTGGTAGACATGGGAAGAAGCTTTCCGGGCACTGGGCCCAATGGGTTTGCAATGGCGGCCAGAGAACTGCTCCCGGCCGTCGATTCATCGTTGGGTTGATGACGAAGGGAATTGTCTTTCTGAGCGAGAATTGCAACAACTAGCCGACAAGCAAACATATTTTGCAAATAACGCAAAGAAAGGATCGCCATGTTGGAAGGCATAGACGCGTTTCTAGACGTAGCCCGGCACGGCACGTTTTCGGCAGCGGCCAAAGTGCAGGGCGTGGCGGTGTCGTCGGTGTCACGCCAGGTGGATGCGCTGGAGAAGTCGCTGGGTGTGGCGCTGTTCCACCGCAGCTCGCGCCGCCTGCTGCTCACGGATGCGGGCGAGCAATTTTTGCCCCGCGCCCAGCTCATCGTCTCGGAGCTGGAAGACGCCAAGGCCGCGCTGCTGGACGCACAGGCCGAGCCGCGGGGCATGTTGTCGGTCACCGCAACGGCCGCCTTTGGGCGCCGCCATGTGATGCCGGTGGTGGCCAGCTTTTTAAAGCAACACCCTTTGATCGAGCTGGATCTGCATTTGAGCGACCAGTGGGTGGATTTGGCGGCCCAGCGGATGGACGTGGCCATCCGCATTGGCGTATTGCCCGACAGCGACTTGGTGGCCACCCAACTGGCGCCACTCACCAGGGTGGCCTGTGCCAGCCCGCAGTACATCCTGGGACATGGCCACCCCGCCAGCCCGCAAGACCTGTTGCAGCACAACTGCCTGACCCTGGCGAGCACGTGTGTCCCCGTGGGTTGGTGGAGCTTTCCAGATGCCAATCAGGGCAAGTCGCTGGCAGTGAAGGGGTGTTTCCGGTCAGACGACACCGAGTCCCTGTTGGCCGCAGCCGTGGCAGGCCTGGGCGTCGTTCACCTGGGGAGCTGGCTGGTATGCGACGCGCTGGCGTCGGGTCAGCTGGTGCGGCTTTTTCCCGTAGACGCTACACCGCCGCCCAAGCCAGTGGCTGCCATCCACGCGGTGCGTCTCAAGGGGCGCTCCCATGCCGCCAAGGCCCAACTCTTTATCGCGCACCTGAAGCAAGCCTTTGGTGTTACGCCTTACTGGGACCGTGCGCTGGCCAAATGATTTATAGGAAATTGGCCTGTAGCCCCCTTGGAATATAACGGTAGCGCTACTGTTTTTGTAGTGGCTGGCGGGGCAGGTGGAATGTCAGGTTGCCCCAGAAGCTGTCCCAGTCCACACCTTCTTCCTCGCCATCTACCGCCGGGATCATGTGCACCACGCTGACCATCCAGTCGCCGGCGTAGGGCAGGTTGAACGCGACTTCGCCTTCTGCAGATGTGGTGGCGCGGATCATTACCAACTGTCCGTTGTGTTTGTGCCAAGCCTTCACCAGTGCGCCCGCCAGGGGTTGCTTGTCAAACAAAATTTTGACTGCCAAAGCGTCGCCGGGCGACAGCGCCAGCGGGTTGTGCACGGGCGTGAGCTCCAACCGTTGGCCGGCGTGCAATGCGTAGGTGGGGTCCAGGGCTTGCACGGCTTGGGGTGCAGGGCCAACCGCGATCAAGGTCTTGATATGGCGGCGGTAACGCTCGCGCGCAGGTAACTGGGCGGTGCCTGCCTGCTCTCTTTGGGTCTTCACAAAGTCCAGTCCTTCGTCGTGTAAATACGCGTGAAACTTGTCGGCTTCCAGCGTGATGTGTTGGGGGGTGCTGTCATAGGCCAGCAGGTGGGTGCCGGGTGTATCCAGCGCCAGGGCGACTTCGGCCTCGGGCGCGTCGGCTGGCAAAAAGGGCCGCAGATCCTGCGCCGGCTGCCGGGCAGGGTAGTGGCGCAGCGTTTGTGTGCTGCCAATGGAAAAACCGGCCGCTTCGCCGGTGAAAAATTCGCCCACTTCCAGGCGCAGGTTGACGGTGTCGCCCACCGCCCGTGGAGAGGCGATGGGTGTGAACCAGAACTCGTGTGCCTGCAAGCATTGCGCCGGGCCGCACAGGCAGCCCAGAAGCACGATGCAGCGGATCAGAGACGATGCGGGCATATTGCGTCTGGGCCTGCGGGCTCAGATGTCGGCCGGCTCACCAGTGTCGTCGGTGGCCAGCTTGGCGTCGCCCAGCACCAGTGGGTCACTGGTTTCGCTAGTGGCTGCCAATTGCGTCTTGGCAAAGTCCACTACGCCTGTGGCGCTTTGCTCCACCGTCACGGGCACGTCAGTGCCCGCTACCAGCGTTGGTCCCCCTGGTGTGGCGGAGCCACCGCCGCCGCCGCATGCGGCCAACAGCGTTGCAGCGCCCACTGCTACCAACCAACGGGTTTGGATCAGAGTTTTGTGCATGGTGTCTTCCTCACAGTGGGGTTCAATTGGCGGCAGAGCCGGCATTGGGGGTGTTGAGGTAAGGGAAGCGTGTCATGAAGGGCACGGTAGCCTGGTCCACACCGTCGTGGAGATTGGCCGATGTACCACCCAGCGGCACGCTGGAAGCCTTGCAGGCCGATGTCAGCGATGGCACGCCCGGCACACCGTTCAGAGCCAGTGCGTTGTTATCGCCGTTGATGACGCACAAACCACCCAACACGGCCACCAAGGCGATGTCGACTACGTCATCCTTGGGGCGGCGGCCATTGGGAAAGCCGGCCAGATCCTTGGCCATGGCCAGGTTGGCGGTACCACCCACACGCAACACTTCACCAGCCACGCCCAAGCGGTTTTGGTCAGCAAACTGCACGGGTGTTATGGCGGTGTTCAGGCGCAGCACTTCAGACGGGGTTGCGTTTGTAGGCTTATTGACCCCGGCGATACCGGTCAGGAACACGGTGGCCAGGTCGGTGCGTGGCAGGTTGGTAGGTGCCAATGCAGTCGCACTGCCTGATAACACCATGCCCAGGAGCGCAGGCAGCGTGGGGTTGGTCACATAGGTCAAGAATTGGGTGTCGTCCTGTGGCTTGGAGGCGTTGAACTTGTCTTTGTCGGGCAGGCCGATGACGAGCTCGTTGACCAAGGGGTTGCCCAGGCGCGAGACCTGCACCCAAGCGCCACCTGCCTTCTCGCTGGTCTGGTGGCCAGAGCCTGGCTTGCCGTTGAGCAAACGGGTCTGGCGCATGCTGGCTGTTGTCCAGCCGCCGATGACGGGGTCGCTACCCGCGGTCAGGCAGTCCTTGTGCACTTCCAGCGCGATGGAGGTCACGTTGTTCTTTTGGATGTAGTGTTTGCCACCTTGGCCAGCCGCATCTTTGTTGGCAGGGTCCAGTAGAAAAGAGGCGGGCGCGTTGACCAAATCAAACACGGTGCCCAGGTTGACGGCAAAGCCTTCCTGGCGCTGGCCTACAAATACAAAACCGGTGTCTTTGCCAGCGGGGCAGCCCGGCACCTTGACGGCGTGTACGTGCTTTTGGGCATAGGTCTCGTAGGCGGCTGCATCACCCAGTGTCTTGGTACCGATGTAATCCACTGGCTTCTCAAACGTGGTGGCGCCGCTGGACTTGGCGACGGACTGTGAGGTGCCTTTGCGGCGGTCACCACGTACCATGGCCACGGT
The DNA here is from genome assembly GCA_043738115.1 of Rhodoferax sp. Classification (GTDB taxonomy): domain Bacteria; phylum Pseudomonadota; class Gammaproteobacteria; order Burkholderiales; family Burkholderiaceae_C; genus Allorhodoferax. The sequence goes on along the minus strand of JAYSZJ010000077.1, from coordinate 39,176 downwards.
GTAGGTTTCGTTCAGGTTCAGGTTGGCATCGGTCAGGTTGCTGACGGCTCCGGCCTGTATCAGGGGGATCGCAACACTGGCGCTGCCAATGGGCAGGGCCACGCTATTGAGCTTGTTGGTGAAGCGGAACTGGAAGGTGATGTCTTCTTTGGCGTCGCCGTTGTTGTCCAAGTGGATTTCATACAGCGCGTTGGGGTCCATGGAGAAGTAATTGGGGCCGCCGTAGGGGCCTTGCAGCGGCTGGTAGTTGGCGATCAATGTGACGTAGTCGCTGCGCCCGCCGGTGCCCGTGGCGCTAATGCCTTCGTAGCTGCGAAACATATAGAAATCCGTGCCATCAACCTTGGGGCTGGTGGTGATGAACGGTGCCTCACGGTGGCTGGCTGCCATCGCTGCGCTGGCTGTGACCAATAACAAACACGCTTTTGCGACGTTGCCAAACTTGAACTGCATAAATCTCTCCTTGGGTGATGGAACGGGACAATCTGGGTGCCGTTACCCACAAAGGTGACGGTACTTACCGGTGAATACGCGGCAAGCCGGCGACTGGATTCAAAAGTTTCGAAATAAATGCATCCGCTTAAGATGGCGTGCACTTTTAATAAGAACAAACCATGGTTGCAACGACGTCACCACCGCTTTTCCACCCCCAAAACATCACCCCCTCGCGGCAGCAGGTGGAGCTGCAAACCAGCAACTGCCCATCGATCATCGTGAACGCCAATGCCGGGGCGGCAAAAACCACCAGCCTCGCCCTCAAGGTCGCCGAGGTACTGGAGACACAGCGGCGAAAAACCGGGCGTTATTTGCCCAAGAAGATCCTGACCCTGACCTACACCGAGGTGGCGGGGTTGGCGTTTCGACGTGCGTTGGAAAAAATCGGCGTTCCGACCGAAGTCGTCAAAGAGCTGTGGATCAACACCTTTGACGAATTTTCGGTGTACATGCTCCAGGAGCTGGAAGGCAGCCGCGCCAAGGTAGTCAAGATGCCAGAGGAACTCAAGGCTGTGATCGCGCAATGCATGGATGAGGTCCGCGCGCGCGCCGATCAGCGGGGCGACCGCCATTTGCTGCTCCCCAGTGATGAGGGCGGCGGATTCTATGAACACCTGATTCACCAGAGCCTGCGCGTCAAAGGCAAGATGGTGCTGCCCAAAGCGCGGTGGTTAGGCGAACCGCTTGACCCCCAGCTCGCGGAAAACGCTGGTGAGGACTACACGGTTTTAAAGGTCCTGGAGCGTTTTGAGCGCTTGCGCAGACCGTCTGAAGAAGAGCCACCGCAGTTCCGTTCACCGGGGGATGCCACATACGACCTCGCCAGCACGGTGGGCGATATGTCGGTGGACATGCCGCAGAACATGTTTACCAAATGGCCGGGCGGCCTGCATTTGTTATGTGTCGATGAGTTCCACGACATGAACGAGGCGATGTTCACCCTCCTTCGGCGTTTGTTGGAGAGCAACATAAATGCCGCCTTTTGCGGGGTGGGCGACCCGGACCAGGTGTTGCACCAAAAGGCAGGGGCCGAGCCCAAGTTTATGGATGACGCTTACTTTGCGCGGGAAACCGGGCGCACAACCACGGTCATGCATTTGCCGGGGTCGTACCGGTTTTCGACCAGTCTGGCTGAATTGGCAGGTCATCTGGCCTCTAAACGGTACGCGTCCTTTGCCAAACACGAGACCGAAGTGCATCCGTTTTTCTATGCAGCACCGCTGGAGTGTGCCCAGAAAATCGTTGAAGACGCGTTGGCTTGGCAGCGCCAAGGTCGGCCGATGAGTCAGTTTGTCGTCTTGCTGCGCCATCCGCACCAGTCGGTGTTGATTGAAAACTTTCTGCTAGAGCAAAAAATACCCTACCGCACCTACCCGTTCCCTACCTACCTGCACCGCCCGGAGGTGCTGATGGTCAGGGCGCTGCTCGCGGCATCCCACCCGGAGTTCGCCTTGGTCACCAGCCACAGCGCCCGCCACCGCATGGTGCAGGCCCTGGTTGATCTTGCCGGCGTGCAGTTTGACTTTGCCGAGAGCGAAGCAGAGTCCCAGGATGAACGCCTCAGCTTTGCCGTCAAAGAGATCTTGCACGATCAAAGCTTGTTGGCCACTTTCCTCAAAAGACAAGTTATCGCAAAGGCCGATCCCGCCATTCGCCGTCGTCTGGAGGCGGCCATGGCCGTGGCCGCAAGTCACACGGGGGAAGCCCTGTTGGATGACATGCTCCAAGCGCTCGACATGCCGGGTCTTGCCGCCCACCATTGGGTTGAACGCCAACGCTGTGCCGACGCCGTTGCGCACCAGGAAGGTTTGAAACAAGCCGCCATGATTTTTGACAGCGCGCCTAACTTCTTTCGCCATATCAATGAACTGGAGCTGTCCTACGAGAAGTTGGGGGATCCCAAGGCGCGAAAAAACTCCCTCATCCTCACGGACATCCCCTCAGTCAAGGGTCTGGAATTTGAGCGGGTGACCATTCCATTCATCGCGCGTGGCGAATTCCCAGCGGATGATGGCGGCACACCGGAGGATGAGCGCAACCTGATGTACGTGGGCATGACACGCTGCAGCCATGCGCTGACACTCATGTTTAGCCAGAAGCGACCCAGCGCCTTTGAGGAAGCGATGTTGTCCAGCGGTGGGGCCTGAGGTCCCATCACGGTTTAAAGACATCCGCCTGCGCGATACGCAGCGCTGACGCCACCGCACTCTCCAGCAAGGGAATGCCTTGTGCTGCATACGAACCGCAGAAAAAAACGCGGCGTTCTGGCTGTGCATGCAAGGCGTCGAGCCGCTGCAGGTTGGCCTGCGTGGCCAGGTCGACGATGGGGCGCTGCAGGCTGCAGTCTTGCAGCACCGTGTCGGCTGCGGGTTCCACTAGGGGGTTGATGGTCTGGAACAGGGGCCGGTCGTCTTGGTACGCGGGCAACAGGCGGTTGACCCAGATGCTGACCATGGGCCGGTCATGATTGGGTGACATCAGGTAGTTGATGGGGCCCCAGTCCTTGCGGTCGCCTGGCATCAGGCGTGTATCGTGGTGCATGACCACGCGCACGCCACCGTAACGCACGGCCTGCAGCACGGACCTTTCTTCGGGGCGCGCGTCATCCAGCATCGCCACCACCTGGTTGGCCTGCGTGGCAAACACCACGGTGTCGAAGGTTTCGGCACTGTCGTCTTCCATCGTGATGACCACCTTTTTCGCCTGCCGGCGTACGCTGCGGATATTTGCACCCAGCCGCAACTGCGCCACGCGCTGTGACAGCGCCGCTGCGATGGCGTGCGCACCACCCACGGCGCGGTACACGCTGGAGACGATGAAGTCGCGGTTGAAATACTGCGCGATCAACTCTGCGGGATAGTCCCGCACCTCTTGGCAGCTCACGGTGTTGATGCCGGCAAAGGCAGGGATCAGAAAGCGGTCGGTAAACGTGGTGGAATACTTTTGCAGGTCCAGGTAATCGCCAATCGTGCGGTCAAGCAAATGGCCGGCGGCCAGAGCCTGCGGCGCCTGCCATAGAAAACGCGCCAGGTCGAACAGGATGTCCCGTGATGCGCCGCACAACCAGGTGGCGGGCGTGACCCAGGGCAGGGTTTTGCCCAGTGCGTGTAGGTTGCTGTAACGAAAGTAGCTGGAGCCTCCCAGGTCAGAGAAGCCGATGGACGCATCCAGCGGCTCCACCTGCACACCGGTTTGCGCCAGCAGCGCAAACAGCTCGGGGTAATAACCGGGGTAGATGACGCGCAAGGGCACATCCACCACGCCACCGGGCGCCTGCACGCTGTGCGCGCCAATGCCTAGGCGCGCCTGCCGTTCAAACAGTGTGACGGTGTGGCGCTCGCCCAGGAACCACGACGCGGCCAAACCTGCCATGCCACTGCCAACGATTGCGATTTTTTTCACCATCGGGGCATGCTAACAGTGGACATGCATCGCTGATCAACCCTGGGTTCCGGCCTAGCCGCGCAGTCTGGATTGCAGCAAACCGATAAAGTTCTCCAGGTAGGGCTGGTTCGATTCACGCGCCACGGCCGCGTACCAGGTAAAGCGGAAACCGCTTGGACCGATGGGTCGCACTGCAAGTGTTTGCTGCTGGGCTGCGTCGGCGACTAGGTGTCTGGGAAGAATGCTCATGCCTTCGCCGGACTTGACCAGTTCGATGATGGCCGCGATGCTGGCGATGCGTTGGAACGATCCCAGGCGGATGTGGTTGGGGTGTAAGTAGCGGCGGTACAGGTAGGACTGTTCCAGATCAAAGTAATAAATCATGTCCACACCCGCCAGGTCATGAACCGAGATGTATGCCTTTTCGCACAGCGGATGTGCCAACGGCAGCACCGCGACCAGTTCATCTTCATTAAGCGGCAGGTAGTCTATGCCCGTGGCCTCTATCGCTTCGCCGATGATCGCGACGTCAATTTCTTTGTGTTGCAGACTGCGCAGCAATTCGTCGACCTGTTTGACTTCGAGTGTTATACCGGGGTGGTCGGCGCGAAATTGCGCCATCACCGACGGCAGCCAGGCAGCGTGGTGCACGCTGTCGATGCTGATGCGGAGTTTGCCGGTGGTGCCCTTGCCGTAGCCTTGCAATTCGGCCTCTAGCGCCTGCATGTCGGCCAGAATCTTCTTGGCATGGGCATGAAAACCGACGCCCGGCTCGGTCAGACACATGGCCTTGCGGGTGCGGTGAAACAATGCAAAGCCCAAGCTGTCTTCCAACTCCGCCAACTGCTTGCTTAACGCAGGCTGGGATACACACAGCAGTTGCGCGGCGCGGGTCATATTGCCCAACTCGGCAATGTGGGCTACCAGCCGCAGATGCTTGATTTCCAGATGCAGCATGCCGTGTCTTCTCCTCATCAGGCCGTTGTGTGGATTACAGGGCTTGATTCTCGGGCCTAAAGTCGAGCCTAAGGGACCGCGATGAGGAGGTATCGGGCCTTATTTCTGATGCGCGTGGACCAGATCGGTACGTGAATCGCCGCGTGTGCGGATGGCGACCTTGCAACAACCCTTCACCCGCGGGTCGGCACGCGACTCCAGGACTATCAGTTGACCGCCAATCTTGTTCAGCAGCGCCCGGTCGTACTCCATCAGGCGGTGGCAGGCCTGGACGTCGCCGCTGCCTTCCAGCGAACATGCGAAATGGATCTCGGCATATGCGGTGTCGTTCTCGATGGCCGCAATCTTCCAAAACCGGTTGAGGCCGAACATGCGGCGCCATTCCTCGCTGATGTCGGCGACCGTGGTCTTGGGCTTGCCCCGGTTCTTGATCCACGTATACAGCGCCAAGGCTCGTGCGAAAGCCTTGGTGCGCCAGTGGTGCCGGGTTCTGGACAAGGGCCCGGTGAAGCCGTTCACGCGGCGGTACAGCGCAATCTTTGCAGTTTCGTCGTCGTTGGTTTTGCGCATCTCAAGGCACCAGAATTGCGGCGGTCGCCACCAGTTGCACGACTATGGTTAGTCCGTGTGCCATTTGCCGCATGGGCAGGGCGCGCCAAAACAGGGCCGCGCAATACACAACGCGCAGCAGTATGAATGCGCCGCCCAGTGCAAGCACGGTGCGCGCATCGGGATGGGTATGGGTTTCCATCAGGTACAGCAGCGGAATGAAGAGCACAGATTGTTCGAGCGAGTTGCCATGTGCGCGGACGGCCATGGCCAGTTCCTTCACGCCCCCATCACCGAAACTGATCTTGTGTGCGAGTCGCAGCCGAGAGACGTTAAGTGAGAGCGCCAGCAGCAGCAACGACAGTGCTGCAGCGGTATAGATGCTGTAGGGCAATTCGGGTTCCTATGGGTTGATGGATCAACCCCAAAGGCTAAGGCACGGTGGCACCAAAGTAAAAGCACATTTGCGCATGCTGGCGATTACCTGGCGTTATGTCAGTCGCGCTTAACGGCCTAGACTGGTCTAGAGCGCCCGCGCCACCCGAATCCCCACCCGGTCAGTGGCATGCAAAGGGCTGTTGTAGTAGCGGCTGGCGCTGCGCAGGCGCGCGACACCGTCGTTCCAGGAGCCACCGCGTGCAACCCGGTTGTTACACGTCCCGTCCTGCCAAGCCTTGTCGTCGTGCGGCGCCTTGCCGTAGCGTGGGTCCCAGTAGTCGTAGTCGTCCCAGTGTTCATAACAGTCTTGCACCCATTCCCACACGTTGCCATGCATGTCGTACAGCCCCCAGGCATTGGGCAGCAGGCGGCCTATCGGGTGCAGGGCGTTGGCACTGTTGTCTTCAGACCAGGCGTACTGCTTGGCCTTTGCTGCGGTATCGCCAAAGCTCCAGGCGCTGGTGGTACCAGCCCGCGCTGCATACTCCCATTGGGTCTCGCTGGGCAGGTAATAGTTTTTGCCGGTGACCCGGCTCAGCCATTGCACATAAGCCTGGGCCTGTTGCCAGCTGACGCCGACGATGGGGTGTTGGGGCGCCTCAACCGACGCGCCCAATTGGGTGAACAGTGTGCGGTCCGTTTGCCACAGCGGCGCGGCGCAGGCCTTGGCCTGTACACAGGCCAGGTACTGGGCGACCGTAACCTCATGCCGGCCGATGGCAAAGGCGGCAATACGCACGTCGTGGCGCAGGCCTTCGTCCTTGTCGCGGTCCGGCTCCTTCATAGGGGAGCCCATGCGGAAAGTGCCTGCCGGCAATGCCACCAGTTCAGGGCAATCGGTGCAGTCACGTAAAACTTTGGGGGCAGGGTCGCCTGCGTGGGCCAGGCCAGGCAAAAGACCGAACAGACTGAATAAACCGCACACCGTGGCAGACCGCAGGGTGCAAAAACCAAGACTAAATGGATTTGATGAGTGCATGCCCAATTTTGCATCCCGCGCAGGCCGAAACGCGATCTGAAACGCTCTGTTACCAGGCAGAAAGGCCCTGCGGCGTAGTCGGATCAAAAGCTCTATAAGCTGCGGGTTCTTTCAAACTGGAGATACCCCTTGACGCAAAACCCTTTCTCCCGCTGGCTGTGTGTGCTGGTCCTGTGTGCCGTGCTTCCCGCCGTGGCCGCAACCACCTATGGCGAGGCGCCGGGTGCCACCGACCATCCGCTGGTGGGGCGTTTCAACGGTGCGGTACTGCACAAGGCTGGAGTCATCAGTTTTGAGCAGGTACAGGTCAAATTGTCGGACAAGCGCACCGAGACTGCCGAAGGCAAGGTCTACAACTACTACTACCTGGGGCCCAAGGGTCACTCCGATCTGGAGGTGTTCCGTAACTACCAGCAATCGCTGGAAAAACAGGGCTTCAAGTTCCTGCATGTGTGTGAAGACGGTGCAGCGTGCGTCAAGCAAAACCTGTCGGCCCACGCCATGAAGTGGACCGGCGATTCCCGCTCCTTTGTCGGCGGCAACTTCTACATGAATAACCTCAGCGGCCGGCCTTTTCGCTTTCTGATGGCACGCCTGACACGGCCGGCGGGTGATGTAACGGTGGTGTTCACGGTACGCGGCGGCTATTGGGCAGACCGTGGTTTCGACACAGACTACTTTGTGCAGGTGATTGAATCCCAGCCCATGCAGACAGACCAGGTGAGCCTGGTGAAGGCTGACACCATGGGCAAGGGCTTGGCGGCGGATGGCCGGGTCGCGCTGTATGGCATCTTTTTTGACACGGCCAAGGCAGACATCAAGCCCGAGTCCGCGCCCCAGCTCGAAGAGATGGCCAAGCTGTTGGCCCAGTCGCCCAAGCTGCAGGTCTTCATCGTGGGCCACACCGACAACCAGGGCGGTGCAGAGGCCAACCTGGCGCTGTCGCTGCGCCGTGCGCAGGCTGTGGCGACCGCGTTGAACAAGGACTACAAGATTGATACAGCCCGTCTCTCGGCCCGCGGTGTTGCCAACTTCTCTCCCATGGCCAGCAATGATGCGGAGGCGGGTCGGGCCAAGAACCGCCGCGTGGAGATGGTGGCGCAGTAGACTGTAGCCATTCCTCGGGTGAACCTGTTCGTGAGAGCCACTGTATGCATTTCATCGTTGTCGGCGCTGGCGCCATTGGCTGTTACGTAGGTGGGCGGCTTGCGGCCGCCGGGCAGCAGGTCAGCTTGGTCGGCCGCCCGGGCATCCTGGGCGAGATCGCGATGCACGGGTTGACCGTATCCGACATGGATGGCTTCAATGCCCATGTGCCGGCCGATCGGTTGCGCTTTGCCGTGTCGGTGGCCGATGTGGACCGCAGCGCCAAGCCGGTGGTACTGTTGTGTGTAAAAGGTGGCGCCACAGCGCAGGCTGCTGCGGAGATAAGCGCCGCTTTCGGTGCCGACACAGTGGTCGTCTCGCTGCAAAACGGGGTCGACAACGTGCAACGCATCCGTGACGCAGCGCCCCACCTCGAAGTAGTCGCCGGCATGGTGCCCTACAACGTGGTGTTGTCCAGCCCGGCCAGCGTGCACCGCGCAACAACCGGGCACTTGCAGATAGGGCCATCGGCGCGGAGTGCGGAAGTTGCCGCCTGTTGCGACGCAGCTGGCCTACCCATGGTGGTCATGCCCAATATGCAGGCGGTCCAATGGGGCAAGCTGCTGCTCAATCTGAACAACCCGGTCAATGCACTGTCGGACCTTCCGCTGCGCGATGAGCTGATGGACCGCGATTACCGCGTGGTGCTGGCCGCGCTGCAGACCGAGGCCCTGCGCGCCATGGATGCAGCGGGCATCGTGCCGGCCAAGGTAGCCAGTGCACCGCCACGCCTGCTGCCCAAAATCCTGCGCCTGCCCGATTTTTTGTTCAAGGTGGTGGCCGCGCGCATGTTGCGCATAGACCCGGCCGCGCGGTCCTCGATGTGGGACGATGTGCAAAAAGGTCGCACCACCGAGATTGATGACCTGTGCGGCGCTGTCGTGCGCCTGGCGCAGCAGCATAGCACTGGGGCACCAGTCAATGCGAAGTTGCTCACCCTGCTGCAGGCGCACCGAGCGGGTAAGCGGCTCAGCGGTGAGGACATGCGCCGCCTGTTGTCCGTGTAGTGGCAAGGTTTTATCTCCATTGCGAGACCCCGCGAAATGGGTCATAGTGGAACCGCCGTTGTGAATTCGCATCCCTGAGCGTGAGGCGCTTAAGACCTTACCGGGGAACCATGCAGATGTTCCGGTTCTCTCAGGGATGGCGATACGTGAAAAATTCACTCAACTCCAGATTGCTGGTGGCCTTCGGCGCCATATTTCTTTTTGTTAGCTTGGTCTCTGTTGTCGCGGCAACATTCACCTTCCGCACCCAGGGCAACTACCAGTCCCTGACCGACGGCACCCGCCGTGCCGGCAATCTGCTGACAGCCAACAATGCGCTATGGGAATTGCGTTATGCCATATCGCAAGCACTTTCCGCCGACGCCGAAGGCACGGCGAAATTGGCAAAGGCTGAAGCCAAGCACTTTGCCACGATAAACAAGGCCTTGACTGCCTATGCCGGTCAGTCCCTCTCAGAGGGTGAGCGGCAGGGTCTGGACAACTTGCGGGACGGATTCGCCCGTTATGAAAAAGTGCGGCCCAAATGGTTTGAGATGCGGTTGGCGGGACAGAATGACGAGGCCAAAGCGTGGCGCAGCCAGCACACCACACCCATAGGAGCCGCGCTGGTTACCGCGATGGCCAAGCAGATAGAACTTCAAACGGATGCGGCACAAGAGGAGTCAGTCCGGCTGCAGCAAGAGGCGACGTGGGTTCGCGCCACGGTCATAGGTTTGTGTTTGATAGCGCTGGCTCTTTGCGCAGCCTTGGCACGTTGGATCTTCAAGATACTCACCGGCCCGCTTGCCACAGCAACGGACATTGCCAATCAAATCACACAGGGCGAATTGGCCAATGCCATCCCGTATGATCGCGGCCCCTTGGGCAATCTGTTGGAGGCGCTGCGCAATATGCAAAAGAGTCTGGCGGAAACCGTCTCTACGGTACGGGCCAATGCCGAGAGTGTGGCGCTGGCGGGCAACGAGATTGCGTCGGGCAATAGTGATTTGAGCAACCGCACCGAGAACCAGGCCTCGGCATTGCAGCAAACGGCGTCCTCCATGCATGAATTGGGCAGTACCGTTGACCGCAACGCCGAAAGTGCGGGCGAGGCCAATGAACTGGCGCAAAGCGCCTGCGCGGTAGCGCTCAGAGGTGGCTGCGTCGTGGCGGACGTCGTCAGCACTATGCAAGGAATCAACGACAGCTCACGCCGCATCGCGGACATCGTCGGAGTGATTGATGGCATTGCATTCCAGACCAATATTTTGGCGCTTAATGCGGCAGTCGAGGCCGCCCGGGCGGGTGATCAGGGGCGCGGGTTTGCAGTCGTCGCTACCGAAGTCAGAAGCCTTGCCCAACGCAGCGCCAATGCCGCGCGTGAAATCAAAGGCCTCATCGCAACCAGCGTGGAGCGCGTGGAGCATGGGACGACCCTGGTGGACCGCGCCGGTGCCACCATGCAGGAAGTGGTGGCAGCCATTCAGAGCGTGAGCGCCCTGGTCGGTGAAATCAGTGCGGCGAGCAAGGAACAAAGCCAGGGCGTCGCCGTGGTCAGCAAAATCGTGACGCAGATGGACCATGCCACCCAGCAAAATGCCGCTCTGGTAGAGCAAAGCGCAGCGGCGGCAGAGAACCTGAAAACCCGGGCGCAGGAACTGGTGCAGGCCGTTGCTGTTTTTCGTCTGGCATAGGCCTACGTTGCCCCCGAGGGGCGGCCACAACGCCGGGCTCAAATGCAGGGCATATGTGACGAATTGTTGAGCCAGTAGCGGCCTCACTGAGAATAGCGGTCTTGAGATTCACCATTACACCGGATATCCGCTACATGCCCATGCAACCCACACCCAGCACTCCAGAAACCTCGCGCCTGATCTACGGTTGCATGGGCCTTGGCGGCGGTTGGAATACTGACCCGCTGCGGGCAGCAGACGTATCCCACGCACAAGCCGCAGTAGAGGCCGCACTGGAGATTGGCATCACACTGTTTGACCACGCCAATATTTACACCCTGGGCAAGGCCGAGCAATGTTTTGGCGAGCTGTTCAAACAGCAGCCGGGGCTGCGCCAACGAATGCGGTTGCAGACCAAATGCGGCATCCGTTTTGCCGATGCGGATGGCCTCAAGCGCTACGACCTGTCGGCCGAGCACATCATCGAGTCCGTGCACGCCAGCTTGCGCCGGCTGAACACCCACTACCTGGACGTGTTGATGCTGCACCGGCCCGACCCGTTGATGGAACTGGACGAAATCAACGAAGCCTGGCGCACGCTGTTTGAAGCGGGCAAGGTGCGGCAGTTGGGTGTGTCCAATATGCATGCAGGCCAGTTACGTCAACTGGTCTCCGCGCTGGAGACGCCGCTGGTGGCCAACCAGCTGGAGATGAGTTTGCTGAAGACCGATTGGCTGGACGCTGACACCTGCTTCAACGACCCGCAGGGCCAGTCGTCTTTGGTGTGGGGCGATACGCTGCACTATTGCAAGAGCGAGAACATTGCCATGCAGGCCTGGGGCGCGCTGGGCAAGGGCTGGTACAGCGGCGGGGCGCCACACGATGCTGCGCCTGCCGTCACCGCTACGGCGCAATTGGTACAGCAACTGGCCGACGAACACGGCGTGACCCGCGAGAGCATTGTGCTGGCCTGGTTGCTCAAGCACCCTGCGCGCATACAGCCCGTCATAGGTACGGCAAACCCTGAGCGTATACGCGCCTGCGCCGATGCCAGCAGTGTGGCGTTAACCCGCGGGCAGTGGTATGCGCTGTACCAGAGTGCACGCGGGCGGGAGCTGCCATGACCACGCTGGACACCACCCGTATCAAGGCCATCACGCTGGACCTGGACGACACGTTGTGGCCCATATGGCCGACCATCCACCGGGCTGAACTGGCACTGGCAGCGTGGCTGGCAGAACGTGCACCGGGTGCCGCCGCTGTATTCGCAGATAAGGAAGCCCGTCTGGCTGTGCGCGAGCATGTGGTGCAAAGCCGCCCAGAACTGGGTCACGACCTGAGCGCTATCCGCCGCGAATCCATCCGTACCGCCTTGCACCGTTCGCAGGAAGACACCAGCCTTGCGGAACCTGCCTTTGAGGTGTTTTTTGCCGAGCGTATGCGGGTGGAGTTGTTTCACGATGTATTGCCTGCACTGGCGGCGTTGTCTGCGCGTTTTCCGCTGATTGCCGTGTCCAACGGCAATGCGCATGTGTCGCGGGTGGGGCTTGGGCAGTTCTTTGCGCACAGCCTCAGCGCCAGTGAATTCGGTATTGCCAAGCCCGATGTGCGCATCTTCCACGCGGCAGCGAGCGCGGTCGGCGTACCCCCGGCACATGTGCTGCACGTCGGCGATGACGCCGCGCTGGACGTGTTGGGTGCCCTGGATGCTGGCATGCAGACCGTGTGGGTGAACCGTGGGCAGCATGTGTGGAGCCACGCCAAGCAACCCCACCACACGGTGGAAGACCTGAAACAGCTGGTAGATCTTTTGCAGTGACGATGCCGTCGTCAGATGGTTGCTACAAAAACAGAAGCGCTATTGTTATATCCGACGGGGGCTATAGGCTGATTTGACAAAATGCGGCTTGTCCAACGCCCTGCTCAGGAGTTGGTCATGGTCAAAGGCCAGACACTGCGGCCTGCGCGACAGTGGCACGAAGAAGGCGCGCGATGTGTCCGTGCCGGCCACCAGTGTGGTGCTGTGCGCGGTGCCGACGCCCAAGCGCACCACAAACAGGTGTGAGCGCACCCAGCGCTCACTGGTGTCACGCGGGTCGCGTCCGCCGCCTTCGACCACCGCCACGGCTTGCAACGCAGCTGGGGTGATTCGCAGCCCCGTTTCTTCCGCTAGTTCGCGCACGGCAGCTTCTGGCAGCGATTCACCCGACAGCACAAAACCACCGGGCAGGGCGAAGCGCCCGTTCTCGGCCGGGGCGTCATCGTGGCGGCGCACCAGCAGCAACTCCGGTTCTTGTTCCGTGGCCCCGTTGCGCAGTACGACGATGTCGACCGCGTCATTGGCGCCCGCACGAAACAGCTGTTCGCGGCGCGGGCCGGCCGCCAACCGCTGCAACACCTGCAGCGCAGCCTGTTTGGGCTCTTGCAACGGGATAGCGTGGGCCGTATCCTGTTGGGCCGCCTTGGCGCTGGCTCCGGGCAGGCCATCCAGCAAGCAGTAGTGCAGGCCCAGGTTGCGGGCGGCCTGGATCTCGTCACCGACTATGACGCCACCGCCGGCAAACAGCGCCAGACCACTGCACTCCTGCACCAGCGCATACAGCGGCGCGGCCTTGTCGTACAGCGTGGGCGAGACCACGTGTAGTCCGTCCAGCCCCTGTGCGTCCAGGCTGTCGAGTGGCACCTGGGCGCTGACCAGGGCGATGACCTCGGCCCGTGGCTGGGTAAGAGCGTGGGCGCAGCGGTGCAGCAGGCCTTCGACCCCATCGCGAGTGCCACCGGTCAGGACCACACCGCCCAACTGGCCCACGCCGGCCAGCAGCACTTGGAAGAAGTCGCTCAGGCGGTTGGTGTCGTCTTCGCTGAACTGCGCATAACTGTTGCGCCACGCGCCGGCCAGGTTTATCACCGGGCGTTGTGCCAGGTGTGCACGCAAGCCGGTGGCATCGAAAAGCGGCAGGGCCAGGGCCTGCAGATGGGTTTGCAATGCCGCTTGGGCAGCAGCCTGCAGCGCACGTTTGCGGGCGGCGACTGCATCGGTGTAGTGCAGGGGTGGCGTGGCTGGCGGCACCACAAAGTCCGCCCAATCCGGCAGCAGCGCTTGTGCTGCGTGTTTGCGCGCCAGCAGGCGTTGTTCGGTGGCCGCAATGCGGGCGATGTCGTCGTCCCCCAGACCGGTGGCGCGTGCGGCCTGGGCCTCGTCTTGGACATGGGTGCGGTACAGGCCTTGTCCGTCGGTGCCCAGCACCACATCCACACCCGCGGTGATGACGCGCTGCAGCGGCACATCAAAGGTGGTGCGGATATTGTTCAACGCCAGGTTGCTGGTCAGGTTGAATTCAAAGACGGCCCGGCCGCCGTTGGGGCGCAGTACCGAGGACAGGGACGCAACTTCTTCCAGCGTGGCGTCATCCACACCATACAGGCCGTGGCCTATGCGCAGCTCCAGGCCGTGGTCCTGCACCAGCGGGCGCAGCGCGGCCACGGCTTCGCGCACGTTTTCGGGAAAAGCCGGATTCTCACCCGCATGTACGCGCACGACCCAGCCATCGCGCTGGTGTGCCAGGGCGGCAGCCGCTTGCAGGTGGGGCAGGAAGGCGCGGGTGGAATTGGTCTCGTGGCCCATGAAATCGATACCCACGATGGCACGGCTGGCCAGGCACGCCTCTACTCTGCGCAGCACGTCCAGGTCCCATTCAATATCGTCATGGCGGGACAAAGCGACCAAAAAACGTATGCCCACGCCCAACTGTGCTTCGATCGCTGGCAGCACAGTGTGCGCCTGGGTGAGTAGCGCGGGCTCCAGGATGCTGGACAGAGACAGTTCCAGGTAGGTGACACCGACCTCGGCGGCGCGCTGGGCGATGCGCCACAGCTGCGGCGCAAACAGCTCCGGGTGCCGGGTCAACGGTGCGCGCATGGCATAGAGGCGCTCCATGTCCAGAAAGGTCACCTGGCGGTCCAGCGGGATGTCCAGTGCAGTTGCGAAGCGCGCCTGTGCAACGGGCTCCAGCGCATACAAGGGTGTGTCGTGTTCGCAAAAGATGCCGACTTGTGCCAAAGCTTCCTTAGTGACCACCGCGTTAACTGCTAGGCCCAAGTCCACCAGGTCGCGGCCAGACAGACAGCCGGCAAAGTGGCTGTGCAAATCGGTTTGCAGCCGGCCCGTGTCATCTGGCGCCAGTGGTGCGGGGGCTTGCAGGGGTCCACCGGGCAGCGGTACACCGTTCTCGGCCAGAAAGCGGGCGCCGAAGGCGGTCAGCGGTCGGTGTTCGGTGACCACACCGGCGCGGACGCGCGCGACCACGCTGTCGCCCACGCAGACCTGCAGCTCATCACCGCTGTACCGCAGGCTGGTGTGGCACGCCAAGGCCGCACCCAGCCGACTGCGTTCGTCGGCCCCGGGCTGGGCTTCGCTATCGAATACCACGCGCAAGGCGGTTTGGCCGCTGGTATCCACCACGGCGCAAAAGGCATTGCCGGGAATCAGGCCGATGCGAAGAGTGGGGGTTGTGTTCATGGGTGGGCGGTGGTGTGGCATGGTAGCCGCAGCGCGCTTTGGCGGTAGTTTTGGAAATAGTTAATTGCAAAATGCAATTAACTAGACTACAATTCCCTCCAAGGAAGTGAAGTTGAACCAATGCTACCGTTCAGCAAGCACCGTTGAATCGCCAACCGTTTTCAGGAGTTTCCTAGTTATGACCGCCCAGCCCCAGATGTTCCAGCCGGTGATACACAGCTTGCTAGAGACGGACCTTTACAAGTTCACGATGCAGCAGCCCATGTTGCACTCCATGCCGACCAACCAGGCCGAATACAGCTTCGTCTGCCGCAACACACCGGCCTTCCCATTGGCCCAGTTGGCCACAGACGTGAACGCCCAGCTGGACGCCCTGTGCGCCCTGCGTTTCACTGAGGACGAATTAGCCTACCTGGGCGCGTTGCGCTACCTGTCATCGGATTACATTGACTTTTTGCGGCTGTTCCAGTTCCAGCGCCGCTTCATCACCGTCAGCACCGAAGGCGATACCTTGCACGTGGTGGCCAAGGGGCCACAGGTGCATGTGATGGGTTTCGAGATCTATGTGCTGGCCATCGTCAACGAGCTCTATTTCCGCCGCCTGGCACCCGGCCCTGCCCACGACACCGCGCTGGCGGAGGCACGTAAACGCCTGCAAGCCAAGATTGCCCTGTTGCGCGACAACGTAAGTGAGGGCGCGGTCCGTCGCCATCCGTTTGAGTTTTTCGATTTCGGCGTGCGTAGGCGTTTCTCCGGTGCTTGGCAGGAAGAGGTGACCACCACGCTGGCGCGTGAAGTGCCGCAGGTGTTCAAGGGCACCTCCAATGTCTATCTGGCCAAGAAGCTGGGTCTGGTACCCATTGGCACCATGGCGCACGAATACCTGCAAACCTTCCAGGCGGTGGGTGTGCAGCTCAAGGGGTTTCAAAAGGCAGCGCTGGAGGCCTGGGTGCAGGAGTACCGTGGCGACTTGGGCGTGGCGCTCACCGATGTGGTGGGCATGGACGCCTTCCTGGCCGACTTTGACCTGTACTTTGCCAAGCTGTTTGACGGCCTGCGCCATGACAGTGGCGACCCGGTGGAATGGGGCGAGAAGGCCCTGGCACACTATGCCAAACTGAAGCTGGATGCGCATTCCAAGCGCCTGGTGTTCTCCGATGGGCTGGATGTGCCCACCGCGATTGACCTGCACCGCCACTTTGCCGACCGCGTGCAGACCGGCTTTGGTATCGGCACCAACCTGAGCAATGACACGGGGCTCAAGCCGCTCAATATCGTGATGAAGCTGGTCAACTGCAATGGCCAACCTACCGCCAAGCTGTCCGACTCACCGGGCAAGACGCTGTGCGACGACCAGACCTTCCTGGCCTATCTGCGCCAGGTTTTTCACATGAACGGCTAAGCTGCAACGGAATCACGAGGACACACCAACCATGCTGCGCATCACCAGTGCCCAAATTAACCCGACCATTGGCGACATCACCGGCAACATCGCCTTGATGCTGCGCGCCGCACGCCAGGCGCGTGACGATGCCGCAGACATCGTGGTGTTCCCCGAGATGAGCCTGACCGCCTACTATCCCGGCGACCTGCTGGACGACGCCAATTTTCAGGCGCGGGTGGAAGCGGGCCTGGCCCAACTGTTGGTAGCGACGCGCGAGACACCCAACCTCTACTGGGTCGTGGGTGCACCTATACGCCGCGCTGGCATTGGCAAGCCGTTCTACAACGCCCTGCTGGTGATAAAGAACGGCGAGCAGGTGTTGCAATACGCCAAGCAGTTGCTGCCCACCTACAACATCTTTGACGAACGCCGCCACTTCGAGCCCGGTCCGGATGTCGCGCGGGTGCTGCGCGTGGGTGATGTGCAAATAGGGCTGATGATTTGTGAAGACGGCTGGAACGACGACGGACAGGATTACGTTGTCAACCCGTTCCAGCGTTTGGCAGATGCCGCCCCGGATCTGGTGGTATCCATCAACGCAAGCCCCAGCAATATTGGCAAGCGCGAGCAGCGCCACACTGTCTTCGGTGCAGCGTGCGCGCGGCACAAGCTGCCGCTGCTGTATGTGAACCAGATCGGCGGGCATGACCAGTTGGTGTACGACGGTGCGTCGTTTGCGGTGGATGCCCAGGGTGTTGTGGTGTTTGAGGCCACACGTTTTGCAGAGGATGTGACCACGCTGAGCTTCGACCCGGTGCAGCGAGCCTTTGCCCAGCACGACGGAGCCGCCTTGTCGGTAGTGCCACAAGCCGGTCTGCCCACCATGGAGTTCTACCGCCAGCAAATCGTGTTGGGGCTCAAGGACTATGCACGGCGCTGCGGGTTCACGCAGGCCGTGGTGGGTTCCTCTGGCGGTATCGATTCGGCACTGACATTGGTGCTGGCCGCGGAGGCGCTGGGCGCCGCCAACGTAGTCGGTATCACGATGCCGTCCAAATTTTCCAGCGAGGGGAGTGTGTCGGATTCGGTGGTGTTGTGCCGCAATCTGGGCATCACCCTGATCGAACACCCGATCAAAAGCATTGTGTCGGCCTTCGAGGCGACCTATTCGGAGTCCTTTGGCGAAACCTTGCAAGGCTTGCCGCTGGAGAATTTGCAGGCCCGGGTGCGGGGCACAACGCTGATGGAGTATTCCAACCGCTTTGGCCACCTGCTGCTGACCACCGGCAACAAAAGTGAAGTGTCAGTAGGTTATTCCACGCTGTATGGCGACACCAATGGCGGGCTGGGTCTGATTGGTGATTTGTACAAAACAGAGATTTTTGAGCTGTGCCGCCATATCAACACCACGGCAGGGCGCGAACTGATACCAGCCGCCATCATCGAGAAGCCGCCTTCCGCCGAGCTGGCGCCCGGGCAAAAGGATACCGACAGTCTGCCGCCGTATGACGTGCTGGATGAGATCCTCAAACATCTGATTGAGGGCAACCGCCTGGCGGGCGCGGAGCGTGAACATGCGGATGCAAAGATGACCCAACTGCGCGCCACGCCTGAAGGCACTGCGCTGGTCATCCGGATCCAAAAGATGATTGCCCGTAACGAGTACAAACGGCGCCAGGCGCCACCGGTGTTGCGGGTGCGGGGCAAAGCGTTTGGCAGTGGCCGCCAGGTGCCCATTGCCGCCGTTCAATACGCCTAGACCCAAAGCCATCCAGAGAGACCACCCCATGCAAGACATCAAACACAGTGCGCCACCCGGCACGGCCATCATCGTTGGCCGCTGGCAACTCTTCCACAAAGGCCACGAAACCCTGCTCAACGCAGCGCTGGCAGCTGCCGAACAGGTGATTGTGGTCATCGGTTCCGCATTTCGCTCGCGCGATGTGCGCAACCCCTTTAACTGGGAAGAGCGCCAGACCATGATCCAGGCCACGCTGCCACCAGAGGTACTCAGCCGGGTCCAGTTTCTGCCGGTGCGCGACTACTTTGACGATGACCGCTGGAATGAAGCAGTGCGCGCCGGTGTGCTGCAACGCACCGGCGGCCAAGGCCCGGTGACGCTTGTGGGTTTCAAGAAGGACCACACCAGTTATTACCTGGACCATTTCCCGACCTGGGTATGGCAAGCCGTGGGGCAGGAATTCGATATTGACGCCACGTCCCTTCGCAACGTTTTCTTTGAAGGAAGCGACCCGGACGCCCGCCTTGCGGTGCTGCGCCCGCATGTAAACGCTAACGTGCTGGCGTACTTGCAGGCCTGGTCGCGCTTGCCGGTGTACGCAGAACGGGTGCTCGAGCACACGACTGTTGTGCAATACCGCAAGAAGTGGGCGTCCGATGTTTATCTGACGGCCGACGCGGTGCTAGTTGCCAACCGCCATGTGTTGTTGATCCGCCGTGGCGGTGACGTAGGCCATGGTCAGTGGGCACTGCCCGGCGGGTTTGTCGACAAAGGCGAGCGTTTCTATACAGCGGCACTGCGCGAGTTGCATGAAGAGACCGGCTTCAAGACGCTGGATTCGACGATGCGCCAGGCCTTGAAGGCCAGCCAAGTGTTCGACCACCCCCTGCGCAGTGCACGGGGTCGGCTGATCACCAATGCGTTCTACTTTGACCTTGGCGGCATCCGTTTGCCCGAAATCAAGGGCGCCGACGATGCATTGGAGGCCAAGTGGGTCCCTCTGGACAGTCTGGCCCAGCTAGAAGACCAGCTGTTTGAAGACCACGCCGCGGTTTTGGACCGCTTTGTGGGCGTTTACGGCTGACCGTGCGGATCAAAATACGCCCCAAAACAGTGCGTTTTCGGGAATCTGAAGCGGGAAGGCCATTTATTTTCATTATTTTTAAAAATAGGCCTAAATAACCCGCTAAATCTGCCGTTAAGAAACTTACGTCTACGAAGAAATGTAAGTGGAGGGGCCTAGAGCCCAAACCAAAATGCAGTTGCCAACCATTGATCGAAACCCCAATCTGCGCCCCAGCGGCGTGGATGTGGCTTCGTCTGGGGCAAACAGGGTGATACCGGTTGCCCCGGTCAACCCATCGGTAAGCGCAAACCCTTCCATCGTTCCTACGCCCAGTGTCGTGGATCTGGTAAACCCGGCGCTAAAGACCGCCGAAGGCGAGTCCATTTACGCCAGCGTCTCTGACCCTGGCAGGCCAGGGTCTGAAGCTGCCACCACACCCAAGGACTGGACCATCCACAGGCCCGTCGCCGAAAAGGTGGAAGATCCTCCGCCGAAACCGATGTACCAGCTGTTGATGGACCACATCAAGAACCTATGGACGGCCAGCGCCAGTGCAGTACAGCTGGAGCAGGTGAACAACCAGTTGAATCCGCCAGTGCCCGCAACCCCATCGGATACACCGGGCAATTTCGCCAAGGAAGTGCTGGTCTACGACCACCCCACGATCAAAAAGAACGAACGCCTCTGATCGCCGCCGTGCGATCCGGCGGCGCCGTGTTTTAACATTGGGCCATGCACACCAGCGCCCTTGTTCTCTTTTCCGGCGGTCAGGACTCCACCACCTGCCTGGCCCACGCCCTGCAACGCTACGACCGCGTTGAAACCATTGCCTTTGATTACCGCCAGCGCCACTGCGTAGAGCTGGAGGCACGCTTGGTGGTGCTGCGCGAAATTCGCACGCAGTTTCCGCAGTGGGCCCACAAACTGGGCGAAGACCATATGCTGGACTTGGCCGTGCTGGGAGCCGTCAGCGAGACATCATTGACCCGCGACACTGCCTTTCGGATGGAAAGCACAGGCTTGCCCAATACCTTCGTCCCCGGACGCAACCTGCTGTTCATGACTTTGGCAGCGGCGGTGGCCTACCGGCGTGATTTGCAGGTGATCGTGACCGGGGTGTGCGAGACCGATTTCTCCGGTTATCCGGATTGCCGGGACGACACGATGAAGGCCATGCAACTGGCGTTGTCACTGGGCATGGACAAACGTTTCCTGATCGAAACCCCGCTGATGTGGATTGATAAGGCTGCTACGTGGACCATGGCGCATGACCTTGGTGGCCAGCCCCTGGTTGACCTGATCGTGGAGCACACCCACACCTGTTATCTGGGTGACCGTGCGCACCGACACGCCTGGGGTTATGGCTGCGGCGAATGCCCGGCCTGTGTGCTGCGGGCCAAAGGGTTCGCGGGGTTTTCAGCTCTGCATTAGCCCATCCAGCGACTTGTCCCAGGTAAAGCCTGGGAAAAGCTTGTCCAGCTCCGCCGCGCGCAAGCCCTGATTGGCGCGCAGCACCTGGGCAAAGACGGCTCGGAAGTCGTGGTGCACTGGCAAGTCGCGGCCCTCATGCAGATTGCCAGTGGCCAGACCGCTCCAGACACCGTGCGCGCGTCCGCCATTGACCTTGCTGCCCATCAGCCACAGGGCATTGCCGTGCCCATGGTCGGTGCCGCGTGTGCCGTTCTCGGCAGTCGTGCGGCCAAATTCGCTGCATACCAGGACCACGTCATTAGGTTGGGAAAAATCGCGACGCAACTGCACCAGGGCCGTAGCCAAATTCCCCAAGTTATTGGCTAAGGCGCCCGTGACCTGACCCTGGTTGGCATGGGTGTCCCAGCCACCGGCGGACAGGAAGCCAACGCGCAAGCGCTTGTTCTGGCGCATCAAAGTGCCCAGGTGTTGCGCGTCCAGTAACAAGCCCTGTGCTGGGCCCGCACCGTTGTTGGCAGCCAGCATTTGCGCACTGTCCATGGCGTGTCCATCAGTGTCCATGCTCAGCGTGGCTGCGGTTTGTGCACGGCTGTCTGCACCCGCGCGGAACGTGCGAGACAGCGCGTCATCGCCAGCATAGAGTTGCAAAACCGCGTCGCGCGTGCGCGGGTTACCCAGGGCGCCCTGGCGGGTAGCGGCTTGCCCCTTGGGGACCAGTTGAACGATGGCGGTGCCGGACAAAATCAGGGGATTTGCCTCACCAACGCTGATGGCACTTGCGGTGGGGCGGAGTCCGTCACTCTGCAAACCGGCCACCGTGTTCATCCAGCCATTGGCATGGCTGCTTTTACCGGGAATGCCCGTCTCCCAGTGGTGTTGCGCGTCGAAGTGTGAACGCGTGGCGTCGCGCGAGCCGGCTGCGGGCACCACGCCCAGAACACCTTCCTTCCACAATGGCAACAATGCGGCCATGGCCGGATGCAGGCCAAAGCGGGTATCCAGCGTCAGTGCAGTTTGGTCAGTGCCGTCAGGTTTGGGAATGGCAATGTTCGGGCGCACGGCGTAGTAGTTCGCATCGCTGTACGGCACCAGGGCGGAGACTCCGTCGTACGCGCCGCGCAGGAATACCAATACCAAACGCCCCCCACCCCCGGTTCTTTTATTGTCGTCGCCTTGTGCCCATAGACTGGGCATGGCCCATGCGGCGGAGGTGCCCGCTATCGTTTGCAACAGGCGGCGGCGGTTCAGATTGGACATGTTGGTATGCCTTTCACTTGTACATGAAGTCGGGGCTGGCCAGCATCAAGCCAGCGCGCAACGCGGGGCTTTCCTTGGCAACCGCCTCGCGTGTGGCAGCGCTCAGATACGGTGTCAAAAACACCAAGTCATGTTCTTTGCGTGCAAGCGCCAAGGCGAAGTCGGCCCTGCGCGTCAGTGCTTCTGGGACCAGCCACGTGGCCGCATCCGTTTTGTAGCCGTCTGGTGTTTGCCAACCATGCACTGGTTGACCGGCATTCGCCAGGAACCCTAGCGATAACACGACGTTGCGGCGGTAGGGTCCGCTGCCAACATGCTCCTGCGCCACAACCTGGGTCGCGGCCAGCGCGGAACAGGCGTAGTCCATCGGCGTTTTGAAGAGGCGGTTTTCGGGCAACCAGAAATCGGGTGACTCCAGCACCGTGCGCATCACCGCACGGAGGTCGCCTTGTGTTGCAGTAAAGCTGCGGCTGATGCGCTGTACGAGTTCGTCCGATGGCTGGTCGGCGATGAAGAACTGGGCCAGCCTCAGGCTGATGCGCCGGGCCGTGGCCGGGTGGCGCGCCAGCATGCGGATGGCATCTTCACCCTCCAGTACACCACTGCGTGTGGTGGCAGTCGGAAAGCCTTGCCCCATTACATTCTTGTCAGCGCGGTCATGGAGGCGGGGTGCGAACCGAAAGCCCGAAGCCTCGTCACGCGACACGGTCCAGCCGGTGAGTACGCGTGCGAGTTCGCGCACATCGGCCTGGCTGTAACCTCCGTCCACGCCCAAGGTATGCAGTTCCATCAACTCCCGGGCGTAGTTTTCATTGAGTCCGCGTGCTTTGCCTTGTGGGCCTTGGCTGCCATCGGCCACGCTTTGTGCCTGGTCCAGATACAGCAGCATGGCGGGATGGCGCGCGCTGGCCAGCAGCAGGTCTTCAAATTTCCCCAGCGCATGGCGCCGCGCGACGTTGACCACATAGTGTCCCGCAAACGGCCGGACTGCGCCCTTGCCGCTGAACACATTGAGGTGGTTGAACCAGAACTCGGTCATGCGTGCCAACAGGGGATTTTCCAGCTCGGGCTGGCTGCAACTGCTGAGCCGCCAGGCCGCAGCTTGTTGTACCAGCATGCGGCTGAAATGCTCGGGATCACGGGGTTCTGAAAAGTCCATGCGCTTGGCTTGGGCGGGTTCTTCGGTCTTTTGCGGTGTGGCCCTGGCTTGGGCCCGCAAGTCGCGCTCGCGCTGGAAACCCTCATAGATGCGGGGGAGTGTGGCGTTGAAGTCGGCCAGTTCTATTGCAATGCGCGGCGGCTGTTGGCTGGCATTAAAGGCGGCGTCGACTTGCTGCAAAGCCCAGTCGCGCGGACTGCGTGCTGCGTGCACTGCCTGAACCAGAGCGGGATTGGGGCCGTATCCCACACGTGCCATGGCGCGCCAAGCTTGGGCGCTGCCGGAGAGCTCAGCTGTGGCGGAAAACGCCAAGCCGCTGGCTAAGCTGGCCGATGCTGCGAAAGTCTGCAGGACGGTTCGCCGCGACAGACGGTTGGTTGGGTCGTTGAACATCGGGGACCAGTCCTTCGAGCGTTAAATCTCATGGCTTAACGTTGTGGCGCCCGGGTTTGGTGACGGCTATGCCCAGCTTTACACAGCAGCCAAAATTACCCGTTGCGCACGCCGCTGGCAACATGTCCCGACGGAACGTGCCTCGCGGCGGATTCGATGTGACCGGTCTGGTCGTCAAAGAAAAAGTCGGGCTCGAATTCGCGCAGGAACTCGCCCTTGTTCAGGCCGCCCAGAAACATGGCCTCATCCACGGCAATGTTCCAGTTCATCAATGTGCGGATGGCGCGTTCGTGGGCCGGGGCGCTACGGGCCGTGACCAGTGCGGTACGTATGCGCATCTGCGGTGTGGCCGCTTGTTGCAACCTGTGTAGGGCTACTAACAGTGGTTTGAACGGACCGTCGGGCAGGGGCAGTGCCACCTTGTCCATTTCATGTTGCTGAAAGGCGTTCAAACCTTGGTCTTGGTATACCCGTTCCGCCTCGTCGCTGAACAGTACGGCATCGCCATCGAACGCGATGCGAACTTCGTGGGGATGGGCAATACTGGCGTGCGCAGACTGCGGGTACACCTGGGCGGCGGGAACCCCTGCCTCCAAGGCGGCGCGCACATCACTGAGGTGGGTGCTCAGGAATAAATTGGCGTGCAAGGGCTTGAGGTAGCGCCAGGGTGGCTCGCCCCGGGTGAAGGAGCAGCGGATGATGGGCAGGGCATAGTGCGCGGCCGACTTCATAACGCGTAAGCCGCTGACCGGGTCATTGCGCGACAGGATGACAACCTCAACCTGTTGCGAGGCCGTGTCATTAAAGGCAAGCAGTTTCTGCACCAGCGAAAACGCCACACCGGGCTTGGCGGGAATGTCCAGCCGCTCCAGTTGCAGGCGCATGTAGGCGGTGTCGTCGGATTGTTCGAAGACCTGGTTTTCTTCTTCGAAATCGAACAGGGCGCGGCTGGATATCGCCACCACCAATTTGCCGTCCAGTGAAATGCCCATATCAGCTCTGCAGAAACATGCGGTAGACCGGGTTGTGGGTTTCTTCCACGTACGGGTAATCGAGGGTTTGCAGGAACTTGGCAAAGGCCTTGTCGTCGGCCTTGGGCACTTGCAGGCCCACCAGAATGCGTCCGTAGTCGGCACCCTGATTGCGGTAATGGAACAGGCTGATGTTCCAACCGGGGCGCATCAGGCTCAGAAACTTCATCAGCGCGCCTGGGCGTTCGGGGAACACAAAACGCAACAATCGCTCGTTTTCCGCCAGTGCAGAGTGGCCGCCGACCATGTGGCGAATGTGTTCCTTGGCGAGATCATCATGGGTCAGGTCCAGTGTCTGAAACCCATGCTTGGTGAAATTCAGCGCCACCTTGGCCGATTCGCCTTTGCCCTGTGTGGTCAGGCCTACAAAGACGTGGGCTTTCGCAGCATCGCTGATGCGGTAGTTGAACTCGGTGACATTGCGTGGACCACCGGGCAGTTCGCCGATCAATTCACAAAAGCGTTTGAAGCTGCCACGTTCCTCGGGGATGGTGACGGCAAACAGCGCCTCGCGCTCTTCACCTACTTCGGCCCGTTCGGCGACAAAGCGCAGGCGGTCAAAGTTCATATTGGCGCCGCACAAAATCGCCGCGTAGGTCTCGCCCTTGGTTTTGTGCAGGGCAACGTACTGCTTGACCGCGGCGACCGCCATCGCACCCGAAGGCTCGACGATGCTGCGGGTGTCGATGAAAATGTCCTTGATGGCGGCGCACACGGCATCGGTGTCCACGACGATGAACTCATCGACCAGGCCGCTGGCGATACGAAAGGTCTCTTCACCCACCAGTTTTACTGCAGTGCCATCTGCAAACAGGCCCACGTCATTCAATGTGACCCGCTTCTTTGCGGTGATCGACTGCAGCATCGCGTTGGAGTCGTTGGTTTGCACGCCTATGACTTTGATGCGAGGGTCCACAGCCTTGATGTAGTTGGCCACGCCGGACACGAGACCACCTCCGCCGATGGCAACAAAAACAGCGTCCAACGCTGGGCGCATGGTCGCGTCCTGTGCGCTGGCAGCGCTGCGTTTGTGCAGCGTCTGCACCTGGCGCAGGATCTCCATGGCAATCGTGCCCTGACCAGCGATCACATCCGGGTCGTCAAACGGATGAACAAAGGTGAGCCCCTGCTTTTTTTGCAGAGCCAGGGAGTGGGCGTAGGCGTCCGAGTAGCTGTCGCCGTGCAGCACCACCTCGCCGCCAAAACCGCGTACCGCGTCGACCTTTACCTGTGGCGTGGTGGTGGGCATCACGATGACGGCCCGCGCCCCCAGTTTGTGGGCACTCAATGCCACCCCTTGCGCATGGTTGCCGGCGGAGGCGCAAATGACGCCTTTGGCCAACTGTTCCGCGCTGAGTTGGGCCATCTTGTTGTACGCACCCCGCAGTTTGAAGCTGCGCACCGGTTGCTGGTCTTCGCGCTTGAGCAGCACGGTGTTGTGCAGGCGTTTGCCGAGCTGTTTGGCGGGTTCCAGGGGTGATTCGGTCGCTACATCGTAGACACGGGCCGTCAGGATCTTTTTCAGGTAGTCGTCAGGCGTCAGGTGTTTGGGGGCTTTGGTCGTCATGGCAGGGAGGCAAGTGTTGACGCATGATAATCGCCAGCTCGCCGTAGACGTGGTTTGCGGCCTATGCCAAGGAGTGAGAACATGGAATGCACAGTCAGCTGGACCGGGGGCCTGAGCACCCGCTCAGCAATGGGTTTTGTAGCCGAAACCGGTAGCGGCCACACACTGGTCATGGATGGGGCGCCCGATGCCGACAAGCCGGAAAATGGTGGTCAGAACCTGGCGCCGAGGCCTATGGAAACCGTATTGGCCGGCACAGGCGGGTGCACAGCCTACGACGTGGTGTTGATCCTGAAACGTGGGCGCCACGCAGTGCAGGGGTGTACCGTCAAACTCACAGCAGAGCGCGCGTCGATAGAGCCCAAGGTCTTCACCAAGATCCACATGCACTTTACGGTGACTGGCAAGGCTGTACCGGCCGTAGCGGTCGAGCGGGCTATAGCCCTCAGTCACGAAAAATACTGCTCGGCCAGCATCATGTTGGCGAAGATGGCAGAAATTACGACCAGTTTCGAGCTTTTAGAAGCTTAAACGTGGTGCGCCACTGTGGTCATGACCTTTGCGGCAGCCCGCATCAGGTCTTTAACCGGTTGGGGTAGCTCAATTGCTCCGGCATCTTGGGCAGCGTGGGCATGCCGCAATTCGTCGTCGCGCATCTGCGCAACAATGGCCCTGGACGCGTGGTCGCCGGCCGGCAATTGGTCCAAATGGCCTTGTAAGTGGGCGCCAACTTGAAGTTCTGTCTCCACAACAAAGCCCAAGCTGACTTTGTCCCCCAGGCGGCCCGCCAAAAGCCCGAGGCCAAACGCCCCCGCGTACCACAGAGGGTTAAGCAGGGAGGGGCGGGCGTTCAGTTCCGCCAGCCGTTGGGCGGTCCAGGCCAAATGGTCGGTTTCTTCCAGGCTGGCTTGGGTGAACTGCGCGCGCAGGGTGGGGTTGCTGGTTGACAGCGCCTGGGCCGTATATAACGCTTGGGCGCACACCTCGCCCACATGGTTAACCCGCATCAGGGCTGCGGAGGAGCGGCTTTCCGAGGCGTCCAGTTGTGTTGTGTGCTCTGCCAGCGTCGGGCAAGCCTGTGCGGCGTGCGGCTTTGCGAAGAGCGTGCGCAAGGCGGAATCAGCAGCATTTAGCAGCGAATCCATGGGAAACTCCGTAAAAAAATTCAGTGCCCCAGTCTAGCGTGGTTAAGGTGTAGCAGCAGGGAAACAAATTGTTGCAACCCTGCAACGGAAGCTGTTGGATTTAGGGTTTTTCCGGCCTTTTTGGGGTCAATGCTTTGCCAAACGGGCATGGGTCTGGTGCAATACACCCAACTTCCTGAACTAGGAGGTTGGCCCGGGGTTCCGATCCCGTAGGACCTGAGCCCGCTGTTTAACCTTTTTGAGAAACCCGAAATGAAAAAAACCCTCATCGCTTTGGCCGTTTTGGCTGCTTCGACCGCCTCCATGGCGCAAGTTACTTTGTACGGCGTTGCTGATTTGTCTTTGTCGGCAACTGACGCACCTGGCGTTCGTAGCGACGCATCCATGTCCGGCAACGGCCTGCTGAACGACGGTAACAGCCGTTGGGGTATGCGCGTTGTTGAAGATCTGGGCGGCGGCATGAAGCTGACAGCTCAGTTCGAACAAAACATCAACTACGAAACTGGCGCTACAGGTACAACTGATGGCCGTTACGCTTACATGGCTCTGGACGGTGGTTTCGGTCGCCTGAAGGCTGGCCGTACATTGTCTCCTTCGTTCTTCGGCGTGGCCGCATGGGAACTGACTGGCGCTGCTAACTTCACAGCCGTGGGCAACCAGTTCGGTTTTGCTGGTGCCGGTTCGCGCAACAGCAGCGAATTCAGCTACACCACACCTAAAATGGGTGGCTTCTCCGGTACTGTTGGTTACGTGACCGAGTTGGACCTGGCTGTTGCACCTAGCCAAAACGTCAGCAAGGTTGACGCAAACGCTATCTACGCTGCTGGCCCATTGGCTATCGGCCTGTCCTACAACAAGTTGAGCAATGCTTCTGACGGCAACTACTCTCTGGGCGCAAACTACAACTTCGGCGCGTTCATTGTTGCAGCTTCCTTCCAAGACGCAGCTGGTGACTCTCAAGGTTGGTCTTTGGGTGCTTCTTTGCCCATGGGACCATGGAAGTTCACAGTTGACTTCGCACAAGACACCGGTTTTGACGACACCAACTGGTTGGCTTACGCTGGTTACAGCCTGAGCAAGCGTACCACTGTGTACGGCGCTTACTACGATGACGGAAAGTCTGGCAAAACTACTGCTAAGGCCGCTTACAAGGCAGCAAGTCTGGTTAATGCCAAGACATACGGTATCGGCATCCGCCACAACTTCTAATCTGACGCTGGCGCAAGCCAGTTGAGGGTTTCAAGTCAAAAGCCCCGCTATGGCAATGTAGCGGGGCTTTTGCATTCAGCGCAGCGTTGCAGGTTTTAGGTATAGCGCTTGCTGCGCAAATTACTCTTCATCTCACGCAACAAGGGTTGTAACGTGGCGCCGCCAATGCGCAGCGCCATGCAGGTTGCCAGAATGTCGATGATCATCAGATGCAAGAGCCGCGAAACCATGGGGCTGTATTTGTCAAAACTCTCGGGATGATCTGCGCTGAGGTGGATATGCCCCGCGCTGGCCAACGGCGAGCCGCTGGCGGTGATGACGATAGTGGTGGCGCCATTTTTGCGCGCGATGTCGCAGGCGTCCATCAAGTCGCGGGTCCGGCCTGAGTTGCTGATGACCACCACACAGTCCCCGGGCTCCAGGGCGGATGCACTCATGACCTGCATGTGCCCGTCGCTGTACGACACGGTATTGACACCGAGGCGGAAAAACTTGTGGTGCGCGTCCTGCGCCACAACACCCGAATTGCCAACGCCGAAAAACAGAATACGGTGCTTGCCTTGGTAAGCCGCGAGCAATGCAGCGATGGCTTTTTCCAAGGCTATGGTGCTGGCCTCATTGCGGTATTTCAGAAATGCCGCCACGGTGTTGTCAATCACCTTCACCATCACGTCGGATGTCTTGTCGTCGGTGTCCACGCTGCGGTGGATAAAGGGCACACCTTCGTTGACGGTTCCAGCCAATTTGCGCTTGAAGTCGGCCAACCCGTCGTAGCCCACGCTACGGCAAAAGCGCACCACCGTGGGTTTGCTGACGTGGGATCGGTCGGCCAGCACACTAACCGGCAGCTTGGCAAACGCCCGCGGGTCTGCCAGGCAGAGCTTGCCCACACGTTGCTCCGCAGGGGCCAGGGAGGGCAGGGCGGCCTGTATGCGGTCTAACATGGCAAGACACAATCGCGCGTGGGTTTGAGATACATATCTTTTAGCTTTCTTCAGACCAGCAATAACCGTCACGGGCAATCATCGCGCTGGAGGCACTGGGCCCCCAGCTGCCTGCAGCATACATACGCGGACCCTGCGCGTCGTTGACCCAGTGGTTCATGATGGGCTCCACCCAGCGCCAAGCCTCTTCCTGCTCGTCGCTGCGCACGAACAGGTTCAGGCGGCCATCGATGACATCCAGCAGCAGGCGCTCGTAAGCACCCACACGCTCAGAGCCAAAACGCTTGTCAAAGTCCAGATCCAGTTGGACCGGCACCAGGGCCTGCGCAGCACCTGCCTTGGCCTGGCGGTTGTTTTGGCCTTGCGCCAGCAGATGCAACTCCAGCCCGTCTTTGGGTTGCAGGTTGATGACCAGGCGATTGGCCACGCCGATTTGCGAATTGAAAATCGCGTGGGGCGTGGGCCGGAAGTTGACGACTATGTGCGCGTCACGCCCCGTCAGGCGTTTGCCGGTGCGGATGTAGAACGGCACACCAGCCCAGCGCCAATTGGCGATCTCGGTACGCAGCGCAACAAAGGTTTCGGTATTGCTGTGGGGGTTGACACCCACTTCTTCACGGTAACCCGGCACCTTGCCGCCGTCGATGCTGCCGCTGGCATATTGCCCGCGCACCACATCCTGTGCCAGACTTTCCTGTGTCCAGGGCTTCAGCGAACGCAGCACCTTGAGTTTCTCGTCGCGGATCGCGTCTGCATGGGAATTGATGGGTGGCTCCATGCCGATGGCGCACAGCAGTTGCAGCGCATGGTTTTGCACCATATCGCGCAGGGCACCGGTGGTTTCGTAAAACGCGCCGCGTTTCTCCACACCCAGTTCTTCGGAGATCGTGATCTGGATGTTGGCGATGTGTTCACGCCGCCACAAGGGTTCAAACAGCGCATTGCCAAAACGCAGCGCAAACAGGTTCTGCACCGCGGGCTTACCCAGGTAGTGGTCGATGCGAAAAACCTGCCGCTCTTCAAAATACTGGCGCACCGTGTGGTTGATGGCGCGGTTGGACGCCAGGTCGTGGCCCAGCGGTTTCTCCAGCACGATGCGGGTGTGTGCTGTGTTCAGCTTGGCGGCGGCCAATTGCTCGCAGATCGTGGTGAACAGGCTGGGCGCAGTGGCCAGGTACATGACCACGGTATCGGCATTGCGGGACTGCAGCGTGTTGGCCAGTTGGGCGTAATCTTCGGGCTTGGAGAGGTCCATACGAACAAATTCCAGCAGGGCCGCGAAGCGGGAAAACTCTTCCGCGCTGGGGCGCTTGGCTAGGTCGACCTTGTCAAAACGCGACTGGATCAGGCTTCTGTATTGCTCCGCACTGAGGTCATCACGCCCTACGCCTATGATGCGTCCGCCGTCGGGCAGGGAGCCATGGCGAAATGCCTGGAACAGCGCTGGCATGAGTTTGCGCCAGGCCAAATCACCGGTGCCACCGAACAAGACAAGATCAAAGCTCATAAAATTTAAAGTTACATGAAAGAAGACACGGTAATGTAACTTTGTTTCACGGATAATTCAACACATGAATCAACTCGACGCACTCAAACAATTCACCACGGTCGTGGCGGACACTGGCGACTTCAAGCAACTGGGCGCCTTCCAGCCCCAGGACGCCACCACCAACCCATCACTGATCCTCAAGGCGGTACAGAAGGCAGATTACGCCCCGCTGCTCAAGGACACAGTCGCCCAGTTCCGTGACCGCGCACTCGACGAAACCATGGACCGCCTGCTGGTGCGTTTTGGTTGCGAGATTTTGTCCATCATCCCCGGGCGTGTGTCCACCGAGGTTGATGCCCGCCTCAGTTTTGACACCAGCGCCACCGTGGCCCGCGGCGAACGCCTGATCGAGCTGTACCAGGCACAGGGCATCCACATCGACCGCGTGCTGATCAAAGTTGCCGCCACCTGGGAAGGCATTCAAGCCGCCGAGCAACTGGAGCGCAAGGGCATCCACACCAACCTGACGTTGTTGTTCTCCTTCTGCCAAGCCGTGGCCTGCGGTCAGGCCAAGGTGCAACTGATTTCGCCCTTTGTCGGCCGCATTTACGACTGGTACAAAAAGTCCGCCGGCGCCGCTTGGGTGGAGGCCGAACGTGCCAACGCTAACGACCCCGGTGTGCAGTCCGTCACCCAGATCTACAACTACTACAAGAAGTTTGGTATCACCACCGAGGTCATGGGCGCGAGCTTTCGCAACGCGGGCCAGATCACGGCGCTGGCCGGTTGTGACCTGTTGACCATCAGCCCCGACCTGCTCGCCACGTTGGCCGCCACAGAGGCTCCGCTGGAAAAAGCACTGGACGCCAATCGCGCCCTGCAGCTGGATCTGCAGCCTGTGCAGTATGACGAGGCCGGCTTCCGTTTTGCGCTGAACGAAGACGCCATGGCCACCGAGAAACTGGCCGAAGGCATTCGCGCCTTCTGTGTGGACGCCGTCAAGCTGGAACAGCTGATGCTGGCCGCGTGAACTTCTTCACCCTCTAGAAGAACTGCCGCCCCATGACCCGTGTACGTTGTGACCGCACCGCCGCTTGGGGTGCACTTGAAGCCGCGTTTGCCAGCGGCGCCCACGCGCTCGATCTGCGCCAATCCTTTGCCAGCGACAGCCAGCGTTTTACACGCTTCAGCCAGTCCGCTCCCCATGTGTTTGCGGACCTGTCCAAGAACCTGCTGGACGCGGACACCGAAGCCCTGCTGCTGAACCTGGCACGTGACTGCGGCGTGGAGGCCCATCGCGACGCGATGTTTGCAGGTGAGGCCGTCAACAACACCGAAAACCGTGCCGTGATGCATTGGCTTTTGCGATTTCCGCTTGTAGCCCCTGTCGAATATAATGGTGGCGCTATTAAAAATGTAGCTAAGGAGTTGAGCCAGGTACACACCACGCTGGACGCCATGCTGGCCTATGCGCAGACGGTGCGGGACGATACGGCCATCACCGACGTCGTCAACATCGGCATCGGCGGCTCGGATCTGGGACCGCAGATGGCCGTGTTGGCGCTGGACGCGTTTGCGATTTCCCGCAAGCGCTTCCACTTTGTGTCCAATGTGGACGGGCATGAGCTGGACGCGGTGCTGAAGAAACTCAAGCCAGAGAGCACGTTGTTCCTGGTTGCCAGCAAAACCTTCACGACGATTGAGACCATGACCAACGCCCGCTCGGCCAAGGCCTGGTTTGCGGCGCAGGGCGGCACGGACACGGCGCGGCACTTCGCGGCGCTGACGACGAATGTGGAGGCGGCCAATGCCTTTGGTATCAGCACCACCTTTGGTTTTTGGGACTGGGTGGGCGGACGTTATTCGTTGTGGTCGGCGATTGGCCTGCCGCTGGCGATTGCGATTGGACCCGAGGGCTTCCGCGCATTCCTGGCCGGTGCGCACGACATGGACGAACACTTCCGCACTGCACCGCTGGCCAGCAACCTTCCGGTGCGCCTGGGGCTGCTGGACGTCTGGTACGGCAATTTCCATGGCTTTACCAGCCGCAGCATTGCGCCGTACCACTGCGCGTTGAAGCGCTACCCGGCCTATCTGCAGCAACTAGAGATGGAGAGCAATGGCAAGCGCGTGGATGCGTCGGGTGAGGCCCTGCCGTTTGCCACATCGCCTGCGCTGTGGGGCGAACCGGGCACCAATGGCCAACACGCCTACTTCCAGATGCTGCACCAGGGTACGGATGTGGTGCCGGTGGAGTTTGTTGCAGTCAAGAATGAGCGGCATGCTTTGCCAGGTCACCAGACACTGTTGCTGGCCAATGTGCTGGCGCAGGCCCAGGCCTTGATGGTCGGTAAAGAAGACGCCGGTGGGCACAAGCATTTCACCGGCAACCGGCCCAGCACCTTCCTGTTGTTGGATGAGTTGACACCCACAACGCTGGGTGCCTTGATCGCCCTGCAAGAGCACCGCGTCTTTGTCAGCGGTTCCATCTGGGGTATCAACAGTTTTGACCAGTGGGGCGTGGAGCTGGGAAAAGTGTTGGCCAAGGATGTGGAGGCTCGACTGCTCAGCGGCGACGCTGCGGGGCTGGACGGGTCCACCGCTGGGCTTTTGGCGCTACTGTCAGCATGAACTTTGTCTTTGATTTTGGTGCCGTGTTATTCACCTGGAAGCCAGCCGATCTGCTGGCCCAGTGTTTTCCACAGCGTGCAAGCACACCCGAGTCCGCAGCCGCACTGGGCCATGCGGTGTTTGGCCACGCAGATTGGAACGCCTTTGACCAAGGCATGCTGGAGATGGATGCCGTGATAACCCGCACATCTGAACGCCTAGACCTGGACGCCCAGGTGCTGCGCGAACTGGTGGAGCATATCGGTGAGCGCCTGCAGCCCATCCCCGAGACGGTGGCTCTGCTGGAGCAATTGCACGGCTTGCGCAGCCAGCATCGTGCCCAACACCACGACATACGTCTGTACTACCTGTCCAATATGCCGGAGCCCTATGCCCGCGTGCTGGAGGGCCGCCATGCCTTCTTGCAATGTTTTGACGGTGGCATCTTCTCTGGCGACGTGCTGCACATCAAACCCAGCCCGGTGATCTACCAACTGCTGCAATCCCGCTACGCATTGGAGCCCGCACAAACGCTGTTTATTGATGACCTGCCGGCCAACGTGCTGGCCGCCCGCGGACTGGGTTGGCACGCCATCCAGTTTGAATCTGCCGCGCAGCTGCAGGCCGATATTGCTGCCCAATTTGGTTTGCTACAGCCTGTTTTCGGGTAGGGCTTACAGAAAATTGCCGTGTAGGCCCCGTGGAATATAGTGGTGTAGCTATAAAAATAGTAGCTGTTTGAACAACAAAAAACCCGCAAGGTGCGAACCTTGCGGGTTTTTTGTTGTCGAGAGCCATAAAGCCACTCGACGCAGCATGAGGGTGCAGGGCAAGCGTTTGCAACGCCGCCATGCGCCCTCAGGCAAGAAGCACGATTACATGCCCATGCCGCCCATGCCGCCCATGCCGCCCATACCACCCATGTCGCCGCCGCCCATGCCGCCGCCGCTTTCAGCCTTGGGGGCTTCAGCAACCATGCACTCGGTGGTCAACATCAAGGATGCGACAGACGCTGCGTTTTGCAGGGCTGTACGTGTCACCTTGGTTGGGTCCAGGATACCCATTTCGATCATGTCGCCGTAGGTTTCGTTTGCAGCGTTGAAGCCGTAGTTGCCCTTGCCGGCCAACACCGCTGCTACCACCACAGACGCTTCACCACCGCCGTTGAACACGATTTCGCGCAGAGGCGCTTCGATCGCTTTCAACACCAGCTTGATGCCGGCGTCCTGGTCAGCGTTGTCGCCCTTGATGGCGCCAGCGGTTTGCTTGGCGCGCAACAGTGCAACACCGCCGCCAGCCACAATGCCTTCTTCCACAGCAGCGCGGGTAGCGTGCAGTGCGTCTTCAACACGGGCTTTCTTTTCTTTCATTTCGACTTCGGTGGCAGCGCCAACCTTGATCACGGCAACACCGCCAGCCAGCTTGGCCACGCGCTCTTGCAGCTTTTCACGGTCGTAGTCGGAAGTCGCTTCTTCGATTTGCACGCGCACTTGTTTGACGCGGGCTTCGATGTCGGCAGCAGCACCAGCACCGTCGATGATGATGGTGTTTTCTTTGGAGACTTCGATGCGCTTGGCAGAACCCAGATCAGCCAAAGTCACTTTTTCCAGCGACAGGCCGATTTCTTCAGCGATCACCTTGCCGCCGGTCAGGATGGCGATGTCTTCCAACATGGCCTTGCGACGGTCACCGAAACCTGGAGCCTTGACAGCCACAACCTTCAGGATGCCGCGCAATGTGTTCACGACCAAAGTTGCCAGGGCTTCGCCATCGACATCTTCAGCAATGATCAACAAAGGACGGCCAGCCTTGGCGACTTGCTCCAGGGTAGGCAGCAGGTCACGGATGTTGCTGATCTTCTTGTCGAACAACAGCACAAACGGGTTGTCCAGCAAAGCGGCTTGCTTTTCTGGGTTGTTGATGAAGTAAGGCGACAGGTAGCCGCGGTCAAACTGCATGCCTTCAACCACTTCGAGTTCGGATTCCAGCGATTTGCCGTCTTCCACGGTGATCACGCCTTCTTTGCCGACCTTGTCCATTGCGTCTGCAATGATCTTGCCGATGGTCTCGTCGCTGTTGGCCGAGATGGAACCGACTTGGGCGATTTCCTTGGAAGTGGTAGTAGCCTTGGAAGACTTCTTCAGCTCAGCAACCAGGGCCGACACGGCCTTGTCGATACCGCGCTTCAGGTCCATGGGGTTCATGCCTGCAGCCACGTACTTCATGCCTTCGTGCACGATGGCTTGTGCCAGCACGGTAGCAGTGGTGGTGCCGTCGCCAGCGATGTCGGAAGTCTTGGAAGCAACTTCCTTGACCATCTGCGCACCCATGTTCTGCAGCTTGTCTTTGAGTTCGATTTCCTTGGCCACGGACACACCGTCCTTGGTCACGGTGGGGGCGCCGAACGAGCGCTCCAGAACCACGTTACGGCCCTTGGGGCCCAGTGTCACTTTGACCGCGTTGGCCAAAATGTTCACGCCTTCAACCATGCGTGCGCGGGCTTCGCCGCCGAAAATTACGTCTTTTGCTGCCATGATATGACTCCGAATTCAGTTAATTGATAAGACTAGGTAGGGCTGAGAAATTACTTCTCAACAACCGCGAACAGGTCGTCTTCTTTCATGACCAACAGCTCGTCGCCTGCAACCTTGACGGTCTGGCCGCTGTATTTGCCGAACAGCACACGGTCACCGACCTTGACGTTCATGGCAATCAGATCACCCTTGTCATTCTTCTTGCCTGGGCCAACGGCCAAGACTTCACCTTGATCAGGCTTTTCTGCAGCGCTGTCAGGAATGACGATGCCGGAAGCAGTCTTGGTTTCGTTTTCGACGCGTTTAACAATCACGCGGTCTGCCAAAGGACGCAGTTTCATGGGGAATCTCCTGGTTTTGAAACAATTACAAACTCAACTTACGCCAACTCAGAGAAGTTGGTGCTCATTAACTTGCGGTGAAGGGTGGTGTTAGCACTCAATACCGACGAGTGCTAATGATAAGGGCATTTGGAGAAGTTTCAAGGCCGGGGGCGGCCAGAGACCTTAAAACGGTGCGGCAGCTGGTACACCCGCGCCCCGGCGCGCGGACATCTCGCGCCCCATGGCTTCGGTGGACTCCGGTGTTAGTCCGGCTTCTACCAGGGGATAAACCAGTTCTTCTTCGATGCGGATGTGTTCGCCATAGAGGGAGCGGAAGTGTTGCACCTGTTCAACCGTCTGCCAGGCTGGCGGCAGGGGTGCGGACGGTGGCAGGTCCAAGAGGGTTTGCAAGTCCACACGCAGTTGCTGCCAGGCCGCTTCCATGCCGTGGTGCTCTGCATGCAGATGGTGCACGGCGGCAATAACGTCGGAA
This sequence comes from Rhodoferax sp., assembly GCA_043738115.1. GTDB lineage: Bacteria > Pseudomonadota > Gammaproteobacteria > Burkholderiales > Burkholderiaceae_C > Allorhodoferax. Next base: position 2,274 of record JAYSZJ010000077.1, on the reverse strand, counting down.
TTTCCCAAGCGTTGCGCGGCCGGAAAAACATGTATTTCCTCATCCTCGTGGTGCAGGGGTGCGGCCTGGTCAAAGTACCGCATCACATCCCGCGCCGCCTGCTGGGCTTGTTCGTCTACGCCGTTGCGCACAACATGGGCCTGCAGTTTGCCGAGCAGGTTGAGCATGCGTTGTACCCGTTCGTGGCAGGCGCGTAACATTTCAAAGGGATGTTCCCAGCTGGCTACGGGGGTCCGCTGGCCCGGTTCGGCAGGTGCATACATGGCGATAAGTGCTCCATCACGCTTGTAGCGAAACGGCTGCACCATCCCGGGTGAAGGCCAGCGTTTGTGCCAACACCTGGTCCATCTGGCCGGCCTGAATCAAGCCCAGCAGGCGCTCAAAGGCCTGGTCCACGGTCTGGTCACTGGGTGCCTGGCCCACCGTGCCGGACAGGGCTCCGGCGAAGACCACCCGCCAATCGGTGTGCATGCCATCGGCCTCGGTGCAGAGCTGGGCAAACGAAGTCAGCTCATCCGGTCGTTTGTCCACACACATCAGCGGCACCAATGCGCCACCCTCGCCGGCCTCGAACCTGGCGCGTTGTTCGGCGTCGGCGTCTGCCGGCAGTTCGGCGCCGGCAAATACCAGTAGCAGGCGCTGCGGCAGGGGCTGGTCACGTGCGGCCTGCAGCAAATCGTCAAAGTTGGAAATCATGGCGTACCTCTTGTTTGTTCAAAATTGTTCTGTGCACGGCGTGTCACAACTCATCCGCGGGAACCGAGAACACCTGGCCGTCGTGTTCCACATAGGGTTGATAGGGCCCGGTACCACTGTGGGTCGACACGGATGCGGGTACAAAGCTGCCGCGTTCGACGTCAAAAATATAGATTTCTCCTTCCTCAATCACATAGTGCCAGCCATGCAATGTCAGCGCGCCGGCCTCGATGCTACGGCGCACCATGGGGTAGGCCATGAGGCGCTCCAGCTGCAGTACGACGGAGCGCTGCTCGGTGCGTGCCAATGCCTCGGGGCTGGGCTGTACCGGCAGCAGCGCCTCCTCGGCCAGCTTGAGCCAGGCCTTCAGGGCAATAGCCTCTTCGGGCGCACCCTCGTAGGCCACGCGGATGGCACCGCAATGGCTGTGACCGCACACAATGATGCGCTCCACCTTCAGACTGAGCACCGCAAATTCGATGGCTGCCATCGTGCCATGTAATCCATGGGACTGGTCGTAAGGCGGTACAAAGGCCCCAACGTTGCGCACAATGAATAACTCGCCCGGCCCGGCCCCGGTCAACAGGTAGGGCACCAGGCGGGAATCCGAGCAACCGATGAACAGCGTTTTGGGGTGCTGGCCTTGGCTCACCAGGTCTTGAAAGCGTTGCTGGTGCAGTGGAAAGTAATCCGAATGGAAGTGCCGCAGACGCTGCAGGAGTTCGTCCGGCGCCGCGGCATCGTGTGTCATTGCACCAGGGGCGAATCTGCCCCTTCCAATTCGATGCCTTCAATTTCGGCTTGGCCCACCAGCAGGCGCATGTACTGGTGCAGGGCTTTGGCCCGAGACTGCAAAGTTAGCTGCGCCGCAATACGCTGGCTGACACCATCAAAGGTTTTTTGCTGGCCTTCGCGGCGTCCCAGCACTTCCATGATGTGGAAGCCAAAGCGGGAGTGCACCAAGCGCGGATGTATGCCCATGCCCCATTGGGTTTCTTTCTGGAAGAAGAATTCGTTGGCTAATTCTGGCGCGCAGTCGTCAGGACCGATCCAGCCCAAGTCACCTCCTTGGGGTCCCGTGGGGCAGTTGGATAACTCATTGGCGAGACGCGCAAACAGGTCAGCCGGCGCGCCTTTGGCCATCAGACTCAGCAGTGCTTTTTCCGCGTGTCCCGCGAGCGCGTTGACGTTGATGCCTGGAGTCACGGCAAACAGAATATGGCGTACGTGCAGGGCCTGGCCAACGATAAACTTCGCCTTGTTGGCCTCGTAAAACCGTTCGCACTCTTGCAACGTCGGTTCGGGTGTGCGAATCTCCGCATCAACCATCTCTTCGATGACGGCACGGTCAGCCTCTGTCAATTCGGGGGCGGTCGTGCCGGTCGTTGCGAATAACAAGCCAGAGGCCACGGCCTCCTGGCGCAGCAGCTCGGTGTGGGCCAATTCCAGCCAGTCGGTGTAGGCTTCTGCGCCGGTGGGGGCTGTCAGGGTGATGCCGTTGATTGTCTTGGGCGCAAGGGGGCCGGGTGGCTGAGCGTTCTGCTCCGTGTCCCCCGCCCGCGTTGCGGGCTCCTCCTT
>JAYSZJ010000076.1:0-17339 GCA_043738115.1 Rhodoferax sp. | reverse complement strand
ACCTGTAGACCAATCCACCACCATGGCCCTCCCATTTATTAGTCACCTCCTCCGCGCCAGCGTGCTGCGGACCCTGGCCATCAGCGCCCCCTTCTGCGTATTGCTGGCCTGCGCATCCGCACCGCAGCCACCGGCGGCGCAAGCGGCCGCACCCCAAAACCGCTTTGTGTACGGCCCCTACAAACACCTCAACATGGCGGTCAACGCGCAAAACCCGGTGGCCACCACCCAGGTACTGGGAACACCCCAAGTGCTCGCGGCAACACCACAGGCCGTATTGATGCCCGGGGCTACCGCCTTGACCCTGGCCTTTGCGTCCGGCGAATGCGGCCAGGAAAAATGGGGCGACCTGCCGGCCCAGGCCGTTGCCGACGCGAACATCACCGCGCTGAACCGCGCCGGCCTGCCCTACATCATCTCCACCGGTGGAGAGGGCAATATCTTCACCTGCGGCAGTGATGCGGCGATGGAGCAGTTTGTTGCGCGTTACGAATCACCGATGCTGCTGGGCTTTGACTTCGACATCGAAGCGGGCCAGACACCCGAGATGGTGCGCAGCCTGTTGCAGCGTATCAAGGTGGCCCAGCTGCGCAGGCCGCATTTGCGCATCAGCTTTACCGTGGCGACCCACGCCGCCAGTGATGCTGGCCAGGCCAGCCTCAACGCCCAGGGCCAGCAGGTGCTGGCAGCCATCCGCGAGGTCCAGCTCAGCAACTATTTCATCAACCTGATGGTGATGAACTACGGCCCCGCCAAACCGGCCAACTGCGTGGTGCGCGACGGGCGTTGCGACATGGCCGCGTCCGCAGCCCAGGCTGTGCAGAACCTGCACAACCGCTACGGCATTCCCAAGGCGCAAATCGAGATCACGGCCATGCTGGGTATCAACGACGTGGTGGAAAACGTGTTCACCCCAGCCGATGCCACCGCACTGGCGCGACTGGTGCGGCGTGAGCAACTGGGCGGCCTGCATTTCTGGTCGCTAGACCGTGACAGGCCCTGTGCCGATGGTGCGACCGCCGTATCACCCACTTGCAGCAGTCTGAATACACACAGCGCGCTGGCGTTCTCACGGGCTTTTGCCGAGGGCCTGCGCTAAGCTTGGGCATGCCAGCGCACTCCAACATCCACACCATCACCCATGCAGGCTACACCTGCCTGCAACTCTCAACCCGGCACGGGACGGCCACCGTAGCACTACACGGCGCACACCTGTTGTCATGGGTGCCACGCGGGCAGCGTGAGGTGTTCTGGCTCTCGCCCACGTCCCGCCCGGCGCCCGCCGCCATACGGGGCGGTGTGCCCATCTGCTGGCCCTGGTTTGGCAAGCAGGGCATGCCACCGGGCGCCATGCAACACGGACCGCTGCGCAACCTGCCGTGGGAGCTCAGAGCCGTGCACGCTGACAGTGTCGAACGGGTCAGCATCACGCTCACGCCCCGCCGCACAGCACTGGCCGACGACCCCCTGCTGCAATTCGCACCGCATCTGAATGTGGCCCTGCATATTAATCTAGGCGAGACCCTCGTGCAGACGCTGGAAACCCACAACCACGGCACACAAACCTTCGCCCTGACGCAGGCCCTGCACAGCTATTTCGCGGTGCAGGACGTGACACAGGTGCGCGTAACCGGGGTGGAAGGGCTGCGTTATGAAGACAAGCTGCGCGACACCACAGGCACGGTGCAACAGGGCGCCTTCCAGCTCGACACGAACTGCGACCGCATCTACCAACACGGCACGCCCAACGCGTCGCAGCACTACACACTGCACGACGGTCTGTTGCGGCGGCGTATCCATATCCACACCCAGGGCAGCCAGTCAGTGGTGGTGTGGAACCCCGGCGCAGAACAGGCTCGCAGCATGGTGGATGTGCCCGATGCGGCGTGGCAGGACTTTTTGTGTGTGGAGGCCACCAATGCCGGCCAGGACGACGTGGTAACGCTGGCGCCAGGTGGCCAACACCGCCTGACACAAACCCTGGCCGTCGAAGCCTGGCAGGGCTGACCCGGGGCACGGGCCACCCCTGCCCCACCCGTGAAACAATAGCGGGCATGACTGTTTCCGCCAGCCACACCCAAAGCGCTCCCACACGTGGCACCCAGCAACTGGTGCTTCTGGGTGCCGGGCACGCCCACCTGCAGGTCCTGACACAACTGGCCGCGCAGCCCCTGCCGGGCGTCGTCGTCACGCTGATCACCCCACACCCGCGCCAGATGGTGGCCAGCAGGGTGCCGAGTTTTGTGGCGGGCCACTACCCCCTGGAAGACTGTGTCATTCCGCTGGAGCCTCTGGTCCAGCGCAGTGGCATTCGCTGGCTGCAGCGCAGTGTGACTGCGGTCAATGCACAACAGCAAACCATACAACTGGACGATGGAAGCACCGTGGCTTTTGACTGGTTGTCGGTCAACACCGACCCCGTGCAGGATCGGGAACAGATTGAGAGCGATATGCCCGGTGCACGTGAACATGCGCTCTTTATCCGACCGGTCGAAGCTTTCACAGCCCTTTGGCCCCGGGTAACCGAGATGGGTGATGCCCGCCCACTGCGCATCGCGATGATTGGCGCAGGCACCAACAGCCTGGAAATGGCGCTGGCAGTGCGCCACCGGCTGCCCAACTGCGCCGTCACGCTGGTCTGTGGCGCCCAGCCCCCAGGGGGCAACCACTCACCCGCCGTGCAGCAGCGTCTGCAGGCCATACTTAAAAAGCGCAATGTCACGGTGCTGCAGGATGTGGCCGTGGGCCTGCGGGCCGATTCCGTACAACTGGGCTGTGGCGCCGATCTGGCCTGCGACGTGCCCATGTTGGCCACCCGCGGACAGGCGCCGCAGTGGCTGGCCAGCAGTGGCTTGGCGCTGGATGAGCATGGGTTCCTAGCGGTGGATGTTTACCAGCGCTCCACCAGCCACAGCCGGGTGTTTGCGGCGGTGGATGCCAGCACCCGGGAGGACGGGGCCCTGGCGCGCAGCGGTGTGCATGCGGCACGCGCCGGTGCGGCACTGGTCCACAACCTGGCAGCCGTCGCCGCCGGCACGGCACTTAATCCCCACCAGCCACCCCCCCCCAGTTTGAACCTGCTGGCCTGCGGCGACCGTTATGCATTGGGCACCTGGAAGAATTTCAGTGCACAGGGTTGGTGGCTGTGGTGGTTCAAAAACTGGATAGACCGGCGCTTCATAGCCCGATACAGACTGTCTGAACGAAATTAGCCTCTAGCCCCCGCGAAATATAGGTTTGTAGCTACATTAGTTATAGCACCCCGCGGACCCGATCAAACCACCTGCAATCCGATGCCGGGGTTTTGCACCTGGCGGGCACACACCTCACCGATCTCCGCTGCAGTGGCAAAACCATGGCGCGCAAAAATCTCCAACACCGCCGCCACAGCCTCTGGCGCACAACTCACCAGCAGACCACCACTGGTCTGCGGATCGCTGAGCAAGGCCTGGTCAACGGGGGCAAACCCGGCAGGGAGCGCCACCTCGTGCCCATACCCCGCCCAGTTGCGCCCGGATGCGCCGGTCACCATGCCCGCACTGGCCAAGGCGTGCACACCGTCGATCAAGGGCACACGCGCCCAGTCCAGCTGCACCACACACTGGGCACCCCTGGCCATTTCCAGCGCATGACCCGCCAGGCCAAAACCGGTGATGTCGGTCAAGGCATGCACACCGTCCAGCGCTGCCAACTCGGGGCCCGGTGTGTTGAGTTGGGTGGTGATCGCCAACATGCGGGCGTAACCCGCCGCATCCAGCGCTTCTTTCTTCAGCGCTGCCGACAAAATGCCCACGCCCAGCGGCTTGCCCAAAATCAGGCGGTCCCCTACACGGGCGTCCGCATTGCGCTTGACACGTTTGGGGTGCACCAGCCCCAGCGCGACCAATCCGTAGATGGGCTCTACCGAATCAATGGTGTGGCCGCCCGCAATCGGGATACCCGCCGCCTTGCACACCGCAGCCCCCCCGGCCAGGATCTTGCCTATGGTGTCCAGCGACAGCACATTGATGGGCATGCCCACCAAGGCCAACGCCATGATGGGGCTACCACCCATGGCATACACGTCCGAAATGGCATTGGTCGCGGCGATGCGACCAAAGTCAAAGGGGTCGTCCACGATGGGCATGAAGAAGTCGGTCGTGGCGATCAGCGCCTGCTCGGTATTGAGCTGGTACACGGCGGCATCGTCTGCTGTCTCAATGCCCACCAGCAACTCGGGTGGCAGCGGCATGGCGGTCGCCGATTTCAGGATTTGAGACAACACACCGGGCGCAATTTTGCAACCACAACCCCCGCCGTGCGACAAGGATGTCAGGCGGGGCTCGGATGCGGGCGACACGCTAATGGGGTTGGTGGGGTCGGATGGCATGGCTTGGGTCGCAATCTTGGCAAAGGGGTTGGGTGGCGCAGTGCAGAAGACCGCAGTATCCCAAATAGGGACGCAGCAGCGGTCGGATGGCTAGTTGACGCGCTCGTCCTGGCGTTCGGTCGTTCCCTTGACCTATGTTAAGGAGCACATTGCATTAACGCTGTATGGTCGGGCAAGTCCGCATCCCTTCACCATGCTCAAAACATCCCTGCGCTCTGGTTCCCTGTCCGTCAAGCTGGTCCGTATTGGCGCGTTCCTGCTTGCCCTGGCCATGCTGTCCATCGGGCTGACGCTGTGGGTCACCTGGAAGCTCGAAGGCGGTGCGGCCTCGGTCAACGAGGCTGGGCGCATGCGTATGCAAACCTGGCGGATGACCAGCGAAATCCAGGCCCAGGTTGCACTGGATTTGCGGCGGGCCCACATCGAGGAGTTCGACCATGCACTGGCGTTGCTGGAAAGTGGTGACCCCACACGACCGCTTTTTGTTCCGTGGAATCCGCAGGTCCGAGAAAGGTTTCAGGAAGTCCAGACGCTGTGGACCACCCAAAAGGTGACGCGGCTGTCGGGTGCCGACGTACAGCCAGAAGAACTCATAACGTCCACCAACGCCATTGTGTCGGCCATCAACGCCTTGGTGGACGCCATCGAGCAGGAGCTGTCCAAACTCACGGCCGTGCTCAACCTGTTCCAGTTTCTGATGATGGTATTGGCGATTTTTGCGGCCGTGGTCATGCTCTACACGGGGTATCTGTATGTCATCAACCCACTGGAGCAATTGCAAAAAGGCCTGCACCAGGTAGAAGAGGGGGACTTCAAGGCGCGTATCGAAGTCGACAGCAAGGATGAATTCGGCCTGGTTGCGCAGGGTTTTAACGGTATGGCGGTGCGCCTGCAGGACATGGTGGACGGGCTGGAAGAACAAGTGCGCACCAAAACCCAGCACATTGAAGCCCAGCGTACCCGCATCGAAACGCTGTACGACTTCAGTGCCTTCCTGGCCAGCGTGAATTCGATTGAAGAGATGTCACGCGGCTTTGCCCAACGCCTGCGCGTAGTCATGGAGGCCGACGCGGTGACGGTACGCTGGTCCGACGAAGCCAACCAGCGTTACCTGATGCTGGCATCCGACTGTTTTCCGCATGACATGCTTGAGGAAGAACGCAGCTTGCTGGCGGGAGCCTGCGCCTGCGGCAGCCTGCAACAGGAAGCGCGCACCCGCGTCATACCCATACACAGCGATCTGGCTGCACCCATGCGCCACTGCGCCAAAGCAGGCTACGAGAGCCTGGTGAGTGTGCCCATACGCCTGCAGAGCCGCCTGATCGGCGAGATCGATCTTTTCTACCGCAAGCCATTGGAACTGACCAAAGACGAGGAGGGCCTGCTGGATGCACTGGCCAGTCACCTGGCCAGCGCGCTGGAGGGGCTGCGTGCCTCGGCCCTGGAACGCGAGGCCGCGGTGAGTGAGGAGCGCGCCTTGCTGGCCCGCGAGCTGCACGACTCGATCGCGCAGTCGCTGGCCTTCCTGAAAATACAGGTGCAACTGCTGCGCAACGCGACCGACAAGGCACAGGGGGAACAAATGCAGCTGGCTCTGGATGAGCTGGATGCCGGCCTGAAGGAGAGCATTGGTGACGTGCGCGAACTGCTGGTGCATTTCCGTACCCGCACCAACACGGAAGACATTGAGGCCGCTCTGCAGGAGACCCTGCAGAAATTCCGCCACCAGACCGGTCTGCACACCGAACTGAAGGTCTCTGGAACCGGCCTGCCCCTGCCATCCGACGTGCAGGTGCAGGTCCTGCATGTGGTGCAGGAATCCCTGTCCAACGTGCGCAAACATGCCAAGGCAAATGCAGTGGAACTGGTTGTGGAGAAGGGCCAGTTCTGGGCCTTCACGGTGCAGGACAATGGCATCGGCTTCTCGCCCGATGTGGTGCAGGGCAGCCAACATGTGGGACAGCACATCATGCAGGAGCGCGCCAAGGCCATTGGCGCCACCGTGCGAGTGACCTCAGAGCCCGGCCGAGGCACCCGCGTACATCTGCGCTTGCCCGAGCATCCGGTGACTACCCCCAACGCGCTGGCGTTGTAAAGATCCATCCGAAAGACCCATGAGCCTGATCCAATTGCTGGTGGTCGATGACCACAACCTATTCCGACGCGGTCTGATCGCCCTGCTCAAACAGGATGGCCGTTTTGACGTGGTGGGCGAAGCCGGCGACCTGGGCCAAGCCCTGCGCTGTGCGGGCCAGATACAACCCGACCTGATTCTGCTGGACAACCACTTGCCCGGAGTGCGCGGGGTGGACGGCATTGGTGCACTCAAGCAGGCCTTTGCGCGGGCACACATTCTCATGCTCACCGTGAGCGAAAACGAAGAAGACCTGGCAACGGCCATGCAGGCCGGAGCCGATGGCTATCTGCTCAAGACGGTGGAGTCGGACCAGTTGTGCCAGGCCATTGTGCGGGTGCTGGCCGGAGAACCCGTGATCAGCCCCGAGATGATGACCAAGTTTGTGGCTGCTTTCCGCACCAAGCCATCGGGCCCCGCCCCCATCGAGGCGCCGCCAGCCGCGGCACCGTCTGCACCCAGCCTGGAAGAAAGCCTGTCGGCACGCGAACGCGAAATTTTGCTGCTGGTGGCGCATGGCGACAGCAACAAACTCATCGCCCGCCAGCTCGATATTGCAGAAACCACCGTCAAGGTGCACGTGCAGGGCATACTGCGCAAACTGCAGCTTAGCTCGCGGGTGCAGGCGGCCGTATACGCCGCGGCCCACGGCCTGGTTTGATCCAGATCAACTGAACACCCAATAAGACGGCCGCTACTCCTTCAGAACTAGGTCATTCCCAGCCGACCTAGTTCTTCACGGCGGCAGCGCTTGTACCAATGGTGGATGTTCAATCCACCCACAAACACCGACAGTCATTCCATCCCTAGGAGATGGAATATGGCCTCAGATTTAAGCAACGCAAGAAAAGCCTGGTCGGTACTGATCGTCAGCACACTGGCATTCACCGTTTGCTTCATGGTGTGGATGATGTTTGGTGTGATCGGCATCCCGATCAAGAAGCTGCTCAACCTCAATTCCACCGAGTTTGGCCTGCTGATGGCCACACCGGTACTCACCGGCTCCCTGATCCGTGTGCCACTGGGCATCTGGACCGACCGCTTTGGCGGGCGCATCGTCATGGCCATCCTGATGGCCGTCACTGTTCCCGCCATCTGGATGATGGGTTACGCCACCGAGTACTGGCACTTCCTGACCATTGGCCTGTTTGTCGGTCTGGCCGGTGGCTCCTTCTCGGTGGGCACGCCCTATGTGGCGCGCTGGTTCCCCAAGAACAAACAGGGCACGGCCATGGGCATTTACGGCGCCGGCAACTCCGGGTCGGCCGTGAACAAGTTTCTCGCCCCGGTGATTCTGGTGGCCTTTGGCTGGACCATGGTGCCCCAGGTCTATGCCGCCATCATGCTGGGGACGCTGGTGCTGTTCTGGATGTTCAGCCACAGCGACCCGACCCATTTGGTGCCCAACACCGTATCGTTTCGTGACCAGCTCAAGGCGCTGAAAGACCCCAAGGTCATCAAGTACTGCCAGTACTACAGCATCGTGTTTGGCGGCTATGTGGCGCTGGCACTATGGATGGTGCAGTACTACGTGGGTGAGTTTGGTCTGGACATTCGGGTGGCGGCCTTGCTGGCGGCCTGCTTCTCGCTGCCCGGCGGTGTGTTGCGCGCATTTGGCGGCATCCTGTCCGATAAATACGGCGCCCACAGTGTGACCTGGTGGGTCTTGTGGGTGAGCTGGATCTGCCTGTTCCTGCTGTCCTACCCCCAGACCGATTTCACGGTGATGACGGTCAACGGCCCCGCCACCTTCCACATCGGTCTGAACGTCTACACCTTCACCGCGCTGATGTTCATCCTGGGCATTGCCTGGGCCTTTGGCAAGGCCAGTGTCTTCAAGTACATCAGCGACGACTACTCGCACAACATTGGCGCCATCAGCGGCATCGTGGGTCTGGCCGGTGGCCTGGGTGGATTTGTGCTGCCCATCATGTTTGGCGCGCTGATGGACCTTACCGGCATCCGCTCCAGCGCCTTTATGTTGCTCTACGGCGTGGTCTGGGTTTCCTTGATCTGGATGTACTGGACCGAGGTGCGCAAGACCGAGGTCATGGGCGACAACGCAAAAAGTTTTTCTCTTCAAAGCTAAAGAAACACCATGAACACCAAATCAAGCTCTAGCGCCGACATCGCCGACTGGCGCCCAGAGGACCCAAACTTCTGGGAAAACACGGGCAAGAAAATCGCCTACCGCAACCTGTGGATCTCCATCCCGGCCCTGCTGTGCGGCTTTGCCGTCTGGGGCATGTGGGGCATCATCACCGTGCAGATGCTCAACCTGGGCTTCCCTTTCACCCAGGCCGAGCTGTTCACGCTGACAGCCATTGCCGGCATCTCGGGCGCCACCATGCGCATTCCGGCGTCCTTCCTGATCCGTATGGCGGGCGGGCGTAACACCATATTCCTGACGACGGCCATGCTGCTGGCGCCCGCCATCGGCACCGGTGTGGCCTTGCAGCACCCTGAGTGGCCGCTTTGGGTGTTCCAGCTGATGGCGCTGTGGTCTGGCGTGGGGGGTGGCAACTTCGCCTCCAGCATGTCCAACATCAACACTTTCTTCCCCAAACGCCTGCAGGGCACGGCTCTGGGGCTGAACGCGGGCCTGGGCAATTTCGGCGTTACCACCATGCAGATCGTGATTCCGCTGGTCATGACCGTGGGCCTGTTCGGCGCCTTTGGTGGAGAGGCCAAGGCTCTGGTGAAAGACAGTGGCTGGATTTTCGGCAAGATCGCTGCAGGCACCCCCACCTACATTCAGAACGCGGGTTTTGCCTGGGTGCTGTCGCTCGTTCCGCTGTCGATCCTGTGCTGGTGGGGCATGAGCAACCTCAAGACGGTGTCGCCCGCCACGGGCAGCCCGCTGGTGGCTTTTGCCAAGATCACCTACCTGTACTCGCTGGCCTTTATCCCCTCCGTGGTGATGTTGTACCTGTACCTTCCGGCACCCACCGGGCTGGGCGTGCTCAATATGTGGGTGGCCATCCCCCTGGACATCGTGGCATCGCTGGCGGTGATGCGCCTGGCGGCCTTTGGCGCCATGAAGGAAAACGTGGCCAAGCAGTTCGCCATCTTCAGCAACAAACACACCTGGAGCATGACCGCCCTGTACGTGGTCACCTTTGGCAGCTTCATTGGTTTCTCCATGGCTTTGCCGCTAGCCATTACCGTGATCTTTGGTTTTCAGCACATCCCCGATGCCGCCGGTGTGTTGCAACACACACTGAAAAATCCCAACGCGCCCTCGGCGCTGACCTATGCCTGGATAGGCCCCTTTGTGGGCGCCGCCGTGCGCCCCATAGGCGGCTGGATCTCGGACAAGGTGGGCGGCTCCATCGTTACCCAGATCATCTCGGCCATCATGGTCTTCGCGTCAGCCGCCGTGGGCTACGTGATGATGCAGGCCTATGGCTCTGCCACCCCTGAGCAGTATTTCCCCATGTTCATGGGTCTGTTCATTCTGTTGTTTGCTGCCAGCGGCGTGGGCAACGGATCCACCTTCCGCAGCGTGGGTTTTATCGTTGACCGCCAGCAAGCCGGCCCGGTGCTGGGTTGGACCTCTGCGGTGGCCGCCTACGGCGCGTTTATCGCGCCCGTGCTGATCGGCCAGCAGATCAAGGCCGGCACGCCGCAATTTGCTTTCTACGGCTTCTCCGTGTTTTACGCCGTGTGCCTGGTGCTGAACTGGTGGTTCTACCTGCGCGCGGGGTCTGAGATCAGGAATCCATGACCACCATCACTATGAAAACTATAGCTAATTACTCAGCATTCACGGGGGCTACAGCCCAATTTACTTCGCAACCTTGTTCACAAAGGTCTCCCTATGAGTCACTTTCTTGATCGTTTGAGCTACTTTTCCCTCCCGCGGGAAGAGTTTTCTGAAGGCCACGGCGTCACCACCGGTGAAGACCGTACCTGGGAAGACGCCTACCGCAACCGCTGGGCCCACGACAAGATCGTGCGCAGCACCCACGGCGTGAACTGCACCGGCAGTTGCTCCTGGAAGATTTACGTCAAGGGCGGCATCGTCACCTGGGAAACCCAGCAGACTGACTACCCCCGCACCCGCTGGGACATGCCCAACCACGAACCGCGTGGCTGCGCGCGGGGTGCCAGCTACAGCTGGTATCTGTATTCCGCCAACCGCGTCAAATACCCCATGGTGCGCGGCCGCTTGCTGGAGCGCTGGCGCGCGGCCCTGGCGGTGACCAAGACGCCCGTGGATGCCTGGGCGCTGATCCAAAACAACCCAGACGCCCGTCGTGATTACCAGCAGGTCCGCGGCATGGGCGGCTTTGTGCGCAGCACCTGGGACGAAGTGAACCAGTTGATCGCCGCGGCCAATGTGTACACCATCAAACAACATGGTGCCGACCGGGTGATCGGCTTCTCGCCCATTCCGGCGATGAGCATGGTGAGCTACGCCGCGGGTTCGCGTTACCTGTCGTTGATTGGCGGCGTGTGCATGAGCTTTTACGACTGGTATTGCGACCTGCCACCGGCCAGCCCGCAGGTGTGGGGTGAGCAGACCGACGTGCCGGAGAGTGCCGACTGGTACAACAGCAGTTTCATCATCGCCTGGGGATCCAACGTGCCCCAGACCCGCACACCCGACGCGCACTTCTTCACCGAGGTGCGTTACAAAGGTGCCAAAACTGTTGCGGTAACGCCCGATTATTCGGAAGTCGCCAAGCTCTCCGACCTGTGGCTGCACCCCAAGCAGGGAACGGATGCCGCACTGGCCATGGCCATGGGCCACGTAGCACTGAAAGAGTTTTACTTCCCCGATGGTGGCAAGCAGCGCAGCAGCTATTTTGACGACTACGCCCGCCGCTACACCGACCTGCCGCTCTTGGTGATGCTGAAGGAACACACCCTGCCGGACGGCCGGGTGACCATGGTGCCCGACCGCTACCTGCGCGCCAGCGACTTCAACGGCAAGATGGGCCAAAAGAGCAACCCCGAGTGGAAAACCGTCGCCTTTGATACCGCTGGCAAAGCGGTGCTGCCCAACGGCTCCATTGGATTCCGTTGGGGTGAACCGGGCCGCGAAGACGAGGGCAAGTGGAACCTCGAATCCAAAGAAGCGCGGGGCAACACCGATGTGAAGTTGAAGCTGTCCGTCATTGAAGACGGCGAGCAGGAAACACAGGTAGTGGATGTGGGCTTCCCGTACTTTGGGGGCACAGCCACACCACACTTCACCGCCAACGCCCAAAACGGCACGATCAACCATGCCAAGGTGCCTGCGGTGCGCCTGCGCCTGGGCAAGGCCGGTGAAGAGCGTTATGCCTTGGTGGCTACCGTGTTTGATTTGCAGGTCGCCCAGTACGGCATAAACCGTGGCTTGGGCAGTGGTGCCAAAGACTTTGACGACAACGCGGCCTACACCCCCGCATGGCAAGAAAGCATTACCGGTGTACCGCGTGACCAGGTCATCACCGTGGCGCGCCAGTTTGCCGACAACGCTGACAAGACACATGGCAAGTCCATGATCATCATCGGTGCGGCCATGAACCACTGGTACCACGCCGACATGAACTACCGCGGCGTGATCAACCTGCTGATGATGTGCGGCTGTATCGGCCAAAGCGGCGGCGGTTGGGCGCACTATGTGGGCCAGGAAAAACTGCGCCCCCAAACCGGCTGGGTGCCCCTGGCATTTGCCACGGACTGGGTGCGCCCACCCCGGCAGATGAACAGCACCAGTTTCTTCTATGCCCACACCGACCAGTGGCGCTACGAGAAACTGGGCATGGGCGAGATTGTTTCGCCTACGCTCAACGAGGCGGACAAAAAGGCTTTCAGCGGCAGCATGATTGACTTCAATGTGCGCTCAGAGCGTATGGGCTGGTTGCCCAGTGCACCGCAGCTCAAGACCAACCCGATGCAGGTCGTCAAAGACGCCCAGGCCGCCGGTATGGATGCCAAGGACTATGTGGTCAAGGCGCTCAAGGACGGCACCTTGGAGATGAGCTGTGAAGACCCGGACGCGCCGCAAAACTGGCCGCGCAACATGTTTGTATGGCGCTCCAACCTGCTGGGCTCCAGCGGCAAGGGCCATGAGTACTTTTGCAAACATTTGCTGGGCACCGAGAACGGCGTGCAGGGCAAAGACCTGGGCAAAGACGACGCCAAGCCGGCCGAGGTGAAGTGGCACAAAGACGCACCACAGGGCAAGCTGGATTTGTTGGTGACGCTGGACTTCCGCATGAGCACCACCTGCCTGTACTCTGACATCGTGTTGCCCACCGCCAGCTGGTATGAGAAGAACGACCTCAACACCAGTGACATGCACCCCTTCATCCACCCGTTGAGCGCAGCGGTGGACCCGGTCTGGCAAAGCCGCAGCGACTGGGAAATCTACAAAGGTTTTGCCAAGAGTTTCAGTGAGGTGTGCGTGGGCCATCTGGGGGTTGAAAAAGAAGTAGTGCTCTCACCCATCATGCACGACACCCCTGGCGAAATGGCCCAGGCGTTTGAGGTGAAGGAATGGAAGAAGGGCCACTGTGAGCTGATCCCGGGCAAGACGGGGCCGCAGATCGCTGTGGTGGAGCGCGACTACCCCAACACCTTCAAACGCTTCACGGCCCTGGGCCCCTTGCTCGACAAGATGGGCAATGGCGGCAAAGGTATTGGCTGGAAGACCGGCACAGAAGTGGAGCAACTCGGCCAGCTCAACGGCAAGACACTGGAAGAAGGTGTTTCCAAAGGCATGCCGCGCATCGTTACCGACATTGATGCATGTGAGGTGATTCTGCAGTTGGCCCCCGAGACCAATGGCCACGTGGCCGTGAAAGCCTGGGAGGCCTTGGGCAAACAGACCGGACGCGACCACACCCACCTGGCGATCTACCGCGAAGACGAAAAGATTCGCTACCGCGACATCCAGGCGCAGCCGCGCAAGATCATCAGCTCGCCGACCTGGAGCGGTATCGAGTCGGAAACGGTGAGCTACAACGCCGGCTACACCAACGTGCATGAGTACATACCGTGGCGCACCCTGACCGGCCGACAGCAGTTCTACCAGGACCACCCCTGGATGATTGCCTTCGGGGAAGGCTTCGGCAGCTACCGCCCACCTGTGGATCTGAAGACCACGACGGAAATCCACAACATCCGGCCCAACGGGAACAAGGAAATCCAGTTGAACTTCATCACGCCGCACCAGAAGTGGGGCATTCACAGTACCTACAGCGACAACCTGATGATGCTCACGCTGAACCGTGGCGGCACGGTGGTGTGGTTGAGTGAAGACGACGCCAAAAGTGCAGGCATTGTGGACAACGACTGGGTCGAGCTATTCAACATCAATGGCGCCGTGGCTGCCCGCGCCGTGGTGAGCCAACGCGTGAACAACGGCATGGTGATGATGTACCACTCGCAAGAGAAGATCATCAACACCCCCGGCTCCGAGATCACCGGTGTGCGCGGCGGCATCCACAACTCGGTCACCCGCATTGTGCTCAAGCCCACCCACATGATTGGCGGCTACGCCCAGCTGAGCTACGGCTTCAACTACTACGGAACCATTGGCACCAACCGCGATGAATTTGTGGTGGTGCGCAAGATGGACAAGGTCGACTGGCTCGACACCCCGGCCGAAGACCACCTGATTCGCGCCTACCAATCGCAAGGAGAAAACCCATGAGCCCCCACGCTCGCTTAAGCTCGCTGCCCCCCAAGGGGGCGGCACCCCTCGAACAAGTCCTGCGGGAGGCCCCATGAAAATACGCGCGCAAATTGGCATGGTGCTGAACCTGGACAAGTGCATTGGTTGCCACACCTGTTCAGTGACCTGCAAAAACGTCTGGACCAACCGCCCGGGCGTGGAATACGCCTGGTTCAACAACGTCGAAACCAAGCCCGGTATTGGTTACCCCAAAGAGTGGGAAAACCAGGACAAATGGAACGGTGGCTGGGTGCGCAAGGCCGATGGATCCATCGTGCCCAAGCAGGGTGGCAAGTGGTCACTGCTGATGAAAATCTTCAGCAACCCCAACCTGCCGCAGATTGACGACTACTACGAACCTTTCACCTTCGACTACGACCACCTGCAGTCGGCACCCGAGATGAAACACGCGCCAACAGCGCGCCCCCGCTCACTGATTACCGGCAAACGCATGGAGAAAATTGAATGGGGCCCCAACTGGGAGGAAATCCTGGGCGGCGAATTTTCAAAGCGCAGCAAGGATGCCAACCTGGCAGGTTTCGAACAAGCGCAAAAAGACATGATGGGTCAGTTCGAGAACACCTTCATGATGTACCTGCCGCGCCTGTGCGAGCACTGCCTGAACCCGGCTTGTGTGGCCTCGTGCCCGTCTGGCTCCATCTACAAGCGTGAAGAAGACGGCATTGTGCTGATCGACCAGGACAAATGCCGCGGCTGGCGCATGTGTGTCAGCGGTTGCCCGTACAAAAAAATCTACTACAACTGGAAGAGTGGCAAGGCGGAGAAATGCATCTTCTGCTACCCCCGCATTGAAGCCGGTCAGCCCACGGTGTGCTCCGAGACCTGTGTGGGCCGTATCCGCTACCTGGGTGTGCTTTTGTACGATGCAGACGGCATTGCGGCAGCCGCCAGCACGCCCAACGAGATGGACCTCTACCAGGCACAGCTCGACCTGTTCCTGGATCCCAATGACCCCAAGGTCATTGCACAGGCGCGCATTGACGGCATACCCGACGCGTGGATGGCCGCTGCCCGCCAAAGCCCGGTATACAAGATGGCCGTGGAGTGGAAGGTGGCATTGCCACTGCACCCCGAGTACCGCACGCTGCCCATGGTCTGGTATGTGCCACCACTGTCGCCCATTACCGCGTCGGCCAATGCCGGTGTACTGAGCCAGAACGGTGAGATTCCGGACGTGTCGCAACTGCGTATCCCCGTCAAGTACCTGGCCAACCTGTTGACCGCAGGCGACACCGTGCCCGTGGTGCGTGCCTTGGAACGCATGCTGGCCATGCGTTCTTACCAGCGCACCAAACACGTGGATGGTGTGATCAACCAGAAGGTGTTGACGCAAGTGGGGATGACCGCCGCCGAGGTGGAAGAGATGTACCGCTACATGGCGATTGCCAACTACGAAGACCGCTTTGTGATCCCCACCACCCACCGGGAATACGCAGAGAACACCTTCAATGTGAAGGGTGGTTGTGGCTTCACGTTTGGCAACGGTTGCTCCGAAGGCGAGACCGAGACCAGTCTCTTTGGTAGCGAGAAGAAACGCACGATCCCTATTCGGATGGAGAACTAAGATGGCCATTTTTTCCTCTTCACCCGCGCAAGCACGGCTGACCCTGCGGGTGTTGGCCCATTTGCTGCGTTACCCCGATGCGGAGCTGCGCAGCCATATCCCCGAGATGCAGCAGGCGCTGCGCAGCGAAGCAGCATTGCCAGCCACACGGCTGGTGGAACTGCAGGCACTGCTGCAGCACCTGGAGTCGCAGTCGGCTTTGGACGTTGAATCGGAGTACGTTGAGCTGTTTGACCGTGGCCGCCGCACGGCACTGCATCTGTTTGAGCATGTGCACGGTGATTCGCGCGATCGTGGCCCCGCCATGGTTGACCTGATCCAGACCTATGAAAAGGCAGGCCTGTTCCTCGGGTCTAGCGAGTTGCCGGACTATTTGCCGGTGGTGCTGGAGTTCGCCTCCACCCAGCCGCCCCCGCAGGCGCGGGAGTTTTTGGGTGAAATCGCCCACATCGTGCGTGTCATCTTCAGTGCCCTGCTCAAACGGAACAGCCCTTACGCCAGCGTGTTGGCCGCCGTGTTGGAGCTTGCCGGCGAAAAGGCCGAAGCCGTGGCGGTTGCACCCGAGCCCGAGGTTGATGAAAGCTGGGCTGAGCCCGAGGTTTTTGGCGGCTGCTCGACCGAGGGACAAGCCAAGCCGGGTGCTTCACAGCCCATCCATTTTGTGAAAAAACACACCACACCGTCTTTAGGAGAGCAAGCATGAGTTCCTTGCACAATTTCCTTTTCGCTATTTACCCGTATATCTGCCTTTCTGTCTTTTTAATGGGCAGCCTGGCGCGGTTTGACCGCGACCAATACACCTGGAAAAGTGATTCATCGCAGTTGCTGCGTAAGGGGCAGCTCAAATGGGGCAGCAACCTGTTCCACGGGGGTATTCTTTTCCTGTTTTTTGGCCACTTGTTTGGTCAGTTAACACCGCACTGGTTCTACGAGGGCTTCTTCAGCTCGTCCCAAAAGCAACTGCTGGCGGTTATTGCCGGGGGTGTGGCTGGATTGGTGTGCTTTGTTGGCTTGAGCCTGCTACTGCACCGTCGCATCTTTGACCCCCGTATTCGCCTCACCAGCCACCGCACGGATATCGCCATCTTGGTAATTTTGTGGGTGCAGTTGGTCATCGGCCTCTCTACATTGCCATCATCGTTCCACCATGTATCGGATCCCCAGACCATGCTACGTCTGGCCGAGTACCTGCAAGGCATCGTTTTGCTTTCGCCAAATACCGCTTTGGTGCAGGGGACCGAGTGGCACTATCAGGTACACATGCTGTTGGGCATGACCATCTTTTTGCTATTTCCGTTTTCGCGCCTGGTGCACGTCTGGAGCGGCTTTGGAACACTGGCCTATGTGTTTCGCCCCTACCAGGTGGTGCGCAGCCGCAGCATCGGCCTCAAATCCGACGCCTCTGGTAGTCAACATACCGCTAAGCGGTAGGAGTACAACATGCAAGCAATATCAAAAGGCGGTTGTGGAAGCGGTAGCTGTGGCTGTGCAGCGCCTGCTGCGGCGGGGTTCCAGTTGAGCGAAGTGCCTGAGCAAGGGGGTCGGGTGGCTGAGCGTTCTGCGCAGGTAAAGGAGGAGCCCG
>JAYSZJ010000075.1:0-1662 GCA_043738115.1 Rhodoferax sp. | reverse complement strand
CTGGTGCGGCCAGGGCCACGCATGGCCGAAGGTGCACGGCTGATGGCGCAGTGCTTGGCCGCCAAAGCGCCAAATTCGAAGTTCGGAGACGCGAATGTTGGAGGGATGACCGCCCGAACGTGTGTCGCCGCGAGGGCTAGCCCTTGAATTTGCGCCGCGCGTCAAGCCTGCTGTGGGCCTTGCTGTTCGCCAGTTTGGTTTTGGTCGCGCTGGGTGTTAGCGTGGGCAGTGCGGGTTTTGAAAGTCTCCTGGGCCTCCTGATGAATCCTCAAGAAGACCCTTCCCAACACGCCATGGCCCAACAGATCGTTTGGGAAATTCGCCTGCCGCGCACGCTTGGCGCCTGGGTGGCTGGTGCGCTCTTGGGCCTGGCGGGCGCAGTGGCGCAGGGGCTGTTTCGAAACCCGCTAGCCGACCCCTATCTGCTTGGCAGTGCCTCGGGCGCATCGTTGGGTGTGGCGCTGGCGCTTGAAGCAATCGGCGGCGGTGCGGGCATGTTGGGCGGCAGCGCGATCATTGAGAGTGTGGCGGTCAGCGTGTTTTCCAGCAGCGTGATGGTGCGTCTTGGGCTCACCGGTGCTGCGTTTGCGGGTGCGGTGTTTGGCGTGATGCTCACATTGGCGCTGTCACGTGGCGTACAGCACACACTGCGCCTGCTGCTAGCGGGTGTGGTGGTGGGTGTCGTACTGGGTGCCATGACGCAACTGGTTTTGCTATTTTCACCGGAATCACTTCAGTCGATGCAGATATTCATGTTGGGCTCTACCAGCTTTGTAGGCTGGACCGCTTGCCTACTAATGGCAGGCGTTTGGGGCTTGTGCATTGTGGCTTCCTGGCTGCTAGGCCGGGCATTGGATGGTCTGAGTCTGGGCGACGCGACTGCACTGAGCCTGGGCCTTGCGCTGGTGCCCATGCGTGCTGCGCTGGTTGCCGTGCTGGCACTCGCCACCGGTACGGCCGTGGCGCAAACCGGCTTGATTGCTTTTGTGGGCTTGGCGGCTCCGCACCTTGTCCGCTCGGTTATCAAAACCAACCACGGTCAACTTATTCTGTTGTCCAGCCTGACCGGTGGCGTGTTGCTCATGGCAGCTGACACGCTGGCGCGTTGGCTGATTGCCCCGCAGGAGCTTCCTGTGGGTGTGCTGACGGCCGTGCTGGGTGGCGGCTATTTGCTGTGGCTGATGCATCACAAAACTCGCACTTCCGCTGGCGCGAATTGGTCTTAATGGTGACTGATTCAGCCGCACTGACCGCACGGTCGCTCAGCGCCAATCTTGGAAACAGAGAGGTGCTGCACGCTATTGCCATCGCGATTCCCAAGGCTCGCTGGACCAGCATCGTTGGCCCGAACGGCGCGGGTAAGTCAACCCTGCTCAAGACGCTGGCGCAGCTGTTGCCCCATACGGGAACAGTGACCCTGTTGGGCGAACCTATCGCCAATTTACCGGGACGTGTCCGTGCTCGTCGGTTGGCGTGGCTTGGGCAAAACGAGTCTGCCGATGACGATCTCTCGGTGCAGGATACCGTCATGCTGGGCCGTCTGCCACACCGGCCCTGGTTGGCCGCACCGAGCGCGGTGGATCATGCTGCGGCAATGCGTGCCATGCAGACGACTCAATCGTGGGAATGGCGCAAGAGGCCGCTGGGGCAACTCTCGGGCGG
>JAYSZJ010000074.1:0-17651 GCA_043738115.1 Rhodoferax sp. | reverse complement strand
GCCTTGGGCGCGGTGAATCTGGCCGCGCTGGATGAGTTGGCCGCAGCACGCGAACGCAAGCAGTTTCTGGACGCACAAAATACCGACCTGGCCCAGGCCATGCAGACGCTGGAAGACGCGATCCGCAAGATCGACGCAGAAACCCGCGAGATGCTGTCGGGCACTTTTGAGCAGGTCAACCAGCACTTTGGGCGCATGTTCCCCGAGCTGTTTGGCGGCGGCAATGCCCGTCTGGTCATCACCGGGGATGAAATTCTGGATTCCGGTGTGCAGGTCATCGCCCAACCGCCGGGCAAGAAGAACCAGACCATCCACCTGCTGTCGGGCGGTGAAAAAGCGCTGACTGCCATTGCGCTGGTGTTCGCGATCTTCCAGCTGAATCCGGCCCCATTCTGTTTGCTGGACGAGGTCGATGCCCCCTTGGACGACGCCAACACCGAGCGGTATGCCAAACTCGTGCGCAGCATGAGCAAAGAAACCCAATTCCTTTTCATCAGCCACAACAAGATTGCGATGGAAATGGCCGAACAACTGATTGGCGTGACCATGCAGGAACAAGGCGTGTCGCGCATTGTTGCCGTTGACATGGAATCTGCCCTGACCCTGGCTGAGTTGGCCTAACGACAAAGCGCACTTATGAACCCCCACGCTCATATTCATTCGCTTCCCCCCGGGGGGGCGCGTACCTTCTTTGAGGCGGCTCTGCAGAAGGCACTCACACGATGAGCAATTTACAAATTGGTTTGGCGATTGCCGGTGGTGTGATTCTGGCCGCCGTGATCGCCCACGGGGCCTGGAGTTCGCGCCGCAATGCCCCGCGCCAGGCCAGGCCTGAACCTGCGGGCTCCCCATCGCAAAACCCATTGCGCGAACCGGCTTTTGATGGGCCTACCGACCCGGACACACAGCCGATGTCGCTGCCACCCGTGGCGCGCCGCTCGGCCATGGATTCACTGATCGACGTGATCGCCACCATCGCTTTGGATGGTCCCAATATGGTGGTGTCTGGCGAAGCGGCCATTGCCGCCATGCCCAGCACGCGCCGTGCGGGCACCAAGCCCTATGCGATTGAGGGCTACAACCTGAGCACTCTGACCTGGGAAGTACCTGTTCCCGGTCATCGATACGGCGGCTTCCAGGCGGGGGTGCAATTGGCCAACCGATCCGGTGCGCTGAACGAAATCGAATACTCCGAATACGTGGTCAAGACCCAGGCCTTTGCCGACGCCATCAATGCTACGCCCGAGTTCCCGGAAATGTTAGAAGAGGTAGCCCGCGCCCGCGAGCTGGACCAATTTGCCAGCGCGCACGACGCCCAGCTTGGCTTCACGATACGTGCCCGCGACGCATCCTGGAGCCCTGGTTACGTGCAGCAGAATGCTGCCCACCAGGGTTTTGTGGCCGGTGTCATACCGGGGCGCATGGTGCTGCCCGCCAGTACCGAAGGCCTGGCGCCTTTGCTGGTCT
The DNA here is from genome assembly GCA_043738115.1 of Rhodoferax sp. Lineage (GTDB taxonomy): Bacteria > Pseudomonadota > Gammaproteobacteria > Burkholderiales > Burkholderiaceae_C > Allorhodoferax. The sequence continues at coordinate 16,184 of JAYSZJ010000074.1, read as the reverse complement.
TGAGTTTTGACCCGCAGGCCGCTCTGGCTGAAGACCCGGCCCAGTCGGCCATTCGCGACATCGCACTGCACTTGGACGTAGCCCAAGTCGATCGCAACGAACGCCCCTTTGACCGCATGCGTGAAGTGGCGGCTGCGCTGGCCCAAACCATGGACGGCGTTGTGACCGACGACAACGGCCAACTGCTGACCGCTGCCACGATGGATGTGATTGGTGCCGAACTGCAAAGCCTGTACGACACGCTGGAGCAGCGCGACCTGGCGGCGGGCTCCCTGTTGGCGCGCCGCTTGTTTGCTTGATTCTCTGAGGGGTTAGGGCTATGGCCAACCTGGATTTGTTCGCTGCTGGCGCTGCGCCAGATACCCACCCCGATCGGGCGCGTGTGCAGGTGCTGCATGAAACACTGCACCGTTATGCCCACCAGTACTACGTGCTGGACGAGCCCACGGTTCCAGACGCAGAGTACGACCGCCTGTTCCAGGAACTGCAAGCGCTGGAGGCGGCCCACCCCGATTGGTTGACCCCCGATTCACCCACCCAGCGTGTGGGCGGCAAACCGCTGGACCAGTTTGCGTCGGTACGCCATGCAGTGCCCATGCTTAGCATCCGCACGGAGACCGATACCGAGGCCAGTGGCGCGCAGAATTTTGATGCCCGCGTGCGCAAGGAACTCGGCTTGACCGAGACCGATTCGCCATTGGAGTACGTGGCCGAGCTCAAGTTCGATGGCCTGGCCATGAACCTGCGCTACGAACACGGCGTATTGGTGCAGGCCGCCACGCGCGGTGACGGTGAAACCGGCGAAGATGTCACACAGAACATCCGCACCATCAAGCAGATCCCCTTACGGCTCTCCGCAGAGGCCCCGCCCGTGCTCGAAGTCCGTGGCGAGGTTTACATGCGCCGCGACGATTTTGAAGCCCTGAATGAGCGCCAACGCGCGCGCATTGCCGCTGGTGAAAAAGGTGAAAAAACCTTTGTTAACCCGCGCAATGCCGCAGCCGGTGCTGTGCGCCAGCTGGACCCCGGCATTACTGTCCAGCGCCCCTTGAGCTTCTTTGCCTATGGCCTGGGCGAGGTCACGCCCGGGGAGCAGGGCGGTCCGAGCTTTGGTACCCACTACGATATGCTGCAAACCCTGAAGCTTTGGGGTTTTCCGGTTGCAGCCCTCGTCGCTACTGCGAATGGCGCTCCTGAATTAATAGCGTACCACCAACACATCGGCCAGACGCGGGACCAGCTTCCCTACGACATCGATGGTGTGGTTTACAAGGTCAATAGCCTTGCCCTGCAACAGAAACTGGGTTTTATCAGCCGAGAGCCGCGCTGGGCCGTGGCCCACAAGTATCCTGCGCAAGAGCAGATGACCACCGTGCTGGGCATCGATATACAAGTGGGCCGCACCGGCAAGCTGACTCCCGTGGCCAAGCTGGCGCCGGTATTTGTTGGCGGCGTCACCGTCACCAATGCCACGCTGCACAACGAAGATGAGGCCCGCCGCAAGGACGTGCGCATTGGCGATACCGTGGTGGTGCGCCGCGCCGGTGATGTCATTCCGGAAGTGGTCAGCATAGTGTTGCCCGCCGAGACGGTGGAGCGGGGCGCGGAATTCACGATGCCACACGTCTGCCCGGTCTGTGGCTCGGCCGCTGTGCGCGAAGAGGGCGAGGCCGATTACCGCTGCACTGGCGGTCTGTTCTGCAGCGCCCAGCGCAAGCAGGCCATCCTGCATTTCGCGCACCGCCGGGCGGTGGAGGTCGAGGGCCTGGGTGACAAGCTGGTCGAGCAAATGGTGGACGCCGGCATCGTCAAGACGCTACCGGACCTGTACCGTTTGGGCTTTACCGCCTTGGCGGCCTTGGACCGCATGGCCGAGAAATCCGCGCGAAACATTGTGGACGCGCTGGAAAAGTCCAAACAAACGACCCTGCCGCGCTTTCTATTCGGCCTGGGTATTCGCCATGTAGGCGAGTCCACGGCCAAGGCGCTGGCCCGGCATTTCGGCAAGCTTGACGCCATCATGGACGCGACGGTGGAGCAACTGCTGGAGGTGGCCGATGTGGGGCCCATCGTCGCCGAAAGTATCCACACCTTTTTTGCGCAGGCCCACAACCGTGAGGTGGTGGAGCAATTGCGTGCCTGCGGCCTGACTTGGGAAGAAGGCGAGCCCGCCGTACAAGCCCCCAAACCGCTGGCCGGCAAGACCTTTGTACTGACCGGCACCTTCCCAACACTGAGCCGTGATGAAGCCAAGGATTTGCTGGAAGCGGCTGGTGCCAAAGTGTCTGGCTCGGTCAGCAAAAAGACCGACTATGTAGTGGCTGGTGCCGAGGCGGGCAGCAAGCTGGAAAAGGCGCAGACTCTGGGTGTGGCTGTGATTGACGAGGCAGCGATGCTGGCCTTGCTGCAGGCGTCACCGGAGTGAGCCGCAGCGGCCCAGCCTGTCAATGGGGCCCAATGGCGCGCTCTGGCCTGCGCCACAACCAGACCAGTACAGAGGCCATGCAGGCAATGGCAAGGCCGGCCGCCCAGAGCTTGGTTACAGTGAACAGCAGAAACACCGCGCTGGCCGACATGATGCTGGTGGCACCCCACTTGGCATTGCGGCTGACCACGCCGCCCTGGCGCCAGTCGCGCAGCATCTTGCCAAACAGCGGGTGCTGTTCCAGCCATGCCAGCATGCGGGGTGAACTGCGCGCTGCGGCCCAGGCGGCCAGCAAAATAAACGGGGTGGTGGGGAGCACTGGCAGGAAAATTCCCAGGAAACCTAGAGCAAGGCTTACCGCCGCCAGCGCGCGCAGCAACCATTGCAACCAGCGCGGCAGCGGCTTTTGGGGAGCGGTGGCAGGTGGTGGACTGGATGGCGCAGACATGCACTGGATTGTGCCGGGTGAACAGAAAGGTTTAAAACATGGCGGTTCGTGAAATTCTGAAAATGGGCGACCCCCGCCTGCTGCGGGTGGCCCAGACCGTGCCCGAAAGCGACTTTGACTCCGACGCGCTGCACTTGCTGGTCAGCGATCTGCTGGACACGATGCGTGCCGCCAATGGCGCCGGCTTGGCCGCGCCGCAGATTGGTGTGGACCTGCAGGTCGTCATCTTCGGCAGCCGCGACAGGAACCCGCGTTACCCCGACAGGCCCATCGTGCCGCCCACGGTTTTGGTCAACCCCGTCATCACACCGCTGTCTGCAAACGGCAGTGCATTGGGTGACCCGCCTCAGGAAGACGACTGGGAAGGCTGCCTGTCCGTCCCCGGCCTGCGCGGCCTGGTGCCCCGTTGGTCTCACATACGCTACACCGGTTTTGACCAGTATGGCGACCCCATAGACCGCACGGTGGACGGCTTCCATGCCCGCGTGGTGCAGCACGAGTGTGACCACCTGTGGGGTAAGCTGTACCCGATGCGGGTTCGCGATTTCAGCCAATTTGGCTACACTGAAGTTTTGTTCCCGGAACTCACCTAAAGTCTATGAGCCCAGAACTGACCAAAAAGCTCGCCGCTGCGGTGGACGGCATGCCCGCCTTCCCCAAGAGCGTGCAACGGGTTCTGGAGCTGACGCGTGACGTCAATAGCACACCCAAGGACTTGGTGGAGGTCATAGACAAAGATCCGGTGCTGACCGTCAAGATCCTGAAGGTTGTCAATTCGGCCTACTACAGCCTGCCCAAACAAATCACGTCGGTCGGGCACTCGGTGGTTTATTTGGGTTTCAACACCATCAAGAACCTGGCGTTGAGCATTGCTGCCATTGGCATGTTGCCCAAGACAAATGAGGCTGGTTTCGATGGGCAGCAGTATTTGCTGCATTCGCTGGCCACCGCGGCCATCGCCAAACAACTCGCGCTGAAGCTAGATGACGCCGACCCCATGGACTGTTTTATCGCCGGCCTGCTGCACGATTTTGGCAAGGTGGTGCTGGCGCAATTCATGGCAAAAGAGTTCCGCGTGGCCCTGGATGTGAGCAAACAGCAGGGCACGTCCCTGCATCTGGCCCTGCGCGAAGTCATCGAGGTGGACCATGCTGTGGTGGGCGCCATGCTGGTGGAGAAATGGCGTTTTGCGCCCAAGCTGGTGGAGACCATTCGCCACCAGCACGGCCCCGAGTTGGTCGACTCCGACATGATTGCCTGTGTGTTTGCCGCCAACCAGATCAGCAAACATCTCAAATACGGGTTTGCGGGCAACCATTTTGTGGAAGCTTTTCCACCCATGGTGGCCAAGCGCCTGGATGGCTCGATGGAAGAGGTGGTTGCCAGGCTGGGCGACATGACGCCGTTGTTTGAAGAGGCACAGGTTTTCTCCAAGATCTAGCGCCACCATGGCTGTGCAGCCATCGGCATAAGCCAAATAAGGCTGTAGCCCCTGTGGAACAAGCCTGGTCTGCTATGAATTCAGGAGTTAATGTGCTCGGTCGCACAGTATGCAGCGTAAGCGGTGCGTAGAGTCGGATAGGTGATGCCAACCTCCAACCCCAAAGACCTCGTCATCGCCCGCCCCGAGGGCCTGTACTGCCCGGCGGGTGACTTTTACATCGACCCTTGGCGGCCTGTGAATCGCGCGGTCATCACCCATGCCCATTCGGACCATGCCCGCGTCGGCAACACCCATTACCTGGCCCACACCCTGAGTGCCGGAACACTGCGCCAGCGGCTGGGGGCGCATATCACGCTGCAGACGCTGGACTATGGCGAGGCGATTGAACACCACGGTGTGCGCCTCTCCTTGCACCCGGCCGGGCATGTGCTGGGCTCGGCACAGGTGCGGCTCGAACACGGCGGGCAGGTCTGGGTCGCCTCTGGCGACTACAAGACCGAGGCCGACGGCACCTGTGCTCCGTTCGAGCCGGTGCGCTGCGACACCTTCATCACCGAATCCACGTTTGGCCTGCCCATCTACCGCTGGCCCACACAGCCTGCGCTGTTTGACGAAATCAATGCCTGGTGGCGGCGCAACGCGGCGGAGGGCCGTACGTCGGTGATCCTATGCTATGCCTTTGGCAAGGCGCAGCGGCTGCTGAGCGGGGTGGATGCCAGCATCGGCCCTATCGTCGTACACGGAGCCGTAGAGCCGCTAAACGCGGTGTACCGCGCCGCGGGCGTGGCCTTGCCGCACACATACCGTGTGACGGACCCCGAGATGGACAAGGCCGCACTGAAACGCGCGCTGGTGATTGCACCGCCATCCGCCCACGGCACGCCGTGGATGAAGCGTTTTGACGCTGATGCGGTTGACGCTTTTGCCAGCGGCTGGATGCAGGTGCGCGGCCGGCGCAGGCGGCGCGGCGTGGACCGAGGCTTTGTGATGTCCGACCACGCCGACTGGCCGGGCCTGCTGAGCGCCATCGCCGGTACGGGAGCGCAACACGTGCGTGTGACACATGGCAGTGTGCCGGTGCTGGTGCGGTGGCTCAACGAACACGGGCTGGACGCACAGGCCTTCGAGACCGAATACGGCGATGAAGATGCGGGTGGTGCGGACGCGGCGACCGAGGGTGCCATGGAAAGCAACGGGACAGACGATGTGGAAGGCAGTGCCGGCGCATGAAGGCCTTCGCCGACCTCTACCGTGAGCTAGACGCCAGCACCGCCAGCCGCAGCAAACAAGCCGCATTGCAGCGCTACCTGCGCGATGCCGACCCGGCAGATGCCGCGTGGACGGTGTATTTTCTGGCTGGTGGCAAACCGCGCCAACTCGTGCCCACGCGCCTGCTGCGTGCGTTGGCGCTAGAAGCCTTCGACCTGCCTGAATGGTTGTTCGAAGAGAGCTACCAGACCGTAGGTGATCTGGCCGAAACGGTTGCGCTGCTGCTGCCGCCCGCCACTGCGCCGCAAGAGCGCGGCTTGGCCGACTGGCTGCTGCACCATCTGCTGCCTCTGCGCGGCATGCCCACCGAAGATCTGACGGCCAAGCTGCAGCAACAGTGGCGGGAACTGCCTGACGACCAGCGCCTGGTGTATTTCAAACTCATCACCGGCGGTTTTCGGGTCGGCGTGTCGCGGCTGCAAGTGACACAGGCGCTGGCCGCGGTGGCGGGTGTGGACGCGCGGCGGCTTGCGCAGCGCTTCATGGGCTATACGCTGAGCGGTGCCCAACCTACGGCTGCCCATTACTTGGCGCTGATTGCACCCGAGAGCACGCATGAGCAGGACCGCGCCACCAATGGCCAACCCTATCCTTTTTTCCTGGCCCACCCCTTTGCCGAGCCTGTGGAGCGGTTTGATACGCTGCTGGGCTCTCCGGCCGACTGGCAGGTGGAGTGGAAGTGGGACGGCATCCGCGCCCAACTGGTTCGCCGCGCAGGCCAGGTGTGGCTGTGGTCGCGTGGCGAAGAGCTGATCTCCGACCGTTTCCCCGAGTTGGGAGCGCTGGGCGAGGCGCTGCCGGATGGCACCGTGGTGGACGGCGAGATCGTGATCTGGCGCGAAGCATCCGGCGATGCGGCCACTGGTGTCCAGCCCTTTGCTGATTTGCAAAAACGCATCACCCGCAAGTCGGTTGGCCCCAAGATGCTGCGAGATCTGCCCGCCGCACTGGTCGCCTACGATTTGTTGGAATACGAAGGTGCCGACATACGCATGCAGCCGCAGCACGAACGCCGCGCGGCGCTGGATGCGCTGGCCCAGTTGGTGAACCACCCGCGTCTGGTTCTTTCCCCATTGTTATCCGGCAGTGACTGGCCTGCACTGGCCGCGCAGCGCGAAGCCGCACGCACGCTGGGCACAGAGGGCTTCATGCTCAAGCACCGCGACAGCCGCTACGGCGTGGGCCGCACCAAGGCTGAGGGCGTGTGGTGGAAGTGGAAGATAGACCCCATGAGCGTGGACGCCGTGTTGATCTACGCACAACGCGGCCATGGCCGACGCGCCAGCCTGTACAGCGACTACACCTTTGCAGTGTGGGACGCAGGACCCGAGGTGGAGGACCGCAAACTCGTGCCCTTTGCCAAGGCCTACTCGGGCCTGACCGATGCCGAGATGGCGCAGGTGGACGCCATCATCCGCAAGACCACGGTGGAGACCTTTGGTCCGGTGCGCAGCGTGCGGCCCACACTGGTGTTTGAGCTGGGCTTCGAAGGCATCGCGCGCAGCCCGCGCCACAAGAGCGGCATCGCCGTGCGGTTTCCGCGCATGTTGCGCTGGCGGGAAGACAAGCTGGTTGCCGAGGCCGACACGCTGCAAATACTTTCCGCCTTGCTTGCCCATAGCGATCCATGAGTCGCCCTCCCAGGCCGCGAAACATACCCACGCCACAGCCCGCGGCTGCCTCTGCGTCGGTGGTTGTACCTGTGCTCCAGTCGGTAGCCGTGCCCTTGTTACGTGACGCCAGCGCCTGGATGGCCACACGCAGTTGGCAGCCGTTTGATTTCCAGCGCGAGGTCTGGGTCGCGATGGCTGCGGGCGACAGCGGCCTGTTGCACGCGACCACTGGCGCGGGCAAGACCTACGCGGTTTGGCTGGGCGCGCTGCAGGCGCTGTCCAGGGCTGGCGCTTCTGGCACCGCTGCCGCCCCTGCCAAAATCGCCCGCAAGCCTGTCGCTCCGCCACTGTCCGTGTTGTGGATCACCCCTATGCGCGCGCTCGCCGCTGACACACTGCGCGCACTGCAGGAGCCGTTGTCTAGCCTCGCCCCAAACTGGACGGTAGCCACCCGCACCGGTGACACCCCCAGCGGGCAACGCGCGGCGCAAAACAATCGGCTGCCTACTGCCTTGGTCACCACCCCCGAGAGCCTGAGCCTGCTGCTGTCACGTGCCGATGCGCAGACGGCATTGGGTAGCGTGCGCGTGGTCGTGGTCGACGAGTGGCATGAACTGTTGGGTAACAAACGCGGCGTGCAGCTGCAACTGGCGCTGGCACGGCTCACGCGCTGGCAACCCGGCCTGCTGGTGTGGGGCATGTCGGCCACGTTGGGTAATCTGGAGCAGGCACTGCACAGCTTGCTAGGCCCGCAGCGCAGCGGCCGGCTGGTACGCGGCCATACGCCCAAGACCCTGGTGGTCGACACGCTGCTGCCGCAGCGCGCCGAGCGCTTCCCGTGGGCCGGCCACTTGGGTATGGCGATGCTGCCGCAGGTGGTCCATGAGATTGAGAACAGCGGCAGCACGCTGGTCTTCACCAACACCCGCGCGCAGTCCGAGCTGTGGTACCAGGCCCTGTTGGAGGCCAGGCCCGAATGGGCGGGGGTGATTGCGCTGCACCATGGTTCGCTGGACCGCAGCGTGCGCGACTGGGTGGAAACCAGTGTGAAGAGCGGTGCGCTGCGCGCCGTGGTCTGCACCAGCAGCCTGGACCTGGGCGTGGATTTTTTGCCGGTGGAGCGGGTGTTGCAGATCGGCTCGGCCAAGGGCGTGGCGCGGCTGCTGCAGCGCGCCGGCCGCTCCGGCCACGCACCGAGGCGGCCATCACGCATCACGCTGGTGCCTACACACAGCATGGAGCTCGTAGAAGGCGCTGCCGCGCGCGCCGCGGTGCAGGCAGGGCGCATCGAAGCCCGCGAACCCCCGTTGCAGCCGTTGGACGTGCTGGTGCAGCACTTGGTGACCGTGGCATTGGGTAGCGGCTTTGTGCCCGACGAACTGTTGGCCGAGGTGCGCAGTACCGCGGCCTATACGGGCCTGTCAGTAGAGGCATGGCAATGGTGCCTGGACTTTGTGTCCCAAGGTGGCGCATCGCTGGCTGCCTACCCGGATTACCACCGCGTACAACCCGATGAAGAGGGCGTCTGGCGTGTGCCCGATGCCCGGCTGGCCCGGCGCCACCGCGCCAACATCGGCACCATCGTCAGCGATGCCAGCATGGTGGTGCAGTACCGCGGGGGTGCCAAGCTGGGCACGGTGGAAGAAAGCTTCGCAGCACGCCTCAAGCCCGGCGACTGTTTCCTGTTCGCCGGCCGGCTGCTGGAGCTGGTGCGTGTGCACGAAATGACAGCCTGGGTGAAACGCGCCAACGGCAAGCAGCCCGCCGTGCCGCGCTGGAACGGCGGGCGCATGCCGCTGTCCACGACGCTGGCCGATGCGGTCGTGGAGCAATTGGCCATTGCAGGGCAGGGCGGACCACCTGCAAACCCGGAGATGCTGGCCGCCCAATCCATGCTGGCAGTGCAGCGCGAATGGTCGGCCCTGCCAACGCCGCAGACGCTGCTGGCCGAAACCTTTACGTCGAGGGAGGGCTGCCACCTGTTCCTGTACCCGTTCGCCGGCCGCCATGTCCACCTGGGCCTGGCCAGCCTGTTCGCCTGGCGTGTGGCGCGCCATACGCCGCGCACCTTCTCGATGGCCTTCAATGATTACGGTTTTGAGCTGCTGTGCGCGGACGCAGTGGACTGGCCCGCGCTGCTGCCGCAGGTGCTCGCAGCGCCGCTGGATAACGATTCGTTGATGGCAGAGGTGCTGGCCAGCCTGAACGCAAGCGAATTGGCGCAGCGGCGCTTTCGTGAAATCGCCCGCGTGTCGGGCCTGATCTTCCAAAGCCACCCGGGCGAGGCGCGCAGCAGCAAACAACTGCAGGCCTCTTCGTCGCTGTTCTGGGAGGTGTTTCGCAAATACGACCCGGGCAACAAACTGCTGCACCAGGCCGAGTCCGAATTGCTGCAGCAGGAGCTGGACATAACGCGCCTGCGCAAGACCCTGCTGCGTATGGCGGGCCAGACTCTGGTGATCCAGCCGCTTAAACGCCCGACGCCATTCGCCTTCCCGCTGCTGGTGGAGCGCTTCCGTGAGAAGCTGAGCAACGAACAACTGGTCGACCGCATCGCGCGCATGGTGGCGCAGCTGGAGAAGGCCGCGGGCTCTGCTGCCACCCCATCGGCACCGGCACCCGCTGCGGACGCAGTGTTGGCAACGCTGGCCCACGGCCGGGATGCGTTGGCCGATAGCTCTCCAAAGCGTCCACGGCGTGAGCGCAAAAAGTCCCGACCACGGCCGCCGCTGTGATGAAGCTCCATCCATCCCACTGCGTCGTGCAATGGTCCCTTGAGACCCTGCACCTGCTGCCCGAGCACGCGTTGTGGTGGCCGGCTAACCAGACCCTGTTCATCGCCGATCTCCACTTGGGCAAGGCTGCAAGTTATCGCAAGCTAGGCCAGCCGGTGCCTGCAGGCAGCACAAAAGATAACCTGCAACGCCTGACCCAACTGATAGAGCGCCACGCACCGCGGCACATCATCTTCTTAGGCGATTTTCTGCACGCGGCCACGGGTCGAACGCCTGCGGTGCTGCAGGCAATGCGCGCCTGGCGCGACCAGCACGCCGCAATCCGCATGACTCTGGTGCGCGGCAACCACGACAGCCATTCGGGTGACCCGCCGGTGGAGCTGGGCATCACGGTGGTCGACGAGCCCTTTCTTATTGGGCCTTTCGCCGCCTGCCACCACCCGCAGATTCACGCCACCCATCTGGTGGTGGCCGGCCACACGCACCCCGTGGTCAAGCTGCGCGGTGCAGCGCGCGACCAGTTGCGCCTACCGTGTTTTGTGAAAGATGAAGGACATGTCACCTTGCCTGCATTTGGCGAATTTACCGGTGGGTACGCGGTGGAATCGATAGATGGCAGGTGCCTGTTTGCGGTGGGAGGGGGCAAGGTATGGGCGATTCCCCGTTGACCCTTGTTGAGTAGAGACATCAGCCCCATGCGAGAGTTGCTGCATTTACTTAGAGCCCACCGCCATCGTGCGCAGATTGGCATTGATGAACACGCGTGACTCACTCGTGTAAGACCAGTTGCCCACGAATCTCGCCGTTCGGAAAGACCGATGTGCGAATGCTGACGTACCACCGTCCGGCCAACAGGTCTGCGGCTTGCGACTCGGTCAAGGTTGCACGTCCCTCCATCTGGCTCTTGATGGCCCCGCTGAAGGGTAGAAATGAGGTGCCGCCGGTATCGGGCCCATCGCGGCCATGGAACTGGCCCGACTTGGGAATTCCCTTGAGCCCTGAGTGCCACACCTTCCAACGAAATAGGCTGGTGTCAGGGTTAAAGACGGCTACCAAGTTTCCGGTGCCAGTACTGGCAGTAGCGCCAGAAGTGCTTTTAGGGGTGCTTTCAGTTGCAGCTTTTTTTACACCTTCAAGTTGCGCGCTAAAGACCGTTAACCGGTCCTCGGGTGGCGTGACTTTGTCTGTGCTGACTGGTGGCGGAGCTGGCACCACCTTCACTTCGGGGGCTGGCGGCGCCAGGGTGTGGCAACCTGGCAAGACCAAAGCAACCATTACTGTGATCAGTACGGTGGGTCCTGCAAAACGTCGGCTCATTAAGGTTCCTCCATTCGATTCAAAATTTCATCCGCACGCGATCAGACTCTTGGCAAGAGGGAGCGCGTCGGAGGGAAGGACTATATATGAAATCACCCTCTAGCTCCCGTGAGATATGCATGGTGCGCTATATAAACAATAGCAAGCCGATTTCTTAACGGGCCGCCTAACAGAAGTCTTGCGTGCACGTAGCTTTGGCTGCAACAACGCCCGATGGGAACAAGGCATTCAAAAGCTGGGCGTTCACGGTCAACCCAACAGTTTTCTTGCGAGCTGAACTTTTTTCATTTCAATCGGTAAGGTAACCAATTTTTCATGCTCAATAAGATCGAGATACTGCTTGTACTTTTTCTCTTCCCAGAGTTTCTGCAATTTTGTTCGGACGTTGCTTAGGTGGACGGCAATCATTTCCTGCGTGAGCGAGCCGCTTTCCACCGCGTTGTATCCCCCATCATCAAACTGACCATCTGCTGCCTTCTGAAGTGCTTCCGTCATAGTTGGAGCAATAACAAATTTGCTTTCTTCCCCTAGATCGCCGAGCGGAACGATTGCCAAGCACAGATGCTCTTCTCCCCTCGTGTAGTCAAAACCATAGCACTGGTCACCACCATTGGTTCCGATGCCAATGAATTTGTCAGACATGTATTTCCAAATGCTGGCAGAGGTGTTGCGTTCTACGACTTTCTCAACTGCCCAAAAGGAAAAATAGGCAGACCCCACCTTCCCTTGGCCGCCATTGGACCAAAGCATAAATTCTCGATAGTCGGTTGGCAGTGCGATGCCGAGCGATTTCTCTAGATTGTCCAACTGTTGCGCAGTCGCTGGGCTAGCAACATTCCATGCCCCCTTTACCATTTCAATTGCGTTTTTCATTTCAGTGGTTATAGAAATATGGATGAATCTTTTTAGCGCTCTGAATCGGCGTACTCGGCGCTGGCATTGGGCTGAGGCTGACGGGGAGGGCGGTGAAGTGGAGGTGGTCATGCATCAAATTGGCCTATAGCCCCCGTCGAATATGCGTTACTAGCTACTAAATGTATAGCGAATGCTTTTCTTCATTTGGTCGCCAGAGATTCCCGTTTTTGGCACAACAGGTTACTTTCACTTTGAAAGTCACCTAAAAAGCAGGTGGTTCGGTATTTTAAAACTCAGAGACTTGCGCCTGACGGCAAGCGATGGGGCGAATCTCTTGAAAAACGTGATTGAAAAAGACGGCGAAGCCACAAATGAGCAGGGGACAAGCCATCGGGATGAATTTTGGTCTGGCTTAGTTCATGCGACTCGGTCAGTTTGCCTGCTGCGTTGTAGCGGTAGCACTGCAGTTTGCCATCAAAGCCGGTCAGGTGAGGTGTGCCATGAAGATGGCAACAGGTTAAGCGCTTGCTCCAATGACTTCACTTGAATGCTATCGATCAGACTTTTAAGGAAACCATGCATGGCCTGGACTGTAATCTATCTCAATGCAACATACCAGATAGCACGGCACGCAAGGCATTGTTGCCACCGACTTGCGTGAAATAAATACACCTTATCACATGCATTCAGATATTTATTGGAGTGATGGATAGGGGGGGAATTACACCCATAGGGGGAATGCCATCTAAGTAACTCTTCATTAAACCATTTATCCATTGATTTGACATGCCCATGGCTAATGCGTCTGTTATTAATCCAAAATCGTCTGACAAATAACCGGCTAAATCGGCCGATCCAAATTGACGGATGGCGATGGTAAATGCGTCGTGACGAATTGTTTCAGAAAGTTTTTCCGAATCATTTTTTTCTTTTGGATTCAATGATGCTTTAAGTGTTTCAACTTCATCAAATGAATTTGACCAGTCGGTATCAAAGGGAGATTGGTCTCGCATATCGAGATAATCATCTTTGCTTATGCCATTAAAGTCCAATCCGGTAATTATTTTGCCAATGTTGGAGTGGGCCCATTCTTTTATCACCTGATATTTCAACATAATTTTCCCTTCGCTTGAGGCCAATCTTGCATCTCCTCAATGGCTTCACCTACGCATGGGTTATGGCAGTAATTGTGTCAGTGAGTGATGCCAGTTTGGTTGAGCCTGAAAATCTTACAACGTCAGAAAACCGAGTTTGATCTTGTCGAAATCGTGCGATGTTAATTTGGGAGGCCATACGATGGGAGTTAGGCGAGCAACAACACTAATGACTTGGAATATCAAGGCATAAGCGAAGTCCAGCAACCCCACCAGGCATATTTTCGAGAGGCATTCTTAAACTAGTTAGAAGCAATGGCCACTGGCCGGGTCCTTGAAATGGATAAAAACCTGCAGCCCCACCACGAACTGCCACCATATTATTTTTCTTGTCCATGGCTGTAAGCGTTGCAACTGCTAGTCCTGCAACTCCATAATCGTTTGACATTTTATTATTTTTCTTAGAATTGCCAAATGATGTATGACAAACCTCTTTCAATAATTTTTCGGATGGAATATTATTGCCAGATATAAACAACTGATTATTCTTTCCTTTTGCAATAAATTCCCATTCCCAGTCATAAGGCATCCTGTACCCGGTTTTTTCTAAGAATAAGTTTATTTCATCTTTTGTAAGATATATTGGATTGGGGCCATTGCCACTTGAAAAATCTGGACGCTCTATAGAGTTTGAAATACTAATATTTTCTTCAATAACCCAACTTAAAACGGGGTAGCGACTCATAAGAAATGGAGGAATATACATCTCTTTGTCGGGTTTTGCATCATCAAGCAACGAATGAATCATTCCCCATTCTTGTGGCGTGCAGAGGTCTTTAACTAATTTTTCATGATCTGAGTTAAGGCCATAGGAAAATGATCCTCCTGGTATTAAAACAAGAACTGTTTCGTACTCCTCATCATAAAAACATGAAAGTGATAGGGATGGGCCATCAACAAGTTTTCTTGAAAATGATTCGCCAAGAATAAATCTCTTTGGCAAAAGCTCAAGAATTCTTTCGGTTAGTTTATTCTTTTGTTCGTCGGTTTGAGAAATCCATGCCTCCAAGGATTCCAATTCTTTCCACGCATTCATAATTGAATCCTATTTACGTCTTTTTGTTAGGACAAGCACCGCCCAGTTTTTTCGCTTTGGCCCTTGCTTTCTTTGCTGCCGCACCAGAACTGGCCACAGAGCGGCTGAAGTTGTCACACGATGCCGTCTACATCGAGCCAGTGATCGCTTCACGCTTCAATAGAAGCATCATTGTCAAGAAAAAACTGAAAAGCAACCAACCTTTGTTCTTTCGTCGAGTCTCCATCAAGCTGCTCCGCAAGGTTGGAAATCACATCGTGAATGTCTTCAGCTGACAGTGTTGGCTTCCAACCTTTCTTAACAAATTCGGCTCGAATCAGCTTTTCTTCATCTGGCGAAAGTGAAAGGTCGGCGTTATAAAAAAAACCAACTGAGCTTAAAGTCGGCTTTTCCTCGCGTAGGTATAGCCACCCTCGAGAGATAAATTTCTCTTCCAACACTTCATCCATGGTTAGGAGTTTTTGCACTTTCCTTCGTTTCTATCTACAGCCAAGCATTTTTAAACCCGCCCTGTTGAGACGGAGGAAGGGTAGCCCCCGTGGAATATACTTTGTGCGCTACATAAACAATAGCAAGAACGTTGCGCACAGCGACCAGCTTCTGGGGTGGAAACCGCGCCAAATTCACGTGCATCTACGTAGCCGGAACAATTCGGCTCAAAGTACGATGGAGGCGCGGTGCGCGACGCCAGCAAACTACCTGAATGAGAGAAGCGCGCGAGACTATTTGCAGCTTGCCGATTGAAACCTGAGTTTTTGCTTGTTCGACATCAATACCTTATAAGAAGGCTTGTCGTTCACCAAGGAAGAGCGTTGTGTTTCCACGTCAATGGGTTTACCGTCCGCGCTCCAGCGCAATGTTGCGGCGTAAAAGTTGGGACCATACGTGACTTTACCGCCGTCGTAAGTTCCACCATTGCGACAAATTCCAGCAACTGACATGGATGTTTTGGTTTCGCTGGTGTTGACAGGCTCGCAGGTGGCCAAACCCATCATCGCAATCATGGGCAACATGTTGGCCGTCGTTTGGTGGGTTGAACCCCATAACTTTTTTGGGATCCGCGCAACAGGGGAACCTTCAGGGTAGGGGATTGAAAACAACAATCTTTCCAGCCTCAACGCTCTTGCCCTTTAATCCACAAGGCCAGAAACCATTCTGGTATTGCTCAAGCAGTTTTTCAAAAAAAGCATTGCCTTTTGTAAAAAAAATATTAGAGCAGGCGCTAAAAATATCCGCCTCCACATCGTTTATGGATTCTAGGTATTGTTTTGGTAATGCTGCCTCTATTTCATCCAACATTTCCTCTTCCCAAGCGACTCTAAATTCAATTCGCAGTGGTGATGGGCCTTTTGTTTCAACGGCTTCATTCGTTCGAACATCGCCCCACGGGAGGTATTCCCCACCAGTTTGATCTCTAGCTATGTTGAGGGCCTTCTCGTAACTATTGACTTCAATAAAGAAATTTGCGTCCGGTGAGAATCCTCCGCGCAAAAGCTTTCCAGCTTTTAATATTGCCCTAGCTGGAGCGAATGCTCTATTTCTATCTGCTGTAACCATCAATATCTACTTTCTGGCCTTAGCGAAGAAATCCATCCATTAGGAAAATTGCTCTGCCCTCAAACTGGAAAACTGGTGGAAATCAAGTCTCGCCGATGGGCGCTGCCGTATTGTCCCGTACTGGGGGCCGGGTCACGGAGGGAAGGCATCAGAGGATCATTTACCCCGCCTGCCGCAACAGATACGAGCAACCCGGGAGAGGTGCGCAGCTTCGCGTTAACGAGGCCTCTTTTCGAGAGCGTGCTATTTCACTTTGTGGCGGATGGTGCTCGCTCTTTTTGAGCCATTTCTTCGTAGCGTGCATACGCCTTTTGTAAGGTTTTCACCAGGC
>JAYSZJ010000073.1:0-1696 GCA_043738115.1 Rhodoferax sp. | reverse complement strand
AGCCCGACCTGCTGGTCAAAGGCGGTGATTACGACATGCAGAAGCTGGCTGAAACAAAAGTCGTCGAGTCCTACGGTGGACGGGCGCTCGCGATTGCGTTTGTGGATGGGTACTCAACGACCGCACTCGTCAACAAAATAAAGGCTTGAATCCAAGCCGTGACGCTCTGCCCTGATCACGGGCTGCTGGTCTGAGGCTGCGGTAAAACAGCTTCCGCCGGGGGCGCTTTGCGCTTCTTGCCACGCAGGCGGTTGAAGATGCGCCCCAGAAAATGCTCGCCGTCATCCACAAAAGTGAACACTGCCGGAATGACCAACAGGCTCAGCACGGTGGAGGTGATCAATCCTCCAATCACCGCCACGGCCATTGGGCTTCGGAAACTGCCGTCGGACGAGCCCCACTCGAATGCAATCGGGATCATGCCGGCACCCATGGCAATGGTGGTCATGACAATGGGGCGCGCGCGTTTGTGGCAGGCGTCCAGGAGTGCATCAAGGCGGCTCATGGGCGGCACGGCCGGTTGGCTTTCGGTGGCTGGACGGCCGTTGCGTGCCTCAATCGCATATTCGACCAGCAGGATTGAGTTTTTGGTGGCCACGCCCATCAGCATGATCAGGCCGATCAACGACGGCATGGAGAAACTCTTGTCGGCGATCAGCAAACCCACGAACGCGCCGCCCAACGAGAGCGGCAAAGCCGCCAAAATCGTCACGGGGTGTAAAAAGTCTTTGAACAGAAGCACCAGCACGATGTAGATGCACAACACGCCGGTGAGCATGGCCAGCCCAAAGCTGGCAAACAGCTCGGCCTGTGCTTCCGCATCGCCAATGATCACCTGCTTGACGCCTGCGGGAAGGTTGGCAACCGAGGGCAGCTTTTGCACAGCGACCGTCACATCGCCCAGCGGCTGGCCGGAGAGCTCAACGTCAAACTGCACATTGCGCGCGCGGTTGAACCTGTCAATCACCGCCGGGCCACCTGCCAGTTCCAGTGTGGCGACTTGGCTCAGCATCACCGGGCCGCGGGCTCCGGGCACCATCAATCGCTCCAGAGAACTGAGGTCGTTGCGCGCATCATCGGCCAAACGCACGACGATCGGGATCTGCCGCTGCGACAGGTTCAGCTTTGGCAATGCGGTGTCGTAATCACCCACGGTGGCGATACGCAGTGTTTCGCCGATGGCCGCACTCGTCACACCCAGGTCAGCCATGCGCGCAAAGTCGGGGCGCACAGTGAGTTCGGGGCGAACCAGGGATGCACTGGAGGCCACAGAGCCCAGGCCGGGGATGGTGCGCAAGTCTTTCTCAACGGCAGCGGCAGCCTGCCCCAATGTCACCGCGTCTTCGCCCGTCAACACCAGCACATACTTTTCACCGGAGCCGCCCAGGCCGACTTTGGTGCGCACCCCCGGCAATGACTCCAGCGCTTTGCGGATGTTGTTCTCAATGCCCTGCTTGCGCGGACGCATGTCGCGCTCGGCCAGCAATACGGTGAGCGTTGCAGTGCGTGCCTCCGCAGCACCGCCCGCAGCGAATGGATCGGCACCAGCACTGCCGCCGCCAATCGTGGTGTAAACCGATTTGACATGCTCAAGCTTGGAGATCGACAGCCTTGCCGTTTCTGCAATGGCGCGCGTATCTTGCAGTTTGGAGCCGGGCGGCAATTCCAGATTAACTTGCGTTTGCGAGTTGTTGTC
>JAYSZJ010000072.1:0-1704 GCA_043738115.1 Rhodoferax sp. | reverse complement strand
CATTCCATCCAGCCCGCCCCGCGTCGGGCAGAACCCCCAGAAATTTATGGCAAAACACCTCGATTTGGAAGAACAGGAACAGCTTGACGAGATCAAGCATTTCTGGAAGCAGTACGGCAACCTGATCACCTGGGCGCTGATTGTCGTCTTGGGTGCATTTGCAGCCTGGAATGGCTACCAATACTGGCAGCGCAGCCAGGCAGCGCGGGCATCGGTGATGTTCGACGAGGTCGAGCGCGCCGTTCAGTCGGGCGACGCCACGCGAATTGACCGTGCGCTGGCCGACATGAAGGAGCGTTTTGCAAGCACTGCCTATGCCCAGCAAGCCGGCCTTCTGGCGGCCAAG
Source organism: Rhodoferax sp. (assembly GCA_043738115.1). GTDB lineage: Bacteria > Pseudomonadota > Gammaproteobacteria > Burkholderiales > Burkholderiaceae_C > Allorhodoferax. The sequence continues at coordinate 1,358 of JAYSZJ010000072.1, read as the reverse complement.
GCCCATTACGACAAAGGCAATGCCGATGCAGCCCGCACAGCGCTGGCCTGGGTGGCCGACAAGGCGTCCGATCCCGGTTATCAGGCCATTGCCAGGCTTCGGCTTGCCGGACTGCTGCTTGACAAGAAATCATATGACGAAGCCCTCCAGCAGCTTTCCGTTGCTTTCCCGAAGAACTTTGAGGGCCTGGTGGCCGACCGGCGCGGGGACATCCTGATGGCGCAAGGAAAAACCCCCGAAGCCAAAGCTGAATACGAAAAAGCCTGGAAGGCTTTTGACGAGCGCACCGAATACCGGCGCCTGGTCGAAGTCAAGCTCAATGCGCTGGGCGTTGACCCCACCGCCGGACAGCTCAAATTGGCAACTGCCGAAAATGCCGGAGCAAACAAATGAAAATTCAGTCTTTTTGGTTGCTTGCGCTTGCTGGACGTGCTCCTTTAGCTATTATTAGCATAGCATTCCTGGCGGGTTGCTTTGGGGGCGTCAAGAAGCCCCAGCCCACAGAACTGCAGCCGGTGACGGCGCTGGTTTCGGTGCGTCAAGGCTGGATCCAGCGCGTTGGTCCGGTCAATTTCCCGCTCAATGTCGGGGTAGCCGGCAACGGCGTGGCGGTGGCCGGCGACGACGGTACGGTCGTGCTGCTCGATGCCCAGACCGGTCGCGACGTCTGGCGCGTGGCGCTGAAGACGCCGATTGCCGCAGGCGTCGGCAGCGATGGAAAAGTTCTCGCCGTCGTCACCAAAGACAACGAAGTCATCGCCATGCAAGCAGGCCGCGAGTTGTGGCGTCAAAAGCTCACGGCCCAGGCGTTCACCGCTCCGTTGGTCGCGGGCGATCGCGTGTTTGTGCTGGCCGCGGACCGTTCGGTCAATGCCTTCGACGGGCAGACCGGCCGAAAGCTGTGGGCGCAGCAGCGTTCAAGTGAACCGCTGGTGCTGCGCCAGTCCGGAGTGATGCTGGCTGTTGGCGACACGCTGGTGGTCGGTCTGGCCGGCCGGCTGGCAGGCATGAACCCGTCAAATGGCAGCATTCAGTGGGAGGCGCCCATCGCCACCCCACGCGGCATCAATGACATCGAGCGGCTCGTGGACTTGGTTGGCAGCGTCAGCCGGTTGGGTGACAGCGTTTGCGTACGGGCGTTCCAGTCCGGCATTGGCTGCGTGAACACCACCCGTGGCAATGTGCTCTGGACCCGGCCTGCCAATGGCGTGCAGGGGATTCAGGGTGATGACCGGCTGCTGTTTGGTACAGAAGCCGATGGCACCGTGCTGGCCTGGAAACGCAGTGATGGCGAGCGTGTCTGGTCCAGCGAGCGGCTGCGTTACCGGGGGCTGACCGCGCCGTTGCTCGCTGGCCGT
>JAYSZJ010000071.1:0-18383 GCA_043738115.1 Rhodoferax sp. | reverse complement strand
AGTCGGAATAGTGTGCTATGAACTTAATAGCTACTTACGTAATATCGACGGGGGCTAGAAGCCTGTGGGATAGAACGTTCTGCTCCGTGTCCCCCGCCCGCTGCGCGGGCTCCTCCTTGACCTGCGCAAAACCCTGTGCCGCCCAGCCACCCTGGGGGGTAGTGCTTGGCTGCCATAGGGCGCTGATGTCGTTTACCCGGTGGCCTACGGGTTCTTGCCTTGCTCCGAAATTAATAGCGGGTTGTGCTGAATACATGGGGGCTACAGGCCGATTTTGCATAAGCCCTTTGGGCAGGAGCCCAATGGCGGCATCTGCTGCTGGGTCTGCCGAAACCGCGCTGTTCACAGCGGTGGCGGTTCCGGCACGGGGCGCGGCCAGCGTGTCTTCCACCGCGTGGCGAACACCTTGGTGTACTTCACGGCTGTCACGGAAGCGCACTTCTATCTTGGTGGGGTGTACGTTCACGTCCACCCGCGCCGGGTCCATGGACAGGTACAGCGCGTAGATCGGTTGGCGGTGGCCGTGCAACACGTCTTCATATGCGCTGCGGGCGGCGTGGGTCAGCACCTTGTCGCGCACGAAGCGGCCGTTCACGTAGCAGAACTGTTGGTCGGCGCGGGAGCGGGCGGCGTCGGGGATGCCGACGCGTCCCCATATGCGCAGGGCGCTGGCACCTAAGCCGGACTCAGAAGTTGGCTCGCCTTGCGCGCGCGCTGCGCTGGCAGGGCGCCAGTCCACGGCAATCGACTGCGCAATGAAATCCGCGCCCAGCACATCGGCCAGGCGCTGGTTCAGGCTGGCTTCCAGCGAAGGATCTTCACAGCGGCGCCATTGCTCCACCAGCTTGCCTTCGTGCCAGATCGCAAAACCCACGTCGGGGCGGGCCAGGGCGTGGCGGCGTACGGACTCTATGCAGTGCGACAACTCGGTGGCGTCGGTTTTCAGGAATTTGCGCCGGGCGGGGGTGCTGTAGAACAGCTCTTTCACCTCGACCGTGGTGCCTTGGCTACGTGCTACGGGTTTGAGTTCACCCGTCCGCCCGTCCAGCAGGTATGCGGCAGATTGGCCGCCAGCCCTCGATAATATTGCGCAGTCTGCTATGGAGTTGATAGCGGCCAAGGCTTCGCCGCGGAATCCCATGGTGGCTACCGATTCCAGATCCTGCAGGTTGCCGATCTTGCTGGTGGCGTGGCGGCGGAAAGCCAGGGGCAGTTCCTCTGGCAGTATGCCCATGCCATCGTCTTCCACACTGATCAGGCGCACACCACCGGCCAGCAGGCGCACGGTGATCTGTGTGGCGCCGGCGTCCAGCGCGTTGTCCACCAGTTCGCGCACGACCGATGCGGGGCGTTCGACGACCTCACCGGCGGCGATCTGGCTGATCAGCTCGTCGGACAGTTCACGGATGGGGCGGCGGGAGGAATGGGAGGGGAGTGGGGCGTTCACCGGGCCATTTTAGGGGCGCGTGGGTGAATGTGGCCCCACGCTCCACCGCTGCGCGGGTCGCTGCCCCCGAGGGGACGCGCTTCACCTTGGGGCGGCCCTGCGGTGAAACCTTGGCGCTTGCGCTTTACTGCAGTTTTCCGTACTGCGTGCCACCAATCATGATGCCGCTGTCCAGCGGGGCCAAATCGGACTGGTATTCCCATTCGCCGACCCGCACCACGGGAGGCGTCAGGCCGTTTTGCAGGGCTTCCATAAATGCCTTGGCCTCGTCGTCCGACACTGGTTGATAGGCATGGCGTGCCAGGGGTTGTTCACCATCGCCTTGTTCCATGGTGGGGCTTGCGGGGCGGTGGCGCACCATGGCGGCGGCAGGTGTGCCATCGACCACCGATTCAGCGCCGTCGGCGGTGCGAGACATGCGGTCAAACTGGCTCTCGGTCTCGCTGACGCGCCAGTAAATGCCTTCTATCAGCACCCCAAAACGCTTGTAGGCATTGGAGCGCATCAACTTTTCCAGCGCGGCAAAACTCTTGGTCTTGGCGTCCTTGCCGGTCACAAAAGACTTGGCCACATCAATCATCGCAATGAAGCGGTGGTGGCGCAGGTCGACCGGCATGACTTTGAACTTGTACATGCTGCCAATCACTTCCATGGCCAGGAAACTTTCCCGTATGGATTGGTAGAGCATTTCCTGGCGGAACGCCTTGCGCTCTTCCAGGTCCATGCGTTTGGCATGGGCTTCTGCAGCGGCTGCAACGTCAGCCGGCGCCTGTTGTTTTTTTCTGCGAAGGAAAGAGAACATGTCTTTTTTAGGAGCGTTATGGCCGGATTTTAGCGTCGACTGTTTTGCCTATGGGGTTCCGTGAGACAGAGTGTTGTTGAGAAGGGAAAACCCCGTATTAACCCGCGCCAGCCCCTGTCTGCTAGCATCGTTCCGACAGGGCTGGTTCACGTTTACGGACCGGCCGTCCAGGAGGTCATGGATGACAGGCGCACACACAACCCCCAAACTCCGAGCCAATGGCCGGGCATTTGCACAAATCTCCGAGTTTCACCCCGAGCTGACCGCCTTTCGGCGCGACTTACACGCCCACCCGGAGCTGGGTTTTGAAGAGGTCTACACCGCCGCCCGGGTCAAGGAAGCCCTGCAAGTCTGCGGTGTGGATGCGGTACATACCGGCATTGGCAAGACAGGCGTGGTGGCAACCATCAAGGGAAAATTGGGCGACAGCACACGCATGACCGGCCTGCGTGCCGACATGGACGCCCTGCCCATGACCGAGCTCAACGACTTTGCGTGGAAGTCCTCCACCTCCGGCCTGATGCATGGCTGCGGCCACGACGGCCACACCGCGATGCTAGTCGGTGCGGCACGCTACCTGGCTGAAACCCGCAACTTCGACGGCACGGCCGTGTTGATCTTCCAGCCCGGTGAAGAGGGTTATGCCGGCGCACGGGTCATGATCCAGGACGGCTTGTTTGAGCGTTTTCCGGTGCAATCCGTCTACAGCATGCACAACTGGCCTTCTATGCGCCCAGGGACCGTGGGCATGACCAGCGGTCCGATGATGGCCTCGGCGGACCGGGTCACGATAGAGATTTCTGGGCGCGGCGGCCACGGCGCCCACCCCTACCAGACGATAGACCCCGTTGTGGTGGCGGCCCACATCATCACCGCCATCCAGAGCATCGTCTCGCGCAATGTGCGCGCCACCGAGAGCGCTGTCATCAGCATTTGTGCCATGCACGCCGGCGACCTGGGGGCCATGAGTGTGGTGCCGGGCAAGGCGACGCTGGTCGGTACCGTGCGCACGTTTAACCCGGCGGTGCAGGATCTGGTGGAGCGCCGGCTCAACGAGTTGTGCAGCGCGGTGGCACTGGGTTTTGGTGCCACGGCGTCGGTGAACTACGAGCGCATCTACCCGGCTACTATCAACTCGGCCCATGAGACGCGGTTCGCGGGGGATGTGGCAGAGAGCCTGGTAGGCCCCGACCATGTGGTGCGCGACCTGGAGCCCAGCATGGGTTCCGAGGATTTTTCCTTCATGCTGCAGGTCAAGCCCGGTGCCTATATGCGCCTGGGGCAGGGCGCGGAGAACGGGGTTGGCAACTGCGCGTTGCACAACACCCGTTACGACTTCAATGACGACGTGCTGCCGCTGGGTGCAGCCTTGTATGCTGGCTTGGTAGAGCAGTCAATGCTCTAAATTCGCCCCTCTTCCACGGCGTGGCAGGCTACACGTACGCCCGAGTGCATCAGCATTTCCGGCTTCTCGTTGCTACAACGCGTGTTGGCATGGGGACAGCGGGGGTGAAAGGCGCAACCCGTTGGTGGATTGAGCGGGTTGGGGACCTCACCCGCCACAGCCGTGCGCGCTTTGCCGGTGTCGTGCATCTTGGGGATAGCGTCCAGCAGCATGCGGGTGTACGGGTGGCGCGGTGTGTCAAACAGTGTGTGTTTGTCCGCCAACTCCACCAATCCACCGAGGTACATCACGCCCACCTGGTCACTGACGTGGCGCACCACCGCGAGGTTGTGGGAGATGAACAGGTAGGTGAGACCGTGTTTGCGTTGCAGGTCCTTCATGATGTTCAGAACCTGGGCCTGTACGCTGACGTCCAGTGCCGAAGTGGGCTCGTCACAGACCAGGAATTCTGGCTGGGTTGCCAAGGCCCGTGCGATCGAAATGCGTTGCCGCTGCCCACCCGAGAACTGGTGGGGAAACTTCACGCGGTCCAGCGCAGACAGCCCGACGGATTGCAGCAATTCGCCCACGCGCTGATCGATCTCGGCCGTATCCGACAGAATTTCATGTTCCCGCAGCGGCTCGGCAATGATGTCACCCACAGTCCAGCGTGGGTTCAGGCTCGCATACGGGTCTTGAAACACCATTTGCACCCGCCGGCGTAACTTGCGACCCTCAGCCGTTTTGAAGGCTGCATGGGCATCTTCACCGTCGAACTGGAACCCGCCCCGTGTCGGCTCATACAGGCCCACCAGCAGGCGGGCCACCGTGCTTTTGCCACAGCCGGATTCCCCGACCAGGGCCAATGTTTTCCCCCGCTCAATGTCAAAGCTCACACCATTGACGGCCTTGAGCAGCATTTTGGGCTTGCGTTCTATAACGCGGTTGAGCCAAGGGGCTGAGACGTCAAAGGTTTTGGCGAGGTCCGTGGCACGGACCAAAGGTTGTGTACCCGTGCTCATGCTGCACCCCCCGCTTCATGCAGCCAGCAAGCAGCGTGGGTGTTGCCGGCCTTCAGCAAGTTGGGGCGGTGCTGGACACATTTGTCAAACGTCTTGGTGCAGCGCGGGTTAAAAGCGCAACCCTGTGGAATTGCATTGAGTCGGGGCATGGCACCGTCAATCTGGTGCAGGTTTTCGCGGTCTTGGCTCATGTCAGGGATGCAGGCCATCAGGCCGGCGGTATAGGGGTGCGATGGTTGGTTGATCACATCATGCACGGGTCCAATCTCGGCAATGCGCCCTGCGTACATCACGGCGACACGGTCACAGGTCTCGGCGATGACACCCATGTCGTGGGTGATCAGCATGACGGCGGCACCACGGTCCTTGCAGATGGTCTTGAGCAAGGTGATGATCTGTGCCTGGATGGACACATCCAGCGCCGTGGTCGGCTCATCGGCGACGATGAGTTTGGGCTCTGCAGCCAGTGCCAGGGCGATCACCACACGCTGGCGCATGCCACCCGAAAACTGGTGGGGGTAGTGGTCGATACGCTGTTCTGCCGCCGGGATACCGGTGTCTTTCAGCAGCTCGATGGCGCGTTCGCGGGCCTGGCGCGCGTTGAGTGGTAGATGGGTGGTGATGGTTTCGATCAACTGCCGCCCCACGGAGTACAAGGGGTTTAGCGAGGTCAATGGGTCCTGGAAAATGGCGCCAATTTTGCGACCTCGAATGGCACGCATTTGCGCGTAGGGCAGGTTGTCGATGCGTTGGCCCTCCAGCAGAATTTCACCGCCGCCCACCCGTCCCGGTGGTTCCAGCAAGCCGATGATCGCAGCGCCGGTGAGTGACTTTCCTGCGCCGGATTCACCCACAACGCCCAGGATTTCGCCGGGGGCGATGTCAAAGGAAATGTCATCCAGCGCACGCAGGGTACCGTGGCGCGATGGAAATTCCACCACCAAATTTTTTACTTGTAGCAAACTCATGTCGGATTACCGCAAACGGGGGTTGAGGGCGTCGCGCAGCCAGTCGCCCAGCAGATTGACGCTAAGGGCGATCAGCACCAGCATGGCACCGGGGAAAATCGTGATCCACCACTCGCCTGAAAACAGGTAGTCGTTGCCAACGCGGATCAAAGTGCCAAGGGACGGTGAGGTCGGGGGTGCGCCCACGCCCAGGAACGACAGTGTGGCTTCCGTGATGATGGCTGTGGCCACCTGGATGGTGGCCAACACCAGTACGGGACCCAACACATTGGGCAATACATGCTTGCGCATGATGCGCAGCGGCGCAACTCCGGTCACACGCGCAGCTTGGACATATTCCTTGTTGCGCTCTACCAGGGTACTGCCCCGCACCGTGCGTGCGTACTGCACCCATCCGGTCAGTGAGATGGAGACGATCAGCACGCCGAAGGCAAGTGATTCGGGGGCGTTGGGGAACAGGGCTCTCCCAACACCGGCTATCAAAAGGGCAATCAGGATGGCGGGGAAAGACAGCATGACATCACACAGGCGCATCAACAAGCCGTCAACCCATCCGCCTAGGAAGCCAGCCAGCAGGCCCAAGGTGACCCCGACCAACAAAGACAGAACCACAGACGCCAGCCCCACGGCCAGTGAGATGCGGGCGCCATACATGATGGCGGACAAAATGTCGCGTCCCTGGTCATCTGTACCTAAAAAGTAGTCGGCTTTGCCGCCCAAACTCCAGGCGGGTGGGAGCCGGGCATTGTCCAGTTGCAGCGTTGTCAGATCAAACGGGTTGTGGGGCGCTAGCCAGGGCGCAAAAAGCGCACCGATGACACAAATCAGTGCAATCAGCGCGGCGAACACGGCAGTGGGTGATGTGCGAAAGCTGTAGCCCACATCGCCGCTCCACCATTGGTTAAGCAAGGTTTTCAATTCAGGATTCCTCGGAGGGTGAATACGTGTTCTGGTGTTGGGTTCAGTGTCCGCCGGACTTGCCTACACGCAGCCGCGGGTCCACGGCAAAGTACAACAAGTCCACGATGAGGTTGATCACCACAAAAATGAGCGCGATCAGACACAGGTAGGCCGCCATCACCGGAATGTCGGCAAACGTGACCGCCTGGATGAACAACAGTCCCATGCCCGGCCATTGGAATACCGTCTCGGTGATGATGGCAAACGCAATCAGCCCGCCCAGTTGCAGCCCGGTGATCGTCATCACGGGAACCAGCGTGTTTTTCAGCGCATGGCCGAAGTGAACCGCTCGCGTTGTCAGTCCCCGCGCACGGGCAAACTTGATGTAGTCGGTACGCAGCACCTCCAGCATTTCTGCGCGCACGAGCCGCATGATCAGCGTCAGCTGAAAAATTGCCAGTGTCACAGCGGGCAACACAATGTGGTGCCAGCCTTTGGCAGTCAGCAAACCACTGGTCCACCAGCCAACTCGCACCACTTCGCCACGCCCGAAGCTGGGGAACCAGCCCAGGGTCACTGCAAACACCAGAATCAGCAGAATGCCGATCAGGAATGTTGGCGCGGAAACGCCCACCAGCGAAAGTGTCATGAACACCTGGCTGAGAAAAGTGCCCCTGCGTAGCGCAGCGTAGACACCCATAGGAATGCCCACGGCTAACGCGAGAACGGCAGCCACCATGGCCAGCTCCAGCGTTGCTGGAAAACGTTCTGCGATCAGCGTCGACACCTTGGTACCCTGGCGAAGGCTGGACCCGAATTCCCCTTGGACCGCGTTCACCAGGAAGTGCCAGAACTGAACAATAAAGGGCTGGTCCAGCCCCAAGGCCTTGCGGACCTCATGGATCTCCTCCTGGGTTGCGTCCTGTCCCAGCAGGAATACAACAGGATCCCCTACATACTGAAACAGCATGAAAGAGATCAGGGCAACGGTGACCATCACCAATGCCGCTTGCGCGAGGCGCCGTACTATGAATGCAAACATAGGTTCAAAAAAAATGAGGGTCGCAGCAACTTGCTGCGACCCTGTTTCGCTAGATGAGGCGCTTTATTTGACTTGGATCAGGCGCCAGTCCAGACGGTTGTCTGCACGGTGTACAACTGTGATGTTCTTCTTCATGGCCCAGGGAATTACCTGGTTGTGCAATGGAATATTGGCCACATCGTCGTTGTGCAGTTGGAGTGCCTTGGTCAGCAGTTCCGTGCGCAGCTTCAGATCCGTCTCTTTCTTGGTGCGCTCAATCAGGGCGTCCATCTGCGGGTTGCTGTAACGGCCTACGTTGTAGTTGCCATCACCACCTGCGCCCACGGAGCGCACCAGGGATTGCAAGCTGTAGAGCGCATCAAAGGTGGGAACACCCCAGCCCAGCATATAGATGCTGGCTTCGTTACGCTGAATCATGGGGAAGTAAGTCACCAGGGGCAGGGTGCGCAACTTGGCCTTCACACCAATACGCGACCACATCGCAGTGACGGCCTGGCAAATCTGCTCGTCATTGATGTAGCGGTTGTTGGGGCAGGCAAAGTCCACCTCAAAGCCGTCTTTGTACCCTGCATCGGCCAGCAGCTTCTGTGCGGCTGCAACGTCAAACGGGTGACGCTTGTCGACAGCCTTTGTCCAACCGGTAACTTGCGGCGCCACGATGGCACCGGTGGCTTGGCCAAGGCCCCGCATGGTGACGCGGCTGATGGCGTCAGCGTCAATAGCCTGGTACAGGGCTTTGCGCACACGAACGTCCTTCAGAGGGTTCTTGCCTTTGATGTTGCTGCCCACCAGCTCATCGCGGTGCTGATCCATGCCGAAGAAGATGGTCCGGTTTTCCACACCATCCATGACCTTCAGATCGGGGTTGGAACGCACGCGGGGCAGATCTTGAGGGCTGGGGTCCAGCACCAGATCGACTTCACCAGACAGCAGTGCAGCCATACGGGTTGCGACCGCCTTGACGGGTGTGTAAACAATTTCGGTCACATTGGTGTCGGCCTTGCCCCACCACGCCTTGTTTTGCACCAAAACCAGCTTCTGGTCAGGCAGCCATTCCTTCAAGACGTAAGGGCCTGTGCCGTTAGCGTTGCGGTGTGCGAAGTTTTCTTCTTGTGTCTTGATGTCCTTGGGGGCCACAGACTTGTTTTTGTCTGCCCAGGCCTTGCTCATGACGCGCAGCTCGGTCATCTGGTTGAGCAGCACGGGGTTGGGCGACTTGCTGTAGACGTCGAAAGTGGTGGCATCAACCTTGACCACTTTGTCCACGCCCTGGATGTAGGGCGTGAAGTTGGAGGTCGGCATCATGGCGCGCTGGATGGAGAACACCGCGTCGTCAGTGGTCAGCGGGCTGCCATCGTGAAACTTAACGCCGCTGCGCAATGTGAAGCGCATTTGCGTGGGGCTGATCTCTTTCCATTCCGTGGCCAGCACAGGCTCTATCTTGAAGGTTTTGCTGTTGTAGTACACGAAGCTCTCGTACACCGCAGCGTGAATACCGTTTTGCAACGCGTTGTTTTGGGAGTGGATGTCCCAAGTCGCGATGTCACTGGCGCTGGACCATTTGAATGTTTTGGCCTGCAGTGCGGTTGCTCCAAATGCCAGGGTAGCGGCGAGAGCGAGTATCTTGAGTTTCATGGACAAAGATCCTTTGATGAAAGTCGAGAATTATGCACAAAGCGGATCACCTCCGCGCGTGTTGTGCATAGATGGTCATCTAATAATTTTGCAGGGGTTTACCCTGACGTTTTGGGTGCGGACCCGTGTTCCGCGACTGCAAAATGCCGGGTCTGCAAATGCCTAACGCCGCAGATCGGCAGAGCGACTGTCCAGCGGCGTCACGAACGAGTTTTGCTCCCAGCCCGGTGCAAGTTGCTGGCTCTCGGCGTACTCCGAGGTATTGGGCATGGCGGCGTCCAGTTGCGCCATGGCCTGGCTCTTGCCGTGGGTGCCTTTGTCGTGGCGCTTGCGGCCCACAATTGCCTGCAGGTTTTCGCGCACATCCTTGAATTGTGATTCCAGCTGGCTGTTGATGCCGGTGCCGCGGGCGGCATGTTCACCCAGGAAGGCGGTGCGGATCTGGATCAGGTGGGGCAGGTTGGCCGGGTCCACGACCAGGTAGTGGATGCCGCAGTGCGACAGCAGGTTGTGTTTGAGCGTCTGGTTGCTCATGGACAGCCCTTGCGGGCCGGGCACGTCGATACAGCCGATGATTTGCCCCTCCATGCTGCATACGGTGAACGAACAGTAGACGCCGTTGAGCAGGTGGTACCAATGTGCGGCGTCGGTGCCGGGTTTGGGGGCGGTGAAGCGGGTGACCGGCAGTTTGACCAGGATCTGCTGGTCAAACATCACCTTGGACAGCCAGACCCAGACCAGTTTTTCGCGGTTATTGACCAGGGGGCGCACGGCCAGCGGCCAGTCGCGCGGAATGCGGCGCTGGATGCGCGTCTGCCGGCGCTGGTAGAGGTGCAGTACACCGGCACCCAGGCCCAGGCCGGCAATGAAAAATAAGGCAAAAAACATGTCCACACCCTGCGCGTTAGGCCATCTGGCGTGGCTTGTATTCGTCAATCCAGTCTACTGTGATTTGTAAGCAAATGCACCTGTTTCCTGCGGCTGGTGATTAGTCCGAACGGATACCATTGGCCCGAATTACGACAAGAGATCATGCAGCTACAGGAAATACTTTATTCACAGGGCTTTGGCACACGGCGCGTGTGCGCCGGGCTCATACAGCAGGGTTTTGTCCAGGTCTATACGGAAAATGACCCGCTAGCCCCCGTCAACGTTACAGATTCCGCTATGGAATTCGTAGCGACTGGTTTGCGCTTCCGGGTCCAGGGCGTGGACTGGGAATACTTCGAGAAAGCCTATGTGCTGCTGAACAAGCCCGCCGGCACCGAATGTTCGCAAAAACCGTCCACCTATCCCAGTATCTACACGCTGCTGCCGTCACCCCTGCGGCTGCGCCCACAAAAGAGCGCGGTGCAGGGCGTGCAGGCCGTGGGCCGGCTGGACCAGGACACCACGGGCCTGCTGCTGCTCAGCGATGACGGCCAGTTCATCCACCAGATGAGCTCGCCCAAGAAGCACAGCCCCAAGGTGTATGAGGTGACTGCCAAACATCCGCTGGACGACAAACAGGTGCAGCGTCTGCTGGCCGGCGTGGTGCTGGACGATGATCCCAAACCCGTCAAAGCCGCCGCCTGCGAGATTGTGGACGCCGATGGCGCTCGCCTGCACCTCCGTCTGACACTGACCGAAGGCAAGTACCACCAGGTCAAACGCATGCTGGCCGCGGTGGGCAACAGGGTCGAGGGGTTGCACCGGTCACGCATCGGGGCGCTGGAGTTGGGAGAACTGGCGCCGGGCCAGTGGCGCTGGTTGCGGGCAGATGATTTGCAGAAATTGGCAGTAAAGACGGTGTAGACCGGCGAAAGACCTTGATACAGGTCACTAGAGTAGGCCTACACCCGGGAAAAAGGGGCCCTGGCGTCTAAAATCCGCGGTTACCCAAAAAGTGATCGCCTGTGAAGATTATTGCCCCCCTGTTCGCCCTTGTCCGCCGCTGCACCGCACCGTTCATGCCCCGCGTTTTCTCGCGTTTAGCGCCTCTGGTTGCGCTGTGTGTGGCGCTTGTGCTGCCTGCAGGTGCTTGGGCCCAGGCAAAACCGCTGTTTGTCCTGAACTCGCTGGATGCCAGCATCAGTGTCATCGACCCGGTGAGCTGGAAGGAAAGCAAGCGCATCACCACCGGCAAAGAGCCGCACCACATGTACCTGACGCCAGATCAGAAGTCCATCATCGTTGCCAATGCGCTGAGTGACTCGCTGACCTTCGTCGACCCCAAAACGGCGGAAGTGCAGCGCACCGTGCGCGGTATCCTGGACCCCTACCAGCTGAGCTTCTCGCCCGACATGAAGTGGTTCGTGACGGCGGCCAACCGCCTCAACCACGTAGACATCTACCGCTGGGATGGCACCGACATGGTGCTGGCCAAACGCGTGTCCACCGGCAAAACACCCAGCCACATGTGGATTGACAGCACCAGCAACACTGTTTACTGCACCATGCAGGACAGCGACGAGCTGGTGGCCATCGACATCAACACCCAGACCATTAAATGGCGCACCAAAACCGGCGCCATGCCGGCCGACGTGTTTGGCACACCCGATGACAAGCTGATACTGGTGGGCCTGACCGGCAGTGACGGTGTGGAGGTCTACGACGTCAGCGGCCCCACGCCCAAGCTCAAACAAGTCATCAAGACCGGAAAGGGCGCCCACGCCTTCCGCTCCATGGGCGACAAGCGCCATGTGCTGGTTAGCAACCGGGTAGCCAATACCATCAGCAAGATCGACTTCCAGACCCTAAGCGTGGTCGACAACTACCCTGCGCCGAGTGGCCCGGACTGTATGGACGTGACGGCGGACGGGCGCTTCATCTATGTGACGTCGCGTTGGGCGGGCAAGCTCACCGTGATCGACACCAGCACCCGAACGGTGGTGCGCCAGGTCAAGGTCGGCAAATCACCACACGGCGTCTGGACGCTGGACCATGTGGCGCGGCGCTGACGCCAGACGATTCGCTATTGTTTTGATAGCGATATATCTAACATCCGCGGGGGCTATGGCCCAGAAAGTCTGTGAGCGTCCGCTGTACCTGACTCTGGACACCGGCCACATGGAAGTCGCACCACTGATCGCAGAGGTGCTGAAGCGCCAGGAGGTCAAGGTCACCTTCTTCGGTGCCAACGAGCGCACGAAGAGCGGCGACGGCAGCCTGGGTCGCGATTGGGCACCGTGGTGGAAAGCCCGCGCCGCCGAGGGCCATGCTTTCGCTTCCCACACCATGGACCACGTCTATTGGCGTGCCGATGTGCCGGGCGAGCCCGCACGTTTTCGGATGCGCCCCTCGGCCGGCCCGCAGGAAGGGCAGGAATCCACTTGGACCGCCGCCCAATACTGCGCCCAGATAGACCAGGCCGCCCAGCGGCTGCACGACATGACTGGCCAGAAGCCATTGCCGCTGTTCCGCGCTCCGGGCGGCAAGACCTCGCCTAGGTTGCTGACCGCTGCCAAGTCCTGTGGTTATGCCCATGTGGGCTGGGCACCTGCCGGCTTTTTGGGTGACGAGCTGTCCAGCGAAACTGCCAGCAATGAGGCCTTGTTGGTCAAGGCGCTGCGCAGTATCCGCAGCGGCGATATCCTGATGGCGCACCTGGGCATCTGGTCCCGCAAAGACCCCTGGGCGCCCGCCGTGCTGGAGCCCCTGATCACCGGACTCAAGGCCCGGGGCTTTTGTTTCCAGACCCTGCGTGAGCACCCGGCCTACACGGCCTGGATTGCGGCGCAGGGCCGTTGACGCGCCACGCGCAGACAGGTGAAGTTGCTGTGAACGCCGTTTTGGATACTTTTACCGACACCTTCGCCAGCGCTCAGCAGTGGCTGTTTGAGGCGGTGGTGCAGCCGCTGATGTTTGAGTTGGGCCTGGCCAGCGTGCTGGAAGACGGTTATGACGCCACCGGCTGGCTGCTGGTGGGCCTGTTGCAACTGATCGCTCTGATCGCGGTGGTAGGGCCCCTGCAACGCTGGCGCCCTGTGGAGCCGGTGACGGACCGCGCGACCATACACACGGACATGTTGTACACCGTGCTCCACCGGCTGGGCTTGTTCCGCCTGGTGCTGTTCTTCTCGATAGACCCCGTGTTTGACGAACTGTTGGGCAGTGCGCGGGTGGCGGGCTGGGAAACCTTTCACCTGGATGCCATTTGGGCGGGGGTGACCGATTCGCCATTGGCCAGCTTTCTGCTGTACCTGGTCGTACTGGACTTTTTTAACTACTGGGTCCACCGCGGCCAGCACCAGTTTGAATGGTGGTGGAAGCTGCATTCGCTCCACCATGCGCAGCGGCAGATGACGATGTGGAGCGACAACCGCAACCACTTGCTGGATGACTTGGTGCGCGATGTGCTGATGGTTGTGGTGGCGCAGCTGATCGGGGTTGCGCCGGGCCAGTTTGTGGCTATCAGCGCCTTCACCCAGCTCAGCGAGAGTTTCCAGCATGCCAATTTACGCATCTGGTTTGGCCGCATCGGTGAGCGCCTGTGGGTCAGCCCGCGTTTCCACCGGCTGCACCATTCGGTGGGGCTGGGCCATGAATCGGCTGGCAAAAACACCCTGGGCGGGGCCAACTTTGGCGTGCTGCTGCCGTGGTGGGATATGTTGTTTGGCACGGCCAATTTCGAGCACCGTTTTGATCCAACCGGCGTGCGCGACCAGGTGGAGCAGGGTAGGGACTATGGCCGCGGATTCTGGAGCCAGCAGTGGCTGGGCGTGAAGCGATTGGTAGGTCGAGCCTAGCGTTATGCTTGGCGCATGAACCTGATTCTTGACGCTTTCTGGCGTGCCGCGCTGTACTGTCTGCGGCCCCGGGTGATCTTTTTGTCCTTGTTGCCGCTGATCCTGGTTATCGGCGTGACGGTCGGTCTGGGCTACCTGTTTTGGGACACGGCCATGGACCAGGTCCGGGTTGTGCTGGAGTCCTCGGCCTTCGTCAACCATGGCTGGGCCTGGCTGGACAGCGTGGGCTGGGGGCGCATCAAGACGGTTCTGGCACCGTTGATTGTGATTTTTGCGGTCACGCCGGTCATTGTTATTGTCTGCATACTGGTCGTCTCCCTGTTGATGACCCCCGTGCTGGTGCGCCTCGTGGCCCAGCGGCGATTCCCCAATCTGGAGCAGCGCAATGGCGCGTCGTTTTGGAACGGTGTGACCTGGGCTCTGGGCTCCACGCTGTTGGCATTGGTCGCGCTGATGGTCTCCATTCCGCTGTGGTTTGTGCCACCGCTGGTGCTGGTTTTGCCGCCGCTGATCTGGGGCTGGCTCACTTACCGTGTGATGGCTTTTGATGCGCTGTCCACCCATGCCAGCAAGGAAGAGTGCCACAGTCTTCTTAAAACCTACCGCCCCCAATTGTTGGGCATGGGTGTGTTGTCTGGTTACCTGGGTGCGGCACCTAGCCTGGTCTGGGCCTCAGGCGCATTCTTTCCCCCCTGGTTTGTGTTTTTGGCACCTTTGGCGATCTGGATCTATACCCTGGTTTTTGCGTTCTCGTCCCTGTGGTTTGCACATTATTGCCTGGCGCTTTTGCACAATACGCGACGCGCACAGATCCCGGAGATGCCGGTGGCTGACATGCGTTCCATGCTACTAAACACTTCGGAACCTACAGAAAGCCCCAATTCGGTGCAATGAAAATAGTGCACCAAAAGCATGCAGTGCGGCTGAGTTCCATTTTGGTGCATTGAGATTTTTACCGTAACACCCAGGACTTGAGTTTGGCGCTGTTCAGCGGAAAGCCGGCTTTATCAGGGCAAAATAGAGTGCTTTACCAAAATGGAGTCCAGGGCAGCGGTTGGCATAAAAGCTGCATTGTGGACATGGCAAGTTTTTACAACCGTGTGTGTTTTTCTATAAACAGGAGTATTTGATGGCCAAGACCGTCGCAGACGTGATGAAGATGGTGAAAGAAAACGAAGTCAAGTTTGTTGACTTCCGTTTCACCGATACCCGCGGTAAAGAACAGCACGTGACCGTGCCTGTTTCGCATTTCGACGAAGACAAATTCACATCGGGCCACGCGTTTGACGGTTCTTCCGTTGCCGGCTGGAAGGGCATAGAAGCCTCCGACATGCAGTTGATGCCTGATCCCAATACGGCCAACATCGACCCCTTCTTTGAAGAAACCACACTGTTCCTGAGCTGCGACGTTGTTGAACCCAGCGACGGCAAGGCCTATGACCGTGACCCACGCTCCATCGCCAAGCGCGCAGAAGCCTACCTCAAAGCCAGCGGCATTGGTGACACAGCCTTCTTCGGTCCTGAGCCAGAATTCTTCATCTTTGATGACGTGCGTTGGAACACCGACATGTCCGGCACCTTCTTCAAGATCGACGAAGGCGAAGCACCCTGGAATTCGGGCAAAAAAATGGAAGGCGGCAACAAGGGCCATCGTCCTACCGTCAAGGGCGGCTACTTCCCAGTCCCACCGGTCGACAGCACGCAAGACATGCGCGCCGAGATGTCCCTGATTCTGGAATCCCTGGGCATCCCGGTTGAAGTGTTCCACCACGAAGTGGCGGGCGCTGGCCAAAACGAAATTGGCACCAAGTTCAGCACCCTGGTGCAACGTGCCGACTGGACCCAAATCCTCAAGTACGTGGTGCAAAACGTGGCCCATGCCTACGGCAAGACCGCGACTTTCATGCCCAAACCCATCGTTGGTGACAACGGTTCCGGCATGCACGTGCACCAGTCCATCTGGAAAGATGGTAAGAATTTGTTCGCCGGCGACGGTTATGCAGGTCTGTCTGACTTCGCCTTGTACTACGTGGGCGGCATCATCAAGCACGCACGTGCTTTGAACGCCATCACCAACCCCGGCACCAACAGCTACAAGCGTTTGGTCCCTGGTTACGAAGCACCGGTCAAGTTGGCTTACTCTGCCAAGAACCGCTCGGCATCGATCCGCATTCCGTTTGTGGCCAACCCCAAGGGTCGCCGCATCGAAGCGCGTTTCCCCGATCCACTGATGAACCCCTACCTGGGCTTCTCGGCTCTGATGATGGCCGGTCTGGACGGCGTGGAAAACAAGATCCACCCCGGCGAAGCCGCCACCAAGGATCTGTACCATTTGCCACCGGAAGAAGACGCGTTGATCCCAACCGTCTGCCACAGCCTGGACCAGGCGCTGGACTGCCTGCACGCAGACCGCAGCTTCCTGACCAAGGGCGGTGTGTTCACTGACAGCATGATCGATGCCTACATCGAACTGAAGATGGGCGAAGTCACACGCTTGCGCATGGCGACCCACCCCATTGAGTTCGATATGTACTATTCGCTCTAATATTCCGAAAAGTTTGCGGGACAGACCGTAGCTAAGCTCTGTCCCCAACCGATCAGATAAAAAGGACGGCAGATGCCGTCCTTTTTTATTGGAACCTGTTGCGCCTACGCCCGTCTAACACCGGTATAGACTTCCTGGATTTTGTTTTTCGCGTTTTTTGACGCATACTGACTATCCAGCCCTGCACTTTGTTGCGTGGACACAGAATGAAAACAGCCTTTTTACTGATTCCTTTATTGGCAGCCGCCACAAGCCCTGCCAGTTGGGCCCAGGACCGCATCTACCGGTGTGGCAACGAATACACCAACACCGTCACGGTCGCCGAAGCCAAGAACTGCAAACTGGTCTCCGGCGGCAATGTCACCGTGGTGCAGTCTATCAAGCCCAATACCACCCGTGTGGCTGCTGCCACCCAGCCCAGCCAAAGGGTGGATGCCGGCGACCAGCGTGCCAAAGACTCTGATTCCCGCCTGATTCTTGAGTCCGAGTTGAAAAGGGCCGAAGCTCTGCAAGCCGAGTTGCTCCGCGAATACAACAAGGGCGAGCCTGAAAAATTGGGCCCCGAAACCAGAAACCACCAGAAGTATCTGGACCGCGTGGCCGAACTCAAAGCCAAGATTGCCCGCAACGAGAGTGATATCGAAGGCATCCGCCGCGAACTGCTTCGCTCGGCAGCCACCAGCATTCCCAGTACCCCAAGTTCTGCCCTGAGATAAAAGCGACTTGGACGCGTCCGCTCCGTACCAGTCCTTTGACCTGCTGGCCACACTGGTGGCTGTGGTCTGCCCCAATGCCGACGTCGTTTTCTCCAACTCGGCACTGGAGGACGCACTGGGCATCTCGCGCCGCGCGATTGTGGGCTCCTGCCTCAGCGACGCCTTCACGGAACCTTCTTTGCTGCAAAACGCACTGAGCGGTGTGCGTGAGAATGCATTTGCCGTGCTGCGCTACGACGCCTTCCTGAAGCGTGGTGCGGGTGAGCCCATGCCCGTACATGTGATCATCAGCTGGACCGAGCCGGTCGAGTCCATCATTGTCGAGATGATTCCGCTGGAACAGCAGACCCGCCAGGACCGTGAGGAGCGTCTGGCCGAGCAGGCGCAGACCAATAAAGAGCTGATCCGCAACCTGGCCCACGAAATCAAGAACCCGCTGGGCGGCATCCGTGGTGCGGCGCAGTTGCTGGAGATGGAAATGGAGTCCACCGAGCTCACCGAATATACGCAGGTCATCATCCGCGAGGCTGATCGCCTGCAAAGCCTGGTGGACCGTCTGCTGGCACCCCACCGCAGGCCGCATATGGTGTCGGACGTCAACATCCATGAGGTGTGTGAACGCGTGCGTTCGTTGATACTGGCCGAGTTTCCCAAGGGCCTGCGTGTCATACGCGACTACGACACCTCCATCCCCGAGTTTCGTGGTGACCATGAGCAACTGATACAGACGGTGCTCAACATTGCGCACAACGCCTGCCAGGCGCTGGCAGAACGCATCACCGCTGGTGATGCAACCCTGACATTCAAGACGCGTGTACTGCGCCAAATAACTTTTGGCAAACAACGTTATCGGTTGGCATTGGAATTGCATGTCATTGACAACGGACCTGGCGTGCCAGATTCGATCAAGGACCGCATTTTCTATCCGCTGGTGTCGGGCAGGGAAGGCGGCTCCGGCCTCGGGCTGACATTGGCGCAAACCTTTGTACAACAGCACCACGGATTGATCGAGGTCGACAGCGTGCCAGGCCGTACGGATTTCAAAATATTGATTCCGTTACCTTGAAACTGTAGGGGACGCAAAAACAATGAAGCCTATTTGGATAGTAGATGATGACCAGTCCATACGCTTCGTACTGGAGAAGGCGCTGTTGCGCGAACACCTGCCCACGCGCAGTTTCTCCAACTCCCGGGA
>JAYSZJ010000070.1:0-86150 GCA_043738115.1 Rhodoferax sp. | reverse complement strand
CCCGCCGCCCGGCCCTGCGCCTTCTGCCGTTCCATGGCGGCAGTGAATCCTTCGACATCGACCGTCACGCCGCGCTCGCGGCACACGTCCTGCGTCAGATCCAGCGGGAAGCCGTAGGTGTCGTGCAGTTTGAAAGCGACTTCGCCCGGCAGCACCTTCTTGTCCCCGTCGAATGCCGCGTCGAGGATCTCCATCCCGTTGGCGAGCGTCTCGAAGAACCGCTCCTCCTCCGTCTTGAGCACCTCGGTGATGCGTTTCTCGTCGGCGCGCAGGCGCGGATACGCATCACCCATCAGGCGCGACACGTCGGCCACGAGCTCGTGGAAGAACGGCGTCTTCTGGTCCAGTTTGTAGCCGTGGCGGATGGCGCGGCGGATGATGCGGCGCTGCACGTAGCCACGGCCTTCGTTGCCGGGGATCACGCCGTCGCTCACCAGGAACGATGTCGCGCGGATGTGGTCGGCGATCACGAACAGGCTCTTGTTCTGCAAATCGTTTTCGCCGGTGGCCCTGGACGCGGCCCGGATCAGATCGGCGAACAGGTCGATCTCGTAGTTGCTGTGCACGTGCTGCAGGATGGCGGCCAGCCGCTCCAGCCCCATGCCGGTGTCCACGCAGGGAGCGGGCAGCGGCTTGACGCTTCCGTCTGCCTGCATGTCGAACTGCATGAACACGTTGTTCCAGATCTCGATGTAGCGGTCGCCGTCCTGGTCCGGCGAGCCGGGGGGACCGCCCGCCACCTGCGGGCCGTGGTCGTAGAAGATCTCCGAGCAGGGGCCGCAGGGGCCGGTGTCCGCCATCATCCAGAAGTTGTCGGACTGGTACTTCGCGCCCTTGTTGTCGCCGATGCGCACCACGCGCTCGGGCGGCACACCGATGTCCTTGGTCCAGATGTCGTAGGCCTCGTCGTCGTCGATGTAGACCGTGGCCCAAAGCTTGTCGGCCGGCAGCTTGTAGACCTGCGTCAGCAATTCCCACGCCCACTTCAGCGCATCGCGCTTGAAGTAGTCGCCAAAGCTCCAGTTGCCCAGCATCTCGAAGAAGGTGTGGTGGCTGGCGGTGTAGCCCACGTTTTCCAGATCGTTGTGTTTGCCGCCGGCTCGCAGGCAGGCTTGTACGGATGCTGCGCGCACGTAAGAGCGCTTGTCGGTGCCCAAAAACACGTCCTTGAACTGCACCATGCCGGAGTTGGTGAACATCAGCGTGGGGTCGTTGCCAGGCACCAGCGGGCTGCTGGCCACCACGGTGTGGCCTTTGGAGGCGAAGAAGTCGAGGAAAGACTTGCGGATTTCAGCGACGTTCATTACAGCTTGGGTCATGGCGTGGGCTCGTTCAACAAAAGGGGAATCGAAAGCTTTCTATTATCGCCGCGACTGGTGCGGTCATGCCCGGGCTTGGGCCGGGTGTTGCGAAGTTGACTAACATGGCGTCTGGAGTTCGCTACAGTCAGCCCCCAACAATATAAACACGAGAGACCCCCATCCATGCCACATCTGACCGGCCCCTTGGCCCAGCTCAAAGACCCCAGCATTTTCAAAACCGACGCCCTGGTCAACGGCCAATGGCTGACCGGCGCCAGCCGTTTTGACGTGCTGGACCCCGCAACCGGTGAAAAGCTGGCATCTGCCGCCAACCTCGGCGCAGCGGATGCCGAGGCGGCAATAGCCGCCGCCAACGCCGCCTGGCCCGCTTGGCGCAGCAAAACGGCCAAGGAGCGCAGCACCATCCTGCGCAAATGGTTTGACCTGTTGATGGCCAACCAGGAAGACCTGGGCCGCATCATGACCGCCGAGCAGGGCAAGCCGTTCGCCGAGGCCAAGGGCGAAGTGGCCTATGCCGCCAGTTTTGTGGAATGGTTTGCTGAAGAGGCCAAACGCATCAATGGCGAGACCCTGCCCCAGTTTGACAACAACCGCCGCCTGATGGTCATCAAACAGCCGATTGGCGTGTGCGCGGCGATTACGCCGTGGAACTTCCCGCTGGCCATGATCACCCGCAAGGTGGCACCTGCGCTGGCCGCCGGTTGCACCGTCATCATCAAACCGGCCGAGCTAACCCCCCTGACCGCGCTGGCAGCGGCGGAGCTGGCCCAGCGCGCAGGCATTCCGGCCGGTGTGTTGAACATGTTGTGCGCCGACAGCAACAACTCCATCGCCATTGGCAAAGTGTTGTGCGCCAGTGACGTGGTGCGCCACATCAGCTTCACAGGCTCCACGGAAGTGGGCCGCATTTTGATGGCGCAGAGCGCGCCGACGGTCAAGAAACTGTCGCTGGAGCTGGGGGGCAATGCGCCCTTTATCGTGTTTGACGATGCCAATATCGACAGCGCGGTCGAAGGTGCCTTTGCCAGCAAATACCGCAATGCCGGGCAAACCTGCGTTTGCACCAACCGCTTCTATGTACAAGAAGGCGTGTACGACCAGTTTGTTGAAAAGTTCGCGGCCAAAGTGCGCACCGCCAAGGTCGGCAATGGTTTTGAAGATGGTGTGAACCAAGGCCCGCTGATTGAAGAGGCCGCGCTGGAAAAAGTGCAGCGCCACGTGGACGATGCGGTAGCCAAGGGTGGCCGCGTGCTGGCGGGTGGCAAACGATTAAAGGCACTGGGTTCGGGCCAATTCTTCGAACCCACCGTGGTGGCCGATGCCACGCCCGACATGTTGTGCGCCCGGGAAGAAACCTTTGGCCCGTTTGCACCGGTGTTCAAGTTCAAGACCGAACAAGAGGCCATTGACGCCGCCAACAATACCGAATTCGGACTGGCCAGCTACTTCTACAGCCGCGACATCGGCCGCATCTACCGTGTGGGTGAGGCGCTGGAATACGGCATGGTGGGCATTAACGTGGGTATTCTGGCAACGGAACATGTGCCCTTTGGCGGTGTCAAACAGTCCGGCTTGGGCCGCGAGGGTTCACACTTTGGTATGGATGATTACGTCGAAATCAAGTACCTGTGTATTGGGGACATACAACAGGCCTGATTCGCAATTGCCTGCCCAAATGCCTATACATACAGGCAGGTGGGCAGGCGGCTCAAAATGAATGGCAGTTGGACAAACGGGAGACACAATGGCTCGACGGGACGAAAAAGAACCCAATGTCTGGGTGACAGCCTTGAAGCTGGTGGTAGGCGCGGCGCTGATCATCGGCGGCGTGGGTTTTGCACTGTGGATGGCGGCGCAAGGCCCTTCGTATTCGCCAGCACTGGAACAGGCGAAAGAGGAAGTACGGGCCAAGTCACCCAATTCCACTAATGACTCGTCATGGGGTATTTCCAAAGACTCGCCGGTGCGCAAATAACACTGCAACTGGCGGCAGGCACCGCTACAGCTTGCCGAAGCGCGACGGGGTGCCGCCCAGATGGTGTCTTTTGAACAGGGCCGTGATCTCGGCCATACACTCCTGCGCCACCTGCTCGCCCTGGGCGGCGGCCACCACTTGCATCAGTTCGGGGCGCAAAAACCACAGTTCTGCAATCTCGCGGGCGAAGTTGATTTTCATATCGAGCCGTATGTGGTCGTCACCGCCGAACTCTTCGATCACTAACAGCATGGCCTTGCGCACGCGCTCCAGCGCCACGCCGGCGGAGTCTGACGTGTCCTCACGGCCCAACACGGCCCAAAAACTGTTTCGGATGCCCATTCCAATCACAACTCGGGTTCTTGGCAAGCGCGGATGCAATTGCGCGAGCCCCAATTGTGCCTGCACCGCATGACCCGCCAATGACAAGGGCCGGCCTAGCGCTAGAACTCGATAGGCGCGCTGGCGGTGGCTGCCAACGTCCCACCGCTAAAGTTCCATTCAAACGGCGTCAGCGCCAAACTGCTGCTCTTGTCGCCCACCCGCAACTGCACGTTGCTGGCGCCGTCATAACCCACGACGCGCAGGCGTAACGGCTTCCAACCGGTCTGCAGTGCGCTGACGTCCAGCGTCAACACATCGCCTGCACGACTGGCCGTCAAGCGGTAGACATTGCGCACGCCGCGCTGGTAGCCGTAGCTCAGGCCGTCATCGGCCACATAGTCCAGCGTGGCCGTGTCGGTGCAGCCGGCGCCGAGGATCACATGCAACTCGATGTCGGCCAGGTCATTGGCGGCCGTGGTGCGCACACCTACCTGCATGGGGACCAGGCTGCCTTCTTTCAGGTAGATCGGTGTGCTCTCGGTGTTGCTGGTGACGTGGATGTTGCGACCGCCCGCAATGAATGCGCCGGTATTGACGTCCATCCAGCGCGCTCTACCAGGCAGCGCGACCGTGCGCTGCTGCTGGCCTTGCTGGACGACGGGCGCTTGCAGGATGGCAGGACCGATCAAAAACTGGTCGTCGATACGGTCCAGCTCCATGGCGTCGGTATTGGCGTAGTCGTGGAACAGCGGACGCATCACCGCCGTGCCGTTTTGCTCCTGGTCGTTCCACAATTGGTACATGTAGGGCAAGAGCTTGTAGCGCAGGCGAACATGGTGGCGAATCACTTGCAAGGCCTCTGGCCCAAAGACCCAGGGCTCTTGCCGCGCCGTGCCGGCATTGGCGTGGTTGCGCATGAAGGGGAACAGGCAGCCGGCCTTGTACCAGGCAATGGCCAGTTCCTTGTCGGCATGGCTGCCAAAGCCGGGCACGTCCGGCCCGTTAAAGGGGATGCCGGACAGCGCCAAATTCATGCTGCAGTGGATGCTGGTGCGCAGGTGGTGCCAGTTGCTGTGGTTGTCACCGGTCCACAGTGCGGTAAAGCGGCTGGAGCCGGTGTAGGCGCTGCGGGCCAGCAGGAACGGCCGCTCGTCGGGGCGCGCGGCCAGAAAACCGTCACGCGTGGCCTGGGCCATGCCAACGGCGTATTGGTTGTGGTAGGTCCAGTGTGGCCAGGTACCGCGGTTGAACAACATGTCGTCGACCTCGGCGGCGCCGGTGCTGGGGTCGTTCATGTCCAGCCACGCGCCGTCAAATCCGGATTCGCGGAAGGCCTTGGAGTATTTTGCCCACCAGTCGCGCGCCTCGGGTAGCGAGTAGTCGGGAAACCAGGTGCGGCCGGGCCACACAAAACCCACATACGGCTGGCCTTCGGGGTTGTGGCAGAAGATGCCGGCAGCGGTGCCGCTGGTCGCCACTTCGTAACCCTCTTCCACCTTCACACCGGGGTCCAGAATGGGCACGATGCGCCGGCCGTTGGCTTGCAGTTTTTTCAGCTCCGCACCCAGGTCACCAAAGTGCTCGGGGCTGGTGGTGAAGACCTTGTAGCGGTCCATGTAGTCGATGTCCAGCCACAGGCCGTCAGCGGGGAATTCGTGTTCCGTGAAGCCCGCATCCAGCATATTCAAATCTTTGGTGCCGGCATAACCCCAACGGCACTGGTGGTGACCCAGCGACCACAGCGGTGGCAGCGGTGTAGTGCCGACCAGGCGTTGCAGGCGCTGGGTGACGGATGCGGCGCTGTCACCGGCAATCACGTAAAACGCGGGCATGCCTTCGTCCGCACCAAACCAGAAGGCCGGCGGCGCATTCTGGTCGTCCTTGCCGGAGAAAAACCAGTTGGAGCCCGTGTCCATAAACACCGCGCCGGGGTGGTCGACCAAGATGCCAACCCAGCGCGCACCGTGGCGCACCAGCACGTAGGGCACGGCCGCGTATTGCGGATCGGCCTGGCCGTTTTCAATCGTGTGCATGGCGTGGTCGGCCCATACGTCGGCATTCCAGAATTTGGTGCGTTTGCCGGTCTTCTCCAGGCCGGTGGTTTTTTCACCCTGACCGAAGAAACGCATATCGGCATTGCGTGCGAATTGCACCAGCCAGGCACTACCGCAGACGCCTACGCTGGCTTGCGCCACGCCTCCCAGCAGCTCTGCTCCGTCGGGCGCGGTTAATGCCAGATGGCCGGTGGCGGAGATACCGAGTTGGTACTGCGATTTGTTCGCTTTGAAGGCATCGTCATGCAGCGGCAACACACGTGCGTCCAGCGGCCAGCGCTGGGTGTCGTTCAGCTCCAGGTGAAAGACATCTTCGCCCAGATCGCGTACCGTGGCCTGCACGGTTTTGGCACCCACGCTCAGCGTCTGGTTGGTGTGTGCGCTGGCGAAGGTGAAGTTGGACGGGTGGCGGATTTTATTGAAGTACATGGCGGTGCGCGAAGAAGTAGGAGGGCGACAGATTGGAACGAAGGATAGTGCGAAGGCTCAGGGCTGCACGGTGTACACCTGCACCGACTGGGCCGGCAGGCGCAAGCTCAGGGCGCCCTGTGTATTGGTTTGCGCAGGCTTGGATCGCTGCGGGTAGGCTGCGGAAAACGTGGTGCTTGGCTGAAGATTTTTCAGTGTCAGTGTGCTGGGCTTTGTGCCGTAGTTGATGACAACCAAGCTGGTCTCTGCCCCCAGCGTGCGCCGGTAGGCCATCACCCTGCCCTGCACCACCGGCGCGTCATAACTGCCGCTGGCCAGTGATGGCAAGGAATTGCGCAGTGCGAGCATGCTTTTGTAAAACGACAGCAAAGAGTTGGGATCGGCCAGTTGTGCCGACACGTTGAAACGCGCCACATTGGGTGCAATGGGCCGGAAAGGTTTGACGTGCGTTGTAAAGCCCGCGCCGCGTTTGTCTGCCGTCCAGCTCATGGGCGCGCGCAAGGGTTCATCACCCTCCAGCCCCTTGATGCCAGCCATGCCAATCTCTTCACCGTAATAGATGTAGGGTGTGCCCGGTTGCAGCAGGTAGGAGGCCGCGGCCAACTTGTACTGCGCCAGGTTCCCACGCAACTGGTCCCACAGGCGTGCACCGGCAAAAATGTCGTGGTTGGCAGCAAAGGTGGCCATGGATTGCGGCGCAGTGGTGAAGTAGTTCGCCACAAACTGAATCGCCTTTTTGTCGCCCTTCGCCGCATTGACAATGTTGTGCTCCAACCCGAATGCAAAGGCGCTGCCACAGATGTCAGCCGCGGCATACACCTGCGGGTTGGCCGTAGCCTCGCACACAACATGGCGCTGCGGATACGCGGTGATGAGCTTGCGCAGGTCGCCGGTGATGCTGCGGCTCTCAGGCTGGTCGTTCCAGTCCTTTGCGCTGTTCTCCACCAGGTGGGGCACGGCGTCCAGGCGGAAGCCATCCAACCCGCGGTTCAACCAGAAGCGCAGGCTGTCCTGGTGGTAGGCCAGCACGGCCGGATTCTTGAAATTGAAGTCCGGCATGTGTTTGCCAAAGGTGCCAAAGTAGTGGCCTTGGTGGGTGCGCGTCCACGGGTATTTGCCCCAGATGTCCCAGCCCAGCGGCGCGTCTTTTTCCCACACAAACCAGTCGTAAAACGGACTGGATGGGCCGTCCTTGAGCGCGCTGATAAACATGGGGTGGTGGCGGGCGCTGTGGTTGATGACGTAGTCCATGACCACACCGATGCCGCGTGCGTGCGCCTGGCGCAGTAGTTCATCGAAATCTTCCAGCGAGCCGTAGGCCGGGTCTATGCCGCGAAAGTCGGTGGTGGCGTAACCGTGGTCGCCGTCGGCGTTGGTGGTGACGGGGATCAGCCAGATACCTTTGATACCCAGGTCTTTCAAATAGTCCAGTTGCTGGGTCAAGCCCTTGAGGTCGCCCACGCCGTCACCATCGCTGTCCTTGTAGGCGCGTACAAAGATTTCCATGAAGGCGCCACGTTGCCAGTTGGCGGGCAGCGTGCTGGGCTGTACCTCCTGGGCAACCGGACTGATGTCTATGGCAAAGCTGGTTGCGCCATAGCACAGCGCTGCCAGCAACAGCGCAGACCGGGCGACTGCACGCAGCCCCCGGTATTGGACCGCCTGCGGGGCGGTGAAAGGCAGAACCATTAAAGCCTCTTTGTAGTCAAACTACTTATCAACACTCTATCAAAACGATTAAATGTTATTGATTACTCAGGTAATTCTACCAAATACACCACGTTTGTGTAATCATACTACCAATGATTTACAACAGTATTGTGGCAAAAGAACTCCCATCCACAATGCACCACCTATTGGCACCAAAGAATCAAGTTGCTATTGTATTGATAGCTTATAAAGCATATTTCACGGGGGCTAGAGCCCGATTTACTCAATGACGCTTCCCCCACAGCCCAAAACAGGCCTGAGAGGCCACCCCAACCCAATCAAGCACCTGGCAGGCGGTTGTGTGCTGTTTGGGGCGTTGGTCAGCGCAGGCAGCGGCATGGCGGCTACAGCGCCCTCCGCACTACTGGCGGCCTGCAATGCCAGCGGCTTCCAAACCGTGCTGCTGGCCGTACCCGCGCCCGGCCAGCCAACCCCGCCCGCACCGCAGGCGGTGTGGCTGAGCCATCAGTTGCTGCAGTGGCCCGGTGCCGCACCGCAGGGGCGCTTCACACTGCGCCACTCCAGAACCGGCCAACTGCAGGCGACCGTTGGTGAGCCCGTCACCGGATCGGACGGCGCACCGCTGGCACTGACGTTCCATAGCAAGCCCGTACCGGCGCAGATCGCCCAACGTTTTGCCTACGTCAAACCCGGTGCGGTACTGGCGATTCAGACCGCGGACCTGCCACGTCTGCTAAAGATGCGCCAGGGCCAGCTGCTGGTGGTCCATGAAGACGCCAACGGTCGGGTGCTGCAGTCCACCACCCTTCAACACGCCGGCGCTTTGGACGATGCCTACGCCGCCGCCGCCCGCATCCCCGATCTGGGCGCCAGCACGGGCTCGCGCCACACCCAGCTCAAGCTTTGGGCGCCCACGGCCCAGCAAGTGCACGCCTGCCTGTTCGACACCGCGCAGGGCACAGCAGTAGCCACGCCTGCGTTACAACGCGATGCTTCCACCGGCACGTGGCGCTATCGGCATGGCAGCAATCTAAGCGGTCACTACTATAGTTACCTGGTTGACGTGTTTGTGCCTGGCGTGGGCTTGGTGCGCAACCGCGTGACCGACCCCTATGCGGTCAGCCTGAACGCAGATTCGCAACGCACGTATATCGCAGACCTGGGTGATACACGCCTCAAGCCCGCCGGCTGGGACAAACACACGACACCCCAGCGCGTCAAAGCCCCCGTGGACATGTCCATCTATGAATTGCATGTGCGTGACTTCTCGGTGGGGGACGCCACGGTGCCCGAAGCCCTCCGCGGCAAATACCTGGCGTTCACCCAGGCCGAGTCCAACGGCATGCGGCACCTGCGCGCACTATCCAAGGCCGGCATGACCGATGTGCACCTGCTGCCCATCTTCGACATCGCCTCCGTGCCAGAGCGCGGCTGCACCACACCCGCCATCGCGCCCCCCGAACAGGGCGACAGCGAGGCACCCCAGGCCGCCAGCACAGCCGGCGCGGCCAAGGACTGTTTTAACTGGGGCTACGACCCGCTGCACTTCAATGCACCCGAAGGCAGCTACGCCAGCGATGCGAACGACGGCGCCACACGCATCAAGGAACTGCGCCAGATGGTCATGGCCCTACACGCCGCCGGCCTGCGTGTGGGCATGGACGTGGTCTACAACCACACCAGCGCGTCCGGCCAACACGCGCAGTCGGTGCTGGACCGCATCGTCCCCGGCTACTACCACCGGTTGGATGCGAATGGCGTGATTGAACGCTCCACCTGCTGCGACAACACTGCCACCGAAAATCGGATGATGGGCAAGCTGATGGTCGATTCGGTCGAACTGTGGGCCAAGCAGTACCACATCGATTCCTTCCGGTTTGACTTGATGGCGCACCAGCCGCGCGCCGTGATGGAAGCGCTGCAAACACAGGTCAACAAGGCCACCGGCCGCCACGTCCACCTGCTGGGTGAGGGCTGGAACTTTGGCGAAGTGGCCAACGGCGCACGTTTTGTGCAGGCATCCCAACTGTCGTTAAACGGCAGCGGCATTGGCACCTTCAGCGACCGCGGTCGCGACGCGGTGCGCGGCGGCAACGCGGGCGACAACGGCGATGCACTGATCCGCAACCAGGGCTATACCAATGGCATGGTCTACGACCGCAATGCGTTGTCCACCGCCACACCGGAAGACCTGCTGCGCACGGCCGACATGGTGCGGGTGGGCCTGGCCGGGTCGATTCGTACTTTCGAGATGTTGACCTACACCGGCCAGCGCAAAAAACTCTCCAACATTGACTACGCGGGCCAGCCAGCGGGTTACGCCAGTGAACCATCCGAAGTGGTGAACTATGTGGAGAACCACGACAACCAGACGCTGTTTGACAACAACACATTCAAGCTGCCCGTAAGCACCAGCACCGAGGATCGAGCCCGTGTGCAAGTGCTGGCCATGGCCATCAATACTTTCAGCCAGGGCGTGGCCTACTTCCATGCGGGAACCGAAATCCTGCGCTCCAAATCCCTGGACCGCAACAGTTATGACTCGGGCGACTGGTTCAACCGCCTGGACTGGACTTTTCAGAGCAACTACTTTGGCACCGGCCTGCCACCCAAGGCTGACAACGGGGAAAGCTGGACGCTGATGCGCCCCTTACTAGCCGATACCAGCCTGCGCCCCACACCCGCCGACATTGTGTTTGCCAGCGGAGCGTTTCAGGATTTGCTGACTATTCGCGCCAGCTCCACGCTGTTCAGGCTGCGCACGGCGGCCGACATCCGGCAGCGCCTGAGTTTCCCCAATACCGGCCCTGCGCAAAACCCTGTGGTGCTGGTAGGCCATCTGAATGGCCGTGGTTACCCAGGCGCCAACTTCCACGAGCTGCTGTATTTCATCAACGTGGACAAACAAGCGCATGACATCACGCTGCCCGAGCAGGCGGGCAAGACTTACCGATTGCACCCAGTGCAGGCCGCAGCAACGGCGGCCGATGTCCGTTTGCGCACCACTGCAGTGGCAGATAACAAAAGCGGGCGTTTTACCGTGCCTGCACGCAGCGCGGTGGTGTACGTGGTGCGGTAAGGGCGGGAACCTTAGCACCTGACCGACCGCCGCAGACAATGCGGCACACTTGGGGCATGCCTACAACAACACCCTCCTCTACCGACTCCGATACTGGCGCACAACTGCGATCCCTGTATGCACCCCAGGGCGGCACGGGGCATATTTTTTCATCCAAGGTCAACGACTATGTCGCATCCCGCCCCGACTACCCGGCGGCACTGTTTGATGCCTTGCGTACAAAGTGCCATTTACAACCCGGCGCCGTGGTGGCCGACATTGGCGCCGGCACCGGCCTGCTGACGCGGGGGCTGCTGGCGCAGAGTTACACGGTCACGGCCATTGAGCCCAGCGACGCCATGCGCGCAGCTGCGGACCACGCGCTGGCACACGTTCCGGCTTACAGCAGCGCCAACGGAACTGCTGAAAACCTGCCCTTGCCCGACGCGTCCGCGGACCTGATCACCGCCGCCCAGGCTTTCCACTGGTTTGACATCCCTGCGGCGCGGATCGAATTCTTGCGCGTGCTCAAACCCCAGGGCCATGTCGCGCTAATCTGGAATGACCGCGTACTGACTGACCCCCTGCATATCGCACTGGACCCCATCTTTGCGCACTTCGGCGGTGCCAAGAGGGGTGCCATGTTGGCGCATGAAGAACGCAGCCAGGTTCCGGCCTTCTTCGGGGCCAGCACACCGCAGGAACGGATATGGCCACATGAACACCAGTTGGGTGAGGAAGGCTTGTTGAGTCTCGTCTTCTCACGCTCCTATATGCCGGCCCGCGACTCTGCGCTGGGACTGCAAGCCAGTGAACAGGTGCGCGACCTGTTTAGAAGGCTCGCAAAGGACGGACGCATCGCTGTGCGTTACACGACCGTTGCAATCGTCGGAAGACCACAGTGACCACCGCCACAACATTGCGCGCGGTCCGCGCCAGTATCACCACGCTAACAGTCGATGTCATCGTGAACGCAGCCAATTCGTCTTTGCTGGGTGGAGGTGGTGTAGACGGAGCCATCCACCGCGCTGCCGGGCCGGAGCTCGTGCATGAATGTCGCCTCTTGGGCGGTTGCAAGACGGGTGAGGCCAAGATCACGAAGGGCTATCGCCTTCCAGCCAAGTTCATCGTGCACACCGTGGGGCCCGTCTGGCGCGGTGGGACAAACGGAGAGCCCGAACTGCTGGCGTCGTGCTACCGGCGCGCTCTTGAAATAGCGGCCTCGAAAGCCGCAGTTTCGATTGCGTTTCCGAGTATCAGCACCGGCATTTATGGCTACCCCATTGCGCTTGCCGCGCAGGTAGCTGTGTCAACAATTCGCACTGTACTTCTTGCACCGTCCAGCATCCAAGAGATAGTGTTTTGCTGCTTTTCCGACACTGATCTGGCGGTTTACGAAATGGCTCTTCACACTTCAGCAGACTAAAGTCGCAGCACGAGAACACCAATGCAGCAACACCAAGGCCAACGGGCCTTTACACACTTTCACACTTGCCCCTAGTTGCCAAATCCGCGGAAGAACTATCATCCACCAACCCATCCACCAACCCCAAATTGCCATGCACACCCTGTCAAAAACCCTGATTTCCCTTTCCGTCACACTGCTGCTGGCTGGTCACGTCAGCGCCCACGATACGGCGGATGCACCTATCAAGTCCAACCCCGGCCCGGTGGACAAAGTGGCCAACGCGATCAAGCGCGGGGCCAGTGCTGCTGCCACCGGCATTGAAAAGGGTGCGCGGGCCGCGGCCAGTGGCGTAGAGCGGGGCACCAAAGCTGCAGCCAAGGGCGTTGAACGCGGAGCAGAAGCAACCGCCCGTGGTGTGGAACGCGGCGCTAGTGCCACTGGCAGAGCCGCGAACAAAGTGGCCGACAAGATCGGTGGATCGTCTGAATCCGCCAAGACGCCAGCTTCGGTGCCAGTCACCGACAAGTGACGAATGGCCGGGGCAACGCGTAGCAGCCACACTGCAGTTACGCGTTTGCCGGTTTTCGCCTACGTGTACGCAAGCACAGCGACCATTTCTCCCGTTTCGTCAATCTCCAACTCTCGAAATCCAAAGCTTGCATAAAAAGCTTGTGCCTGCTGGTTGCCCGGTACGTAGGAGATGAAGATACGGCGCACGTCGGCGCGGGACTGAATTTCGGCCAAAAGCAGCGCCAAAGCCTGACGGCCATAGCCCTTTCCTTGGTGCGCTGAGTCAACCATGAACCGCCAGATGCCGTACTCGCCTGGAGGCTCTTCGCCAGGCTCTGGATAGGCATACATCATGAAGCCCACCGGAACTTCGTCACCGTACACCGCCCGCGTCGCAAGGCACGGGAACAGGCTTGCCTCTGCAATCGAGTAGGAGTTGCTCGCAAGAAAATCGCGTTGATGGTCTAACAGGCTCAGACTTACAACGGCCTCAAAGTTTTCTCGCGTCACAGGACGCAGCGTAATTTTCATAAACACAGATGTGAAGTGTTGACCGGGACAAAGGGGCGCAGAGTCTAACAGCCGGGACTGCAGGCCAACTTCTAACGCGACAGCGCCTTGCGCACCGCATAACTCAGCGCGTCCACCAGGGCCACCAGCACCAGCATGGCCAACAACACGGTGCTGGTCTCGCCCATCTGGAACAGGCCCATGTGGAAGGCCAGCATCTGACCCAAGCCACCCGCCCCGACCACGCCCAGCACGGCGGCGGCGCGGATATTGTTCTCCCAGCGGTAGAGGCTGTAACTCAGCAACTGCGGCAACACCTGGGGTAAGGTGGCGTAGCAGAAGATGCGGCCCTCGCCCACGCCGCGCACCCGCAACGCAAAGGCCGGGCCCGGTGTGGCGTTCTCAATCGATTCTGCAAACAGGCGGCCCAGCACACCGGTGGTGTGCAAGCCCAGCGCCAGGGTGCCTGCAAATGGGCCCAGGCCCGCGGCAATCAACAGCAACGCGGCCCACACCAGCTCGGGGGTGCTGCGCAGCGCATTGAGCAACAGGCGTGTGATACCGCGCCAGCGCGCGGCGTCTTGTGTATGCACCCGTGCGGCTGGCAGCGCCAGGGCCAGGCCGAACACGACCGCCAGCAGCGTACCCACAGCGGACATCGCCAGCGTCTCCAGTGCGGCCATCGCCACCTTGACCAAAAATTTGGCATCGATCACCGGGTGCAACAACTCACCCAGAAAACGCCCCATGCGCCGCATCGCATCCCAGGATACGAATTGCGCCCATTGCAGGTTCAGCGTCGCAAAACTGGCCACGACCAACACCACGATGGCAAACACCCACCAGAGCGCCTGGCTGCGTGGGTTGAAGAATTTCGGTGCGGGAGTTTGCATCTTGTGCACTACCCCAGCGCCTTGCGTAGCGCCGCACTCATACGGTCTGCAAGCCACACCAGCGCCATGAAGACCAGCAGGATGCTGGCCACCTCGGCCCCGTTGAACATCTTCATCGACGAATCCATCAACTGGCCCAGGCCCCCGGCACCGACAAAACCCAGCACCGCGCTGGATCGTACGGCGCACTCCCAGCGGTAGACGGTGTAACTAGTCAGCTCGGCTGCCGTCTGCGGCAGCAGCGCGTAGAAGAAGGCCTGCACGCGGCCAGAGCCATTGCGCAGCAGGCTGGCAGTGGCGTGGGTGTCGCTGCTCTCCAGAATGTCAGCATAGACCTTGCCCAGCATGCCGCCATAGGTGAGTGCAATGGCCAGCACACCCGATGTCGGACCCAGCCCCACCACCCGCACAAACACCAGCGCCCACACCAGCTCGGGCACGCTGCGCAAAAGCATCAGCACCCAGCGCACCAGTTGCCGCACGACCAAGGGCACAGGAGCCATGGCGCCAGCCAGTGCAGACAGCGACAACACGCGTACTGACAGCAACGCTAGCGGCACGGCCAACAGCAACGCCAGCGTCAGACCCGCGGTGGCCATGGCGACGGTGCGCCAGGTTTCGCGGGCCAGCAGGGCCAAAAATTCGGCATCCGCACGTGGTGGAATGAAGTCGGCCACAAAACGCAGCGTGGGCTTGAGCGCACCCGGCTCCAGCAGCAACCAGGGTTTGAATTCGGCCAACACCAGCGCCGGCCACAACAGGGCCAGACCCGCCAACGTCCAAAACACCCTGCCCGTCCAGGCAGGGTCGCGCAGCACACGGGGTTCCGCTGGTGGATTGACGGCGTGGCTGGCGTCCGTCACCGGCAAATCATGCCCACCGGAGCTGGCTCTGCGGGGAACGGTGCGTCGTGGTCATCGTCTAGCGCGGGCGCAGCGCTGTGCAGTTCGTGCAAGTGCTGGGCATACAGCGTCTGCAGGTGCGCGGGCGTGACGGCAGCTGCGGGCAGGTCAAAAGCCAGCGCACCATCGCGCAGGCCGACGATGCGCGGAAAGTGGGCCAGTGCCATATCCACATGGTGCAGCGTAGCCACCAGCGTGGCACCGAGCGCACGGGCGGCCTGGGTCAGTGTCTGGATGGCATGTTCCGACCGCGTGGGGTCCAGCGCCGACAACGGCTCGTCCACCAGCAGCAAGCTCGCCTGCGACACCAGGGCCCGGGCAAGGCCCACGCGCTGGCGCTCGCCGCCGGAGAGGCGGTCGACCCGTTCAAACAATTTGTCGGCCAGGTCAAACCCGGCCAGGGCCTGCTCGGCCCTGGGAATGTCCACCGGGTAGAACAGGCTGCGTAGGCTGGTCCACAAGCCCTCGTGCGGCAGGCGCCCGGCCAGCACGGCGGTGACCACGCGCTGGCGTGGCGGCAGTGGCGGCACCTGGGGTGCCAAAAACAGTGCGGCCCGTTGCTTTTGCAAGGCGCCGCGCGGCAATTGCCAGGGGTCTTGGCCGTCCAGCAGCACCTGACCGGCCGACGGCTTGAGTGCGCAGGCCAGCAGGTGCAACAGCGTGGTCTTGCCGGCACCCGACGGGCCGATGATGGCCACCTGCTCACCCGCTGCCACCTGCAGGCTCACAGCGCGCAAGGCCGGCGCGGCACCGGCTTTGGCTGCGGGGTGGCAGCCCGAAAGGCTTGTCAGCTCGATACGCATATGAAAAACTGGCCTCTAGCCCCCGTCGGGTCTACGTATATCGCTACTAAATATATAGCAACTCTACACAAACCTTACTTCAACAAGCCAGCACTACGGGCTGCTGCTTCAATGCCCTTGTAGTTCTCCGCCTTGGTGGGGATGAAACGGGTGGCACGTTGCAGCTCCAGAATCTCCTTGCCTTCGGGCGTGTTGCGGTCCAGGCTCAAGAAGGCCTGGGTCAGCTTCTCACGTTGGGCGGCAGGCATGTCGGCGTGTACGGTCCAGTTGTAATCAAAGTAACCAGGCGTGGTGTAAAAGACCTTGACCTTGGTGGTGTCCACCTTGCCCTCGGCGACAAACTTTTCCCAGACCGAGATGTTCAACGCACCGGCCTCGACCTTGCCAGCGGCTACGGCAGCGATGGTGGCGTCATGTGCGCCCGAGTAGGCCACGCGTTTGAAGTCTTTGTCAGGGTCGATATTGGCCTGCAACAAAAAGCTGCGTGGCATCAGGTGGCCCGAGGTGCTGGACTGTGAACCAAAACTCACATTCTTGCCCTTCAGATCCGCCAGGGTCTTGATCGTGGGGTCGCTGGTGATGAAGACTGAGCGGAATTTTTCATCTTCTTCACGCTGCACCAGGGGTACGGCTTTGCCGCCGGAGCGCACATTGGCCTGCACAAAGGTAAAGCCGCCGTACCAGGCCATATCGACCTGCTTGTTGGCCAGTGCCTCAACCGACGCGGCGTAGTCGGTCACGGGGGTGAACTCGACCTTCATGCCCAGGGCCTTTTCCAGAAATTTCACCAGCGGTGCAGCCTTGCGGGCCAGCTCGGTGGGTGCCTCATCCGGAATGGCGGTGACTTTAAAAACGGCTTGCGCCTGCGCCAAGGACGCGGACAGGGCCAAAGCACACGCCACTACGGCATGAACGGTGCGAAAACGGGGGCTTGCGAACATCAGAAAACTCCTCAAACAAAAGGGAACCCGCCGATTAGACTCGAAATGCAGCAGGTGAACTATTTGGAGCACTTTGAGTCCATTGCCTGCGTTCGACTCTTACAACCAAGGAACAGCAATGAAACAGACAATCGTGATGGTGGCTGCGCTGGCAGCCAGTTTGGCATTTATGGGGAACACCCAGGCGCAAACCCAGGTCGGGCAGCCTGCACCGCAGTTCTCTGCGGTCGACACGGCGGGCAAAGCGGTATCGCTGGCCGACTTCAAGGGCAAATACGTGGTGCTGGAATGGACCAACCCTGAATGCCCCTTCGTCCAGAAACACTACACCAGCGGCAACATGCAGGCCACCCAGAAACACGCTGCTGACAAAGGCGTGGTCTGGTTGTCAGTGAACACCACCGGTGGTGCGACGGATCCCAAGCTGTCGGCGGAGTTGGCGAGCTGGGTCAAGGCACAAAAAGCCACACCCACTGCCCTGCTGATGGACAACGGCAAACTGGGCCAATCCTTCGGTGCCAAAACCACGCCCCACATGTACCTGATAGACCCGGCTGGCAAGCTGGTCTACGCCGGCGCCATTGACAGCAAGGCCAGCGCCAACGCGGGCGACATCGCCAGCTCAACCAATTATGTGAAACAGGCCATTGATGAGACCGCGGCCGGCAAACCGGTCAGCAAACCCGTCACCGGGGCCTACGGCTGCTCGGTCAAATACGCGAGCGCGGGCTAACAAGCTTCAGCGGTGGGCTTGCCCACTTTCATTCGGTCAGGCGGATGCCACTTTTTCTGAAAGGCAGCATCAACACCTTGCCAAGTTCATTGCTGTGGGGATAACGCTCGGGCTCAAAAACCCCGAGCGCGTCTGGCAATTGCCGTGGTCGATACACAAATGTGCCGAAGACCAGATCCCAAAACGGCGTCAATACTCCGTAGTTCTTGGCCTCGTGGATGTCGGCGCTGTGGTGGTAGCGGTGCAACTCGGTCCCCACCAACAGGTAATTCAAAAGGCCCGCCTTAATGTCCACGTTGAAGTGCGACACCAAGCCTTGCAAGCTCATCAATGCATTGAAAAGAAAAATGGCCTCTGGCCGTGCGCCCAACATCACAAAAGGCAGTTGGACAAGTGCCAGTGAAATGAGGAAGTTAAGGGGGTGGCTTACCGGGTGCATCAACAGGTAAATACTATCTGGCAGGTGGTGCGGCAGATGCATCTTCCACAGCAAAATATTCCATCGGCCAGCTCCTTCATGGCTAAACCGGTGGTACCAGTATTGAAAGAACTCGTACACCAGCAGCAGCCCCAAAAACTCCGCTGCGATGGATGTGTTAGCGACGATGCCCGTATTCAAACGGCTGAGGTCCAGCGCCAACCAAGCTATTCCCAGTTTTAGCAAACCGGCAAAGCCGCCGTTGACGGCCATGTATTTCAAATCGCGCCTGAAGCTCGCCCAGGTCATCTTCCATTGCGGCTTGGCCGGGTACAGGTATTCAACGATTAACAACACCACCAGCCGCCCACCGGCCATCCACGCAAAAACGGTCGCCAAGTGCCATTGGAACTTCAAGGCGCCCAGATAGAGCGCCAGCGTGCCGGCCAATAGAAGGGGATAAAGCAAATACGTCACAAAGCTTGTCATGGCCTACACCCCACTACCGCGCACGAATCGGGTCAACAGCTTTTTTGGTTGCATGGAATTTTTCTCCTGATAATGGACAGCGTGTTCAATAAGTGACCACGTGGCCACGATCTTCGACCCGCTATCGCAGTCTGCGAAGCACCGCGCAGCGCAAACTGTTTGATAGCAGACACAACACCCTTTGGTGTACAGGAGACATCCATGAACAACCACTTGCCTGCGGACGCCAAAGCAGTTGATCGCCGTGTTCAACGCACCCGAGACGCCCTGCGCGACGCAATGATGGCCTTGATGCTGGAACGCGGTTGGGACGCCATTGATGTGCAGACCCTGTGTGAGCGGGCGAACATCGGCCGGTCCACCTTCTACCAGCACTATGCCAACAAAGAGGAGTTGCTCAAGGCCAGTTTTACAGGTCTGCGCAATGCGCTGATGGCGCGGGCCGTGGCCAACACTTCAATGCCCGGACAACTGGCATTTGTGCCAGGCCTGATCGCCCATGTTCACGAAGTGCAGCCTATGTTTCGCGCCATGCTGGGGCGTCGGTCCGGGCACTATGTGCAAGACCGCTTTCGCGAGTTATTGATTGAAATGGTGCTGGCCGGTATGCCAGCCGGAAAATCCCGCAATTGGCAGGCGCAGGCACAGGCCCACTACCTGGCCGGGGCGCTTTTTGAGCTGCTTGCATGGTGGCTGGGCAACAACCGACCGCAAAAGCCGAAAGAAATAGAAGCCCTCTTCTACCTGTGGAGCAAGCCCGTACTCACACCGTCAAGCCCCTGATCAATGTCCATGCCGATGGTAGATATCGGGGTAGTGGTCGTGGCTGTGCCGGATTTTTTCATGCGTATGGGTATGCTCGTAGTCGAGGGGGCCGTGTTCATGCTCGTGTTCATGTTGTTCGGTCAGATGCAGCCAGACGCCAATCCCCATCAATAAGACCGCTATCCAGAACTGGGGGCTGGTGGATTCGCCCAACACCAGCAACGCGATGAGCGCGCCAACAAAGGGGGCGGTGGAGAAATAAGCGCCGGTGCGCGCAGTCCCCAGCCCCCGTAGCGCCAGGACAAACATCACCAAGCTGAAACCGTAGCCCAGCAGACCTACTGCCATCGTCTCCAATGTGGTGACTG
Organism: Rhodoferax sp.; assembly: GCA_043738115.1. Taxonomy (GTDB): domain Bacteria; phylum Pseudomonadota; class Gammaproteobacteria; order Burkholderiales; family Burkholderiaceae_C; genus Allorhodoferax. The sequence goes on along the minus strand of JAYSZJ010000070.1, from coordinate 66,577 downwards.
CGCTGGGCAGCGCCGCCCCCAAGGCCAGGGCCAACAGCGTATTGGCCAGCCCGGCCACCATGCCCTTGCTGCTGGCGATAAACAGTGCGTCTGACGCCGACACTTTACGCGTCAAATTATTGTCAATAGCCCAACACAGGCAGGCAACACACACCAGCACGGGGCCCAACCAATTAAACGAGCGGGCGCTCTGCCCAGGCCAAGACAGCACCAGGCCACCCGCCACGATGGCGGCCATACCCAACACAATGCGTTTGTCAGCGTTTTCCTTGAACACCACCCAGGCGATGGCGGCGGTCAAGACGGCCTCCAGATTCAACAGCAGAGACGCGCTGGACCCACTGGTCGTCATCAGACCAAACATCAGGGCGACCGGCCCTGCCACACCACCAAAAAAGATGGCACCCAATAACCAGGGCCACTCCGCGCGCGTCAAGCCGGACGCCTGCCAACCCCGGTCCCGCACCAGACGGATCAGCGTCAGCCCCAACCCGCTGCCCAGATACAGCAACCCGGCCAGCAGCACGGGCGGCATATTCCCCACCAGCAGTTTGGCAAAAGGCGTGCTGGCGCCGAACAGGGCCGCTGCCAACAAAGCGAAGAGGACGCTGTGATTCATAAGCGAATTGTCAACCACACTGGCCGAATGCCTTAGGCCGCACGGTGCCCCAGCGCGATGACGCCTGCCCCAGCCAAGGCGAGAGCAACGCCAACGTAGTCATTCCACGTCGGCGCGATACCGTCCACGAAGTACAACCAGCCCAGCGCCGTGGCGATGTACACCGCACCATAGGTGGCATAAACCCGGCCACTAGCGGCCGGGTGCAGGGTCAACAGCCATACAAACACCACCAGGCTCAGAGCGGCCGGCAGCAGTAACCATGCCGGGCCTTTGCCAGTCAGCCACAACAGGGGCAGATAACAGCCCACCAGCTCTGCGATCGCCGTGGCAAAGAACAACCCGAAACTGCGGGCCAGGGCCATTGCGTCCACCGTCATGTAATGACCATGTCCGCCAGAATGCAGCAGTCGCTTGTAGGACCGGCGCTGCAGGTGGCATCACAATTGCCAACCATCAATTCCAGGCTGGCCTCCAGTTGGCGCATGTCGGCCAGTTTGGCACGCACTGCATCCAGGTGCAGCTGTGCCTGGTCACGCACCTCGCGGCAGGCCCGGTCGCCATCCTCAAACAGTTGGGCCAGCACCCGCACCTGCTCGATGGGGAATCCAAAATCCCGGCACCGCTTGATGAAACCCAGGCGGGTAAGGTCGCGGCGGCTGTAATAGCGGTGACCATTGGCCGCACGCCCCGGGCTGGGCAACAGGCCGATCTGCTCGTAGTAACGGATGGTGGGCACGCTGCAGCGCGTATGGGCTGCCAGGGCGCCAATGGTGAGTGGGGTGTTGGACATATTTCTAAGGTTTTTTGCAGAAAAGGCTTGCACCTCAAGTGGCTTGAGCTTGTACCGTTCGGTCTGCACTATTGCACACAACACAAGGAACCTTCCATGTTTTCCACCCACAAAGCCCCGTCCAACACAGGGAAAGCGACGGCAGCAGCCGTTGGGGCTGCAGTCGTAGCCTGCGCTGCGTGCTGCATTCCCCTGGTCGCGCCGTTGGGCACGGCACTGCTAGCGAGTTTGGGCGTGTATTCCGTCAGCGATTGGCTGGCGAACGGCTGGTGGCTGGCGGCAGCGGCACTGTTGGCCCTCAGCCCGTTGGCGGTTTGGCTGTGGCGCAAACGGCAACAACGCGTTGCACCGTCCGCCTGCGCCACCGCTTGCAGCTGCAAGGCCGCCAGCGGCACTTAAATGCCCCGATCCGATTTACTACTAGAACAATAGCGTACTAGTCAACATCGGCGGGGGCTACAGGCCGATTTGGCTTGAACTACTTCAGCACAAACCGTGCGGTGGACGATTTGCCCGCCAGCGCGACCACGGCCACCACCTTGGTGCCAGCCGGCACTTTGAAGCTGCCTTTGGCCTCCAGCTTGTCGCCGACCGACTGCAGTTCTACTTCTTGTTTCTCAGTACCCACCAGCAGCGTGAGTTTGGCCTTTGCCTTGCTGGCGTCCATGGGTTTGCCATGGTCGCGCAGGTAGAGCTGCAACACATCGGGCTTGGCGACCAGCTCAAAGTCCATGGCTTTGCCAGCGGCGAAGATGCCGCCATGGATCGGGGTGTGGTCACCACCGGCAAACGCCGCGCCTGCGGCGACCAGCGCGAGGGCTGCAAAGATGTGGGAGAACTTCATAAAATTCCTTTTAGAGTGGTTAAAACTATAGTCAGTTGGGGACAGAGCTTGCTCACTGCGTGTGCTGCGGTCTGTCCCACAAAATTATCAGAAAGCTTCCGCATTGCGGTCACTGCATAAACGCTCCGCGTCCTTGCGGCCAAACAGCCAGAACAGGACCGGCGTTAGAAAGGTATCAAGCAGCGTGGAGCTGATCAGGCCCGAGAAGATCACCACCGCGACGGGGTGCAAGATCTCGGTGCCCGGCCGCTCGGCTTCAAACAACAACGGTGCCAGCGCAAAGGCCGTCACCAGCGCCGTCATCAACACCGGGCTCAGCCGCTCCAGTGAACCCCGCACGATCATCTTGTGGTCAAACACTTCACCCTCTAAACGCATCAGGTTGATGTAGTGGCTGACCTTGAGGATGCCATTGCGCACAGAAATACCGGCCAATGTGATAAAGCCCACCAGCGCCGCCACCGACAGCGGCTGGCCTGATATCCACAAACCCAGCACCGCGCCCACCAGCGCCAGCGGAATATTGACCATGATCAAGGCCGACAAGGTGACCGACTGGTAACGGCTGTACAGCACCACAAACATCAGCACCAAAGACACGATGGACAACAAGCCCACCAGTTTGGACGCCTCCTCCTGCGCCTGGAACTGGCCGCCCAGCGTGATGAAGTAGCCCTCGGGCAGCTTGGACTCGGCCACTACTTTGCGGATGTCTTGCACGATGTCGGACAGCGCCCGCCCCTGCGCATTGGCCGACAACACAATGCGGCGTTTGCCATCGTCGCGGCTGATCTGGTTGGGGCCATCACTGTCTTCGATGGTTGCCACTTTGGACAGCGGCACGGCACCGGTCGGGGTTTGCAGCAGGATATTGCCCAGGCCTTCGACCGAACGTGCGGACTCCGGCAAGCGCACCACCAGTGCAAAACGGCGCGAGCCTTCCACAATCTGCGCCACCTTTTCACCTTCGACCAGGCTTTGCAGCGTGGCCAGAATCTGCGGTGTGGGCACACCGTATAAGGCGGCGGCTGCGTAGTCGACCCGCACCTTGATTTGCGGCGCCAGTACCTGCTTCTCAATCTCCAGATCGGCCAGGCCAGGCACAGCTGCCAGCTTGGACCGCAGCACATCGGCCTGCCCGCGCAGGGTGTCCAGATCGTCGCCAAATATCTTGATCGCGATCTGTGAACGCACACCCGACAACATGTGGTCTATGCGGTGCGAGATGGGTTGGCCAATGCCTATGGACGCCGGCAGGTTGACCAGACGAGAACGGATGTCGGCTGAGATTTCGTCCATAGACCTGGTCAACTCCGACGCGGGTTTTAGCCCCACATCCAGCTCACTGACATGTACACCCTCGGCGTGTTCATCCAGCTCCGCACGGCCGCTGCGCCGCCCCACGTGCGTGACCTCAGGCACCAGGCGGATCAACTTCTCTGCTTGTTGTGCCAACGCCGACGATTCGGCCAGCGTGACGCCGGGATTCAGCCGCAAACCAATTAGCAGCGTGCCTTCGTTAAACGGCGGCAAAAAAGTCTTGGCGAAGAACGGCACAGCCACCACCGCCAGCAATACCGCCACACCGGCAGCCACGAGCGCCGGCTTCGGTGCATGCAACACACGCTGCAGGCTGCGCTGGTAGCCGCGCTTGAGCCAGGCCAGCAGTTTGGTGTCGCCATGGTCCAGCGAATGCATGCTCGGTAGCAGATAGAAGGCCATCACCGGGGTGACCGTGACCGACACCAATAACGAAGCCAGTGTTGACACAATGAAGGCAATGCCCAGTGGCACAAACAAACGCCCCTCCATGCCCGGCAGCGCAAACAGCGGCAGGAACACCAGCACGATGATGGCGGTGGCATACACAATGCCAGAACGCACTTCCATGCTGGCCGTAGAGACCAGCTGAAGCAGATTCACACTTCGGTTTTGGCTGCGTGCTTCTTTCAGGCGACGCAACACGTTTTCCACATCCACCACGGCGTCGTCCACCAGGCCCCCAATCGCAATGGCCAGACCGCCCAGCGTCATCGTGTTGATGGACAGACCGAAGTACTTGAACACCAGGGCCGTGACACAAATGGACACCGGAATGGCGGTCAGCGCGATGATGGTGGGCCGCCAAGTGCCCAGGAAGAAGAACAAGATCACCGCGACAAAAATCGACGCGCCTATTAGTTTGCCTTGTAGTGTGGTGATGGACGCCTCAATAAAACTGGCCTGGCGGAAAGTGACCTGCGGTTCGTCCATGCCTGCGGGCAGGGACTTTTTCATATCCGCCAGCGCGGACTCAATGGTGCGGGTCAGCGCAATGGTGTCCGCCGTGGGTTGTTTTTGAATGCCCAGAATCACCGCCGGTTTGCCTTCAAAACCCGCGTCGCCGCGTTTGATGGCAGGTGCAAACGTCACCTCGCCAATCTGGTGCAGCAAAATGGGTTGGCCGTTCTTGGTGGTCAAAGCCAGGTTCTTCAAGTCATCCAGACGCGACGTGCGGCCCAGGTTGCGGATCAGGTATTCACGGCCATTCAACTCTAGGAATCCACCCGAGGTGTTGGACGAAAAGCCTTTCAGCGCACCCTCTAACTGCTCATGCGTAATGCCCAGCTCAGCCATACGCGCGGTATTGGGCTGCACCTGGAACTGGCGCACTTCGCCACCAATCGGAATGACCTGCGCCACACCGGGCACGGCCATCAGCCGGGGCCGCAACACCCAGTCGGCGTATTCGCGCACCTGCATCGGTGAAATTTTCGCGGTGTCGATGGGGATCGCAATTTGCATGATCTCACCCATGATGGAGCTAATGGGCCCCATACGCGGCACCACACCGGCGGGCAGGCCTTCTTCCATCGCCGACAAACGTTCGGACACCATTTGGCGTGCCCTGAATATCTCGGTGCTCCAGTCGAAGGTGACGTAGATGAAGGACAGGCCGGCACTGGAGACCGAACGCACGCTCTCTACGCCCGGCAGGCCGTTCATGGTCGTTTCCAGCGGGAAGGTGATAAGTTGCTCCACCTCCTCAGAGGCCATGCCACCGGCCTCGGTCATGATGGTGACCGTGGGTTTGTTGAGATCGGGAAACACGTCCACCGGTGTGCGCGACAGCGTGAACGCGCCATAGGCCATCAGCACCAGGCTGGCGATGCTGACCAGCAGCCGGTTGGACAGGCTGTTATTGAGAAGCCACTTGAACATGTGTGTGACTCCTTCTCAGCGGATCTGGTTGATCAGGCTGGCCCCTTGCGTGGCAATACGGTCGCCAGCTTTCAGACCCGATGTGACCGCAAACGAAGCGCCATCCAGTACCTCCACCGTGACCGTGCGCGGTTCAAACCGCTCGGGTGCCGTCTTGACCCACACGACTCCCTGGTTGGCCGGGTTCTTCAGCAACGCCTGCGCGGGCACACGTAGGCCTTTGACACGTGTGGCCGTCTGCACATAGACCTTCACCGGCTGGCCCACCGCCAGTTGGGACAGAGTGGGCCCTTCTGCACGGAACAGCATGGGTAAGGCCTGCTCACGCAAACTGCGCGCCGCACCGATAAAGGTCAGCGTTACGGTGTCAGAACCCAATGCCATGGTGGCTCCCGCCACATTGCCGGCAACCGCAGCGTCGTATGCCAGTGCCTCGATGCGCAGCTGGGTGGGGTCAACAATCTCAAACACCAGTTCGCGGGCATCGACCACCTGGCCGGCGACTGCGTTGCTGGACGCGATAACACCAGACACTGGTGCCACCAATGCGTCGCGGTTGTTCAGCCCCCCGCTGACAGCGGCCATGCGCTCACTCAGGCTGCTGAGTTCGCTCTGCGCGGCCTCAATGTCTTTGCGCGGCACCGTGTCGGATAGCGCTTGCAAGCGGGCCACGCGTTTCTCGGCCAAAGACCTTGCTGCGCGTAACTCGGCCAGCGCACTGGAATGGTTGGAGCGCTCGATGGCGCCGCTGGATGGCACTACATAGGCCAGTACATCCCCTTTTTTGACCGCCTGGCCGAGGCTGGGCAAACCACGCGTGCCCGCTTCGAGCCGCCCTGCCACCAGGGCTTGCACCTTGCCACCGGCGTTGGGGTCCATCACCACCTTGCCTTGTAATTCCAGCGAACGGGGGAGTTCACCCTCCGTCACCTCCAGCGTGCGCACGGCTATCTGGCGCTGGGCTGGTTTGGGTAAAAACACGCTGCCATCGGGCAGGCGTTTGGGGCCGTCGCCGCTGACTGCGGGGGCTGCTTCGCCATGGTCATGGCCTGCGTCGGCCCAGGCAGGAGCCGCCACTATCAACAAAACTGTGTTCAGGATCTGGCAAGCCACCAACTTCAGAAAACGGGGCTTCATGCTGCACCTCCCAAATGGTTGTTGCGTTGTGTGCTCCAACGGCGCAAGGCAAAGGCCAGCAAGGCCAGGGCCAGCAGCCCGCCCATCACCCACGCGGCATAACGCTTCCAGTTCGCGCCATGCGCTGCGTCTGCAGCATGGGTGTCGGCATGCAGGCCCAGGTCACCGGCCAGCAAATCGCTTACTGCCCCTGCGACCACTGTTGCAGTCACGCTGATCTCACCGGGTTGCAGTTCTGCTGCCAGCGTGGCCTCAAACTCACCTTCACCGCGCGGTTGGACGGCCACCTTGGTGCCTCCGATTTCCAGATCCAGCTTGGCATCCTTGACCGGGCTGTTGTCAGCGGCGTGGTCCAGGTACAGCGTGATGTGTTTGCCGTTGACCACGCCGACCAGTTCAAAGGCCTCGGATGTGGCGGTGAAACGGGGCTTGCCTGGGCCGCTCGTTGCGGCAGCTGCCTCGCCATGGTCGTGGCCTTCACCGGCCCAACCGCCAAGCGATGTGATAGCTAAAAGCACCGCCAGTAAAAATGGCTTACGCCGTGTCAAAAAATTCATCATGTGTGTGTTTCCTTGAATGGGATACGCAGCGCCGGGTTCATTCCGGCAACAGCCCCAGGGTTTGGCGCAAGGCGGACTGGGCCGCGGCGAGGTCTATGCCGGCACGGGCAGCTTGGCGTTCCGCGTCCAGGGCCTCACGTTCCATGCGCAAGCGGGTGGGCAAATCTGTTTCGCCCATCTGGAAGGACTTTTGGAAAAACATGCGCGACTCGCGGGCCAACAACGCGCGCCGTTGGGCCGCATTGAGCTGGGTCTGAGCAGACACCAGGCCCACGCGGGCGGTTTCTACGTCGCCCTGCAGTCGTTCGCGCTCCAGCCGCACTTGCGCCTCGGCTTCCACGGCATCGGCCTGGGCGCTGGCGCGTTTGGCCTGGTTGCGGCTGTTAGAGCCCAGCGGGATGCGAATGCCAAACGTGATGCTGTGCTGGTAGGCCTCATCCAGTTGCCCGCGGTCGCGGCTGGTGGCCAGCGTCAACTCGGGGTTAGCGTGGGTTTGTACCTGGGCCAATTCGGCGGAGCGCTGGGCTACATCTGCACTGTCCTGCAGTTCGGCAATCGCCGGGTGAGTGGCTACCAAAGTGGCACTATCCGCAGGTAAAACAGGCATGGGTTCTGCGCCAATAGCTCCAGCAATACGATCACCACTTGGGCCAGCAACAGGAAGCTTTGGCGCAAGACCGGTTAACGTGCGCAAGCGTTGCGCGGCAGTTGCCAACACAGCCGTGGCCTCGGCCAGAGTCACCTCTGCCGTGGCCAGCGCACCATCGGCCTGGTGTTGGTCGGCACGCGCCAAGTCCCCGGCGTGGACACGTTTAGCCACATCCTGCGCCAGCTGTTGTGCATGGCCTAGCAGTTCACCGGCCAAGCCGTGGTCCATGTGTGCACGCTGCCACGCCCAATACGCCTCGCGCACCTGTGCCGCCGTGCGCAACTGCGCGGCCCGCACCCGGCTGGTCGCAGCACGCGCCTGTGCATCGGCCACCGCAACGGTGCGTGTGCGTTCGCCCGGCAGCCACAGCGGAATGCTGACGCCGGCCACGGTTTCATCACGGCCCAGGTTTTGGTTGAGGCGATCAGTCTTGGTGGACAACTCCAGCCCCACGGGCTCTGCGGTCCAACGGTTGGCGGCCTGCTGCTGGGCAGCGGCTGCATCCAGGCGCATCTGTTGTGACAGGGCCTCAGGCTGGCGCTGCCAAGCGGCTTCAAACGCCTGCTTCAATGTGGTGATGGTGCCAGCGACGGGGTCAGCGGCAGCGGCAGCGCTGCCGGCAGCCAGCGCCAGCACGGCGCAAGGCCACCAAAAACGATAATTTCTTCGGAACATCCGATTCTCCAAAAATGAAAACCATTTGGGGAAATCGGCGAGCTGTGATCAACAGGACCCTGCACCACCGTCACACACTGCCCCAGGCAGTTCGTACACGCGGTCAGCGGTCGGGAGGAAGAAGCCAGCCTCGCCGATCAGGCGAGGTGAGCCCAGTTCGGGCGTTCTGGCAGGGACGCGGGTTGGGAGGACAGGCACACTGCGGTTGCGCTGTGGGTCTCGGACGGCAACTTGGCCATTACCGGGATGGGTGACTGCAGCATAGCTGTACAGCAACCCGCGTGGCAGGTGCCACAGTCCACATCAACCGCACCGGCAGAAGAGGGATGCGTACTCTTGTCGCTGTTATTGGCAGATGCCGCCTCGGCTTCGTGCTGATGCTCATGGTGCCCCACATGCTGCGTTGTTGTGGCGGTACTGCTTTCATGCTGGCAATAACTGGCCACTGCAGCCCAACTGAGCTGCATCGGCAAGAGAACCACGAGAAAGATCAGTAACCAGCGACGCATAACGTACAGAGTTTAGCAGCGGGGTCTAAAGGGCCGTTGGGTACGGGTAATAACAATTACCGCAATAGCCCCACTACAAGACCCAAAACGGCAAAACCCACCAACCGCCACAGCATCTGGCGCCCCAGGCTGTAACCCAAGAAACTGGTTTGCAAGTCCAATGGAATCGGCATGGGCCGGATGGGCGACACATTTGCCCCGCCGGTGTTGCCCACGGGAACCCAGCCGAAAACATACCCTAGCGGAACGGCGAGTATGCGGGTGAACTGCCCCAGGCCCTCGCGCAGATCCTGGCGCGCCCAGGCAACGCGCAGCATCCACAGATGCGAGATCAAGTGGCCCCAGAAGTAGCGCTGGCCCACGATGTGGGCGCGCTCCAGATGGCGGATGGTCTGCGCCCACTGGCGCACCACATAACAGGCTTTTGCCAAATCCATCTCGTGTTTGAAAACCCGTTGTGCCTGACTGGCCATATGTACACCTTGTTTGCGTTGAGCCTGAGCGCAATTGTTCCGGCGGCTGGGCAAACGGTATTGAACGATTCGGCTGCGAGGTTCAGATGCCATTCAACTGCGGCGCACAATGCGCGACGCCGACAGCGGCGTAATGCCAAACACCTTGCGCATGGTGCGGGTGAAGTGGGCCTGGTCGGCAAAACCACCCGCATAGGCGGCCTCTGCCAGTGGTGCGCCCGCCAGCATCGCCCGACCCGACACCTCCAGCTTGCGCCAGGTCAACCATTGCGACAAAGACGTGCCCAGACTTTCGCGTGCCAAGGTGCGCAAGCGGGAATCGGAGACACCGCACATGGCCGCGGCCTGCGCAATGGCGTCGCCGGCGGTGGCGGTGATAAGCCAATCCAGAGCCTGAGCGATCCTGGGGTCCAGCACCAGGTTCCGGGGCGGCGCCAGTTGGGTCAATACGGCCTGGCAGTCGTCCAGGCTGGCGGCATGGCGCAGTGTCTCCGTGATGGCAGGGGCCAGTTGTGAAATACCCGCGTCGCCCGCTGCTGCCAGCAAGCTATTGGCCAGCGGCAACTGCGGTGCGATATGCACCAGCGTCACCGCATCACTGGGCTGCAACACATGGCGATGGCCGGGACGTGTGATCAGCCCCAGCGCCGTGTGGGTCCTTCCTTCTGCATCCAGAATGGTCAGGCTACCGGTCTGCGCCACCGACAACTGGATGGACGCATGGGCATGGGGCGAGTTGTCCGCCGATCGCCCCCGATATACCAACATCGCGTTGCCAAAAACAAACGACCCCAACCACTGCGTCATGGCAGCGTGTCTTTGAGGCCTTGTGTCCGCAGCAATCGCAGGCCATTGCCCACCACCAACAGGCTCGCACCCAAATCGGCAAACACCGCCATCCACATCGTGCCTACTCCGGCCAGCGTCAGCGCCAGAAACACGGCCTTGATGCCCAGCGCCAACACCATGTTTTGCACCAACACGGCATGTGTGCGGCGCGACAGGCGCACGAAGCGCGGCAACTTGCGCAGGTCATCGTCCATTAGCGCCACGTCTGCCGTTTCAATCGCCGTGCCCGTGCCAGCCGCGCCCATCGCAAAACCTATGTCGGCGCGGGCCAGCGCAGGCACGTCGTTGATGCCGTCGCCGACCATGCCTACAACGCCATGCTCGCCGCCCTCGCCCATCTTCGCTTCAATGGCTTTGAGCTTGTCTTCTGGCAACAGGTCGCCACGCGCTTCGTCTATGCCCACCTGCGCGGCAATGGCCGCTGCGGTGTGGGCGTTGTCTCCCGTCAGCATGATGGTCTTGATGCCCAGCGCGTGTAGCTCAACAATGGCCTGGCGGCTGCTGTCCTTCACCGTGTCGGCCACAGCGAACAAACCCAACACTTTCTGTTCATCGGCCAGCAGGATGACGGTCTTGCCTTGTTTCTCCAGGCTGGAGAGTTGCACCTCCAGTGCGTCCGAGCAGCGGCCCTGCTCGTGAATCAGGCGGTGGTTGCCCAGGTAATACAACGTGCCGTTGATGCGGCCCTTGGTGCCACGTCCGGCCAGCGCTTCAAAATCCTGCACCTCATGCAGCGCAACAGCATCCGCTTGCGCTGCCTGCGCCACGGCGCGTGATACCGGGTGGTCGGAGCGGTGGGCCAGGCTGGCAGCCAGGCTGCGCACCTGCGCCGCATCAACTCCGTGCAACACGGTGAAATCGGTTTGCACCGGCTTGCCGTGGGTGATGGTGCCGGTCTTGTCCAGCGCCAGCCATGTCAACTTGCGCCCCTCTTCCAGGTACACACCGCCCTTGATCAGAAGCCCCATACGCGCGGCTGCCGCCAGACCACTGACGATGGTCACCGGTGTGGAAATCACCAGTGCACAGGGGCAGGCAATCACCAACAACACCAGCGCCTTGTAAACCCAGTCGAACCAGGCACCGCCCAACAACAGCGGCGGCAGAACGGCAACAGCCAGAGCGATCGCACACACAGCCGGCGTGTAAACGCGTGCAAACTGGTCAACAAAACGTTGCGTCGGCGCGCGCGCGCCCTGAGCCTGTTCCACCGCGTGGATGATGCGGGCCAGCGTGCTGTCGTTTGCGACGGCGGTTACCGAGTACTCAAACGAACCCGCTTCGTTGACCGTGCCAGCAAACACGGGGTCACCCGCGGTCTTGTCTACCGGCAGGCTTTCACCGGTAATGGCTGATTGGTTGATGGTCGAGCGCCCGCTGGTGATGGCGCCGTCCAGCGCAATACGTTCACCGGGTTTGATACGCACACGGGCATTCACGCTGACCGACTTGGCGGCCACGTCTAGCCAACTGCCGTCCGCCTGCAACACCGTAGCGCGCTCCGGTGTGAGCTGCATCAGACCCTGGATGGCGTTGCGCGCGCGGTCCAGCGACTTGGCTTCGATCAGCTCGGCAACCGTGAACAACACCATGACCATCGCCGCCTCGGGCCACTGGCCCAAGAAGAGCGCGCCGGTCACTGCAATACTCATCAGTGCATTGATGTTGAGGTTGCCGTTGCGGATGGCGATCCAACCCTTCTTGTAAGTCGTCAAGCCGCAGGCCAAGACCGCGGCCAGCGCCAACACAGCGGCGACTGCGGTGGGCAGATCTAACCAATGGGCTACCTCTGACCCCAGCGCGACGGCACCCGCCAGGGCCAGCGGCCACCAGGGTTTGTCAGATTCGGGGACCGGCTTTGTGGATGCAGGGGCGGCATCGGCCACTTCGGGCGTAAAACCCAGTGAGCGGATCGCCTCCAGCACCGGCTCTAGGGTCTTCGGCGCGTGGGTCACCGTCAGCACCCGCTGCATGAGGTTGAACTCCAGGCCAGAGACGTCGGCCATGCCGCCCAGCTTCTTTCGCAGCAAACCCTCCTCTGTAGGGCAATCCATTTGCAGGATACGGATAGGGGTTTGCACGGCACCGTGCAGATCAGCAGGCTTGGGCGTTATGACCCGCACAGCCGATGGATTGGTGTGGTCCTGCGCATGGTCATGACCGCAACAGCTGCCTTGTGGGGGATGTGAATGTTGGGCTGGCATAGGGTTTTCGTTAACGTAATGAGCCCATTACACAAGCTGAAGTTACTATAGAGTCAAGCTCTTTCTGGAGATTTCTGATGAAAATCGGCGAACTGGCGCGCAACGCGCAATGCACGGTGGAGACCGTGCGTTATTACGAAAAGGCTGGGCTGCTGGCCGAGCCCGCGCGCACCGAGGGCAATTTCCGCGTCTACGGGCCGGAGCATCTGGAGCGCTTGCGCCTGATCCGCAACTGCCGCGCGTTGGACATGAGCCATGAAGAGATCCACGCCCTGCTGAAGCTGGCCAATGCGGCCGGTGAGGACTGTGGTGCGATCAATACCGTGTTTGACCAGCACATCGCCCATGTGGACACCCGCATCCGCGAATTGACGCAACTGAAACTGCAACTCAGCACCCTGCGCGAGCGCTGCCAAAACAACAACGCAACGGACGCCTGTGGCATCCTGCAGGGCTTGGCCGCCATGGAAACCGAACAACAACCCGGGCGCCACACACATCTGGGCTGAGCGGCAATCACTACAAAAAGAATAGCGCACCAATCATATTCTACGGGGGCTACAGGCCAATTTTTTGTAACACACTTTGCCCTGCAGCCCAACGCAGGCTACACTGGATATCTCACATCAGGAGTTCAATTGCCCCCGGTCCCTCCCGCTGCCAATGGCTATGTCTACACCCGTCTGCGCCGCCTGGGCCTGTCGGAAGCCCTGGCAGCACAGACAGCACCCAGCGTGAAGGTGCAGGCCTTTGAAGCGGGCAAGAAAATCTGGACCAAGGGTGGCGAGGTACAGCACTGGCAGTACATCATGAACGGCTTGGTGTCGGTCTCCATACCCACCACGAATTCCGAATCCACACCCATCTCCATTTATGGCAAGGGCTCGTGGTTTGGCGAACAGTCCATCATCAACCGCAAGCCCAGTTTTGCGGACTATGTGTGCTTGACACCCACCGAGGTGCTGCGTATGCCAGCCACCACCTTTGACAGCCTGTTCGGCCAGGAGCCGGAGTTTGCGCGCTACGTCGCCAAGCTGATGGCCTGGCGGGTGCAAAAGACATCCGAGACACTGACACTGATGAAGCTGGGCAACCCCTGCCTGCGGGTCGTCATGGGGCTGGCCCAGTTTGCCGAAGCGCTGGCCTACCGCTCGGAGCGGCCGCCTACGGTGGCTTTTGGTGAAGGCGTGGAGATTCCCATCTCACAAAACACGCTGTCGTCGTTGTGTGGTGTGTCACGCACGCTGTTTTCAGAATACGTGCAGCAGTTGGCGCAGAAGGAATGGCTGAAGCTGCACTACGGCAAGCTGGAGATACTGAACATTGCGACCTGGCTGCGTTTTGCACGCCGCCAGCGTGAGGACAATGTGAACACGCTCAACCCGACCATTACCGAGTTGCTGGAGGTGTTGCGTGTGTTGGGTGAGATGAAACCTGAAGACTAGAAGGCGACTTCGGTCAGCACGGCACGGGCACGCAAGTTCAGGCTGGAGATGGGGTCCTGCGCGGGGCTGCCCAAAAAGAAGCCTTGAGCCAGATCCACACCCAGCTTGCGCAGGGCACGAAGTTCGGCCTCTGACTCCACCGATTTCGCCAGCAACATACAGTCGTGGTTTTGGGTCAGGCGCACCAGGCTGGCGACCATGGCACTGTTTTCCTTCACGGTATCGACATTACGGGTCCAGCGAGAAGACATCTTGACAATGCTGGGCAAGAGCTTGTTCCAGACCCGCATGCTGTTCTCCGAGACCTTGAAATCATCCAGTGCGATGGCCATGCCCGCGGCCCGCAGGGGCTGCACAGCTTCGACCAGGGTGGTAATGCTGGGAATTCGCGTGTAGCCGGTGATGTCCAGCCCCATGCGTTTGGGCTGCAGTTTGTGCTTGCGCAGCAGTTGCAGAAAGGCGTCCGTACCGCCCGACTCTTGCAGCTGCACCAGGGTGTACGCACTGATGTTGACAAACAACTGGCCTTTGGGCTGGTCGGCCAAAAAATGCTCAATGGCAAATTCCACACAACCGAGCTCAAACTGCTTCTGGTAGTGCTGCTCTTTGGCCGCCAGTAGCAGCTCCTCATACGACCATTCACCCACAGTGCGCGGAGTGCGTATCAGCGCCTCATGGCCAACCACAGCACCGGTGCGCAGGTCCACCATGGGCTGGAATACGGTTACCAAAGATTTGGCGTCCAGCAGCGCACTAACGCGGGGTGAGTTGCTGCTTGCCGGGTTTTGACGTGCATGCCACCAGTGTTGAATATTTTGGGTCCAAAGACGCATGGCAGGAGTTTTCATAGGGGAGCGGGGCTTGTGACAGCTATAGATGTTTGTATTACAAACAATTGTCCCGCTGGCCGCAAACCCAACCGTCCATCACTGAACAATTCAGGCAAATTCAGCTAGCGAACACATAGTCGGTCTGGGAACGCTTCGCTCGGTACATGGCCATATCCGCGCGTTTTACCAGTGTTTCTGCCGTATCGCCATCCTGCGGGAAGCAGGCAATGCCAATGCTGAGCTTGATCTTGACGGTACCTGCGCTGAGTTGGCAGGGTGCCTGGATGCAGTGCACAATTTTTTGGGCCAAATAGGCTACGTCTTCTCTATCGTTCGCGCCCATAGCCAAGTACAAAAACTCATCCCCACCAATACGGCTGACGGTATCGTCATCCCGAGTGTTTTCCTTCAAGCGGTCGGCAACGGTCTGCAACAGCGCGTCCCCCACGTCGTGGCCGTGGCGGTCATTAACTGCCTTGAATCCATCCAGATCCATAAACATCACCGCCAGGGTGAGGCCGAGACGCCTGGCCTGGGCCAAGCCGTGCTCCAGGCGGTCGTCGAACAAGGTCCGGTTGGGCAAGCCCGTCAGCGCGTCGTGCATGGCTGCGTGGCGCGCCTTCGATTCCTGTTCCGTTGCAACGGCCAGCTTCTCATTCAGTTGGTGGCGCTCGTCCACTGCCACCTCCAATGCCTGTGTCACCGCCGCCAACTTGCCGGATGCGTCCTGCACTTTTTCTTCTACTGCCTGGCTCTTCTGCCACGCCGCTTGTATTGCAGAGGACGGACCTTCCTGTCCGATTTCCCGTTGCAGCGATGTGTTGACCTTTGAAAGTTCCGAAGCGCTTTGGTCCACCAGTTCCTTAGCCTGTTCCGTTTGACCCAGCACATGGGTCAATGGCCCCACAAGCACAGAAGCCGGGGGAACTTTGGATTTAGTATTCATGTGAATCCTTTGCTGCAGCAGTCTGCAGAGCTTAGGACGCGGATGCCCATCCGTCAGTTAACCAGGCCACTTAAGGCCTATGACACGGGGCACGTACCCGCCACGTAAAACCTCACCTGCGGGGATTGTCCGGACGGCGGTCTACGCGGTTGGGAACGCCGTCACCGTCCCTATCCCGGTCCACGCGGTCTGGTATGCCATCGCGGTCACGGTCTCGCCCTTGGCGTTGCGAGGGGTAGTTGCGGCCATCGTCTACCGGAACCAAGACACATGCCGACAGGGAGCCCACCACCGCCACACACACCAGTATTGCAAGCGTCTTCATACCACCTCCTGTTGGGTAAAGGTGCCCAAGCAGGTGCGCCTGGGTAACCGATAACGGACAGTGCGCCGAAACGCAGTTGGTGTTTGTGCGCCAACGCGCACAGCAGTGACTTTGTGACTACACCTGCCGCATAGCCACACGCATGGCCAGTTGCTCGGCTGTTTCCTTGCGCTCGCTGTAACGGTCCACCAGGTACGGCGCTACATCCCGCGTCAGCAATGTAAATTTCACCAGTTCTTCCATCACGTCCACCACCCGTTCGTAATAACTGGATGGCTTCATGCGGTCATCGTCGCCAAATTCCAGAAAGGCTTTGGCAACAGAACTTTGGTTGGGGATGACCAGCATGCGCATCCACCGGCCCAACACACGCATCTGGTTCACCGCGTTGAACGACTGCGAGCCACCGCTGACCTGCATCACCGCCAATGTCTTGCCCTGCGTCGGGCGCACTGCCCCCAAGCTCAGCGGGATCCAATCGATCTGCGACTTCATGATGCCGGTCATGGCGCCATGCCGCTCGGGTGATGTCCAGACCATGCCTTCGGCCCACGTCACCAACTCGCGCAGCTCTTGCACCTTGGGGTGGGTATCGGGCGCGTCGTCTGGCAGCGGTAAACCGCTGGGATTGAAGATGCGCGTCTCGGCCCCCATGACTTGCAACAAACGCGCGGCCTCTTCGGTCAACAGTCGACTGAACGATCGCGCCCGCAGCGAGCCGTACAGCAGCGCAATGCGCGGTCGATGCGACGACTGGGCGTGCGGGTGCAGTTGGGCTGCGTCGGGTACGCGAAAGTGCGCGGCATCCAGTTGGGGCAGGGATGGATACAAAGACTCGGTGTTGGAATCAGACACGTTGGCCTTTTGTATTGATGACCACTTCGCCGTCTTCCTTGGTAAAGGCACCCAGCTGTGGCTGGGGCAAGATGTCCAGCACCAGTTCACTGGGTCGGCACAGCCTGGCACCCAAAGGCGTCACCACCACGGGTCGGTTCATCAGTATGGGGTGCTGCACCATGAAGTCGACCAACTGGTCGTCCGTCCATTCTGGGTCGGCCAAACCCAACTCCTCAAAGGGCGTTCCCTTCTCGCGCAAGAGCTCACGCGCGCCAAGGCCCATGGTTTGCAGCAGCTTTTGCAAAAGCTCTTTGCTGGGTGGTGTTTTTAGGTATTCAATGACCTCGGGTTCTGCACCGCTGTTGCGGATCAGGGCCAACGTGTTGCGTGACGTGCCGCAGGCGGGGTTGTGGAATATCGTGATGTCAGACATGGTCGTGTTGCTCAGGGCGGTCGGTTTCAAGCCAGGTAAAAAATGCCACGGCCAGTCCGGCTCCAACGACTTGCGCCAGTATGAAGCCTGGCACATCGGTGGGCCGTATGCCAGAGAAGGTGTCGGTCAGTGACCGGGCAATCGTGACCGCCGGGTTGGCAAACGATGTGGACGCCGTAAACCAGTAGGCCGCGGTGATGTAAGAGCCCACGGCCACTGGTACAAAGTCCGGCCGGGTCTTGGCCACATTCAAAATCACCGTCAGCAGGCCGAAGGACGCCACGGCTTCGCTCCACCACTGGTGTGGCCCGGTACGTGTGTGGGCCGATTCCATCAACAGCGGCAACTCAAACATATAGTGGGCGGCCACCACACCGGCAATGGCGCCCAGCACCTGGGCTACCAGATAGACAGCTGCGGTGGCCCATCCCAGGCGCTTGAGCGCAACTTCGGTGAACGTGACCAGGGGGTTGAAGTGTGCACCAGACCGCGGGCCGAAGGTCGCAATCAAGGCGATCAATGCAGCGCCCGTGGCCAGGGTATTGGCCAGCAGCGCCACAGCGATATTGCCGCCCGCCAGGCGATCACCCATGATGCCCGAGCCGACTACGGTGGCCAGCAGCATGGCCGTGCCCATGAATTCAGACGCAATGGCTTGTTTGCTAACACCCATAACCTCAGTCCTTCGCCAAGGCGCGCGCCGAGGTTTGCAATAGAGTCTTCTCCAGCTTCTCGGGCGGCAGGCTGGTCATCAATTCCAGGCGGCGTTTGAGCGCATGCAGGGTGTGGCGGAAGGCCTCCAGCTTTTCCT
Organism: Rhodoferax sp.; assembly: GCA_043738115.1. GTDB lineage: Bacteria > Pseudomonadota > Gammaproteobacteria > Burkholderiales > Burkholderiaceae_C > Allorhodoferax. Next base: position 48,437 of record JAYSZJ010000070.1, on the reverse strand, counting down.
GCTCGGTGCCGTCGCCGGCGGAAGGATCGGGGTAGCCCCAGTGCGCCGTGGCGGGCTGACCCGGCCAATAAGGACACACCTCGCCCGCCGCGTTGTCACAAACGGTGATGACCAGGTCCATGTGGGGCGCACCGGGGGTGGCGAATTCGTCCCAGGTTTTGCTGCGCAAACCCGCAGTTGAAATGCCAGCGCCCTCTAGCACCTGCAGACCCAGCGGGTTGGGCTGCTGGTTGTCCCGCGGACTGCTTCCGGCCGAATAGGCCTTGAAGCGGCCCTGGCCGATGTGATTTAGGATGGCCTCGGCGAGGATGCTACGCGCCGAGTTGTGGGTACACAGAAACAACACGTTGATGGTTTTGTCGGGCATGCCAAAAGTCTTTCTAAGGGTTGGATTTAGGGTGTGCAGCACGTGTCAGCAGGATTGGGCACCTCACAGGCCTGACCACCACAGCAGTTATCAGTGAGGTAGGCCACGAGATCATTCATGGCGCCAAAGTTGGCGCTGTAGTAAATCTTGCGGCCGTCGGGGCGGGCCGCAATCAGACCCGCATGGGTTAACTCTTTGAGGTGAAAGGACAGCGGTGATGCGGCGATACCCAGCGTCTCAGCAACACCGCCGGGTGTCAGGCCGACCGGCCCCGCCTGCACCAACATGCGAAAAACAGCCAGACGGGTTTCATGGGCCAGCGCCGCCAGGGCCTTGACTGTTTGGGTGGATGTCATGGGCACGTCCATTCATTTTAATATTCGTTGAATTATAGTATCAACGAAATGAATGGCCGCTGCCACTAACCGGCACCCATGCCGATACCAACGAATCAGGCGTGTTGCTGGGCCCAGGCCAGAGCCACCACACCCACCAGAGCCGTAACCAGCAAGAACCACAGGCCATGCCCGTACCCGGCTGAGGCAGACCACATCCAGCCCAGAGCCAGAGGCGCGGCGGCGCGGGCCAATGCCACCGGAACACCCAGGGCGCCGTTGAGCGTAGCCACGTGGTCACGACTGACGTACTGGGCCATGGCGGTACCTTTAACAATGGTCAACATGCCATTGCCCATGCCAAACAACACCACAAACAGCACCACCACCCCGGTCTGCGCCGGCCCAGCCCACGGTGCCGCCAGCAGGGCCAGCAGCCCCAGCGGTATCAGTGCGGGGATCAGGCGGTTGGCCAAGTGCAGGTCAAAGTGGTGTTCAAAAAAATACAGCAACAAACGCCCCAGCACTTGAAATGCGCCAATGCTGGCGGGTATGGCAATCACCCAGGCCTCACTTAGACCATGTTCCCGCAGCAGGTTGATCATGTGCGCCGGCAAGGCCGATGCCACGGCGGTCATCAACACCATGAAGCAACCGACCAGCAAAAACGCGGGGGATCGCAACAGGCCGGACAAACCTGCTGCAGCCTTTGTGTGTCCCGTAACCGTGTGGACACGAGCGGGCGGCGCGTGGCGCAACTGCAGCGCATGCAAGGGTGCACAAACCAACACGTGAATGGCGGCCAGGCCCAGCATGGCACCACGCCAGCCCCAGCCGCTGATCAGCCAAGCCGTGACCGGAATGAATACCGTGCTGGCCAATCCACCCAAAAAGGTCATGGTGATGATGGCCCGGCGAAAGTCGAGCGGAAAGCGGCGTGTTACTACCGCAAACACCGGCGTGTAGAGAATCGCCGCCATAGCCGCACCCAAGCCAGCCCAGGCCAGATAGAAACCCGTCAGGCTGTGCACGTTTGCCAAGCCCACCAGACACAGTCCCGCCAGTAGCGAACCCGCGGTCATGACGGCACGCTCATGCCCCCGGTCTATCCACCGCCCCACCGGATACGCCAGTGCGCCCTCCACCAGCAGCGCCAGACTGAAGGCAAGAGACACCTCCACGCGGGTCAACGCCAGCTCGGTCTCCACCGGCCCCATGATCAGCGCAAAGGTGTAGAAGATGCTGCCCCAACTGATGAGTTGGGCCAGCGATAACCAGCCGACAAGGCCGCGTTGGTAGGTGTTTGTTTCTTGCACTGCCGAATCGTACCGTGGTGTCCGCAGCCTAGACGCAGCAGCTCACTGACGCAGCCTGCGCCTTGACGGGTACTGCGCAGCACGCACTGCCATTTTTTACCGGTGCATCGCCCGCCAGGTTGGTGGAGCAAACCCCGGTCTGCGGGAGATCCAGCTGCAGGGTATCGGCGGCCACCATATCGCCGGCGATGGCGGCCACCACCGAGCGCGCCTGCTCGTAGCCGGTGGCCATCAAGAAGTTGGGCGCACGCCCGTAGCTTTTGGCGCCGACGGCGTAGAAGCCCTGCTCGGGATGCGCCAGTTCGCGGTGCCCGTGCGGGCGCACCGTGCCACAGCTGTGTTCATTGGGGTCGATCAACGGTGCCAATAACTCGGTGCTCTCCAACCAGGCATCGTGCTGGGTGCGCAATTCGTGGGTGATGTGGTGGTCAGGGCGGGCTCCAGTGGCGCCAATGATTTCGTCAACGCCAAGAACGGCTGGCACATCGGGGTTGTCGGGCAAAACGGTGAGCGCACCATGACTCACCGCCAAGGCCGCAATCCTGAAACCCATGCGCAGCTCCAGTCGCCCCGCCTCAACCAGCTTGCGCAAACGCTCACCCAGCGCGCCACGAGCGGGCAGACCGTCCGCCGAGCCTCCGCCAAACACCTTGGCGGTGTCGTTGCCCCGCACCACCCACGCCAGGCGGGTGTGCGGATCTTGCTCGGCCAGGCTCGCCAGCGCAATCAAGCTGCCTGCCGCAGAGTGCCCTGCTCCCACCACCAGCACTTTTTTACCGGCGTATCGCATACGTTCAGAGCCCAGTATGTCGGGCATGCCATACCGGATATGGCTGGCATGCTCCTGCTCGCCCAACGCCGGCAGGCCATTGCCACCCAATGGATTGGGCTGCGACCATGTGCCGGACGCATCAATGACAGCCCGTGCACGAAACTCTTGTACGCCGCCGGGCAAGGCCACACGCAATACAAATGGCGCAGTAGCCCGTCCACGGGTTTTGACCTTGTCATACCCCTGGCGACTGACTGCCTGCACACGCGCATTCAAGTGCAGATGGGGCGCAATGCTGCCCAGGCGGCTCAGCGGCAGCAGGTAGGTATCGACCAGCTCTGCTGCAGTTGGCAAGGCATCAGGGGCAGGTGTTCGCCAGCCTGCCTGGGCCAACAGGTTTGCAGCCGCCTTGTCGGTGTTGTACTGCCAGGGAGAGAACAGCTGCACCTGCCGGTAGCCCTGCAGATGGGCTGCTACGCTACTACCGGCCTCAAAAATCACAAATGGCTGGTTGCGTTGCACCAGATGGGCAGCCGCTGCCAGACCAATGGGGCCGGCACCAATGATGGCCACTGGCAATGGGGAAGAGGGAATCGGGTTTTGCATGGAATGGTCTCTCGGTGGGTTGATGGCTACACACCGGTAAAGACGCAGCTTGCAAAAAAGGTCGCAAGTGCCGGCGCTTTGCGCACACGGCCGTTGGTCCAATAATGGGGCCAAGCGTTCGGCGGCCAAAATTTCTTGCAACCTTTTGGAAGTACTACGTCTTCGCATTTACAAGACCGCAACTCGTTACCCACCATGACCCACCAAACGCTCACCGCCACCAACACCCAGACCATGGAACTCTCGGTGGCCTACCGCGCCTTGCGCCAGACACTGCTGGGGTTCTTGCGCAAGAAGGTATCGGACCCTGCGGTTGCCGAAGACTTGTTGCATGAGGTTTTTCTCAAGGCATTGACGGCCTTGGAACGAGGCAATGCGCCCAGCAATATGACCGGCTGGCTCTACACCATTGCCCGCAACGGTGTGATCGACTTTTACCGCAGCAAACGCCCCACCGAGGTATTGCCCGAGGATCTTGCAGCCGTGGAAGCAAATGACGACGCGGCCGAGCAGCAATTGGCGCTGTGCCTGAAACCCTTTACCGAAGAATTGCCCAGCCTATACCGCGAGACGCTACTGGCCACCGACTTTGACGGACGCATCCTGCAGGACCTGGCGACACAGTGGGACGTTTCAGTGTCTGCGGTCAAAAGCCGCGCCAGCCGCGGCCGAAAACTGCTCAAGCAACGTGTACTGGATTGCTGCAAGGTCGAAGTCTCCAGCACCGGGCATGTGCTGGACTACCATCCGCATGTCAAGAAGCCAGACGCTTCAGAATCACATCCCAGTGGGCCGGCTCGACGGGCGTAATGGACAAACGGCTACCCTTTTTGAGCACCAGCAAATCCTGCAGCTCGGCATCCGCTCGCAACTGTGGCAAGCTCAGATTGCACGTCTTGCGCAATACCTGCACATCCACCATCAGCCAACGTGGCGCCTCGGGCTTGGAGGCCGGGTCGTAATAGTGCGACTTGGGGTCGAACTGCGTAGGGTCGGTATAGGCGCCAGAGGCTACACGGCCAATGCCCACGATGCCAGGCTCAGCACAGCTAGAGTGGTAGAACAAAACGCCGTCACCCACCTGCATTCCATCCCGCATGAAATTGCGCGCTTGGTAGTTGCGCACGCCGGTCCACGGCACGGTGGCCTTGGGTGCCGCCAGTGCGTCATCTACCGAGACCTCGCTGGGCTCGGACTTCATGAGCCAAAATTTTTTCATGACTGCATCACCCCCGTATAAACAAACGCCCCATACCCCGCCAGCAGCAACACACCCAGCAACCGCGGCAGGCGTCCAAACAACAGGATGCACAAGAAGTGCAGCGCTGCTGCACCCGCAATAGTGTAGATGCCGACCTGGAAAAACCCAGGCACCTTAATCGTGTCAAACAGCGCGAACAGACCTATACACATGGGTATGCAGATATGGCCATCACCCACCTGGGAGCTGACCACGATGTCCTGCCGGCCGGCAAACCCGTAGTACAGCGCGATGAAGGCATTGGGCAGCACCATCAACGCGCCGCTGAGCCAACCCAGGTCCTTGACGCTGATGTACGGGCTCTTGACGTGGGACACCCAGTTCACCAGATAGTCCACGCTCTTGAACACACCATAGGCACTGATGGCGATCAACACCAGATCAAACACGATGGACCACTGGAAGCTGCGGCTCTTGCGCACATTGGTCTTCAGCACTTCAAACACGTGCAGTGCCTGCCAGAACAGGAACAACCCCACCAGCACCAACCCGTCATAAAAGTCCAGAACTCCGTCCTTGGCCAGGGCCCATAACGTACCTGTGAACAGGAACAGCGCCACCAGCGTCAACAACAGTTCCAGACGGTTCAGCCGCTGCACCTGGTCGGGAATTCTGGCCGCCCTGGCCGGCCCACTTTTGCCCCCGGAGGAAGCCGCTGCCGCAAAACACAGCGTGGTCAGCCCCAGGATCAGAGTCAGGTTGGTCACGTTGTTGACCAGACAGTTCTCCATCACCGTGCTCCCTTTTCCGCCCTCGCGGCTCATCACATAGGCGAACACCAGGTTCGCAAAGCCCGAGCAGTACGGCATGATCAGCGTGCCCAGCACGGTACCTTCAAATCCCTTGCCCTCGATTGCCTGCAGGCGCCAGATCATCACCGCCGACGCGGCCATGAAAACGAGGACCTGGGCGATTGGGTTCGCCAGATGAACCGCAAGCGGTTGGAGGTAGCTGGAAACGGAGGTGAAGAAGGCTTGGACTTGCATGGCGTGGCCGACAAGCATAAGCGTTTTACCGCTACAAACCGCAGCTAGTCACCGCTGATTTGTGGCAGGTGCGTGGCATTCGAGTGGCATGTTTACGGCTGAACTTGGGTACACTGAATGCCTCTCTGAAAGACCCCCTTCCATGACCACTTCGACCGGCCTTCCCGCTGACACCACCGCCGAACGCATCGTGCGCCATTTCCAGGAACAGGGCTTTCCCGGCATCACCGAGGCGGTGCTGGTACGCATACGGCTCAAAAAGGGGGACCGGCTGGAAGTAGATGCCGCGTTTGACCGGGCGCTGGCCCGTGATGTCACACCGCCGGTGCAGGAGTATTTCCAGATCCAGCTCTACGGGTTTCATTCGGAAATCCGCAGTCTGCTGAACATCAAGACCGCCTTTGCGGACGACTTCACCACCGGCCTGCGCGCAGAGCTGTCCAGCGTCTACTTTGACGCCGCGCCCGTTGTCGTCAACGACGCACTGGCCACCGGGACCAAATACGACGCCATGCTCAAGCTGGGTGACAACGCCGATGGTTATGCCGTGGCTGTGCTGTTGAACGACCCCACCTCGTCCTTCTTCGAATACATGGAATCCCACGCCGGTTACGACTGGCAGACCATCATCGGCACGCTGGGTGCCGCCGCCACCTCATTTGTGGCGGACGACGACCTGCTCTGATTCTGTTTTTGTTGACCGGTCGCTGCGGGCTTTTTCGATCATGCGTATCTTTTCAGAGATCCGCCAAATATTTTCAAGTTTTAAGAAACATCCATCTCTCATTAAAGGAACCGATGTATTTTGGAACGGCGATTTCTACTACGTGGAATCAAAGGTTGACCAGGGAACATTAGGGGATCCTGATGGCATCCATTTCTATTACGACAACACTGTAGAAAACGCCACTTTAGGATCTGGCGTTATCGAGTGTTTGAATAAATGTTGGGATCTGGAGGAAGGTGACTTTCCACTCCGTCCCGCAGAGATGGCTCGGAAAAATGCTTCCTTGTACCCGGCCAGACTTGCCGAGGAAATGAAACGTTTTGGATACAAGCACAACCGAGCCCGTAGTCAAAACATGCTGAAGGTCATCGTCAGATTAAAAGTCGGGACTATCACCTTGGAACCAACCAACCATATTTCACTGGAACACTGGACCGAAGAAAAGATGGATCCAGCCGACCATATAACCGTAGATAGCAGTGTCGACAGTGCAGAAATGGGGCGCTTGATAAAACTCGCGTTCGAACGTTGTAAGAACAAGTTCAATGGGTCCGCTCCCCAAAAGAAAAGCGGCTCATCCCCCAAAACCGATGATTCAAAGAATGCTGAACAGGACGTTTACGAAATTGCACTGCTGTGCAACGGCGACATGTCTGCAGCCAAAGACGTTTGGCTTGGGAAGCAAAAGTCTTCTGATGATTACATGGTTTTCCTGGGATCGGAATTATCAAAAAAAGGCTATTGCCTCTCCAACAATTGGAAGGGTGCGCTAGCCAATTTCCAAGATGTTTTTATGAATTTCGTGGCAGGTTATGGTATTCAAGATATAGCTTTCGACGAAATCGAGGACGCTGTATATACATCAACCGACATAGTTGATTGCCTGCTGCTTGTAAACACCTGGCTTTCTAAGTATGGATACAAAATGATGTATCTCAATGAGTTGCCAGACATGTGTGAACTCGTCTTGATAAAGAGTAGTGATCTGGAGCGTGTGGACGCTTTTCTAAAACGCGCTTATGGGTTTGAAATGGAATCCATAAGCGCCTTAAGTTAGAAGCCAGGAAAGACCCGTTTAATTACTTCTGCGTCTTCACCCAGGCGTTCACCGTATCGCGCAGTACACGCATAGGCAACTGGCCTGACGTCAGCACCAAGCGGTGAAATTTCTTGACATCAAAGCGCGCACCCAGTGCGGCTTCTGCCTCGCGCCGCAGGCGGCTGATCTCCAGCTGGCCAATCTTGTAGCCTAGCGCCTGCCCCGGGTTAGCGATGTAGCGCTCCACCTCGGACACCACATCACTCTCCACCATCGATGAGTTGGCCAGCATGTAGTCGATCGCCTGCTGGCGGCTCCAGCCCTTGTGGTGCAGGCCGGTATCGACCACCAGGCGCATGGCGCGCAACTGCTCGTCGGACAAGCGGCCATACCATTGGTAGGGGTCAGTGAACAGGCCCAGCTCCTTGCCCAGGCTTTCGGCATACAGCGCCCAGCCCTCAACAAACGCAACATAGTCGGTATTGAAGCGGCGGAACTTGGGCAGCGCGGTGTCTTCCTGTGCAATCGCCACCTGGAAGTGGTGGCCGGGTGATGCTTCGTGCAGCGACAGCGTCTCCATGCCAAAGATCGGCTGGGCTTTCAGGTTGAAGGTGTTGACATAAAAAACACCGGGACGTGATCCGTCGGCCGATGGATTGTCGTACGAGGCGCCGGCAGCACTTTCGGCGCGAAAGGCCTCGACCTCACGCACCTCGTAGTCGGCTTTGGGTGCGATGTCAAACAGCTTGGGCAGCAGGCCGTTGATGCGGGTCTGCAGCGCGCGGTAACCGGCCAACAGGTCTTCGGGCTTCTGGTAGTAGTAGCGCGGCTCGTCTTGCAGATGCTTGAAGAAGGCCTTCAGGTCACCGTCAAACTTGACCTCACGGCGCACCGCCTCCATCTCACCCAGTATGCGAGCCACCTCCTGTTGGCCCAGCGCATGGATAGCGTCCGGCGTCAGCGTGGTGGTGGTACTGGACTGCACATTGTGGGCATACCAGGCCTTGCCATCGGGCAGAGCCGACCAAGCCGTAGTGCTGCGGGTCTTGGGCAGGTAGCTGTCTCGCAGGAAGTCATGCAGGCGCTGGTAGGCCGGGGTGACCTTGTCCGAAATCAACTGGCGCATCTGCGCGGAGATACGCGCGCGGTCAGCCGCGGGCACGGCGTCAGGAAAGGACTTTACAGGGCTCCAAAAAATACTTTGCTCAGGGTCGGTCGTGATCAGGGCCGCCAATTGCGGCAGCACTTTCTGCACAACAGGCCGCGGTTGTACTACGCCCTTGGACATGCCTGCTCGCATATTCACCATCAAACCATCGAACAGGGGCACGGCCAGCGTCAGACGCTGCATCCAGTCGTCGTAGTCCTTGGTCGTGCGAAAAGGTTGCAGTGACTGCCCCGAACCCAACTGCGCCAAAAAGCTGGGCATGCCACCGGTCTGGTTGATTGGCAGCATCCATTCGGGGAAACGCTCACCCTGTAGCGACTCTTCCAACTGCAGTTTCAGAATGGAATAAGACAAGCGGTCTTTAGCGCTCAATGCCTTGGGGCTGAAACCTTTGAGTTGCTGCAGCTGGCGCTGGATGTAGCGCTTGTTATCGGCCCGCCATGCGGCGGTGGTGTCATCGACCAGTTGGGCGTTGTAACGCGGGTCTCCCAATGATGTGGCCAGAATCGGCTCACGCTTCAGCGTTTCTTCCCAACTGGCGTCCAACCACTGGTTGAAGCGCTCGCTCTCGGAGGGTTTGGCAGATGCCGTCAACGAGACGGCGGCGATCAGCATGGTGGCAAGGAATTGGCGCATGGATGGTTCTGGATCTGAATACTATTAAAACAGTAGCGTAGTAGCTATATTCGACGGGCGCTAGAGGCATTAAATGCATTTAAGCACTTAGCCAGCCGCCGCCCCCTAACGGGCCGCCAGTCGGTGGTGCCGGTGGCGAAACACGAGACTATAAACGGGCTTGAGCAAGGGCGCCATCCAGGCGATGCGCGGCGCGAACACCACGCTGTCGCGCACGGTGCAACCTTTGCCATCGGCCTGAACCGTGCGCACATGCTGCCACACGCGGTTGGTCCAAGAGGATGAGTGCTCAACAAAGCCAGATTCAGGATTGAAAGCGAAGGACCCGAAACGGTGGCGATCCACTGGCAGCACACCCAAAAACAAGACCCAGCTGGCAAACAACACGTCCCCACCCTTCCAATCCGCCAACCGCACCGCATGCCACTTTCTGGGCGCGGTCATATGTATCCATGGCCCCAGTTCGTAATTGACCGTGGCCAGCGACTGCTGGGCCCAGAAGTCGTGTGGAGAGATGGCGAGCTTGCTGGAAAAAACCAAATCAGTCATCCGGGTACCCCATCAAAAATTGAAACATGCAGGGCTTTTCAGAACGCCCCCTGCTCCGGCGCTTCGTTCCACGTGGCAGGATGGGGAGCCCAGGCTGGGTCTGGCTCTTTTTCGAGCAGGGCGCAGACCACATCACCAAGGGCGATGCCCAAGTGTTGGGTAGCCGCCGATGCACCGGCATCCGCCAGATCAGCGGCCAGCACAAAGTTGCGGAACTGCTCCCAGTCACTCCCCAGCTGCGCCACCACAATACGGGCCAGATCGTAAGACAGCATATTGCCGTCGTCGTTGCGCAGGAACGATTTGCCGGACCAGAATTGTTGTATCTCCGTCTCACCCCAGAAGCCCAGGTGTTTGTCGTGCGTCTGCTGTGGCGTCAGCAGCCCGGGGCCTGGCGGGCTCAGCCGGTGTTCGGTGTTCACGGCCAACCCTTCATTCAACCAGACAGGTATGGGCAGACGGCTGACACAACTATGCGTCAACTCGTGGGCGATGATGGGCTCTATGAGTCGCATGTCGGCCTTGGCCGTCACGAAGTGGCCACAACCGGCGTTGATGTACATGCCGCTGCTGCCGGCAAACTCCCCGGCCTCGGGATAGTAGTGGGACACATAACGGTAGTAGGTGTCTTCGTCGTCGAACACGATCAGCAGGTCCTTGCCCCACTCGGGGGCCAGTGCGACGCCGTCCAACAAGCGAACAATTCTTTGCAGGGTCTTGCCCATGTAACCCAGCATGGCGCGGGCCACGTGGGGCTCCAGCGTGGAAAGCAACACCGCCCCTCCCTCTTGCCGCAACTGGTAGGCCGGGCCCAGGCTGGCCTGCAGGTGTTCCAGCCAAGCCAGCTCACAGCGCGACCACGCGTCCGCCTGCGCCGTGTGATCGCCAAGACTATTGACCCAAGCCTGGGCCGCGGTCCAATCGAGAAACGGGAATTCATTGTGGTGCGACACGTGCCGAGCCAGCACAAAGTCCGGGAAGCCGGCAACGGTGATCTCGGTAGTCGGTGCTACATGTTGGGGTGCTGCTGCGTCAGGGTGCGCGTCGCGTCCATGACCAGAAACGAGGGATTTAAAGAACTTCAGCACACCGGCTCCGGTCAAGACACTACTAAATATGTAGCGCTACAAGCTTATTTCACGGGGGCTAGCGGCATAAATCACTACATGCCACCTGGCCAGAAGGCCACTCAGCCGGTGCAGGGTTGCCTAGCGGCTATGCGAGGTCAGATGCGCCAGCGGCCCCGCCGCACTCACGCCCGGCCCCTTGCGCCGCGCACTGGGTGCGGGCTGGCCGCCGGGCGCAACCTCGTCCAGGCCCATGGTCGCGTCGCTGCCCAAGGCGGGCACACTGGTGCCGCGGTGCAGCGTGACACCCACCACCAGGATGTCCACCATCAACAGGTGCAGGATGCGGCTGATCATGGGCACCTGGGTGGCGATGTCTTCCACGTGGTCGACGATCAGCGCCAAGTCGGCCTTGCGTGCCAGCGGCGACTGGCTCTCGGTGATGGCAATCACCTTGGCACCACGCGCCTGGGCGGTCTCAGCCACGGTCAGCAGCTCGGCAATGCGGCCGCTGCTGCTGATGATCAGCACCACGTCGTCGCTGCGCAGCAGGCTGACCGACAGGGTTTGCAGCCGCGGGTCGGTGTAGGCCACGGCAGACACGCCCACGCGCAAAAATTTGAACTGCGCATCGTTGGCCACCGCGCCGTAGTGGCCCACGGCGTAGATCTCCAGGCGGCTGGAGCCGGCAATCATGCGCATGGCGCGGTCCATGCTGTCGCGGTTTAGGTGGTCACGCGCCTGCAAAATGGCCGATGCCGTATTACCCAGCACCTTGGCGCCCAGCTCCAGCATGGAATCCGATCCGGTGACCTGCGTGTGCGTAATTGGGATAGTGCCGGTCAGGCCCGAGGCCAGGCGCAGCTTGAAGTCAGACAACCCTTCACAACCCAAAGAACGGCAAAAGCGGATCACGGTGGGCTGGCTCACGTCCGCCGAGCGGGCGATGGTCGCAATCGGGTCATTCAACACCGAGCGGGGTTGGGCCAACACATGTTGTGCAACACGCTGCTCGGCCGGTGACAGGCTGGTGAGTGCGCGGCGGATCTGGCCCAGGATGGCCGAGCCATTGGCGCCCTCCAACTCGCGCAGCTGTGAGGCCAGGATGACGGATGCGCCCAGCAGCGTGGCATCGGTCGCGGTGATGACAAAGGTGGGGATGCCCTTCATGTAATCCGTGAAACGGCCCTTGTCTTCAAAACGCTGGCGAAACGGCGACTGGTCGAAGTACAGCCCCAGGCGCGGCACGATGCCACCGCCAATATAAATACCGCCAAAAGCACCCTGGCTGACCGCCAGATTGGCCGCCGCCGTGCCTAGGATCGCGCAGAACACGTCGATCGTTTCCTTGCAGATGGCGTCGCTGCCCTCCAGCGCCAGGCGGGTGATCTCGGGGGCATCCAGCGTGCGCTCGGACTGGCCGGCGCGGTGGGTCAAGGCCTTGAAAATCAGTTCGATACCGGTACCGGATAAGAGGCGCTCAAACGACACGTGGTCGTAGGTGCGCCAGGCGTATTGCAGGATGGCGATTTCGCGTTCGTCGTGCGGCGAGAAGCTGGTGTGCCCCCCCTCGGTGCCCAGCGCGATCCAGCCATCGTCGGCCGGAATCAGGCCCGACACGCCCAGGCCGGTACCCGCACCGATCAGGCCCACCATGCTGCGTGGCACGGCCGCCCCACCACCAAACTGGCGGCGCTGCTGCGGTGTCAGGCTGGGCACGGCCATGGCCAGCGCCGTGAAGTCATTGACCACCACCAGGTTGTCCAGGTGCAGGCGCTCGCGCATCTCTTCAATGGAGAACTGCCAATGGTAGTTGGTCATGCGGACCTGGTCACCGGCCACCGGGTTGGCAATGGCCACGGCCGCGTGTTTGATGTCGCCAGCGGTTACGCCCTTGAGCTTGGAGAGGTAGGCCGTAACGGCCGCGTGGAAGTCTGTGAAATCCTGGCAGCGCAGGGATTCGCTTTGCTCGAACACATGGGGCGCAACCTCCAACGCGAACCGGGCGAACGTGCCGCCGATATCGGCGATCAGGCGCGGGTGGTCAAAACGCGGTTCGGACATGTCGGCTTCCCTTTGTCATTAATTCATCTGTCAAGGGTGAAAGCTTAACCGGGCCGCGGCCCTCCACCATCAGGGCAGCGTATCAAGCGCGCAGCTGGCACCCACTAGTGCTGGTGTGGAAGCGATGATGACCCAGACCGGCAGCGTGGACAACAAAGTGCGGTAACGCCCCTTGCTCTCGAAGCTGTTGCGGAACACGGCAGCGTCAAACGCAGCGCCCAGGCGGGGCACAATGCCACCACCGATATACACACCGCCCAAGGAACCCAGCGTCAGGGCCAGGTTGCCAGCCACATTGCCCAGGAAACGGGTGAAGTAATGCACGGCCAGCACACATTGCGCATCAGACCCGGCCACGGCCGCATCGGTCACGTCGGCTGGCTCCAGTGCACGCGCGGTGCGGCCTTCCATGGCGCAAATGGCCTGGTAGATGTTGACTAGGCCGGAGCCGGACAACACGCGTTCGGCGCTGACATGTTCAAACTGCTTGCGCAGTAGGCCCAGCAGTGTGGATTCGACATCGTCATTGGCCGACAGCGTGACATGACCACCCTCACCCGCCAAGGCGCTGTAGCGACCATTGGCATCGGGCACCAGGCCCGACACACCCAAACCTGTGCCGGGGCCGAGCAGTCCAATGGTGGAGCCAGCCACCGCCGTGCCGCCACCCAGGGCGCGCAGGTCGGTCGGCTTCAACGCGGGCAGGCTCATGGCCAGCGCCGTGAAGTCATTGACCACCAGGCAGCGCTCCAGGCCCATGGCCTGCTGGAACGCGGCGATGGAGAAGCGCCAGCTGCTATTGGTCAGGCGAACATCGTCGCCGGTGATGACCGTGGCAATGCCAATGCCTGCCCAGCGCGGATTTTTGTGGCCATGGGCCTGCAGGTAGTTGGCGGCGGATTCCTGGATGGAAGCACTGTCTTCGCAGGGTTGCACGGACACGTCTTGCAGCTCGGCACCGGCAGACGCCTGCCATGCCCAACGGGCATTGGTGCCGCCAATGTCTCCCAACAACCTCGGATAACCCTGATTCATTCCCAAAACTCCCTGGCGCTACTGAGAGCGCACCGTGTATGTAGTTAAACGACAATAAGTTTACAGCCGACTACAAAAATACTACGTTAGGGAAAACGTTGATTTTTATAGTTAAACGTGTTCTTAGGCTGATCAATGCGTGTTACGAATTTATCAAAACAACAAGTTTGGTTGCTGCGCATTTAAAAAAAAGCCAAAAACCAGCTTGTGCGGCAGAGTTTAACCACAACGCCACCAGAAACAATGTAATTTGCCTACATTTATTGATCACAGTGGTTACATGAATACGCTTTCATGCCCGAATATCAGGCAGATTTTGTTGCTTTCTCGCATAAATGACCTATTTATGACCGACTTTGGTGGCTACAAATCCAAAACTGGTATTTACCCCTATGTTTGTGAATATCTAGTTTTGATACAACCTAGTCTGTGAGTTGGGAAACGCCCCTCCCATTTACGTGTCTTTCAAGCCCCCGCTCAAAAGACTATTCGCCAGCCCCGAGTACCAGGAGAAATACCAAAATGAGTTCCACCGTTCAGCGCTCCACGCGATCCACCGCGCGCAGTTCTCTCTTCAAACTAGCCCCCGTGGCAGCCGGCTGTGCCGTGCTTATCGTGACCTCGTCTGTGGCGTTTGCGCAGTCGGCCGCGCCCACATCCGACTTGAACACCGTGACCGTGGTCGGTATTCGCAAAGGTATTGAAGACGCGATCTCCGTCAAGAAGAACTCCACCTCCATCGTGGAAGCCATCTCGGCCGAAGACATTGGCAAGCTGCCCGACGTCAGCATTGCAGAGTCCATCGCACGTATGCCCGGCCTGGCGGCACAACGCGTAGCTGGTCGCGCACAAGCCATCAGCGTGCGGGGTCTGTCCCCTGACTTTGCAACCACCCTGCTGAACGGCCGCGAAATGGTCAGCACCGGCGACAACCGCAGTGCCGAATTCGACCAGTACCCCTCTGAACTGCTGAGCGGCGTCACCATTTACAAGACGCCTGACGCAGGCCTGGTGGGCCAAGGCCTGTCCGGCACGCTGGACATGCAAACCGTGCGCCCGCTGAACTTCAAAGAACGCACCGTCTCCATCAACTTGCGTGGCGAAAACCGCTCCATCGGCTCCATCGCCGATACCAAGGCCAACGGCAACCGCTTCAGCGTCAGCTACATCGACCAGTTTGCCGACCGCACCGTGGGCATCGCGCTGGGATTTGCGCACCTGGACTCCCCCATCCTGGAACACCAAACCGGCCTGTACGAGCCCTGGAAGAAAGACACACGCCCTGGCGTGCCTGCTGGCACCTTCATCCACGACGGTATCAAGTCGCTGGCCAAGAGCGGCAACATGAAGCGTGATGGCTTTATGGGTGTGCTGGAAGTGCGCCCCAACAAGAACTGGACCAGCGTGCTGGACGTGTACGCATCGACCTTCAAACAAACGGACACCAACAACCAGTACGAAGTTAATCTGGGTGGCTACAACTGCAACAACAACTGTACGAATGTGCCCGGTTTCGCCTACAACCCCTCCATCGTTTCCAACGGTGTACTGTCAGGAGGGATTGCAACCAACGTCTATCCGTTGGTGCGGGGCCAGTACAACAGCCGCGAAGACAACATCAGCGCGCTGGGCTGGAACAACAAGTTCAAGTTTGACGGTTGGTCCTTGCTGGCCGACGTGAATTACTCCAAGGCCAAGCGCAACGAGCTCTACCTGGAGAACAACACGCAATTGGCCCCAACTGCCAACGGAGCGCATCTGGACAATCTCACGGTGAACTGGGCCAACGGCGGCTTCCCCACCATCAAGGGCAACAAAGACTACAGCGACCCCACCAAACTGTTGACCGGTAACTCCATCTACGGCCAAGGCTACGGCCGCAAGCCCCAGGTGGAAGACGAGCTGCAAGGCTACAAGCTGGTGGGCACCATTCCCTTCTCGGGAGGCTTCTTCAGCGGTGTGGACATTGGTTTAAACCTGTCGGATCGCAACAAGAAAAAGCGGCAGCCTGAAGGCCCGCTGGAAGCCAATGGCACACCCACCATCGCCAGCGACCTGTTGTATTCGCCGGTCAGCCTGGGCTTCTCCGGCAGTGGCACCATTCCGTCGTGGAACGTGCCGGGCGTGATTGCCCGTTACTTCCAGCCGTTCAACCCGTCCGAGATCAACGCAGGTGCCATCAGCCGCGCCTGGGATGTGAAGGAAAAGGTCACCACTTCTTTCGTGAAGGCCGACATCGACACCGAGTGGGGCTCGGTGGGTGTGCGCGGTAACGTGGGTGTGCAAGTCATCAACACCGACCAGTCCTCCAGCTCTGCCTATGTGGACAACGCCTCCAGCGGCGCGGTCAAGCCCGTCACCAATGGCAAGACCTACACCGACATATTGCCCAGCATGAACTTGGCATTCGGCTTGGCAAACGGACAAACCGTGCGTGTGGCCGCTGCCCAGCAGATTGCCCGTGCCCGTATCGACCAACTGCGCTCGTCTTTTGAGTTCAACGTGGACCCAACCACCCGCCGTCCATCGGCCAGCGGCGGCAATGCGCAACTGGACCCATGGCGCGCCAATGCACTGGATGTTTCGTACGAGAAGTACTTCGGCACCAAGGCCTACTTTGCGGCGGCTGCCTATTACAAGGAACTGAAGACCTACATCTACGAAGAAGGCCGCACGATGGACTTCTCCAAGTTCACGCCCGGCACCATCGCCATCACCAACCAGGGGCAATACACCGCACCGTACAACGGCAACGGCGGCACCATGCGTGGTTTTGAATTGTCGGCATCGCTGCCCCTGGGCATGTTGACACCGGCACTGGAAGGCTTCGGCGTCTCGGCCAGCACCTCGTACAACGACAGCGCCATCCGCGTCCCCACCAACGGCTTCAACAGCTCGACCGTGGGTACCGACACACCGCTGCCAGGCCTGTCCAAGAACGTGTCCAACCTGACCGTGTACTACGAGCGGGGCGGCTGGTCCACCCGTGTCAGCCAGCGCCACCGCTCAGAGTTCATCGGTGAAATCGGCAACTTCGCCGGTGACCGCAGCCTGCGCTGGGTCAACGGTGAAAAGGTTGTTGACTTCCAGGTTGGCTACAACTTCAACGAAGGCGCGATGAAGGGTCTGGGGCTGGTCTTGCAGGTCAATAACTTGACCGATTCGCCATACAGCACCTATGCTGATGCACCAGACCATCCGCTGGAGTACATGAAGTTTGGCACTACCTACTTGTTTGGTTTAAATTACAAGTTCTAAGCGTTTCGGGTTTTCATTAGGGTTAGCCCCACTGCTCACGCGGTGGGGTTTTTTTTTGACCACAACTATCAAGATGCGGTCGCACGGCGAATGGCCCTGTCGACCGCATTGCTGCTCGGCGGCGGCTGATCGGCGGGGCGTGTGATGACGCTGGAATCTTCCACGCCCTTGTCCAACGGCTGTGCGGCGTTGGCTCCGCGTGCGGAGACCGACTCGGTCACGGGCATAGTACGGGAAAACGCCGACGCAGCCAGGGGCAAAAATTCAACGTCCTTGCCTCGCTGTAGCTCCACACCGTTTGGCAGGACGCGCGACAGCCGCACGCCGACCGACACCATGTCTCCCCACACAAACGGCAGGGGCGACCCGCCATTGATGCGTAACATGGCGCGTGGCCGCCCGCGCGGCACACTGACCACATCCACCAACTCAACGGCCACCGCCGTGGCCGGTGTTATGGCTGACATAGGCATGGCTGGCGCTTGCGCAGCCGGTCGGGCTGCAGGCGCCTGGTCCACCCGGTGGAACGTGGGCGGCGTAGGCGTGGGTGTGGGCGCAGGGTCTGGCTTGTCCAGCCACTGCGCCATGCCGACGCCAAGCGCCGCCAGCCCCAGCAAATAAACCAACAGCGAGACCCGGCTATGGGGTGAGCGGTCCATGGATTACCAGCCAATGGTGTAGGTCACCGACACGGGTGACGGCGTGTGGATGGACGGGCTGAAGCTGCCGACATCATCATAGGCAAAGCCATAGGCCAAGGCGTTCAGGCTGTGGTCATGCCAGAACTTGGCAAAGTAGTTGGCGGGCTGGCCTGCGGGATAAAACGCGCTGGAATTCCACCAGTCCGAAAATGCGCGGTGCGCCACCCGCCGGTTCAGCGCCGCACATAGTTGGGCCTGCAGTTGCAGCTGCTTGCCCACATCGGTCGTGCCAGTGGGGTCATCTAGCAAACCATTGCCCAGCATCACCATCGAGGTTGAGGGCTTGCCGTTGATGAAGTAGGTGTTGGTGCCATCGGTGAAGCGGAACTTGCCACCCACTACGCGACCGGTAAACGGCGCCCAGCCGTTCTTCAGATCGATGACCAGATCCTGGTTGGTGTACTGGTTCCAGACTTGCGTGATGTAGGCGTCCAGGTAGTTGACGTTGGGGCCATCAGTTTGGAAGGTCGCGTGTGAGGGCGCCATGATGCGGTACGGTGCATACGGGGCTTGCGCCAAGCCGGCGAACTCGGATGGTAGTTCACCGATGAACTTGGCGAACAACTCGTCGCGCCCTTCCGTGAGGGATTCACCCACCGTTTGGGAGAATCCATCCAGTCCGGTGACCGTGAGCTGCACCGGGAAGCCAAATTGGTCAACCCGCGTGGTGTTGACAAAGATGCCCTGCGGCGACTGGCCCGGCGGCAGGATGGCGAATTCCCCGAAGTCAAACACGACGTCGATGTTGGGGTCCGTCGGGTTCTCGATGTTGGCGCCGGCATAGGCGATGCGGCCGTTGCCATCGGTGTTGACCCAGATGTACATCGGGCTACCCACACTCATCAGCAGGCGCGCCGAGTTGATGGCGGGAATCGTGACCGAGGCCAATTGCTCCAGCGTGTAGAAGTAATTGGCATACGGTAGGCCGTTTTTCATCAAAGCTCCGTTGTCACCCAGGCTCATGGGCACCAGGGCGCCACTTTGGTTGACGTGCACAAAGTTGCCGGTGTTCCAGTCCTTGCCAATGATGGCCCAGTAGATCTGGTTATTGGCCCAGCGCCCTTTCGTGGCATTAACAATGTTGAATGTGGTTTGTCCATTCCACGGGCTGCTTGCGGTGCCACTAAAGGTGTAGCTGGCGCTGGCCACATCAGAGGCCGCCATGCCATCCTTGAAGGCCATGGCTTTCACGGTTTTGGCAGTGCTCAACTCGATGGGCCCGCCGTAGCTGGTGGAAGTAGCGGTCGGTGTGCTGCCGTCGGTAGTGAAGCGCACTGTGGCACCCACAGTGCTGGTGAGCAGGTTGACGCGGATACGCGTGGCGTAGCTGCCGCCCGGGTGCGAGAAGACTGGTGTGGCCACTGTGCCACTGTCGCCACCAATGAGGTAGGTTGCGCTGGCCACACACGACTGGCTCTGGTTCGGCGCAATGAAGATGGCGTTCACGGTCGTGGCCTTGGTCACGCTAATGGGGCCGGTATAGGCCGGTGACAGCGTGTTGGGCGCCGAACCATCGGTTGTGTAGCGAATGCTTGCGCCAGGGACTGAGGTGGACAGTGTGACCGATTGCGTAGTGGCGTAGCTGCCGCCAGGTAGCGAGAAGACCGGCTTGGCGGTGCAGTTGCCGGGACCAACCATGTAGCTGTATTCCTCGCTGTCGGTCTGGCTGCCCGTGACCGGGGCATAGGTGAAGGAATAGGTGATGACCTTGCCAGCGGTGACCGGGTTGATCACCGTCTCATAACGACCCAGTGTGGGGTTAAACGCCATCATGGGATTGATCTGGCTGTTGCTGCCCAGCCGGTAGTGCGGGATCACAAAATTCATTGCGACGCTTGGCTTGAACCAGACCGTAGCCGTGGCGCCCGACTCCGACACGCCCTGCACAAAAGCCGTGTTCACGGGCGTGATGGTGTACTGCGCGCTGGCGAGCAACGAGTCCGGTGTACCGGCTTTCACACCAATCGCACGCAGGGTGCTGCTCGTAGACACGCTGACGGGCCCGGTGTACGGCGTAGAAGCCGCGCTGGGCACCGAGCCGTCGGTTGTGTAGCGAATGCTGGCCCCCGGCGTGCTGGTGCTGATGGTCACGCTCTGCGGGCCGGTGTAGCTGCCCGCTGCGGGGCTAAAGCTGGGTGTAGCCACGGGGGGCGTATCACTGATCACATAGCTGGCGCTGGCCACCAATGAGTTAATCCAACCGGACTTGATGGCCAGGGCCTTCAGCGTGCGGCTTGAGGCCACGGAGATGGGGCCGGCATACAACGGCGAATTGGCATTGGGCGTCGAACCATCCATGGTGTAACGAATGGTCGCGCCCGCGGTGGCGGTGCTGATGGCCACACTTTGTGTACCGGCGTAGCTGCCGCCCGGTGGCGAAAAGCTTGGCGTGGCTACTTGCGAGTCATTATTCACCTTAAAGGTAAACACCGGCGTATCGGCCGCGCCCACGCCGTTGGTGAAGTAGGTGAACGAGTAGCTGATGGAAGACGCAGCGCCCAATGCAATCGCTTGTTCGTGCCGGCCTGCGCTGGCGTTGTAAGTCATGCGCACATTTTGCTGGCCATTACCAAGGTTGAAATGTGCATCCACCCACACCAAGCCTGCGCCGGCGCTAAACCACAATGTCGCATTGCTGCCTGCCACGTCCACGCCATGGGTGTAGCCCGTCGGGTTGCCGCCGATGCTGTAACTGGCGCTGCTGACGGATGAAGCCGCCAAACCGCTGGCGCTGGCAAAGGCCTTCAGGGTTCCGCTGGTGCTCACTGCAACCGGACCACTGTAGATGGCCGATGTAGCCGTGGGTGTGGACCCGTCAGTGGTGTAGCGGATGACCGCCCCCTGCGTGTCGCTGGCCAGCGTCACGCTTTGTGCCGTGGCATAGGAGCCCGCCGGCGGGCTAAAGCTGGGCGCCGCTGCGGAGCCGCCGGGTTGCAACGTGGTGGTGGACTGCGGGGAATCGTATGCGCCGCCTCCGTTGTTGTAGGTGAAGCTGTGCTGCACCACCTGCCCTGCGCTGGCGCTGAACTGTGTCTCAAATCGGGCTTTGCTGGTGTTGTAGCCCATGCGCAGGTTTTGCTGTGCGCCACCATTGACACTGTAATGGGCGTCTACCCAGCTGGTGTTCACATTGGATTTGAACCATAAGGTTGCGACGCTTCCATTGAGTTCCGCGCCCGCCGTATAGTCGGCGGCGTGAGCACTCAAGGGTAGCAAAAATGATAGAAAGGCCAATGCTGCAAATAGCAGGCGTTGGTACACACGAAGGGAGTCACTGAACATATTGGGTCTCCTGGTGAATGGTGGGTCTGTCATGCGGCGGTTGTGGCAAGCGTCTTTGAAAGCGCTTTCATTTTTTCGCGATATTACGCACAAGCGCACCAATTTGAAAGCGCTTTCTTACCGATATCGGGTTTGTCCTAGGTAGTCGGCTCTGGGATCGTTACTGGTCCACCCATGTCAGCCAGCGCCACTGCTCCGAGGTCATCGCTGAAATCCGCTACTGGCCCGCCACTCGGAAACGGTTTTAAGCAAGGCGTTGGCCACCGCCGCGGACGAGACTTCGCTGCTCACCGCAACGGCCGCGTAGGCCTGCACCGCGGGGTCATACAAAAGCTGTGCGTTGGCGGTGGGTATGCCCCCGGCGTGACCCAGCCAGGTGCGTGACTTGCCGGTGTCATCGGTCCACTCCGACAGCATCACGCCCATACCAAACCAGCTGTTCCCCTGGTTGCGCTCGGTGCTGTGGGGAAACAACTGGTACATCAAAGCCCATTGCGAGCGCACCGTGCTGGCAGACAGCAACCTGCCCGACAGCACAGCCTGCCAAAACACCACCATGTCCTCAGCCCGTGCCACCACATTGCCTGCACCCAGACGTGTCCAGGCGCTGGGGTCAGCCTGCGGTGCACGCCCCGCATGTGGTGTGGCCAAGTCAGTTGGCAGATCTTCGCCGGGTCGCAGCGCGCGCAGTTGCTGCAAGCCCAGTGGCGCGGTTATGCGACTTTGCACCGTTTCATGGAAGGGCCTTCGTTCGACCGCTTGCACGATCAAGCCCAACAACAAATATCCAGCGTTGGAATAACTGGCGTTGCTGCCAGGGCAGAACAACAGCGGTGCCTGCGCCAATTGCGCGACAGCTTCGGTGGGTGGGGTCGCTTCCCCTCGGTTGCCGGCGTAGGTTGGTAAACCGCTGGTGTGCGTTAGTAGGTGGGACAGGGTGATGCGTTCGGCATGCGGTATCTGTGGATACCATAGGGATAGCGGATCGTGCAGGCCCAACTTGCCTTCTTCCGCCGACTGCAAAACGAGCACTGCTGTAAGCGCTTTGCCGACACTGGCCCAGTAAAACTCTGTGCCACCGTGGACCGGTTGCGCAGGCAGGGTCTGCGCCAGTCCCTGCGTGCTGCTCCATCGACCCAAGCCGGGAATAGTGATGGCCGCGGTCATCGCAGGAGCGCCAGTTTTTGCCAAGATGTCACGCACCTTCTGATCCAGCAACACGCCTAGTTCTGCTGGCAATGCAGCCTGAGACGTGTTTGCGATGTCTGGGGCCGGGAACAGGCTGGCCGGCACGGCGGCATGCAGCGGCGCACCGGCAAACGGCATAACCGACTGGCAGGACAGGGCGGTAGGCGCGCCCGAAGTGCCTGCAGCAGACCCGCCGGTGCCGCCGCAACCCGCGGCAAGTGCAGCCCACGCTGCAACAACATACAAGGTCAGGGCCCTCATTGCTGCACCTCCTCAATACGATTGACCCGGGAGGACGGCGGGGGCTCGTTCTTGGCCCGCGTGCGCTCACGTTCATAAGTGCTGTAGTCCGGCAGCGCGGTGCAGGGAGCATCACTGGGTTTGCGTTTGAGCTGGCATTGTTCGTTGCTGTAGGCGGCACCCTGGTAAAACGCGCGCTCCCAGTGTGTGTCGGCGCAGCCCGCCAAACCGACCCAAACAAGGGCGGCGAGGCAAGCTCTGTAAAACTTGTTTGGGCGCATTGGTGACTTTCGATAAAATTAATGCAACAAAGTAAATTATTATTGTTTTACAGTAATTTATCAAGTTTATTTTTGGAAAGGTGCACGTATGAATCCATTGTTAAAAGCCGCCACCGGTGGCCAAGACCAAGGCCTGAGCAAGCTGGTGGCCTGGGCATGCTTGGCGCTGGCCGTGTTATTGCCTATCGCTGCGCTGATCGGTGTCTTGCAGACCTCCCCTGCGGGCATGCTGGGCCAGATGGGCATCCGCCTGCCCTCGGGTTACAACCTCGATGCCCTGCCGATGGCCACGTGGCAGCACGTGGCAGCTGTGTGTATCAGCCTACTGCCGGTCAGCGCCGTGGCTTATGCACTGTGGCGGGCACACCAGTGTTTTATCGGCTTTGTACGCGGCGAGACCTTTAGCCTCGCCACGGTGCGGCACCTGCGTGGCTTTGCTGCGGGCTTGTTGGTGTCCAGCAGCGCAGGGCTGGTGGCGCCTACGGCCATCGTGTGGTTGTTGACCTTTGGGGCGCCAGCGGGTGAGCGGGTTCTGACCGTGAGTCTGGGTGCGCAACAATTGCTGATGCTGCTGTTTTCCGGCATCGTGTGGCAGATGGGCCATGCCATGACCCGCGCCGTCGAGCTTGCAGAAGACAACGCACAGATCATCTAAACCAAGCGCCCCGCACCGTGCCCATCATTGTCAAACTCGACGTCATACTGGCCGAACGCAAGGCCAAGTCCAAAGACCTGGCCGAATACATCGGCATCACCGAAGCCAACCTGTCCATGCTCAAACAGGGCAAGGTCAAGGGTGTGCGTTTTGATACCTTGCAGGCCATTTGTGAATATCTGCAGTGCCAGCCAGGGGACCTGCTGGTGTTCAAGCCAGATCCAGACCCGAGTACGCCCGTCAACACAGCTTAGAAGTACCATGCGCGTTGCTCGTTTTTTCACCTATTGAATTGGAAGCCCCCATGAAGTCATTTTTTGTCTGTGCAGGTATTGTTTTGGGCATCGCCCTGCCCTCACTAAGCTGCGCCCAAGTAGCGGTTGTTCAACAACCGAACCACGAACTATTGCTGGCTGCGACGGACACCCGTCTTGCAGCCAACAAGCGCCTGGTTTATGACTTTATGCGCGAAGTTTTTGAAGGCGGTCGCATGGATCTGGCCGAGAAATACCTGGCAGAGGACTACATCCAGCACAACCCCAATGTGGCTACAGGCCGCGCAGGTTTTGTCGAAGCCTTCTCCAAATGGGTCAAACCAAAACCTATCGAGGCCAAAGTCAAGGCCCCGCTGGTTGCCATCACCGCAGAGGGTGATTTGGTCATTCTGAGTTTTGTGCGTGAAGGCGTCGACCCCAAGGATGCGACCAAAAAGTACACCACCACCTGGTTTGACATGTTTCGTATCGAAGCGGGCAAGATTGCCGAACACTGGGACCCCGCGCCCAAATCGTAATGTGCGCGTCAGTCTTACTACCCGCTATCAAACTGGACAAACAGTCATTCTTTTGGAAAATCGTGGCTGGCGAGTTGTACCAGGGTGACGAGCTGATTGCATCGGCCACAGCAACTGCCATCGTGCGGACTATGCCGAAGTAAAGCCTTTGGATTTGCGTTCTTCTGTGAAACTCAACCATGCTCCACTGCTACTCCCGTTATCGGGAGCGGTCGTAACAGCACTTGTAATGTGGCGATCAGGGCTTCTTTCGACGTCTTTCCGGCCGGAACACGGGCTTTGGTTCGCAACTCTCCTACTCCCGTTTGTTTTTGCCTTCCACATGGCACTTGGTGGAATACGCGGCGGGAACGGACCGCGGCAGGTAGCAGGGGGAGTCTTCTCGGTGTTGTTGAGTATTCCGGCGATCATCTGCCTCGCGGACGGTGTTCGTGGCGAGACGGCGCAACTCTTGTTCGTTATTGCACCTTTGTATCTGTGGATCGTCGTGACCCTCATGACCTTGTTTGGCATAGCCATCGACGCGTTGAGCAGCTCAAAGTAACACGAATGCCATGCCTTCCGAGTCTCTGATCCACGTACACAAACCGTTTACACAAGCTTTCTATCATTTTTCATATGCCAACCCAATCCGAACTATCCGCGTTCCTCGCCAAAGAATTTCCCCAAACCCAATGCACCATCGAAGCCGTTGGCGACATGGGCGCGACCATACGACACCCGGTAGGGGCCGGCGAATTGCGCCCTGGCGGAACGGTGTCAGGCCCGGTGATGATGGCGGTGGCGGATGTGGCGCTGTACGTTGCCATACTGGGTGAGATCGGCATCGTCCCGTTGGCGGTGACCACCAACCTCAGCATCAACTTCTTGCGCAAACCCGCCGGTGACCACGCCGTCATCGGCGTTTGCAAACTGATGAAGGTTGGCAAAACCCTGGCAGTGGGCGAGGTTTCGCTGTACTCTGAGGGCAGTGACAAGGTCGTGGCCCATGTGGTCGGCACCTACGCCATTCCCCGGGACCGTGCCCGATGAAAGCGGCACTGATATCCCTGCTGCTGGCGTGTGGCTTGTTCTTGCCCTGCAAAGTAACACTTGCACAGGATGGTGGCAGCAGCGCCGCCAACCCCACAAAAAGCCTGCGTGAGCGCATCCAGGAGCGGCGACAAGCCAGGCAAGAGGCCCGATCGGCTACACAAGCCCAGGCGGACAGCGGCCCCAAGATTGAACAGCCAGGCGACTACAGCTTCACGTTGGAGCATGGCGGCCTGACCCGCAAATACCGTGTGTACGTGCCGCGCAGCTACAGCGCCGTCAACCCTGCGCCGCTGCTGATGGCATTCCACGGGGGTGGGGGCAATATGGACTACCAGGCATCGGACGAAAACTATGGGTTGATCAGCAAGTCGGAGGCTGCTGGTTTTGTGGCGGTGTTCCCCAATGGGTTTAGCAAACTGCCATCGGGCAAATTTGCAACATGGAACGCAGGCAACTGCTGTGCCGACGCGCGCGACCACAACGTGGACGACGTGGGTTTTGTGCGCCAGATCATCCTCGATGTCAGCGCGCAGCTGCGCATAGACCCCAAGCGCATCTACGCCACCGGCATGTCCAACGGCGCGATGATGGCCTACCGCCTGGCCTGCGAGATGCCCGACACCTTTGCCGCCGTCGCCGCGGTGGCCGGCACCGACAACACCATGCAGTGCACGCCCAAGAAACCCATCTCCATCCTGCACATCCATGCGCAAAACGATGACCGCGTGCTCTATAACGGGGGCGCGGGGCGCAAGTTTGGCGATGTATCCAAGGTGACAGATTTCACGTCCGTGCCCGCCACCGTGTCCAAGTGGGTTGCGCAGAACAGTTGCAGCCCCACGCCCCAGCGCACACTCTCCGTGTCGGGCGCGACCTGCGACCGTTATGCCCCTTGCAAGGGCGACAGCAGCGTGCAGCTGTGCGTGACCGATACGGGCGGCCACTCCTGGCCCGGCGGCCACAAGGCGCGAGCGGGCGAATCTCCGTCACAAGCCCTGTCGGCCAATGATGTGATGTGGAAGTTTTTCACCGCTGCACCAGGTACTGGCACGCTAAAACCGTAATGATTTTTTGGAAAAGCAGCCTGTAGCCCCCGTGTAGTATCACGGTATCACTATCAAATAGATAGCAAACCCCTCAGCGACTTGTTCCGAGGTAATTGCCGGGAGTGGTGGCGTGGCGCTTCTTGAAGTGGCGTTGGAAGTGCGCCTGGTCGGCAAAACCCAACTGGTGGGCCACATCGGCCAAACCCGCACCTTGCTTGAGCAGCATCTTGGCCCGGTTCAGCCGCTGGTCGATCTGGAATGCATGGGGCGTTTGCCCGAAAGCCTGTTTGAACTTGCGTATCAGCTGGTAACCGTTCCATCCGCTGGCCTCTGCCAGTTGCGCCAGCGACAAATTGGCTTCCACCTGCGTGCAGATCAGCTCGCGCACTGCGTTCAAGACTCGTTCATCCGCACCGGGGTGGGCGGGTGCCACGCGGGGCACCAATGCGTGCTGCGCAATAAAGACCAGCAGCCATTCGTCCACCTCCAAGGCATCCGCACTGCGGTGGACCAGGGCATCGGCAATGCGGCTCAGCGCTTTGAACACCGCGGGCTTGTCGGTGGAATGCTGTGCCAATTGCAGACGTGGTGTGTGCGGGGCACCGGCAAGCGGCAGAAAACTCCGGTGCACCCAGTGGGCATCCACAAACAACATGCGGTAAGACCAGGCCTGCTGCACATCTGGGTTGCAGGCATGCGCCATGCCGGGCTCCATCATCACGGTCATGCCCGGAACCAAGGCTGTGCTGTGGGCACCGTGGGCATAGACTGCTTGGCCTGCATCGATGGTTCCAAAGGAGTATTCGTCGTGGGTGTGGGTCTGGTAACAGTCACGCGAGTCGGTGGCGGTGCGCAGCTCCAGGTGCGGCAAGCGGGCGTCACGGACAAAGTGGTGCGCAGCGGGCTTGGACGTGGGCATAAACGCCATACTAAACCGAACTCAGCTGCAAAACTTAGCCCGTCTGCGCCAGCATGCTGTAGACCGTGAAAACCAGCAACACGGCCAGCACGCGGTTGAACAGTCGCTGGTACGGTGCATGCGCCAACCAGCGGCGTATCAAGCGGCCCAGCGCCGCCCATGCCGCTACCGATACAAAACACACGACACCGGAGATGGCGCAAAACATCAGCAGCCGCGCCGTGCTGTCAGGCCCTTCGGGCACAAACAGGCTGACGCCAGACAGCGCGACCAGCCAGGCCTTGGGGTTCAACGATTGGGTCAACACACCTTGCAACAGGCCCTGCGTCCAGGCGCTAAGCGGGGTGACGACAGGGGATTCAGCACCCGGCACAGCAGGCTGCGCCCGCGCTATGCGAACTGCGAGGTACAGCAAGTAGGCCGCCCCCACGTACTGCGTGGTCTGTGCAATCTGCGGGTACAGCGCCAGCACCATCTGTAAGCCGCTGCCCATCAACCAGACCACCACACAGTAACTCAGCGTGGCGCCCAGAACATGCGGCAAGGCGCGCACAAAGCCCTGCGCCGCGCCCAGCGCCGACGCGATCACATTCACCGGCCCCGGAGAAATGGCGCCGGCCAGCGCGAACATTGCCATTGAAACCCACACCGTTTGCATACACGCTCCCTCTTGCCCAAGTTGGTATGGGCTGGAGTATTGCGATGCGGTGAGTTTTTGTATTGAACGAAATTGCGCCGTGCGCGTTGTGCGGGCGGGCCTTAACCCTTGACGCCGCCCGAGGTCAGCCCCGACACAATCCAGCGCTGCGCGGCCAGAAACACCAGCGTGATCGGCAGGCCCGACAGCACGGCCGCCGCGGCAAAATCGCCCCACAGGTAGCGTTGTTCGTACAGGTAGTATTTGGAGCCCACGGCCAGCGTCAGGTTGGGCTCTTCGCGCAGCAGCACGGATGCAATGGGGTATTCGATGATGGTGCCGATAAAGGCCAGCACAAACACCACCATCAGAATCGGCACGGCCATGGGTAGCAACACGCGGTAGAAGGTTTGCCAGGACGTAGCTCCGTCCACCTTGGCACACTCTTCAATCTCGGTGGGTATGGTCTCGAAATATCCCTTGATGGTCCAGATGTGCATGGCCACGCCGCCGATATAGGCCACGATCAGGCCACCATGGGTCTCGATGCCCAGCCACGGGATGAAGCCTCCAATAGCTTCAAAAATGGCATAAATGGCGACCAGGGCTACCGCCACCGGGAACATCTGCAGCAGCAACATGCTGTTCAAAATGGTGGACTTGAAGCGAAAGCGCAGGCGGGCAAAACCGTAGGCCGCCGTCGTTGAGATGGCGACGATGAGCAGCGACGAGATGGTTGCAATCTTGATCGAATTCCACAGCCACAACAACACAGGGAACGGCGGCTGTACGACCACGCCATCGGCCTGCATGTGTGAGAAGCCCAGGGCCAGCTTCCAGTGCTCCAGGCTGATCTCGGTGGGAATTAAAGAGCCGGTGGAAAAATTGCCAGGCCGAAGAGAAATGGACACCACCGCCAAGAGCGGGAACAGTGTCACGGCAATCAACACCCACAGGCCCACGTGTGCAGCGACTATGCGCCAGCGCTGGCTTTTACCGGTAACAACGGCCATGGCTAGTGCCCTCCCTTGCGTGGTGTGTCTTTGGATTGCGTTAGCTTCAGGTTCACCAGCGACAGTATGGCAATCAGGAAGAAGATGACGGTGGAAATGGCCGCCGCCAGGCCGAAGTTGGCCCCGGCATCGGTAAATGCAATGCGGTAGGTGTAGGACACCAGGATGTCTGTCGTTCCCGCCGGCAGCTTGGTGTTCAGGTAGTCCGGCCGACCATCTGTTAACAAACTGATCAACACAAAGTTGTTGAAGTTGAACGCAAAGGCCGAGATCAACAAAGGCATCAGTGGCTTGGCGATCAACGGTGCGGTGATGCGCCAAAAATTGGTCAGCGGCCCGGCACCGGCAATGGCCGAGGCCTCGTACAAATCAGCCGGCACAGACTTGATCAAGCCGGTGCACAACACCATGATGAAGGGATAACCCAGCCAGACATTGACGATCAAAATCATGATCTTGGCCAGCAGCGGGTCGGCAAACCACGCAGGCTTGATACCAAACACCGCGTTCAAAATGGCATTAATCTCGCCAAAGTTCTGGTTGAACAAACCCTTGAACACCAGAATGGAGATGAAGCCTGGCACCGCATAGGGCAGAAATAACAACGTGCGGTACAGCGTGCGGTATTTCAGCGCCTCCCAGTTCAGCAGCACGGCCAGCGTCATGCCAATGGCGGTGGCAAACAACACGGTCAGTCCGGCAAAGGCGACCGTCCACACAAAGATGGAGCCAAAGGGGCCACGCATATCGGCATCACCGAACAGGCGGGCGTAGTTGGCAAATCCCACACCGACCTTGAAGCCCGGTTGCAGGCGGTCGCCACTCGCATCTTCAAAAAAACCGGTGTCGCGGTTGTGCTGGTATAGAGCACCATCGGCCAGGCGTTTCAATGCACCATCGGCTTGTGCCTGCCACAGGGGCTCAAACACTGCGAACTCGCGCAGGCCGGCGTACAACAGCGTGTGCTGGTTTGGCAACTGCAGACGCAGGGCCATCAGTGCATCCCGGTGTTCTATAGTCTCGCGCAGCGTGTAGGCTTGGCCCAAAGCCATATCGCCCTTCAAAGGCTGCATCAGCACCGGTGCAGTGCTGGTTTTTTGTAAGGACAGCGGTGGCGAGATATAACGTTCGCCCTGAGCACCCTCGCCTTGCGGTGTCAGCACCAAGCGCACCTGGCTGCCGTCTGTGTGCATGGCAAATGCATAGGCCCGGCTTTCATTCACATCAGCCTGGTCCAGCAGGTAATCCCTTGCGCGGTCTTCACTCAGCAGGTTGCTAGCCGAATAATTGGTAAAGCCTATCTGTATGGTGTAGACCAGCGGAAAGGCCACAAACACCAGCATGGCCATAACGCCTGGGAACAGGTAGCGCCAAGCCAGTGTCTTGGCGGATACATAGACATACAGACTTAAAGCGCCCAGGCTCAGCACCAGCGCTGCCCATACGGCCTGGCCGCTGGTGTAGATTGCAAACGACAGCCACAGCAGGCCGAAAGCCACCAGCGCTGCGATGGTGTTGGGGACCACGGAGGAGGATGACGAAGTGTTGGGTGTTGTCATATCACTTCACCAACATTCGTGCGGCCGCGCCGTCCAGCGCATCCTTAGGGCTTTGGCGGCCTTGGCTGATGGCCTCCAGTGCTGCGTCCATGGCTGGGAAAAATCTGCCCAGTTCGGGGATGTTGGGCAGCGGCTCGCCGGTACGGGCGTTTTCCATCGTGGCGCGGATATTGGCGTCACCCGACAACTCGGCAAAGTAGACTTTGTTGGCCGGAGTGCCCAGTGGCACGTCGGCTGAAATGGTCTTCAGGCCCTCAACACGCAACATGTGGTTCTCAATAAATTCACGCGCAATGTCCTTGACCTTGCTGGGCGCGGCAATCATGCAACCCAAGACGCCGACAAAAGATTTTGATGGTTTGCCGGGAATGACAGATGGCACCGGCGCCACACTGAAGTTGACCTTGGCCTTGCGTGCGTTGTCCCAGGCCCAGGGGCCGGTGATCATCATCGCGATTTCACCGCGTGCAAAGCCGGACTCCATCTCGGCGTAACGCGCGCCGCGGGGCATATAACCCTCTTCAATCAAGCGCGACAGCATGTTGGCGCCAGCCACGGCGCCGGGAGAATTCACACCCACAACCGACGGGTCCAGCTCACCCTTGCTGTTGCGGCCGAACACCTGGCCGCCCGCACCGGCCAGCATGGGCCAGGTGAAGAAGGATTTGTTGTAGTCCCACAGAATGGCTTTTTTGCCTTTTTTGACCAGTTCCTTATCCAGCGCCATGACCTCGTCAAAGGTGGTGGGCACCGTCTTCACCAAGTCGCGGTTAACGACCAGGCCTACCGCCTCGATGGCCAGCGGGTAGCCCCAGACCTTGCCCTTGTAGGTAAAAGCCTTCCATGCCGATTCGTCAATCTCATCACGCACGCGTTTGGAAGGGTGTATGGGCACCAGCAAGCCGGAACGCGCCCACTCACCGGTGCGGTCGTGTGGCCAGCAAAAAATATCGGGGCCCTTGCCGGCTGCCGCAGCGGCCTGGAACTTGTCGGTTGCGCCTTCGGGGTGTTGCACCACCACGTTCACACCGGACTCTTTGGCAAAGGCATCACCCACTTTTTGCAGACCGTTGTAACCCTTGTCGCCATTGATCCAGATCAGCAGCTTGGGGGCGTCTGCTGCATGTGCGGGGCAAGTCAACGTGGCTGCCACCGCAGCGGCCGCCAGGCCCCGTAAAACCATGCGCTGAACCATCATGCCGCCCCGTGCGCAGCTACCGTGCGCTTGAAGGCTTTGCCAGCCGCATCAAACAGGTAACAACGGTCGGGCTCCACGCCCAGCTCCAGCGTATCGCCGGCCTTTACGCGCACCATGCCAGTCAGCTCGCAGGTCAAATCGTCCTTTACACCGGGGAAGGCACAGTAGGCATAGGTCACGCTGCCCAGGGATTCGACAAAGGTCACCGTCGCCGTCAGCCGATTGGCGTAGGGCACACGGGTGATGTGTTCGGGGCGGATACCCAGCGTGACTTTGTCGCCAGCCTTGGCCGTGGGTGCGCTGACTGCACACTGGATCAGCGCACCATCGTTCAGGCGCACGGTCACGTCCGTCGCATTGCTGGACACAAATTCCGCGGCAATGAAATTCATGCCCGGCGAACCAATGAAGCCGGCCACAAACAGGTTGTCCGGGTGTTCGTACAGGTCCAGCGGCGAGCCCACCTGCTCCAGCTTGCCGGCAGACAACACCACGATGCGGTCGGCCAGCGTCATGGCCTCCACCTGGTCGTGGGTCACATAAATCATCGTGGTCTTCAGATCGGTGTGTAACTTGGCAAACTCGTAGCGCATGCGCACACGCAGGGCCGTGTCCAGGTTGGACAAAGGCTCGTCAAACAAAAACACCTCGGGCTTGCGCACAATCGCGCGGCCAATAGCGACGCGTTGGCGCTGACCACCCGACAGGTCTTTGGGCTTGCGGTCCAGCAGGTGTTCTATGCCCAAAATTTTGGCGGCGTTTTGCACCAGGCGGTCCACCTCGGCCTTGGGCATTTTCTTGAGCTGCAGGCCAAAGGCCATGTTGTCGTACAAGTTCATATGCGGGTACAGCGCATACGACTGGAACACCATGGAGATACCGCGCTCGGCCGGTGGAACGTCGTTGACCAAACGTTCGCCAATATGCAGCGTGCCGCTGCTGATGTCTTCCAGGCCGGCGATCATGCGCAAGAGTGTGGACTTGCCGCAGCCGCTGGGGCCTACAAACACCACGAACTCACCGTCACGGATGTGGAGGTCTACACCCTGCAAGATGTTGATGTCACCAAACGCCTTGCCTACACCCGATAACTTTACGTCCGCCACCTTGTACCTCCATCAATAAACCCGGTCCAAGCGACACAAGGCACCTCTGAGTATACTCATCGAAAAGTAGTAATACAACATGGTAAAAATACCAGTCTTAGGGCCTACCGAGTCAATTTTCTCCATAAATTCAAGGGTTTTCCCTTATATTTTGTATTATTACTACTTTTAAATATTCACTATTTCACGCCATCTGATGCGCAAAAGCTCTCACACCCCATCCGGGCCCAAGCTGCACGTTCTGGGCATTGCCTGGCCTTTGCTGGCGGAGCTTGTTTTGGGCTTCGGCGTGGGGTTTCTGGGCATGTGGCTGGTATCCAAAGAGTCTGACACGGCGTCCGCCGCTTTTGGACTGGCCAACCACGTGCAAGGCGCCTTCTTTTTGCTGTTTCGCATCATCAGCATGGGTGTGGGTGTGGTGATCACGCAAAACCTGGGCGCTGGCAACCGCCGCGATGCCGACCGAACCGCACTGGCCAGCCTGGGTGCCAGCACCTGGCTGGGCCTGGGCAGCGCGCTGGTGTTATTTGCCGCCACCGGCCCGCTGCTGACCGCCATGCAGGCCACTCCCGATGTGCGTGCACTGGCCACGCCGTATCTGCACGTGCTGGCCTTCGCCCTGTTTCTGGACGCATTCAACGCCAGCATGGCGTCGGTGATGCGCTCCCACCTGCACACGCGCGAGACCATGCTCAACATCTTGTCCATGCATGCACTGCACATGGCACTGTGTTTTCCGCTGATGCGGGGCATGGGCCCGCTGGCACCGATGGGCATGGTGGGATATGCGCTGGCACTGACCATCAGCCGCGGCTTTGGGTTGGGCGTGCATCTCTGGCTATGGCGCGGAGTGCTGGGCCTGTATCCCACCTGGCGCGATGCGGTAGCCATCCGGTGGGACACCCTGCGCAGCTCCATCGCCATCGGCCTGCCGGGTGCTGCGGAGAACATTGCCTACCGCATTGCGATGCTGGTCTCGGTCACCGTGGTCTCGACCATGGGCACGGCAGAGTTGGCCACCCAGGGTTATGCCATGCAGATCATGAATGTCATTGTGTTATCCACCGTTGCGCTGGGGTTTGCGGGTGAGATTCTGGTGGGGCATTTGATAGGCGCCGGTGAACTGCGCGCCGCCTGGAAACTGGTGCGCAAGTGCCTGTTCTGGGGGCTGGGTGTGTCACTGGCCATCGCCATCGTGACAGCCACCACCGCGCCGTGGACCATGCGCCTGTTCACCCACGATCCGATCATCATTGCGCAGGCCACCACACTGCTGTGGATCACGGTTCTTCTGGAACCCGGGCGCACTTGCAACATCGTCATCATCACCGCATTGCGGGCGGCGGGTGATGCACGTTTTCCGGTCGTAGCGGGCGCGGCGTCCATGGTGCTGGTCATGGGTTTTGGATCGTGGCTGCTGGGCATCCACCTTGGCCTGGGGCTCACCGGTGTGTGGATAGCCTACGCGCTGGATGAATGGGTGCGCGGCGGCATCATGGCGGCGCGCTGGTTCCGGCTGGGCTGGGTCAAACAAGCGGTGGCTTCGCGCAGGCTGGTGAACCGGCCAGTGGTTTAATTACAGCAATGAAAGCTACCGCCTCAGAACTCTTGCAACGCCTCCCAGGCAAGGTCAGCGAAAAATGGCCCACAGGCGAGCGTTTCGCTTCTGCATTGGCGCACGGTTCCATGTCGGTTGAGCTGTATGCGCCCATGGGGACTGATCCTCAAACCCCACACACGCAAGACGAGTTGTACTTCATACACTCCGGCACAGGAACACTGGTTATTGCCGGTGAGCGCCACGCATTTGCGCCAGGCGCGTGTTTTTTCGTAGCGGCTGGTGTGGAACACAAATTTGAACTTTTCTCCCCTGACTTCTCAACATGGGTAGTTTTTTGGGGGCCCGCAGGGGGCGAATCTGCAGCCTGAGGGCATACACTGGCGCCTCCATAAAAGCGGAGCAACTACAGATGTCATCAGGGGACTGGAAAGAGATGTTCGACGCCGCCGTAGAAGGCAAGATGGCAGTTTTGCGCTACCACTTGGTGGCCGGTGTGGATGCCAACTACCAACACCCGGAATACATGTGCACACCCTTGGTGGCCTGTATCCTGGCCAACCAGCGCGAGGCCGCAGCCCTGCTGCTGGAGTTTGGGGCCGACCCGCATCTGCGGTCGGAGATCGAAGCGATGACACCGTTGCAAGCGGCACAGCATGTCGGCAACCCGGATTTGATTGCTCTGATAGACCCGACCCCGGTATCCGCCCCGCCACCACAGCCACCGGCACGAAAACGGTTTTTTGAGCGGTGGCTCAGCTAACCGCTCTGCCACATCGGGCAGTACACGGCTAACCTACCCGATCAACCCATTGCGGCAGGCCCATTAGCCGTTGTCTTGGGCTGATGCCCAGCACCACGGCCATTGGTGTTATTCACCGACCACGGAATCACCGTGGCCTGGTCCAGGGGTTTGGCCTTGGTAAACAAGGCCTGCCAGAAGAAGCCGCTCTGGAAAGCAATGACCTCAAACAGGATATAGCTCTGCGAGCTGCTGCTGAGCCACAGGTTGTAGGTGGGGTAAAACACAATGGGAGACACCAGCAGGGGCAGGATGATGCGCTCGACCTGCACAGCTTCCAGGCCCTTGCCCAGGTTGAACAAATCCCAGTAGTAGTTGGAGAACATGCCCAGTGTCATCCAGCATGCCAGGTGCCATACAAACACAATGCCATGGTTGCGGGCCAGCAAGGTTATCCAGGCGGCAGAGCCTTCGTCTGCGTTCACGATGAGAACCATGAACGTACCCGTGGTGATAAACACCACGAAGTAAAAGAACATCAGGATTTTGAGCGCTCTGGACATGAATCCCCCGGTGTAATAGTTCGCGCTATCTTACTCGGGGATTCAGCGCTTTTTGCGTTTCGGCAAGGGGCAACACTAGTGGTCTACCCCAGCCCGCATCAGATCAGCGGCACTCCGGTTTTTGACTGAACGTCTTCGCGGCTCACGCCTGGCGCCAGCTCCACCAACTTGAGGCCTTCGGACGTGACATCCATCACCGCCAGGTCCGTGATGATGCGGTCCACTACACCCACACCCGTCAAAGGCAAGGTGCAGTTGGGCAAAATCTTCAAATCGGTGCTGCCGTCTTTCTTCTTGGCCACGTGTTCCATCAGCACGATGACGCGTTTGACGCCCGCCACCAGGTCCATCGCACCACCCATGCCCTTGACCATCTTGCCCGGGATCATCCAGTTGGCCAGGTCGCCTTTTTCGCTGACCTGCATGGCACCGAGGATCGACAGGTTGATCTTGCCGCCGCGGATCATCGCAAAACTGTCGTGGCTGCCAAACAGCGACGAGCCCTTGATCGTGGTCACGGTTTGTTTGCCGGCATTGATCAGGTCGGCATCCACTTCGTCTTCGGTGGGGAATGGGCCAATGCCCAACATACCGTTCTCGGACTGCAACCACACCTCTTTGTCAGCAGGAACAAAATTGGCCACCAGCGTTGGGATTCCGATACCCAGGTTCACATAAAACCCGTCTTGCAATTCTTGCGCGGCACGTGCCGCCATTTGGTCTTGGCTCCAGGACATGATCAGACTCCCTCTTTCGAAGTAATGGTGCGCTTCTCAATACGCTTTTCTGGCGTCGCATTGAGCACGATGCGGTGCACGTAAATACCCGGCAGGTGCACCTGGTCGGGCACCATGGCGCCGGTCTCCACAATCTCTTCGACTTCCACGATACAAACCTTGCCGGCCATGGCCACCGCCGGGTTGAAGTTGCGTGCTGTCAGGCGGAACTGCAGGTTGCCGGACTTATCGGCGCGGTGCGCCTTGACCAAGGACACCTCAGGCACCAGGGCGCGTTCCATCACATAGGTTTCACCATCAAATTCGCGCAGCTCCTTGCCGTCTGCCACGATGGTGCCCACACCGGTCTTGGTGAAAAACGCGGGGATACCCGCACCACCGGCTCGCAGCTTCTCGGCCAAGGTGCCCTGGGGTGTGAACTCCAGCTGTAATTCACCGGCCAGGTACTGGCGCTCGAACTCCTTGTTCTCACCTACGTAGCTGGAAATCATCTTTTTGATCTGGCGTGTCTCCAGCAGTTTGCCCAGGCCAAAGCCGTCGACACCTGCGTTGTTGGAGATCACGGTCAGGTCTTTGACGCCGCTGTCTTTGAGCGCCTCGATCAGGGCTTCGGGGATGCCGCACAAACCAAAACCGCCAACGGCCATCAATTGCCCGTCTTTCACGATTCCATCAAGCGCTGCGGCAGCACTGGGATATATCTTGTTCATCGTACCCATCTCCTGTGAAGATTCAATAGCCGTACGATACTACCTAACCACCTACGTAGTTCTTCGTAAAGCACAACCCTATGGACATTGACTACCGGATGGCATTTGATCTGGCCCCCGTGGGCTTGGCGCTGTCACGCAACCGCACCATCATGGATTGCAACCAGCGCCTGTGCGACATGTTTGGCACATCACACGAGCGCTTGGTGGGCCAGTCGTTCCAGATACTGTACCCCAGCGTGGATGAGTTTGAGCGCACGGGCTTGCGCATCACGCCGATATTGAACCGCGATGGAACCTATGCCGACGACCGAATCATGCGCCGTGTGGATGGCCGGTTCAAGGACGAAGTCTTCTGGTGCCAC
This sequence comes from Rhodoferax sp., assembly GCA_043738115.1. Taxonomy (GTDB): domain Bacteria; phylum Pseudomonadota; class Gammaproteobacteria; order Burkholderiales; family Burkholderiaceae_C; genus Allorhodoferax. The sequence continues at coordinate 10,923 of JAYSZJ010000070.1, read as the reverse complement.
GTTACCGGCCGGGCACTGAACCGCGACGCACCCCACGAGGCCGGCATCTGGTGTTTTGAAGACCTGAGCGCACTACGCCCGGTCAAGGCCGAGCTGACCGCACGCGAGCGCGAAGTGGCCGCGCACCTGATGCAGGGGCTGACCTCCAAGCAGATCGGCAAGACGCTGGATATCAGCCACCGCACGGTGGAAATCTACCGGGCACGGCTGATGCGGAAATACAAGTCGTCAACAACCGCAGACTTGGTGCACAAGCTGATGGCGGGGTAGATTGAGTGCACACGCCCGCAGCGGAACTGGGGTAACCACTCCGTACCAAAACCCCACAACGGGTATGGGCAAGTTAAATCAAACGTTTGATTTAACTAGACTAGAATCCGGCTCCTATGTCCAAGGCCCCACCCTCCCCCGTTCAAGCCAAAACCCTGCGCAGCGATGGTGTCGAGGCGCGCAACCGCCTGTTGGATACCGCGCTGGCGCTGTTTGCCGAGAAGGGCTTCGCCAAGACGTCCACACGCGAGATCGCGCTGGCCGCACAGATCAACATCGCCTCCATCAGCTACTACTTCGGTGACAAGGCCGGCCTGTACAAGGCTGTGTTCACCGACCCCCGCGTCAATCCCCCGGTACCGCCCGAGCACATCGACAACCCCAACCATCCGCTGGAATGGGCGCTGGGCAACCTGATGCGCAGCTTTGTGGAACCCCTCAAACGCGGCGACCTGATACAGCAGTGCATGAAGCTGCACCTGCGCGAGATGCTGGAGCCCACCGGCATCTGGCAGGAAGAGGTGGATTGCAACATCAAACCCGCCCATAACGCTCTGGCCCGCGCCCTGTGCCGCCACGTCGGCTTGGCCGAGCCGGACGACGAGATCCACCGGCTGGCCATGGCCATCAGTGGCCTGGGCGTCATGCTGCATATCTGCACCGACGTCACCAGCGCCGTGCGTCCCGGGCTGATTGCATCCCATGCCGCGCTCGACGTGTATTGCGACCGCTTGGTGGACTACGCCATGGCATTAACCTCCGCCGAAGCGCAGCGCCGAAAACACCCCACCGAGCCCCCAGCCACCAAAACCAATACCAAGCCCGCCAAAGCTAGGCCGGCTGTAAAAAGTCCCGTTCATCCACCGTCACTGTCACGACGTTCCATCCGCAAGCCAACACCCACATGATGATGAAAATTCCGCAACCCTTGCGCAGATTTGCGCCCCTTGCCGCAGCTCTGGCGCTGTCGGCCTGCTCCACCTTCATGCCGCCCACCCAGGTCGACGCGGTGACACCCGCCCAGTGGCAGGCACCCCTGCCCCACCAGGGCAGCGTGGGCTCTCTTACCCAGTGGTGGGAGCAGCAAGGCGATCCGCTGTTGGTCGAGCTGATTGCCGCTGCGCAGGCTGTCAGCCCCTCCATCTCGCAGGCGCTGGCACGCGTGGAGACCGCACGCGCCCAGCAGGCTACAGCCCGCGGCGCACTGCTGCCCAACCTAAATGCCCAGTACGCGGCCAGCCGCGGTGTGGCCCAGCCCAACTTTCCAGTGACCAATACGCAGCAGATCGGTCTGCAGTCTGCATGGGAACTGGATGTGGTCGGTGCCAACCGCGCTGTCAGCCGAGCCGCCCAGGCCAATGTTTACGGCAGCCAGGCCCAGTGGCATGACGCCCGTGTATCGGTCGCAGCCGAGGTGGCCAACCTGTACTACAGCCTGTCCACCTGCCAACAGCAACTCGCATTGGCCCAGCGCGACGCCACATCTCGGGGAGAAACGGCGCGCCTGACTGATATCAACGCCAAGGCCGGCTTCCTGGCCCCATCCCTGGGCGCCATGGCGCGCGCCAGTGCGGCCGACGGCACCAGCCGCCTGACCCAGCAGCGCGCACTGTGTGAGCTGGACACCAAGGCCCTGGTTGCCCTGACGGCCATTCCAGAGCAGGACCTTAAGGCAAAACTGGCTGCAGCCCCCGCGAGGCCTAAACAAGCCGCTCCTATTTCGGTAGCAAGCGTGCCAGCCCAGACGATTGCCCAGCGACCCGACGTGTTCAGCGCCGAGCGTGACGTGGTGGTCGCCAGTGCCCAGGTGGGCAATGCCAAGGCACAACGCCTGCCGCGCCTGACACTGAACGGCTCCATCGCCGGGATGCGCATAACCACGGGCGGTGTGGACACCGAAGGCACGACCTGGTCCTTCGGCCCGCTGGCGGTCACCCTGCCCCTGTTTGATGGCGGCCAGCGTGTGGCCGCCGTCAAAGCGTCCGAGGCCAACTACGAAGCCGTGGTGATGGCCTACCGCGGCAAGGTGCGCCAAGCCGTGCGTGAGGTCGAAGAAGCCTTCGTGCAGTTGAACAGCACGGAAGCCCGTACACAAGACGCCATCGTCTCCACCAAGGGATATGCCGAATCGCTGGCCGCTACCCAGTCCCGCTTTGGCCAAGGCCTGGCCAGCCTGGTGGAACTGGAAGACGCACGCCGCAACGCGCTGGCGTCCGAGTCGGCACAGCTGGCGCTCGCCCTGGAACGCAACCGCGCCTGGGTCGCGCTGTACCGCGCACTGGGCGGCGGCTTTGAGCCCGATGCGCTGACCAAGAGCGCGGCGAACTGATCCACGGTCTACACCAAACACCCTTCTCCTTACTAATTGATGCGACGCGACACCACCATGAACCTCCAAGCAACAACCTCCAAACTGCCCGTCAAACCCCTGACCCTGGGCCTGATCCTGGCTGGCGTCATCACGTTGGCCGCGCTGGGTCTGTTCGCCACCGGCAGCCACGCCGCCGATGCGGCCAAGCCCGTCGCCAAGCCGGCACTGACCGTGACACTGACCCAGCCCAAAAGCAGCATGCTGACCATCAAGCTGGCCGCCAACGGCAGCGTAGCCGCCTGGCAGGAAGCCAGCGTCGGCGCCGAGGCCAATGGCCTGCGTGTGGCCGAGTTACACGCCAATGTGGGTGACAAGGTCAAACGCGGCCAGTTGCTGGCCAGCTTTGCCGCAGAAAGTGTGCAGGCCGATGTGGCCCTGGCCCGCGCCGCAGTGGCAGAGGCCCAGGCCAACGCCGCCGAGGCAGCAGCCAATGCCGACCGCGCCCGTGCAGTACAAGGCAGCGGCGCCATCAGCGCCCAGCAGGTCAACCAGTACCTGACTCAAGAACAAACCGGCAAGGCCCGCGTGGCGTCGGCCCAGGCCCAACTCGATTCGCAACTGCTGCGCATGAAAAACACGCGGTTGGTGGCGCCCGATAGCGGCATCATTTCGGCCCGCAATGCGTCGGTAGGCTCCGTGGTCGGCGCTGGCACTGAAATGTTCAAGCTGATCCGTCAGGGCCGCCTGGAATGGCGTGGTGAAGTCACCGCCAACGAAATCGCCCGTATCACCCCCGGCACTTCTGTGCTGGTGACGGCGCCCGGTGGCACGCAGGTCAAGGGCAAGGTGCGCCAGTTGGCACCCACCGTGGATGCGGCCACCCGCAACGGCCTGGTCTATGTGGACCTGCAAGCCGCGGAGAAAGGTGTTGCCAACAGCTTCAAACCCGGCATGTACGCCCGGGGTGAGTTCGAGCTGGGCAGCTCCGGCGCGCTGACCCTGCCGCAAACCGCGGTAGTGGTGCGGGACGGCTTCAGTTATGTGTCTCGTGTGGGCGCTGACAACCGCGTCAACCAACTCAAGGTGCAAACCGGTCGTGTGGTGGGTGACCAGGTCGAGATCCAGAGCGGCGTCAAGGCCGAGGACAAGCTGGTGGCCAGTGGTGGTGGCTTCCTGAGCGATGGCGACCTGGTCAAGGTGGTAAATGCCGCCCAGCCAGCACCCTCTACGCAAAATAGTGCTACGGCCCCCGTCGCGCCTGCTTCTGCAGCTAGCAAATAAGGAGCAACTGATATGAATGTATCTGCTTGGTCAATCAAGAACCCGATACCGGCGGTCATGCTGTTTGTGCTTCTGACGCTGGCCGGCATCATGTCCTTCAACGCGATGAAGGTGCAGCAGTTTCCCGATCTGGAGTTGCCCACCGTCACCGTGTCCGCCAGCCTGCCGGGTGCTGCACCCGCGCAGTTGGAAACCGAAGTGGCGCGCAAGATCGAGAACGCCATCGCGCCGCTGTCGGGCCTGAAAAACATCTACACCAATGTGTCAGACGGTAGCGTCTCGGTGACGGCCGAGTTCCGCCTGGAGAAACCCACACAAGAGGCCGTGGACGATGTGCGCAGCGCCGTGCAACAGGTCCGCAGCGACCTGCCCAGCGATCTGCGTGACCCCATCGTCAGCAAGATGAATTTGTCGGGCGCGCCGATCCTGGCCTTCACCATTCGCTCCGCGCGCATGGACGATGAAGCACTGAGCTGGTTTGTGGACAACACCATCTCGCGCGCCCTCTTGGGTGTGCGGGGCGTGGGCTCGGTGGCCCGCGTGGGCGGTGTGACGCGTGAAGTGCAGGTGGCGCTGGACCCGCTGAAGCTGCAAAGCCTGGGCGCCACAGCATCCGACATTTCGCGCCAGCTAAAAGCAGTGCAGACCGAAAGCGCTGGCGGCCGTGCCGACCTGGGTGGCTCTGAGCAGCCCATGCGCACGCTGGCCACCGTAGCTACGGTGGACGAACTGTCTCGCCTGGAACTGACGCTCAGCAGTGGCAAACGGGTGCGCCTGGATGAGATCGCCAGTGTCAAAGACACGGTGGCTGAGAAACGCAGCTTTGCCACGCTGAACGGCAAGTCGGTGGTCGGTTTCGAGATCACCCGCAGCAAGGGTGCCAGTGAAGTGGAAGTGGGCGCCGCCGTACAGAAGGCCTTGGCCGACCTGAAGACCGCCCACCCCGATCTGGAACTGACCCAAGCCTTTGACTTTGTGACCCCGGTGCAGGAAGAGTTCGACGCATCCATGACCATGCTGTACGAAGGCGCTGTGCTGGCCGTGATCGTGGTGTGGTTCTTTCTGCGCAGCTGGCGTGCCACGCTGGTGTCTGCCGTGGCGCTGCCGCTGTCCGCCATTCCTGCCTTCATCGGCATGCACTACATGGGCTTCACGACCAATGTGGTGACGCTGCTGGCACTGTCCCTGGTCATCGGTATTTTGGTCGATGACGCGATTGTGGAGGTGGAGAACATCGAACGCCACCTGCGCATGGGCAAGACGCCCTACCAGGCCGCGATGGAAGCGGCCGACGAAATCGGCCTGGCCGTGATTGCCACCACCTTTGCGCTGATTGCCGTGTTTTTGCCCACCGCCTTTATGAGTGGTGTGGTCGGCAAGTTCTTCAAGCAGTTTGGCTGGACCGCCGTGTTTGCGGTAGCCGCCTCGCTGCTGGTGGCCCGCGTGTTGACGCCCATGATGGCCGCCTACATCATGAAACCGTCCACCCACGTGCACGAAGAGCCAACCTGGATGCCACTGTACCTGCGCATCACGCGCTGGACGCTGCACCACCGCTGGATCACGATGTTCGCGGCGATTGCCTTCTTCATTGGCTCGCTGATGCTGGTACCGTTGATTCCTAGCGGCTTCATTCCGCCCGACGACAACTCTCAAACCCAGGTCTACCTGGAACTGCCCCCTGGCACCACGCTGGCGCAAACTGCCGTTGCCGCAGAGCGTGCGCGTGAAATGATTGGCAAGGTCAAACACGTGCAAAGCGTCTACACCACCGCCGGTGGTGGCACCGTAGGTTCGGACCCCTTTGCCGGGGGTGCCAGCACCGAGGTGCGCAAGGCCACACTAACGGTGCTGCTGGACGAACGTGGCAAACGCCCACGCAAACAGGTGATCGAGAGCGAAATGCGCACCGCGCTGGCGGAACTGCCGGGCGCCCGCTTCAAGGTTGGCCTGGGTGGTTCGGGCGAAAAGTACATGCTGGCCTTGAAGGGTGAAGACCCGGTCGCCCTGGCGCAAGCTGCGGCAGCCGTGGAAAAAGACCTGCGCAAGATTCCTGGTCTGGGAAACATTGCATCCAGCGCCAGCCTGACCCGTGCCGAGATCGCCATCCGCCCAGACTTTGCCAAGGCCGCCGACATGGGTGTGACCAGCGCCGCCATCTCGGAGACGCTGCGCATTGCCACCATGGGTGACTACGAGTCCGCACTGTCCAAGCTCAACCTCAGCCAGCGCCAGGTGCCCATCGTCGTCAAGCTGGCCACCGACTCGCGCCAGGACCTGGACCTGCTGGGCCGCCTGATGGTGCCCGGCGTCAAGGGACCGGTCATGCTGAGCCAGGTGGCCACGTTTGAAATGTCGGGCGGCCCGGCCGTGATCAGCCGCCTGAACCGTGTACGCAATGTCAACTTCGAGGTGGAGTTGTCGGGTGTACCGCTGGGTGAGGTGACCGAGGCCGTGGCCAAGTTGCCATCCATCGTCAACCTGCCTGCTGGTGTGCAGCAGCTGGAGATTGGCGACGCCGAGGTGCAGGGCGAAATGGTGGCCGGCTTCGGCATGGCGATGCTGACCGGCGTGTTGTGCATCTACATCGTGCTGGTGCTGCTGTTCAAGGACTTTTTGCACCCGATCTCGATCCTGCCATCGGTCATCCTGTCCTTTGGCGGCGCCTTCCTGGGCCTGCTGATCAGCGGCAAGATGTTGTCCATGCCGTCCTTCATTGGTCTGGTGATGTTGATTGGTGTGTCGACGAAGAACTCGATTCTGTTGGTGGAATACGCCATCACGGCCCGCCGTGAACATGGCCTGAACCGCTTCGACGCCCTGATGGACGCCTGCCACAAACGCGCGCGCCCCATCATCATGACCACCATTGCGATGGTGGCAGGCATGCTGCCGCTGGTGATCGGATTGGGTGACGCCGACAACAGCTTTCGCGCACCGATGGCGGCAGCGGTGATTGGTGGCCTGATCACCTCCACGATACTGAGTCTGCTGGTCACGCCAAGCTTCTTCTCCATCGTGGACGACATCGAACACTTTGTAGGCCGCGCCAAACGCAAGCTGTTGCGGCAACAGGAAAGCGCTGCGGTGGTGCACACGCCTGCGCCGGAAATGCCGTAAGCAGGCACCGCCCTCCCCCCCAAGACGCCCCGCGGACCCAGTCCCCGGGGCGTCTTGTAGTTTTAACAGTGGGTGATTACACTGATTTGCATGTAGCCCCCACGCTCCGCGGCTCGGCGGGGAAACGAACAGGAGTACCCGATGTTTGAATTTCTAAGCCGCGGCAAAAACAAAGCCGACAAGTCGGCCGACGACCACGACCCCGACACCCACCTCCAGACCGTGCGGCTCAGCGCCACGCAGATCGAGTTGGTGCGTATGACGCTGCATGGGGTGCTCAAGCTGCATGGCATTCCTGGCACCTGGATCACGGGCGAAGTCATACCGGTACAAATCCCGGGCCAGGGCGAGGCCTTGTTGCTGCAGCTGGAAGTCAAGCACTGGCACGATGCGCTGGTGCTGCACGCGCCGGCCTTCCAGCAGGCCCTGCTGGACGGGCTGCGCCGCTTTGACCCAGAGACCAGCCAGACCCGCTACCTGTTTTCATGGAAGTTCTCGCCCGACTGCGGCTGCCCGCATATCCACCTGCCAGAGTCCGACTTCTGGACCTCCAGCGAACGTGTGGTGCTAGCACCCATTGCCGCTCCGTCACCCCAGACGGTAGCCGCACGTGCGCATTCCCGCGTTCCTTTCGACTTGCCCCGCACTGCCGCCGACAGTGACCGTGGTGACGACGACAACGGTTTCGCCCCGACGCAGATTCACGAACCACGCTGATGGCTGGCACCACCCAGCTACTACTGAATTAATAGCAAGATATAGAGCACTAGCGGGGGCTACAGGCCAATTTAGCTTTTAGCTACTGCTCCCACGACCTCATTCGCGGTGCGAAACGCCTCCACTGCCGCTGGCACACCACAGTAGATCGTGGCGTGTAACAGGACCTCCTGAATCTCTTCCACCGTGGCGCCGTTGTTCAGCGCGCCGCGCACATGGCCCTTGAGTTCATTCTGCTTGCCCAGCGCGGTCAACATGGCCACAGTGACCAGGCTGCGGGTCTTCAGGTCCAGCCCCGGGCGCTGCCATACATCGCCCCAGGCCGCGCGGGTGATGTGCTCCTGTATGGGCTGGGTAAAGGCCGTGGCGTTGGCAAAAGCTGCCGCCACAAAGTCTTCGCCCATGACTTGTTTGCGAGTGGCCAGGCCGTGGTCGTAGGCGGAATTTGGTGTGGAAATGGGGGCCGAGCTGGATGGACTGGTTGTCATGGGGGCTCCAGGAAAAACACCATGTTAGCCGTGCACGCGACAAGTCGTTTAGACTGTAATCACAAAAATTGGGAGCCCGCATGCCTGCAGATGTGCCGGAGTTTGGTGCCCCGCCGCCCGCCAAGTCTGCCAGTGTGTCCCCCTCGGTTTCCGCGAGACGACGACTGCTTTGGCTCGCTGCGGTTGTGATGTTTGTATCGGCCTGCCTGATCGGGCTGGCCCTGGCCTACTTGCGGACGCAGGCCATTGATGCCGGTGAACGCCTGACCCAATCCTTCGCCCAAGTCATAGAAGAGCAAACCACACGCACCTTCCAGTCCGTAGACCAGGGCCTGCAGATCACCGCCAGCAAGCTGGCGCACATGCAAGTGGGCGGCACACTGAACGAAGAATCCGCTGGCCAGCTGTTGCGCGAACAGTTGCAAACAATGCCTTTTGCCAGCGCGTTGTGGGTTGTCGATGCGCAGGGGCGGCTGGTACATAGCTCGGGCGCAGGCAAGCCAGGGGCCGATTTGTCCGATACGGTGTACTTCAAAGCGCTGCAGGCCGCGCCCCAAACCCCGTTCCAGATCAGTCCTCCGGTCAAGAGCCTTGTGGATGGCCAGTGGCTGATTCCCACGGCGCGGCCCCTGCTGGCGGCCGACGGCACATTTGCCGGCTCGGTTGTGGCCTGGGTCAACCCGCTGTACTTTGACAAGCTGTGGCAATCGATAGACCTGGGTGCGGACGGATCCATCTCACTATTCCATCGTGATGGCGTGATGATGATGCGAAGCCCCTTGCACGAGCCCAGCATGGGCAAGAATTTTGGCGCCGGTTTGGTGTTCAAGGACTTCCTGCCCACGCGCCCCACGGGCCAACTGCAAAACGTCAGCACCATTGACGGCGTGTCCCGCCTGTTTGCCTACCGCAGCTTGTCGTCCCAACCCACGCTGCTTGTCATCGTTGGGCAGTCCTTCGACCGGGTGCTGCAATCCTGGCAGCGCTTGGCACTGCTGGCAATCTCCATCTGGGTGGCGGCCGCCATTGGCGTTGCCCTTTTGTGCCGATTTCTAAATCGGGCCTGGCAGCAAAAGGCTTTGGCACAGGCACAAACGGAGCAGACGGCCGAGCGACTCAGGCTGGCCACCGATGCGGCGAAGATCGGCGTATGGGACTGGGATGCAGGCCGCGTCGACCAGTGGTTTGCCAGCCCCACTTACTTCACGATGCTGGGCTATGACCCGCAAGAAGGGCTCGCCGACCGTGCGCAATGGTTGGCACGTCTGCACCCGAATGACCGCGATGCGGTCAACACCCGCATACAGGCGGTACTGGCCGGCGACGATGTGCCCTACCAGTATGAAGCCCGCATGCTGCACGCCGACGGCAACTACCGTTGGGTCAGCGTGGTCGGGCGGGTGCTTGCACACGATGCCAGTGGCAAGGCCAGCCGCCTGATGGGTGTGCGACTGGACATCACCGAACGCAAACGCGCCGAGGATGCACTGCGCCAGAGCGAGGAAAACCTGTCCATCACGCTGCAGTCCATTGGCGACGCCGTAATCGCCACCGATGCCCAGGGCCACATCACCCGCATGAACCCGACCGCCGAACGCATGACGGGCTGGGCCCTGCAGGATGCCCTGGGCCTGCCGTTGACCGAAGTGTTCCACATCGTCAACGCCCAAACCCGGGCGCTGGCGGTCGACCCGGTCCACCTGGTCATGGAAAAAGGCGAAGTGGTGGGCCTGGCCAACCATACGGCTCTGCTGGCACGCGACGGCAACGAGTACCAGATCTTCGACAGTGCAGCCCCGATCCGTGATCGCGCAGGGCAGATTGTGGGCGTCGTGCTGGTGTTCAGTGATGTGACCGAGCAGTATCGGGTGCGCGAAGAATTGGCCACCACCCTGGAGCTGATGGAACGCACCAACGCGTTGGCCAAGGTTGGTGGCTGGCAGGTGGATGTGCGGACGCAAAAGCTGACCTGGTCCCTGCAAACCTTCCGCCTGCATGAGGTCGAGCCGCCGATATCTCCGGATATCGTTAGCGCCATGGGCTTTGTGGCCGAACATGCGCGTCCCACCATACGTGCCGTGGTAAGCGCAGCGTTTGAACATGGCACGCCTTGGGATGTCGAGCTACCGCTGATCACCGCCAAAGGGCGGCATTTCTGGGCCCGTGTGCAGGGTTTTGCCGAGGTGGACGAACGGGGCAAGCCCACGCGGCTGCTGGGCACCTTCCAGGACATCACGGAGCGCAAGGCAGCGCAGGCCGCCGTGTTGCGCAGCGAAACCCGCTACCGCGCGCTGTTTGAATATGCGCCGGACGGCATTGTGATTGCCGACGCCAACAGCAACTACCTCGACGCCAATGCCAGCGCCTGCCGCATGCTGGGCTACCCGCGGGAAGAATTGATAGGGCTGCATGCAGCCGACATCGTGATCCCCTCCGAGGTGCCGCACATCGAATCTGCACTGGACGCCATACAGACCCAAGACGGTTACCACCGCGAGTGGCAGTTCCGCCGCAAGGACGGTACGGTTTTCTCGGCTGAGGTCATCGCCACGCTGATGCCCGACGGCAACCTGATGGGCATGATCCGCGATGTATCAGAGCGCAAACGCTCAGAGGCTGCGCTGCGCGAATCCGTGGTGCACACCCAGACCATTCTGGACAATATCGTGGACGGCGTGGTGACCTTTGACGCCCAGGGCATGGTGGAGTCCTTCAACCAGGCGGCCAGTGCGATCT
>JAYSZJ010000069.1:0-7034 GCA_043738115.1 Rhodoferax sp. | reverse complement strand
TTGGCCATCGCGTATGGGGTGCTGAGGTCGGGTAAACCGTTCAACCCAGATCATTTGAAGCCGATGGTCACTTGACATTCACAACGGTGTCTTTACCTACGCAAAACGCACAGCCCAACTGATCGGGCGTGGCGACGTGGTACACGTGCCCAAAGACCAACAGCCAAGCCCTGCACTCCAGCGATCCATCACTCCAGCGCACACACCAGCGTCAGGCATGGGGCGGGTGTTATGCGTAGGTAAAGGAGGAGGCCGAAGGCCGGGGGACACGGAGCAGAACATCCGCCCCATGCCTGACGCGTGCGAGAGCAGTGACCGCCGCGATGAGCGCAGCGGCGAATAAAACTCAGGCTGGCGTAGAACCCAGCGCCTGCTGCAACTCACCGTTTTCGTACATCTCCATCATGATGTCCGAACCACCGATGAACTCACCCTTGACGTACAGCTGGGGAATCGTGGGCCAGTTGCTGTAATCCTTGATGCCGGCGCGGATTTCGTCGTCTTCCAGCACATTCACGGTCTTGATGGCCTTGGGGTCCACGCCGCAGGCCTTCAGGATCTGGATCGCACGGCCGGAAAAACCGCACTGGGGAAAGCTGGCATTGCCCTTCATAAACAGCAGAACTTCATTGTTCTTGACCAGTTCGTCGATGCGTTGTTGTGTGTCGCTCATGGCAATAACTCCAAAAAATCTGGCCGAATGGCCGTAGTCCGCCATTATCCCAGACCCACTGCGCCACTGCATCGGCCGGGAAATGATGTTGACGGGTTAGGCCTTTGGCGGGAGAAGTAGGGGGTCTACAGCAGGCTGACCACTTGCGCAGCGGGTTTGACCAGCGTGCTTTTGCCAAACATCGAGTGCTCCAGCACGATGAGCAATACACACAGCAGCAAGAACAGCGGCAGTTGGCCCGTGCCCCAGCGGTCTTCGCGCCACTGCTTTTCCAACGAATACCACCAGTCGGCTGTGCACCAAAGGCGCACGGATTCCAGAAAACTGCCCCAGTCTTTGAAAATCATTTTCCCCAGCGCCAGATAGACCGGGATATTGATGATGACCAGGATGAACCAGTGTGCGCTTTGGGCATTCATGGCGGTGGCAAAGGGCGGAGGATTGCTATTAATTCAGTAGCTACTCGCTTATATTTTACGGGGGCTAGCGGCCAAAATCGCCAAAGTCTTTGACGAACATCAAGCTTGGAGCCATTGGGCACCGCTGCAGCGCTCAATGCCCGCCAGATCGCGGCGGGACTGTGCATGGGCGAAGCCGGCATCCACCAGCAGCGCACGCACGGCGGCGGCCTGGTCGTAACCGTGTTCCAGTAGCAGCCAGCCGCCGGGCACGAGGTGCGCACTGGCCTGGCCGATGATGCTGCGGATGTCGTCCAGACCGTCCGTGCCGCTGGCCAATGCTTGCAGCGGCTCGTGTTTTAGTGCGGCCAGGTGGTGGTCGGCACTGGCGATGTAGGGGGGGTTGGAGACGATGATGTCAAACGGCTGCCCGCGCACGCCGTCCAGCCAGCTACCCTGCGCGAAGTGCACGTCCAGCTGCAGGCGCAGGGCATTGGCTTGGGCCACCGCCAGCGCGTCGCTGCTGAAGTCGACCGCGCTGACAACCAAGTCGGGCCGGGTGTGTTTGAGCGCCAGCGCGATGGCGCCACTGCCGGTGCCGAGGTCGACCACACGGGGGGATTGCGCCGTTGCGGGGGCTGCGCCGGCTGGACCTGGCTCCGGGAGTAGTAACTCCAGTGCCCATTCCACCAGCGTTTCCGTATCCGGCCGGGGCACCAACACCCGGGCGTCCACCTGCAGGCCCAGGCCAAAAAACTCCTTGTGGCCGGTGATATAGGCCAGCGGTTCCCCCGCGGCACGGCGCAGCACGGTGGCTTGCAGCGTGGCGAGTGCGGGTTCGGGCAGGGCGTCGGTGTCATGGGCCAGCAGCCAGGCGCGGTCCTGTTCACCACGGTCCAAGGCATGCAACACCAGCAGTTGCGCATCCAGCCGGCCCAGCGACTGGGCCTGCGCCCAGCGGATGGCCTGGGCCACAGAGGTAGGGGGTTGTGGGGTGCCCATATGCTATGGAATCAGTAGCGATTCAATGATGATTTGCGGGGGCTAGAGGCCAATATCGCTTAAACGTTCCCTAGCTCCAGTGCAGCCAGCTGCTGCGCGGCTTCATAGGCCTGCAATGCTTCGACGACATCGTCCATGTCACCTTCCATGATGTTCAGCAGCTTGTACAGCGTCAGGTTGATGCGGTGGTCGGTCAGGCGGCCTTGGGGGAAGTTGTAGGTGCGGATGCGGTCGCTGCGGTCACCACTGCCGACCAGGCTTTTGCGTTCGGCCGCATCCTTTGCGGCGCGCTCAGAGCGTTCTTTCTCGTGGATGCGGGCGGTCAAAACCTTCAGGGCCTGGGCCTTGTTGCTGTGTTGGCTGCGGCCGTCTTGGCATTCGGCAACGATGCCGGTGGGGATGTGGGTGATACGCACGGCCGAGTCCGTCTTGTTGATGTGTTGTCCACCCGCGCCGCTGGCTCGGTAGGTGTCGATACGCAGGTCCGACGGGTTGATCTTGATGGCCTCGGCCTCATCCTGCTCGGCCAGCACGGCGATGGTGCAAGCGCTGGTGTGGATGCGGCCCTGGGTTTCGGTGGCGGGTACACGCTGCACGCGGTGGCCGCCGGATTCGAATTTCAACGCGCCGTAGGCACCCGTGCCGTTGTGGTAACCCTCCATGCGCACCACCACTTCCTTGTAGCCGCCCAGTTCGCTTTGGGATTCGCTGACGATCTCGGTCCTCCAGCCGCAACGGTCGGCGTAGCGGGTGTACATGCGCAGCAGGTCGCCGGCAAACAGCGCGGATTCGTCGCCGCCGGTGCCGGCGCGGATTTCCACAAATGCGGGGCGGGCGTCGTCCGGGTCTTTGGGCAGCAGCATGCGTTGCAGTTCGCCCTCCAGTTGCGCCAGTTCGGCCGTGGCGCTGGTGATTTCTTCCTCGGCCATTTCCGCCATGTCGGGGTCAGACTTCATCTCTTCAGCACCGGCCAAGTCGGCTTCGCGCTGCTGGTAACGTGCCCAGCGGCTGGCAACGGCGGCGACGTCGGTGTGCTCGCGCGATAGCTTCAGGAACTGTTCCATGTCTTTCATGATGTCCTCGCGGGACAGCAGAAATTCCAGTTCGCCCTGGCGGTCGGTGTAGCGGGCTAATTGTTGGCGGAGAAAGGGTTTCATGTGACTTAAAAAAGCGGTCTACAAATAGGGAAAAACGAATCTGCCGTCCCCTCAACGTGCCCCGGCGCGTGTACTTCTCAACTTAAAAGACGCGGCCAAATAGGGCTGTTAGCTCCCTCTTCCACCCGGCGGGGTGGGAGAGGGCGGGGGGAGAGAGGGGGAAAGGTGAGGAAGTAACGAGCGCAGCTAACGCTCTTTGCGCAAAAAGAAATGCTGAATCGCCGAACTGGCCCGCTCACGTGCATGAGAGTCCCCAGCATGCAACTCAGCCATCGCCCCATGCAGCATCTTCTGCGTCAGCCCCTTGGACAAAGCCTCCAGCACGGTGTCAATATCCTCACCCTTGGCCAACAGCTTGCGCGCCCGGGCCAACTCCATCGCACGCCATTCGTCTGCCTGGGCATTGAGCTGCTGGATCAGCGGGACGCTGCCGCGCTGGTCCACCCAGTGCATAAAACTCTGCACACCCGCATCCACAATCGCCTCGGCCTGGGCCACTGCTGCCTGACGGCTGGCCTGGGCGGTTTGCACCACGCCGGCCAGGTCGTCCACGGTGTACAGGTAGACGTCTTCCAGCGCCTTGACCTCGACCTCGATGTCGCGCGGCACGGCCAGGTCGACCATAAACATGGGGCGGTGGCGGCGTTTTTTGAGTGCGCGCTCCACGGCACCCAGGCCGATGATGGGCAAAGTGCTGGCCGTGCAGCTGATGACGATGTCGAATTCATGCAGCCGGTCGGGCAGATCGGCGAGGCGCATCACCTCGCCACCAAAACGCGATGCCAGCTTTTCACCCCGCTCCAGTGTGCGGTTGGCAATGGCCAGGGCCTTCGGTGACTTGGCCGCAAAGTGCGTGGCGCATAACTCGATCATCTCGCCGGCGCCAACAAACAAGACTTTGACCTTGCCCAGGTCTTCAAACAAGTTGCCGGCAAGGCGCACCGCGGCGGCTGCCATGCTGATGCTGTGGGCGCCAATCTCGGTGGAGGTGCGCACCTCTTTGGCCACGGCGAACGAGCGCTGGAACATTTGCGATAGCGTGGTGCCCAGGGCACCCGCAGCATCGGCCGCGCGAACTGCGTCCTTTAACTGGCCCAATATCTGTGGCTCACCCAGCACCATGGAATCCAGCCCACTGGCGACCCGAAACGCGTGGCGGGCCGCCAGGCCGTCCTGCAGGCTATAGGTGTGTGAGCGCAACACGTCGGCCGAGATGCCGGCCGAATTGGCCAGCCAGCCCAGCGTGGGCTCCAGCTCCGACTGTTCACCGGCGCAATAAATCTCGGTGCGGTTGCAGGTGGAGATGATGGCCGCCTCGGGCATGCGCTGCAGCGTCTGGCGCAGACCGTGTAAATGCGGAGCGATCTGGTCCATGGCGAACGCAAACCGGCCGCGCAAATCCAGAGGTGCGGTGGTGTGGTTGATGCCTAGGGTCCAGACGGCCATGTGGGGGAAACTTTGGGGGTTAAACCGTGATTATAAAATCGGACCCACTTCACACACCTGACGGCCCCCGCGGCCGCCCCGCATGGGCCCCTTAGACCTGCTCAACCATCTGATCAATTTCCTCGCGCCCGCTCTGGCTGTGGGTGTTGTACTGGCCCTGGTAGGGCCGTGGTTTATGAAAAAAAGCCCCTCAGCCCCCGGATTGTTTGCACAGTCCGCTATCAATGTTATAGCGGGCGCCTTGGCCTTGGGCGGTGGGCTGTGGTTTTTCGGGAACGACGGCAAGATGGCCAGTTATGGCGCCATGATCGTGGTCTGCGCCATCAGCCAGGCGTTGGCGCTGCGGCGCTGAGCGGCGTCAAACCGGGCTGAACAGGTCCACGCGGTCGGTGATGATGCCGTCCGTGCCCAGATCGATCAGCCTTTGGGCTGCCCATTCGTCATTCACGGTGTAGCTCAGCGTTCTGAAACCAGCGCTTTGGGCCTGGGTGACGCTGCTGCGGTCCCACAACGCGTGGTTGCAGACGATGGCCTGGCAATCCAGGCTTAGCGCGGTTTCCAGCCAGCCCTTCCACAAGGTGTCCAGCAACAGCCCACGCGGCAATTCCGGCTGGGTGGACTGGGCACCTTCCAGCGCTTCCATTTGGAACGAGGTCAGCAGGGGCTTGATGGCCTGGTTGGACCACAGCCGCGCAGCGTGTTGGGCCACCACTTCACCGGTGTGACGCTCCAGTCCGGGTGTGGGTTTGATCTCGATGTTCAGCAGGTAGCCGTTGGCGATGCAAAAGGCGGCGATGCCGGCCAGCGTTGGCAGGGGTTCACCTGCGTAGCTGCGGCTGTGCCAGCTGCCGGCATCCAGTTGTGCCAGCTCGCCCCAGGGGAAATCGCCACCGACCAGTATGGTGTTGTTTGCTATTGAATCAGGAGCGGTTTGACCAGAAAGCGCGGGGGCTGCAAGCACTTTTGATGCATTGGTGGTCCGGGCTAGAGTGGCATCGTGCATCAGGAACGGCACGCCGTCTGCACTGAGTTTGACGTCGCATTCAAACATGCGGTAGCCGTGTTGCGCTCCGAGGCGAAAGGCGGCCAGTGTGTTCTCAGGGGCCAGTTTGCCGGCGCCGCGGTGGGCGACCCAGCGGGGGTAGGGCCAAGCGGGTAGGTCGGGCGTCATATGCTTTTGCCCGTGGCCGCGTCGAAGTGGTGAATACGGTCGGGGCGCGGTGTCACATGTAATGTGGCGCCCAGCGCAGGCACGGCGGCGGATTCTTCGGTGCGGATGATCAGCAGCTCGTCCGTGGTGCTATGGGCCCACTTGCCATAAATCAGACGCTCGGCGCCCAGCATTTCCACCGCTTCGACCTGCAGCGCCCAGCCGGTGGGCGTGATGTCCAGGTGTTCGGGCCGTATGCCGGTGATGGTGCCGGCCTTGGCGTCGGGTGCGTCTTTGAGCAGGTTCATGGGTGGTGAGCCGATGAAGCTGGCGACGAAGGTAGTGGCCGGGCGGGTGTAGACCTCTTCGGGTGTGCCGAACTGCTCCATAACGCCGCCGTTCATCACGATCATGCGTTGGGCCAGCGTCATGGCCTCGACCTGGTCGTGGGTCACGAACAGTGAAGTGATGCCCAGTTCGCGGTGTAATTTTTGAATCTCGAGGCGCGTTTGGGCGCGCAGCTTGGCGTCGAGATTGGAGAGTGGCTCGTCAAACAAAAATACCTGGGGCTGGCGCACGATGGCGCGGCCCATGGCCACACGTTGGCGTTGACCGCCGGAGAGTTCGCGGGGTTTGCGTTGCAGGTAAGGCCCAAGCTCCAGAATCTTGGCGGCCTTGTCCACACGCGCCTTGATCTCTTCCACCGGCACCTTGGCAATCTTCAGGCCGTACGCCATGTTCTCGAACACACTCATGTGGGGATACAGCGCATAGTTCTGGAACACCATGGCGATGTCGCGCTCCGAGGGCTCCAGGTTATTGACCACGCGCCCACCGATGCAAATGTCGCCACCGCTGATTTCTTCCAGCCCGGCCACCATGCGCAAAAGCGTGGATTTGCCGCAGCCCGAAGGGCCGACGATGACTACGAATTCGCCATCGTGAATCAGCGCGTTGACGCCGTGTATGACCTGGTTGGCGGTCTTGCCTGTGCCGTAGCGTTTGATGACGTTTTTGAGTTCTATGGATGCCATTGGGGGACGGGGAAGTTAGTCAGCAAACAGCTGTTGAGCGGCGAAGTGCCTAGGGGGTGCGGCCGATTTGTGCGCATTTGGCACCATGAGGCCGCAGCCCCTAGGCGCTTCGCGGCGGAACCACCTCACAGCGCAGATGTTTTTTGTAATCGCAGCGTCTGTGCAAGCAGCATG
>JAYSZJ010000068.1:0-18527 GCA_043738115.1 Rhodoferax sp. | reverse complement strand
GTAGGTGCCTTCGGAAGGAGAGTTCAAGGTCGTGGCCCGCGGAAGAGAGAGGAGATAAACGGCGTTTTGGGGAAACCCACCATGATAGTGACTGTTGGCGACTTTGGCAGAGCCCTGGCCAAGGCCGGATAAACTCCCGATAAACTGGCTTCAAACCATTAGGAACACCATGGCATCCGTTAACAAAGTCATTCTGGTCGGCAACTTGGGGCGCTACCCCGAAATCCGCTACCTGCCCAGCGGGGAGCCGGTCGCCAACATCACCATTGCCACCAGCAGCAAATACAAGAACAAAACAGGCGAAATGGTCGAAGAGACCGAGTGGCACCGCGTCACTTTCTTCGGCAAACTTGCCGAAATCGTGGGCCAGTACCTGAAAAAGGGCCGCTCCGTCTACGTCGAAGGCCGCATCAAGACCCGCAAGTACACCGACAAGGACGGCATCGAGAAATACGCCACAGACATCATCGCCAATGAAATGCAGATGCTGGGTGGCCGTGAAGGCATGGGCGAACCTTCGGGTGACGACGGTGGTGGTTACGACAACGCTCCCCCCCGCCGCGCCCCTGCACCCCGCGCCGCCGCAGCCGCCCCCGCTGCGCGCCAGGCACCGGCACCGCGTCCGGCCAGCGGGTTTGACGACATGGACGACGATATTCCGTTTTAGAGCGGGTTTCTTTCGAATCTCTTAGGTAAAATCTGGCTGTAGCCCCCGTGAAATATGGATGTATCGCTACAAAACTAGTAGCAATCGCGGCGCTGCTGTGTGCCACAGGCTCCACGGTGGGTGCGCAGCCAGTCCCAAGCCGCCTCACTGCCCGGGATCTGGGTCTGGTCATCAACACGGCCGACCCGTACTCTGTGGCCGTGGGCGAGTACTACGCGCAGCGCCGGGGCATTCCGGCGGACCAGGTTTTGCGCCTGGTGCTGCCCGTCAAGGCCAGCCTGAACGCCCAGGAATTTGAGGTGCTGGCCACCCAGGTGCGTGAACACATGGGGCCCAGCGTGCAGGCGCTGGCACTGGCATGGGTTGAGCCTTATGCGGTGGAGTGCAATGCGATCACGTCTGCCTTGAGTCTGGGCTTCCAGGCCTCGGTTTGCACCAGCACCTGTGCGCCCACGGCGCCTTCACGTTTGTTTGACAGCCGGGCCCGGCGGCCCTGGGCCCAACTCGGGGTCAGGCCTTCCATGTTGTTGGCCTCCGGTAGTGTGCAGAAGGCCATGGCCCTGATCGATAGAGGCATCGCTTCCGACCAGCAGCTTGGCAAGCTCGGTGTTCCCATGGCGGATGCCGTTCTGGTCAGCACGGCCGACACGGCGCGCAATGTGCGTGCACGCACCTACCCGCCGGCGCGCGCGTTACCGCAGCTGGGCTTTCAGATCATTCGGCGGGATGCCGCCGACACCCAGCCTTTGAGCCGCGTGTTCCTGTACCAAACGGGCCTGGTCCGGATGGAGTCGCCCGACACCATCCCTTGGCTGCCCGGTGCTCTGGCCGACCACCTGACCTCGTTTGGTGGTGTGTTGCGTGGCACGGGTGATCAAATGAGCGCCATGGAGTGGCTGGACGCCGGTGCCACAGCCAGTTATGGCACGGTCAGCGAGCCGTGCAACCATGTGCAAAAATTCCCGCACCCCCAAGTGTTGCTGGCCCGCTACCTGCAAGGTGCTACCGCCATCGAGGCGTACTGGAGCAGCGTGGCCTGGCCGGCACAGGGTGTGTTTATTGGCGAGCCGCTGGCCGCGCCGTTTGCGCGCTGAGCCTCACGCAGGCCAGTCCTCACCCATGACCTCATCCCACGACGGTCGTTGGCACCCCGGCATTGGAGATCCCACTGCCACGGGCTGGATCACGGTTGGCGCATACGCCTGCGCCATGCTGCTGTGTTACCTGTGCCAGCGCAAGTCACCCGAGGGTCCAGGACGCCAGTTCTGGATTGCCATGGCGCTCACCATGGCAGGTTTGGGACTGAACAAACAGCTCGATCTGCAGACCTGGGTGACCCAGGTGGGGCGTGACCTGGCTCTGGCCCATGGCTGGTATGCGCAACGTCGTTTGGTGCAGGCGTTTTTTATTGGTGCGTTATTGGTTGCCGGGTTGGTGGCGCGGTCGTGGCTACTGCAACGGCTCAGGGGTTTGGACGTGTTTGCCCGCCGGGCCGCGTCGGGTTTGGTGGTGCTGGGCGTCTTTGTGCTGGTGCGGGCCACGTCGTTCCACCACGTCGATGCACTGCTGGGTTTTGCCATTGAAAACGTGCGGCTGAACGTGGTGTTGGAGCTGGGCGGTATTGCGATCATTGCCTGGGCGGCATGGGGGCGTTGGCGTGTGGCTTTTGCTAAGCCCTGATAATCTGCGCAATAAATTACTTGCTGTCACAAAAAAACCATGTCGCAACCAACACAGACCGCTAGCGGTCGGGATACCATTTTTCCGCCCGGGATGGACCGCATCGTGTTGGGCCTGCTGCTGGCAGGCTTTTTCGCACTGTATGTGCCCAGTTATCTGGATGTGGCGCGCACCGTGTGGACGACGGACGAGCAAGGCCACGGCCCCATCATTCTGGCGGTCAGCCTGTGGCTGCTGTACAACCACCGCCATGCCCTGGCGGCATTGCCGGTACAACCGGCGTTGGGCTTTGGCATACCACTGCTGGTCGTGGGGTTGGTGTTTTATGCGCTGGGCCGCTCGCAGTCATTCCTGGGGGTGGAAGTAGGCTCGCAGATTCTGTTGTTGTGTGCGTTCACCCTGTGTTTTTTAGGCAAGCGGGCGTTACGCCTGATCTGGTTTCCACTGTTTTTTTTGGCCTTCATGACGCCATTGCCCGAGGTGTTGGTGGCAGATGTGACGGCGCCGCTCAAATCCGCAGTCTCTACCGTTTCGGCCCACCTGCTGTATGCGCTGGGTTACCCGGTCAGCCGTGCCGGTGTCGTGTTGAACGTGGGTCAATACCAGTTGCTGGTGGCTGATGCCTGTGCGGGGCTGAACTCCATGTTCACGCTGGAAGCGCTGGGACTGTTGTACATGAACCTGATGCAGTACACCTCAGTGGCCCGCAATGTGACGCTCAGCATTCTGGTGATACCGATTGCGTTTTTGGCCAACGTGGTGCGTGTGCTGGTGCTGGTGCTGGTGACCTACCACTTTGGTGACGCGGCGGGCCAGGGCTTCGTGCATGGTTTTGCCGGCATGGTGTTGTTCCTGGTGGGGCTGGTGCTGGTGCTCTTCACCGATTACCTGCTGGGCTGGGTGTTCAAAGAACCTGCTCCCGCTCCCGCTGGAGTGCAGCCATGACCGCCGCGCGCATCCGTGCCTTGATGGTTTTTGTGGCCATGGTCACGACCGCCGCACTGGCCCATTGGGCGACGCCAACCACCCACCTGAGCGATGTACTGGGTAAGCCCGATCTGGAAAAGATTTTCCCTACCGAATTTGCAGACTGGCGGGTCGACATACGTGCAGCCATGGTGCTGCCATCACCACAAACCCAGGCCATTCTGGACAGCATCTACAACCAGACCTTGTCACGCACCTACATCAACGCCGCAGGTGACCGTGTCATGTTGTCCGTCGCGTATGGCGGCGACCAGTCTGACGCCACCCGGGCCCATTTGCCCGAGGTGTGTTACCCGGCGCAGGGATTTCAGATCACGGCCAGTAGTGCCGGCCAACTCGACCTGGCCGGTCGAGCGGTTCGTACGCGGCTCTTGATGTCCAAACTGGGCCAGCGCAATGAACCCATAACCTACTGGTTGATTGTGGGTGACCGGGTGACGCTGTCCCGGAGCGACCAGAAGCTCACCCAGTTCCGTCTGGGCCTGAAAGGTTTGATACCAGACGGCATGCTGGTGCGGGTTTCCAGCATTGACGGCGATATGGCCCGCGGCCACCGGATGCAGGCGCAATTCTTGACCGATATGGCCGCGGCGTTCTCTGAAACATCCCGCGACCGGGTATTTGGTACCGTAAACGCCGCCCGTTAGTCCGAATGGACTATTGCGGCAGTGCAGCATACTGGCGACAATTCGGACAAGGCAGTTCTTTCGTGGACTGCCAAGTCTGTCATCGTTCCAAGGGTAAAAAATGTCTTTCAAGAAGTCTCTCGTGTGTGCCGCAGTCGCCGTTGGCGCGTTTTCGGCGCAGGCCTCCAATCTAGTTGTTAACGGCAGCTTTGAACAAGTTGCAGGCAGTAACACGCAAAATACGGGTACTTGGAATATTTACAATTCCGTGGTCGGCTGGAATGGCACACCCAATATCGAAGTGCGTGATGCTGTTCAAGGCAACGCTCAGCAAGGCTCTAACTATGTTGAGCTGGACACCTACAACAACAGCGGCATGTTCCAAACCATCGCTGGTGCTGGTTGGTACGAGTTGAGCTTCTGGTATTCGGCACGCATGAATGTGGCCGCTGGTTCCAATGGACTGGGCTTTACCTTCGGCAACCTGTCGGGTCAAGTGCTGACCAACACAGCCGGCGCGTCTACCGGCAATGTCTGGCAGCAGTACACCGGCCTGGTGCTGTTGAACGGACCAACATCGCTGATGTTCTATGCCACCGGCAAGTCGGATGGTCTGGGTGGTTCGCTGGACAATATCTCTGTGACCGCGGTACCCGAGCCCGAGTCCTACGCCATGATGCTGGCTGGTTTGGCTTTGATGGGCACCATCGCCCGCCGCCGCAAGAGCAAACAAGCCTGATTCAGGTCTGTTGCAATTCAAAAAGCTTGCTTCGGCAAGCTTTTTTGTTTCTGTAGTCCTGTCAAATGCGGTGAAACCGCTGGCCATTGTCGAGTAGGTCCGAAGGCGCATGCCCATTTATATACAAGCGCTTGAGTGTTCGCGGGTCTGTGCCCCAGCGCCCGCAACTCCTCAATCATCGCAAAATTGATACGGCGAGAATTGTGTCTTTGTGTGTCGTGTGGGCACCAGAATCGGCTTATTAGTCCAAATGGACTATTGTTGGAATGAGCTAGGAAACGTCTAATGGACGCTAGGAGGCTTGCTATGGCTATGCAGGCGCTCGTGTCTAACTTGGCCGCTTTGAACAACGCAATCTATGAACAAAATTCTTACTACGCTGGCATTGACTCTGCTTGCTGCCGGCGCGAACGCCAGCCAGATTCAGTACCAAACCGGTAACTACACGGGTAGTACAACGTTTGCCAATGGTAGCGATTACCAGGTCGCTGTGGAATCCGCTGTGGCTTTGTCTCCAGTGACGTCCATCGCCAGTTACAACAGTGTTAATCCGAATTTGTCCCAAGGCGGCAATGACGCCTACAAGGCCACCGTGAGCTTTGGTGTTAGCTCAGCAGGTGTTTGGGATTTTCGGGTCGGTGTGGACTTCGGTTTGGGCGGGGCTCTTTTCCTAGACGGTGTCGCCCAGACTTTCAAAACCAATGACATGTGGTGGGACGGCAATTACAGCAACCCTGCGCAGTTCCTGAGTTTTTCGAGTGTGCTGGCAGTTGGCAACCATACGCTGACGATTTATGGCCTTGAGTGGTGCTGCTCCGGCCCTCAGCAAGCACAATTTAAAGCCGCGGGCAACAACGCTTTCGTATCTTTCAGCAACCAAGATGGTTTGGTTTCGGCTGTTCCAGAGCCTGAATCGTACGCCTTGATGCTGGCCGGCCTGGGTCTGATGGCTACAATTGCGCGCCGTCGCAAGAATAAAGCTGCCTAATCGCCCAACTTGTTCTTTGCAAAATAGCTTGCCGCGGGCAAGCTATTTTCGTTGATAGCTGCATTAATAAAATCGACACAGATTTGTTTTAGCGTCAATTTATTTGCTGTCACAGAGCCCAACAATGGCAACACAGGTTTCGAGCATTCCCAAGAAAGAAGATCTGGCGCGGTACTACGCGCTTATTTCTCAGGTTTTCGGAGTGCGCCGCCATATTGACCTCATGCACTGGTTGCAAGGGGATGTGCAGCGCTATCTGCCGCACGACATTCTGGTAGCGGCATGGGGAGATTTTCATCTGGGGCTGGTCCACTATGACATCGTTTCGTCCATGCCCGGTGTTCGATCTGAGAACGCTATGACAGAGGCGCTGACGCCTTTGCTGACGGGGTTGTTTGATCGGTGGATTGCCCAGGACCGCAGGCCGTTTACGTTAAAGGTATGCGAGCGCGGTTTCACCTGGAACAACGATGCTACTCCTGGTCCGATCGGCGACGCTATGCGGACCATGCGCTCCTCCTTGATCCATGGCATCAATGACCAACGTGGACGTCATGATTGCTTGTATGTGCTGTTCAGTGCGCAGACGCAGCGCCACCGCAACGAGCGTACCGCGTTGAAGTTCATGCTGCCCTATATCGACAATGCACTGCGACAAGTGGAATTGCTGCCAAATCAATATGCCGCAAGGAGTGCGGCGCCCGTTGAAGTCGTAGATTCCGCGCAAGATAATGAAGTGACGGTCCTCAGCGAGCGCGAGGCCGGCATCATGAAGTGGGTTGCCATGGGGAAGACCAACGGAGAGATCGGCAGCATTCTGGATGTGAGCACCTTCACCGTCAAAAACCACATGCAGCGTATCTTTAAAAAGCTCGATGTACTCAACCGCGCGCAGGCCGTATCGGCCTACAGTGGCTCCAAGCAGGATGCATGAGCGTGCGTAATGACAATGCAGCCACATTGGCCGCACGCAACAATCCTGGCCCTCTGGGCAAGGACAATTTGCTGAGCGGTGTCGAAGCAGGGCTTGAGCCGTTGGTACTGGTTTTTGCTTTGTGGTCTGTCGGCGTGTACTTCGAGGGGGAGCTCTCTGGTGCCTACCTCATTCTGTCGGTCATTGTCTTTTCACTCGCCTTTCCGGGTACCCCGAGGTTGAACGCGTCTGGCTGGCACATGGCTGCAGACATTTTTACCAATTGGATCTGGACCGGGGCACTTCTGGTTTTTGTAGGCGTTGCAACGGGTTATGACCGGGAATTTAACCGTCAGGCCATGCTTGTATGGTTGGTGATTGCGCCTTTCGCTCAGGTTGCGGCGCAGGTGGCGTTGAGGGGATTGGCGCCGTTTCTGGTTCAGTTGCAAGGCCCGGCACAACGCGCAATCATTGTGGGCATGAACGAGCAAGGCATTGCACTGGCGCGCCGCGTAGGGGAGACACCGTACTCGCGCATCGAGTTTGCTGGGTTTTTTGATGACCGGGACCAGACGCGACTGGAGGCCACAGACGACTTTCGAATTCTTGGCGGATTGCCTGACCTGCCCACTTACGTGCGCGACAACGGTATCAAGCTAATTTATCTGTCATTGCCCATGGCATCCCAGCCCCGCATATTGCAGGTGCTGGATGAGCTCAAGGACACGACGGCGTCCATCTTTTTTGTACCCGACATGTTCATCACGGATCTGATTCAGGGGCGCACGGGTTCAGTCTGTGGTATGCCCGTTATATCTGTGTGTGAAACGCCCTTTCGCGGTGCCAATGGCACTGTCAAACGTGTCAGCGACGTGGTTCTGGCTTTTCTCATTCTGGTATTGGTTTCACCCGTTTTGCTGGCGATTGCGGTTGCCGTGAAATGGAGCTCTCCAGGCCCCATCATCTTTAGACAACGCCGTTACGGACTCGACGGCGAAGAAATTCTGGTCTACAAGTTTCGCTCCATGACGGTCACCGAGGACGGGGCGGTAGTAGCACAAGCACAAAAGGGCGACAACCGTATCACCCCGCTGGGGGCATTCTTGCGCAAGACATCACTTGATGAGTTGCCTCAGTTCATCAATGTGTTGCAAGGCCGCATGAGTATTGTGGGCCCTCGACCGCATGCGGTCGCACACAACGAGATGTACCGCAAGCTGATCAAAGGCTACATGGTGCGCCACAAGGTGAAGCCCGGCATCACCGGGTGGGCGCAAGTCAATGGATACCGGGGGGAGACTGAAACCCTGGACAAAATGCAAGGCCGCATCGACTATGACTTGGACTATCTGCGGAATTGGTCACTGCGTCTGGATCTGCTGATCATCTACAAGACCGTTCGGGTCATAGTCGGTGACCAGAAGGCGTACTAGCGTGCGGTGCTCAAACGGAACACTGGAAACCAGTGTGTTTCAGTGGTGGAGAGAACGGCGCATGCACGCGTTGGAATATTTTTTGGTTTGGAGTTAGCTCACATGGGTTCGAATTTCGCAGATCTGCAGCCAGATATCCAGCCGCTTGGGACGGCGCGGGATTTCGTGGACGAGTTCATTGACGTGCTTAAAAAGCAGCCCGTCATGCACCACTTCAGCAGCCAGGAGTTGACCCTGCTCGCAGAATACATGGATTGTTTCGGAGTGCCCCGCAAGTCGACCGTTATTCACGAGGGCGATGAAGGTGACTTTCTGGCCATTCTGGTGACCGGTGAAGCGCAGATTGTCAAATGGCTAGACGCTGAGGAAACCGTGGTCGGGGTTGTCCGGCCCGGTGAACTGTTTGGCGAGATGTCGATGGTGGACGGTTTGCGCCGATTCGCCAGTTGTATTACTACTGAGCCCAGCGACTTTGCAGTGCTGACACAGCAGAAGCTGAATGACATGCTGGCCGACCATCCTCGACTGGGCAACAAGTTCCTGTTAATGCTGCTGGGTTTGTCTGCGGCGCGCCTGCGCAATGCCTTGCATGTGGACGAGACGCTTCGACGCGCCGTGGTCGCATGCGTATGACACGTTTGCCGGGCCGGCAGCATACTCTTGCCGCGGTGATTGCCTGTGGTGCAGCGATGGGTTGCGCCCATGCGCAAGAAGATTCCACTGAAAAACTGAAGTTGCGTGCCGGGCTAAAGCAAAGTCAGGACAGCAATATTCAGCGGTTGGTTGATTCAAAAGCTTTGGCGGACCAAATCAACACCCAGACCCTGGATGTCAATGTGGCGCTGCCTTATGGGCAACAGCGCCTGTTGCTGGAAGCCAATTTGGCCGACTACAAGCACCAGACCTACACACAGTTCGACTATACGGGCCACAGCTATAACGCGGCTTGGCGCTGGAGTCTGACGCCCACGCTGGTGGGGTCGCTGAGTACCAGACGGATCGAAACGCTGAACCCTGCTGCGGACAGCCTGGATCCAAGCCTGCGCAATACAAACGTAACCAAGATTGATAACCTGAACGCAGGCTATTTGCTTGGCGGACCGTGGCAGTTGTTTGCAGATTATTCCAAAGGATCATCGACCAACGAACGCCCTGTGCTGGGTGTACCCGACGCCCATTACCAGTCCTACACCGTAGGGGTCAATTACACACCCAGTGTCGGCAACTCGTTAAACTACGCGCGGCGCGTTGACACTGGCACCAGCATCAATGACTACAGTTACAGCGGACACGCTTTGGTTGCGGTTTATGCACCCACCATCAACACGACGCTCAAGGGTCGAATTGCGCATTTGGACCAGCGTTTCGCAGTAGACCCCAAGTTCGACTTTAGTGGCATCGTCGGCGGGCTGGAGGCAACGTGGCGCGTAACCCCCAAAACCACGATCAATGCGAGCTGGCTGCGTGACATCGCCTCGTTTCAAACACTGGAATCCACCCATTCACGGACGGATACGTTCAGCTTGGCGCCCAATTGGCAAATGCGTCCTACGTTGTCTATTGGTTTGAGCGTAAAAAGGGCTGTGCGCGACGGGCTTGGCAGCCCCAACGGAAAGGCAAGCACACGCCAGGATCAAACCCAAGAGACCGCCTGGAACATCAATTGGCAGCCACGTTCATATATCGTGTTGCGTGGTTCTGTTTCCAAGGCCAGTCGCACATCCAATGTGATTGACCAGGATTTCACGGCCCAAGTGGTATCGCTTGGCGCCCAGTTTATTTACTGATTCCACCTATCCTAACCCACACAACATGCAAACTCTGCCCTTCCACTCTAAGCTTGTACGCACCACCGTCCTGGTCGCCTTGGTTCCTCTGCTGGTCATGGGGTGCAACAAAAAAGACAAAGTAGCTACCCAAGCCGTAGCCATTGTTGATGGGCAGGAAATATCGGTTCATCAGATCAATACCGTATTGTCCAAGGTCAACGGTGTTACCCCTGACACACTGCCTAAGGTTAAACGCGAAATATTGGATGGGTTGGTTGAGCAACAACTCGCTATCAACCTGGCCACCAGCACCAAGCTGGACCGCAGTCCCGAGGTGGTTACAGCTATCGAAAATGCCAAACGCGAAATCATTGCCCGTGCCGCGTTGGAGCAAATTCGCAATGCCCTGCCCAAACCGACCGAAGAAGAGGCCAAGGTGTACTTTGATGCACATCCAGAGCTCTTCAGCCAACGCCGTGTGTTCAGCCTGCAGGAAATAGCAATCGACAAAGCGACGCCCAATCTGGCCGAAGTGCGCAGCAAGGCGGAAACCGCCAAGACCATTGAAGAGGTGGCTGAATGGTTGACACAGAAAGGTATTGCTTTCAAACCCAGTGCTGGAACCCGACCCGCAGAGCAAATTCCGCTGGAAGTGTTGCCCAAACTGCACCAGTTCAAGGACGGCCAGATGGGATTGATCGAGGGCAACGATGCCCATTTTATTGAGCGTGTCGCAGCATCCAAAACTTTGCCGATCACTGAAGCGCAGGCCATGCCTCGCATCAAGGTGTTTTTGGCCAACCAACGTGGGGTTGAGGCGATCAAGCGCGAAAAAGAAGCCATGAAGGCCAAGGCCAAGGTTGAGTACCTTGGCGAATTCGCCGGTGGTGAGGCAGCGTTCAAGGCAGAGGCCGAGGCCAAAGCCAAGGCCGCGGTAGACGCCAAGGCCGCGGCGGCAGCCCAGGCCAAAGCAGTCGCTGAGACCGTAGCCAAGCAGAAGGCGGACGAGCAGGCCCAGGCGCAGGCGGACGCGGAGGCCCGATCCAAGGCCCGTGCTGAAGCGCGCGCCAGCGCCACCAAGGCATCTGCCCCAACCAACATTAACCTCGAACAAGGTATCAAGGGACTGAAATGAAAATGACCATCCGCTTGGCGGCGGGTGCGGCTTGGGCTGCACTGTTCGCAACATTGACTTCAATCTCTGCACTGGCCCAGGATCGTCTGTATGAAGACCGCCTGGGTGCGGGTGACGTTATCCGCGTGCAGGTATATCAAAGTCCTGATCTCTCTCTGGAAACCCGCATTCTCGAAACGGGACACATAAGTTATCCCCTGATCGGTCCCACCAAGGTGGCGGGGCTGACCATTCCCGAGGCAGAGGCCGTGATAACCAAGGCGCTCAAAGCCGGTGGTTTCATCCAGCAGCCCCAGGTCACCATTGCACAATTGCAAATTCGGCGCAAGACCGTGACCGTGCTTGGCGCGGTAGGTCGTCCAGGGCTCTACCCCTTGGACAACATCAACACCCATTTGTCCAATATTCTGGCGGCGGCGGGGGGCATAGCCCAAGGTGGTTCGGACACGGTCATCCTCGCGGGTAAACGTGATGGCAAGCCCATGCGTCAAGAGATTGATGTTGCGGCTACCTACTTGGATGACAAACTTGCCAACGACGTGGTGCTGGCCAGTGGTGATACGGTTTATGTGCACCGCGCACCCTCGTTTTATGTCTACGGCGAAGCCGGCAAGCCAGGCCCCTACCGCCTGGAGCGCAACATGACGGTGATGCAGGCATTGGTTACTGCTGGTGGCCCCACCCAGCGCGGCACCGAACGCAACCTGCGTTTGAACCGGCGCGCGTCGGACGGTAGCATCAAAGAATCGCGACCCGAGCTGACTGATCTGGTAAAGCCGGATGACGTGATTTTTGTGCGTGAAAGCCTGTTTTAAAGATTTGTCCGCATGACCCCCAAGCAGCTTCTTCTCATACTCTTCGCTCATCGCTATTTGGCCGTCATCGCCTTCGTGCTGGTGGCCATAGGTGGGGTGGTGTTCACCCTGCTTACGCCCAAGACCTACGTGGCCACCACAGACCTATTGGTGGACAGCAGGGCGGACCCGATAGCAGGTGCAGTCACAGGCGGGACCAACTATCTTGCGACCCAGGTGGCCATTATCCAGAGTGAGCGCGTTGCCATTGGCGTTGTCAAACGTTTGCGGGTGGCCGAGACACCAACGCTGATCGAGCAGTGGAAGGCAGCAACGCAAGAGAAGGTCCCGCTTGAAAATTATTACGCCAGTCTGTTACGCAAAGGTCTGCTGGCTGAACCGCTGCGCGCTAGCAATGTGATACGCCTGAGCTTTGAGGGTACTGATGCAAAGTTTGCCACCGCCGCCGTCAACACCTTTGCGCAGGCCTATTTGGATCTGACGGTGGACTTGCGCGTAGAACCCGTGCGCCAATATGCCGATTGGTTCGACGAGCGGCTCAAAAGCCTGCGTGCCAACGTAGAGACTGCACAAGCCAAATTGTCTGCGTATCAGAATGAAAAAGGGATTATCGGGATTGACCAGCGTACCGATCAGGAGACGCAGCGTTTGGATGCTCTCACTGCCCAGCTGGTGGCGGTGCAGGGCGAGAACCTTGCCATTGGCAGCCGCGAGAGAAATTCTGGAGGTGAGCTGTCGCCTGAAATTCTGGCCAGTAACTCAGTGGCCAGCATCAAGGGCCAGTTGAGCCAAGCCGAGGCCAAACTGAGCGAGATGCGTATCAGCCTGGGCCCAAACCACCCGATGCGCGTTCAACTCGAAGGACAGATCGTTGAACTGAAAGAGCAGCTAAGCCAAGAAATGCGCCGCGTCACAGGCGGCACATCGGTTGCCCGCAGTGCCGCAAGCATGCGCGAGGCGGAGTTGCGCGGGATGGTTGCTGCGCAAAAGGCCCGTGTATTGGCCTTGCGACAGGAGCGTGACCAGATTTCCGTGCTGGCCCAAGACGTGGAAGCCGCCAAGGCCATGTACGACTCGGTGCTTAAGCGTACGAACCAGCTGAATCTGGAAAAACAATCTGACCAAGCCAATGTGTCGGTGCTCAGCCCCGCGATTGAGCCCAACACCCCATCCAAGCCCAACCGCCCCAAGTATTTGGCAATGACGTTGCTGGGCGCACTGGCCGCGGCCTTTGCTGCTGCTCTGGCCATCGAATTTTTAAACCCGAAGGTGCGTGTGCTGAGCGACATCATGGTGGACGATGTGCCCGTGTTGGGCACCATAGAACGGCGTGACGCCAATTACTCCTGGGGCCAGCGCATGTCACTGGTCGTCAAATTTTTCACCCGGCGCAAACAGCGCAAAACGGTGTATGCGGCCAGCCGCTTGGCGGGACTGCAATGAGCGAGCCACAATTCAATTCATCCTCACTGTTCCCCACGGATGTGGACATTGAGCTCGATGGTATTGGCCCCAAGACAGGGTCCAAACGGTCGCTCGGTCAGATCCTGCTGGACGCCCAGGTGCTTACACCTGAGAACGCCCTGCGCATTATTGAATTGCAGCGCGAGAAGAAAATCCGTTTTGGTGAAGCTGCTGTGGAGCTGGGCCTGATCAGTGCAGCGGACATTGACTACGCGTTGTCGCACCAATACGAATACAGCTACTTGCCACGGACCAGCGGTCAAAATACAGACCCGGAGCTGGTAGCAGCCTACCAGCCCTTTAGCCACGAGGTGGACCAACTGCGCACCATACGCTCGCAGCTCATGCTGCGTTGGTTTGATCAACACAAGGGCCACGCCATGCTGGCCATTGTGGGTGCAGGTCGTGCCGAGGGGGGGAGCTATCTGGCTGCCAATTTGGCCATTGTGTTTGCCCAAATGGGTGAGCGCACTTTGTTGATAGATGCCGACATGCGGGCACCGCGCCAGCACACACTGTTCCAGCTGAACAACCAGATTGGTTTCTCTAGCCTGCTGGCCAGCCGGGCCGATGTCGCTAGCACCATCCACCACATTCACTACATCAACAACCTGGACGTCTTGCCGGCCGGCCCCATACCGCCCAACCCGCAGGAGTTGCTCAACCGCCCCAATATGACCGAACTGTTTGAGTGGGCTGGCAAGACCTATGACATCGTGGTGATCGACACCTCGTCATTGAGCAGCGGTGCAGATGCTTTGATGGTGGCCAGCAAGGCAGGTACTGCCTTGGCGGTAGCTCGAGCGAATGAGACCAAGACCAGTGCATTCAAAAACATGATTACTGAGATGAAACGCTCCAACATCAATGTGGTGGGTTCTGTGTTGAATGCGCCGCCGTTGATTGATATTGCGTCCTGACAATTTGCGTAGGTTTTACAAGTGAACTTCCATGCCTGAGTACATACGGGCGCTTGTCGTTGTCCTGTTCTTGGCCACTTGCGTTTTTCTCCTAGCAAGAACGCCGGCAACTGCCCTAGCAATTTCAGCTGAGGACTTTGCACGCCGCCGCAACACCTGGTTTTTTATAACCTTCGCGGGATTCTTGTCGCAAAACTATTGGGTGTTTGTTGTCATCGTCAGCGTGTTGATCTACCGGGCAACCAAAAAAGACTCGAATCCGATTGCTCTGTTTTTCTTCCTTGTGTTGGCGTTGCCGCAAATCAAGGTGGAAATACCGGGTTTTGCAGGCATTCGCTACTTTTTCTCGGTTGATTATGTGAGGATATTGAGCGCCATTGTGCTGGTGCCGGTTTGTTTGCAAGCGCGCAAACTCGCAGTTGCAAATGGCACCAAGGCCCTTTGGCCTGACAAAATCCTTGCGGCATATGTGCTGCTGAGTTTAGCGCTGCAAACACAACATGACGTGGGCACCAATGTTGCCCGTTCGGCACTGGGGTGGGCAATAGATGTGGTTGTTCCCTATTACGCAATAAGCCGATCCGTGAAAGACATGAAGAGCTTTCGCGATGTCTTGATGAGTTTTGTGGTTGCGGCGATGCTCGCTTCTCTCGTGGGTGTTTTTGAGTTTCTGCGGCACTGGATCCTTTACGCATCTGCTGGTACCGCTTTGGGTGTTGTATGGGAGCCGGGCTACCTCGCTCGGGGAGAATTTTTACGCGCTTCTGCAACCAGTGGCCAGTCGATCGTGTTGGGATATGTGGTTGCCGTCGCGATAGGTTTTTTCTTGGCCCTGCGGCGGTGTGTGCCAAAGCAATCGGCATACGCTGGTGGTTTGCTGTTGTTGCTTGCAGGTATCGTATCGCCGTTGTCACGGGGTCCGTGGGTCGGCCTGGGCCTCCTGTTGTTGGTCTTTACCGTGGTTGGTGACAAGCCTATGCAGCGCATCTTCAAGTTTGGTTTCTTTTTTCTCCCATTTGGCATTGCACTGATGTTCACAGACTTCGGGCGAAAAGCCATTGACTATCTGCCGTTCGTCGGCACCGTGGACAAGGAGAATGTCACTTATCGTCAAAACCTATTTGACACGTCTTTCCAAATCATTCTAGACAATCCTTTTTTCGGATCAACAGACTATTTGCTCCACATGGAAGAGTTACGCCAGGGTCAGGGCATCATTGACCTGGTCAATACTTACCTCATCGTCGGGCTCAATGCGGGCTTTGTAGGACTGGGTCTCTACGTTTTATTTTTTGGCCTTGTATTGGTAGCCGCATTCAAACAAATGTTGCGTACGGCACGCGGCTCAGAGACGCATGTGTTGGGGCAAACGCTATTGGCGACGTTGATCAGCGCGCTTGCCATCATCGCCACCGTCAGTCCGATTTACCACGTTCCGCTACTGTTGTGGTCGCTGGCGGGTATGTGCTTGGCGTTTTCGACAATGGACCGTTCGACATCCTGACAAAATTTACTCTGGCCCCCGCGGACCTCTAGGGCTTGGTGTTGCTTCAAAGGCAGCCGCAACGGCTTCTGGCCGTCGTGGAGTTGGCTTGAAGAACGCATGAATGGTTTTTAGGAATCTTTCGGTGCGAGGGAAAATCGCAATTAGCGCGGTGAGCCCTGCTCGCAGACGCGATCTACCTAGCGCTGTTTGCAGAGCCTTCAATATCTCCGGGGCAGCCCCAGACACTCGCAGAGCTGCAATGTTTTCATTGGCAAACAACATATCGTTGGGTTTGTGCAGCTTCAAACGCCTAACAGCGCTAGAGGAGAGCGTTGCTGGAAATGACGACGCCCGCTGCAGGGCGCCTATGGCTGCCAAGCTAATCATAGTACGCACACACTTGCTGCAGGTCCCACAGTTATAGATTCCACCACTGGACATCCAGCACACACGCAATGCGGACAAAGCGGCTGGCGTTTCGGAAATCAATTTGATTTTTTGCGCACGCGTCGCTTCACACCCATCATGCTCAAACTGCAGACGCTCGCCACTCCAATGGTGGTCGACAACAGGGTGGCTGCCCCATGGAAACAAGCCCTGGTAGGTGTGGGAAGACGCAATGTAAATTTTTCGGAAATCAGCGGCCAGCAGATGCCCCACTGTCGCCATAACAGCCCCATGTGCCTGCGTCCCCCAATCCAGACTTTCGCGCTCGATTCCGGCGCGCAGATTGGTTCGGATTACAACGAGATTTTTCCCAAATGTGGCGGCAACTTCGCGTGCCGCCTGTTCGGTGACTTCGGCCTGCTTGGTGTCTGAAAGCGGGATGTCCATGCCGATGACAAGAATCAAGTCAGTAATTTCTTCAAGGTGACGCAGGAGTGTGAAAAGTGAATCCGCACCACCGGAGAAGAATGAACCCACCCGCAAACCAGCCTTGGCGCTCGTTTGCACCGCAGGGGGAGCAGACAGCGCAGCCAAAGGAGTAAATCCGAACCACTGTTGAAAAATGGCACCCACATGTGCCAAGCCGTGACGGTATGTGTCGGAAACTGGGCGATCCAGCACCATGGATGCACCCGATTTCATGGCGAAAAGCGCAGCTGCCGAGGCTTCCGCCTCACCGTTCAGGTTGACCGCTGCGCCGGTAGCCGAAAAAAAATAGGTGTGTTTGCCTATGGCGAAGACGACTTCATCGGGTCTTTCGGAAATGCTGGTAATTTTTAACAATGGTGTGGGCATAGGCATGGATAAAACCTTCACGCGTATGCAAGCAGTTGTTTCAACGCTACGCCGAACAAAAGGCCTAGCAAAACGGCGGCCAGCGATCTGGCCTCACGCAAAGGCGAAAGTAGTTTCTCTTTAGCCATCCCGTACCAGAGCACTGCGAAAACTGGCAATTCGGTTGTAGCGACCACCCAAACAACACCAACAATGCCATAGGCATGCCATGCAAGTGGGATACCCACCAAAATCCATGCTGCGCGGCACACATTCTGAACAACGGAAAACTTGGGCTTTCCCAGCGCGAACAGACAGGCTTCGCTCGTACTCAAGACTGCAATCATCAAAAGTCTTACGCAAAGTATCTGCAGCATCCAGCCCGCTGCGTGATACCGGGGGTCGTACATCAGAGAGATGATGTCGCTGGCGATGACCAGCAATACGGCAATGGGCAAGACAATGACGAAATCGAATCCCAGTCTGGTCTTGTAAAAGACTTCCTTCAGACGATGACGTTCCTGGCTTATGACCCTGCTTAACGCTGGGTACAGCACCGCATTATTCAATTTGCTGGTGACCCCGCTGACAATTTCGCTGATCATGATTGCAATGCTGTAGATGCCCAACATCCTGACGTCCAGGTAGTGGCCCAGGAGCATGCGGTCGCCTTGCGTGTACACCAGAAATATTGCACTGCTGAGAAAAACCCACTTTCCGAAGTGAAAAATGTCCCGAATGGCGCTGCGATCCCATGCAAAGCGATTTCTGATCCCGGGCAGTAATGCATGTGAGCAAATCAAGAAGTACACGGCGCATACCACGGAGGCGCCAATCATGGCTTCCACACCCGGGTGCAAATAGGCCCAGATCACCATCACGACCAGTCCAACTATCTCGTTGCTCAGTTCAATGAAGGTCAGCCTGCCGTAGACCATTTGTCGCTGCTGGCTGTAAATGTTGGTTGAGTTAAAGCCATTGATAGCCATCGTCAAACCAGCGAGCGGAATCAACCAGACAAGGTCAGGCATCTGATAGATGGCTGACATGGGATAGGCAATTAAACCGGTCACCACAAAGATCATGAACCCGCGGATGACCTTAGCTGTCCACAGCGTGTTCATGAAGTCGGTTTCATTGGCTTTTTCGTGGCGTATGGCGGCTGCCGCAAGGCCCGCGTCCGACAACATACCCAATGTGTAGAGGACGGACCACACGATGGCCATCACGCCATAGGCTTCTGGAAACAGCATGCGGGTGAGGATCAGACTCTTGCCGAGTCGAATCAATTGCCCGGCGCCCACGCTCAGCAAAGTCCAGGAAGATCCTGCCAGGACAGCCCGTTTCAGCGACGGTAAGCGTTGGTTCATGGGTATTTGTGCCTCAAACTTTGTATCGAATTGAAAAAGTGCAGCCGTTTGTTGGGTCCAATCGGCGTAACTGCAGTGGGGTCGATGATAATTCCCGCTCCCACGCTGCCAGCGCGCGCAATACCCATCGGCATGATCGACGTCTCCACCATCATCGTTAGCTACAACACCGAAAGCCTGTTGCACGAGTGCATAGGGAAGCTGCGCGCCGCCTCGGAAAACTTAAAGGTAGACATCGCTTTCGTCGACAACGCTTCGAAAGACCGATCGGTTGAAGTGATCCGACGCGAGTTCTCGGATTGTCCCCTGATTGT
>JAYSZJ010000067.1:0-18616 GCA_043738115.1 Rhodoferax sp. | reverse complement strand
GCGCCTGCTGCTGGCGCGCGCCGTGGGTGAGGATCAGTTGTCGCGGGTGGGCAATCAGACTGGCGGCCGGGTGTTTTTGTTTTTGTACACCGATGACTTCTGGCGCGATTTCAATGCCTACCAAGAGTGCGGCGTGGTTTTTGTGCGTGAGCCAAAAGAGGAACCGTATGGAACGGTGGCGGTGTTCCAGGACCTGTATGGCAATTTGTGGGACCTGATCCAGCAAGCCCAGCCATGAAAAACGGCACCCGAAGGTGCCGTTTTTTACAGAGTGGACTGTTGTATCAAGCCTGTTTGGCTTTGCGGCGACGTACCATGGCGCCCACCAGCCCCAGGCCGGCCAACATCAAAGCGTAGCTTTCTGGTTCGGGTACTGCCGATACCGAAGCGGAGCCTACATTAAAACCGTGCCAAAACTCAGGTTGATCGACTGTGATGTTCATTGTGGTGAAACTGCCTTGCAACTGCAAAACACCGTTGAATTCATATCCTGTGAACTGGTTGCCTGCCACGGAATACCCTGTGTAACCCCAGTAATTGCCGCCAGAGGACAGCACTGACACCGTACTGTCGAAGCTGTAGGTAACGGGTACCCCACCCTGGCCCACACTGACCAGCGCGATGTACGGGTTTACAACGGCTTGGCTGAATGTCAGCGTGAAAAACGATGGATTGGCAACCTGCAGCATGTCGCTGGGCTGGTACCCGCCATAGGTACCGGTGGGTGCAACACCGCCGGTGTTCGCGTTGTTGTAGAAGTAGGTCCCATTGTCCACGCTGAGAGGAGAGCTTCCTGTCAGAGACACCCCAACCACGGTGCTGCCGATGGTCAGTGTGCCAGTATCCAGAGTTGTCCAATCGATCCAGCTTGGGCCAGCGCTGGCAACTGTATGGAGGAATGCTGCCGCGCAAGTAACGGCCAGTGCTTTGAATTTCATGTGTAACTCCTGTAAGTATTTGAAAGTATCGAGCCGCCAGAGCGGCAGCGCAATAGTCTGTTCGGACTAACGCAGGAGCTACACACCGGCTGTTTTAGGGCAGTCCGGATGTAGCGCAAGGGCGGTACCGTTGTGCGCCTGGATAAAACGGTGCACAAAATGCAGCTTGGTGATGGAGCGTTTGCTCAGCACAAAGGGATAAAAGTCGGGCAGACCCATGCCCAGTGAAAACTCATTGAGCACACTGGTCAGTCCGGCCCAGGCATTGAAGAAGGACAAGAAGGCGCAGTCGTCTTCGTCTTCCTGATCTTCCAGGCGATAGAGCACTTCCTGTTTAAACGGGTCCCTCAGCAGATCGACGTGAGCGCTGTCCATTCCGGAGCCTATGGCGGTGTCCAGTGTGTCGACCATGTGCAGGTAGTGCGCCCAGGTCTCGGCCCAGTCTTCCCACGGGTGTGCGCTGGCGTAGGCACTGACACAGTTTTCTGCCCAGTCGGGGTCGGCTCCGTTGGCATAGTGTTTCCGCAAAGCCTCGTCGTAATTCTGCCGTTCATCGCCAAACAAGCTGCGAAACCGCTCGAGCCAAGGGCTGTTTTCCAGTAGCCGACTCCAGTAGTAATGCCCCGATTCATGCCGCACGTGGCCAAGCACGGTGCGGTAGGGTTCCTGCAGTGCGGAGCGAATGGCTTCGCGGGCTGCATCGTCCGCCTCATTCAAATTGATGGTGATGACGCCGTCTTTGTGCCCGGTGGTGATAGGTGTGGGGCCATCGTCAGACAACAAGTCGAATGCCAGACCCTGCTCGGTATCCTCGCCGATCAGGGATGCGACGGGCAACCCCAGCGCGATCAGTGTGGAGACCAGCCT
The DNA here is from genome assembly GCA_043738115.1 of Rhodoferax sp. GTDB lineage: Bacteria > Pseudomonadota > Gammaproteobacteria > Burkholderiales > Burkholderiaceae_C > Allorhodoferax. The sequence goes on along the minus strand of JAYSZJ010000067.1, from coordinate 16,811 downwards.
GCGCTTGGCCACCTCGACCTTGCACCAGCGCGCGGCGTTGTCGGCTATATCGGGGTCCGGCACGGTGCGGTTGAGCCGGCAACACTTGCACATCTTGGGCACCGCAATGCCACCTTCAACATTCTCGTTACCGCCCCGTGGCTCTTCTTCTACGGCGATCAGCCAATTGCATTGGGGCGCAAGTCCGAAGTTTGCGCACCGTCGGTAGCGCGTGCTGTCACCTGATGCGCCGGCAACCTGCCACATGTCATCGTCTTCTGCTGTCGGCTCCAGCGACAACACACTGGCTTGCTCAGGCTCGTAGCCTAGGGTTCTGCCGCAGTGCAGGCACAGGTAGTTGCGAAAAAAAACCGGATAACCGCAATGGCAATAGCCAATGCGGTGTATCAATGGTTGCCAGCGCTTGTTTGCCGGGTCAGTTACAACACCTTCCATCCTGCTGCGCCGCCTTTAATACTGGGGCGGCAGCGTGACCGGAGGCTCCCGCACGGGAATGGGGCTTTCGGTGGGTGGTGGTGCACCCAGAGGCTCAAGCGGCTGTGGAAATTCCGGCGGTATGGGAGTTGGCATCTCTGGCACAGGGGCGGGAGCGCCGGGGGGCGTAATGCCCACAACATCCCAGTCCATCAACAGCACAGGCGCGCGGCGCACCGGTGGGTAGGAAGTAGCGTTTGCAAAACTGAGCATGGTGACCCTTTGCTATGGAGAGGGTTGCAAGGCTAGTCGTACAGTGCGGTATGGTCCGTGCGTCTGCGCACATTCAGCGCTGCGAGTTGGAAGCTTTTCCAGAGGGCGCTGACGCCGCACGGGCGTGTTCCAGCGCGCGTTGGATCTGTCCCCGGTCTTGCTCACGCAGGCCCTGAGAGAGTTCACGTGCGGCTTCGGCGCGTTCATTGGCGTAGTTCTGTAACTGCTCCAGCTTGTAGGCCGATGGTGCCGTGCCACCCGGCTGGGCTGCCTCCAATTGTTCAAAACTGCGCTCGTACACCGCAGCGATATCGGCGTCTATCTGGCCTGCCAGTTCATCAAACGACTGGCCGTTGCGCGCGCTGTTGGCCAGCAGGCTGCCCCAGCGTCTGCTGGTGCGCTGGTCTTCGCCCAGAAACTGCTGGATGGCCTCGCGTGCCTTTTGTTCTTCGCTGAAGCGGTAGCTGGGTTCAGGTAGGCGCCAGACCAGCGCGGCGGTGCCCACCACCATCAGCGCCGCGGTGCCCCAGGCCAGGTAATACGATGGCGTGTGGCCCTGCGGGCCCCATGGCCGCGCCAGCACCAAGCCCAACAACGCACCGGCCAACAAGCCGCCACCATGGGCTGCGTTGTCTATGCCCTGCACGAAAAACCCCACGCCCAGCATCAGCGAAGAGAACAGTGCAGCGCCGCCAAACAACCAGCGGAATTCGCCAGGCTCCACATTGCGCCGTTCACGCCACAGGAACACCAGCAACGCGCCGTACAGGCTGAAGATGGCACCCGATGCCCCGCCCGATACGGCCTGGTTGCCATGCAGCACCAGCGACACCAGGTTGCCCAGCAGGCCGCTCAGCGTGTACAGCACCACAAACCGCCAGCGCCCGTAAAGTTGCTCCACCAGGCGGCCCACATCCCACAACGCCCACATGTTTAACGCCAGGTGGACCACGCCAAAGTGGATGAACAGCGCAGTGAACAGGCGCCACCACTGGCCATCTTGTGTGGCAGGGCCAAAGTTGGCGCCCCAGGCCAGTTGCACACCATTGGGGGTGTGCCAGAAGCCTGCGCCTGCCAGTAGCATCAGCAGGAACACCCCTACATTCACTGCCAACAGGGTGGTGGTGATGGGCACGCGCTGTGCGCGGGCGCCCATCAGTGCGGTTAGATTGCGGGGCGGGCTAGGTGGCGGCGTGGGTGATGCTTGGATGTCGGCCATGGGTGTTATCGGAGCGCCTGTGTACTCGGCGCGGTAGCCGTCTTGGCCGTTTTGGCCGTTTTGGCAAAGGATTTGCGCGCCCGCGCTGCGCCAGCGCCGCTACCCGTATCGACTGCAATGCCCTGGGCCGTTGGTACCGGCTGATCGCTTGGGCAGCGCAAGGATGCAAATGTAGCCTTAAGTTCTTCCTTCAGGGTTTGCAACTGTTTGATGTGGGTATCAATCTGCGCCATCTTGGTTTGCAATTGTTGTTCGATGTCAGAACGCCCCAGCTGCCCACGGGCGAACTGCGGCAATAACGCACGGATCTCGGCCAGCGAAAACCCCAGCGATTGCGCCCCGCGCACAAACCGAATGGCCTCCAGATGGGTGGCGGTGTAGCTGCGGTAACCGTTGTCCTGGCGATCAGGTGCCGGCAGCAGGCCCTGTTTTTCGTAGTAGCGCACCGTGTCGGTGGACACGCTGATGGCTTTGGCAAGTTGGCTGATGTTCATGGTGTGGATTTGCGGCCGACGTGAAAAAGTACTTGACATTGGAGCATAGACCAAGCTTTAGAGTTCCCTGGCTTTCATTCACTTTCACTCTATTGCTATCCATGAAATACTTTTCAGTCCTGCAGTCTTTCACACTCGCTGCCGCGCTTCTGTGCGGCGCTGCACAGGCACAAACCCCGGTCGCCGCACGACCGGCACCACCACAAGTGGGCTTCTCCATCATCAAGACCAGCAAGGTGTCCGTGCCCGAGCGCTTGTTGTTGCCCGACGGAAGTCTGACCAAAAAGATAGACACCAACTTCTCGGCCTTTCTAATCAAACACAAGAACGACTATCTGTTGTTCGACACGGGCCTGGGCGCCAACATCGAAGCCCAGTACGCGAAGGACATGCCTTACTGGGCACGCGTGGCATTCAAGTTTGACAAGCCGGTACTACCGGCCCGCAAGCAGTTGGATGAAGCCGGTTTTGCACCGATCAAAAAGGTGATCATCAGCCATGGCCATTGGGACCACGCCAGTGGTGTGCCCGACTTTCCGGAGGCTGAGATCTTCGCCGCCGAGGACGAGATGCACTCCATCAACCATGCCGAGTCCGGCACGGCCACGGCCTGGCCGTCGCAGGTGGCAACCCCCGGCACCCGCTGGTCGCCCGTGGTGCTGAAGCCCATAGCGCACAAGGGGTATGCGCACAGCTTGGACCTGTTCAACGATGGCAGTGTGGTGTTGGTGGCCATGCCGGGTCATACCGAAGGGTCGATTGGAATGTTTCTGACGGTGGACAGTGGCAAGTGCTACTTCTTCATCGGCGATGTGGCTTGGAAGATGGGCGCCGTGCAGCTGGGCGCACCCAAGTTCTGGGCTGCCAGCATGGTCGTTGACCGGGACCGCGACCAGACCCTTCGCAGCGTGGAGCAAGTTCGCGCTGTGGCCCAGCAATACCCTGACCTGGTAGTGGTGCCCGCGCACGACGCCGCCGTGCAGGATGCGCTGGGATATTTTCCCAACTGGGTTCGATAGACACAGGCCAAGGCTCAAGCCACGTTACTTTCTCTTACATATGGGAAGGTATTCAAGACATCCCGTCGCGACATTTGAACGTTGTTCAGTCTTATCGCCCAATTAGCAGGGCTTACTGAAGGAGTCTTGAATGAACACGATACAAGCCGCAACCCGTATCCACCCCTTGATAGCAACCGCTGCGGTATCCGTAACACTGGTGAGTTTGCTCGGAGTGGCCGCCATCACAGGTGTATTGCCAAACTCTCACAGCTCAATAGCAAACGCAGCGCCAGCTACTGCTGCTGTGCAGGTGGCAGCACCCACGGCGCCCGTTGTAGAACAAAAGCCTTTGGCACGTCGGCGCACAGAGAGTCAGCCGGTTCGCACTGACCAACCCGTCAAAAGGATTGCCCAAGTGGAATCTTCACAACCAACAACACCTGTACCTGCAGCCGCTCCACAGCCCGCTCCCGTCGCGCGCAACAGCCCGGTGGGAATTGGTGTTGGTGCTGTGATCGGCGGACTGTTGGGTAGTCAGGTGGGCGGCGGCGATGGCAAGACCTTGGCCACTATCGCTGGTGCAGTAGGCGGTGGATACATTGGCAACGAGGTCGCCAAGCGGAACCAATAATTTGCGAATCAGTGGCCCGTTACGGATCGAGCAGCCGGCAATTTGATAACCCCTTTTAAAGCCACTATGAGAATACTTTTTGCATCGTCAATGCTTTTTTGCATTAGCCTAACCGGCTGCGGGGGCGGTGTGGAGGTGTACATAGAAGACAGCAGGCCGCCAGTTCGGCGGCCGATATATGAGTACCTGACGCACCCCACAGTTTCGGGTCTCGAGTACTTCAATAGTTCAACGGGTTCGCAATCCCATCTCACCACTGCGGCGGGTGGGTACACCACCTATACGGGCGACAACTCGGTGGCTTTTGTGTTGGGCGACATCTTGCTGTTCACCCTGCCAGGGTTTCTGCCGCAGCGTTATTTGTCGCTTTATGACGCGAGCCAATATTCGACATCGACGCTCTACAGCGCAACCGCCGTTGAAAATCTGATGGCCTTTTTTATGGCGGTTGATGATGACGGAAACTACACCAACGGCATTCAAATCGCTCATTCCGTGCGGGTAGCGGCACGGGGCTTAAGGGTGAATTTCAACCAATCAGCCTACAACTTTCGCGCAGATCCGGCTGTTCAGTATGCGACTGCCGTGTTATCGGGAAATACCTTGTATGGCCCGCGCAGTCTGCCTTCTCCCAATGAAGTGGTGCTGGCTCTGCGGACGCCGTAACGGGTGATCACCTGTAGGCCGCTGCCGCCTACTGTTGCTGTAGGAATTTCGCTGGATCGCTCATTCCCGCCATGTGCATGCGCACATGGGTTGTTGCATCTGCCTTGGCAACTTTCACCATGCCCCACTCGCGCTTGAGCTGATCTTTTGAGACGGTGCGAAATTGCATCATCTGCTCGCCCATTTTTAAAGTGTTCGACACGTGAACCACGGCCGCCTTGCGGTTGGGTGAAATTTCTATGCTGTCGATGGTGTAGTTGTACTCAATGGTAAGCATGGCGTTTACTTTGTCTCCAAGGTCCTTGAATTGCTGAAAGGCCTGAACTTGCGCTTCGCAGGCCTGTTTCTTGTTCAAGGTTTCGGTAGTGGTTTGACCCAAAACCACGGTCTCTTGCGTGAGCTCCAATTTGGATGACATGAGTGCGCAAAGTGCCTCCGGGTCGCGTGACATCGTCGCGCGGGACTCCAGCGCATAGAACTCACGCACCATGTCTTCGTCGAGTTTGGCGCCCGCGCCAACAAAGAAGTACCACGCTGCGGCGCACGCCAAGCCCCCAAGTACCAGCAACTTGCCCATACACTCCCCCTGTTTATTGTTGAGCGTGACATTCTAGGGGGGCGCGCAGGCGCAACCGTGAGGGCTTCTATTTCTTGGCGCGTATTTTCAGCAGCTCAGCCTGCGTTTCGTTCCACAAGTCCATGCCAATGTCCGCACCAATCAACGCATACACCTTGGTCAGCTTGTCACGCATGCGGGCAGACTCGGCGGGTGACAGCTCGTTGACTTGCATGCCCTTGGCCTTCAGGTCGCCCACGGCCCGGGCGGCTTCTTCGCGTGTGTCCTTGCGCTCAAAGTCGCGGCTGGCCTTGGCGGCGTCCAGCAGCACCTTTTGTTCGTCTTTGGACAACTGGTCCCACCACTTCTTGCTGGCGGTCACGATCCAGGGACTGTAGACGTGGTTGGTCACCGTCATGTACTTCTGCACTTCGTAGAACTTGCTTGACAAAATGGTGTTGAACGGGTTTTCTTGTCCGTCCACCGTCTTGGTTTCCAGCGCGCTGAACAGCTCGGAGAAAGCCATCGGGATGGCATTGGCGCCCAGGGTCTGGAAGCTGGTCAGGAACACATTGTTTTGCATCACGCGCAGCTTGACGCCGTCCAGGTCTTCCATCTTGGTGATGGCGCGTTTGCTGTTGGTCAGGTTGCGGAAACCGTTTTCCCAGTACACCAGGCCGACGAGACCTTTCTCCTGCAGCTTGTTGCGGATCTTGTCGCCAATGGGGCCGTCCAGCAGGGTGTCGGCTTCCTTGGTGTTGGTGAACAGGAAGGGCGTGTCCCACAGCGCCATTTCCTTGGTGATGCCGACCAGCGTAGCGGTAGAGCCGACCATCATCTCCTGCGCACCGCCGATCAGGGCCTGCTGCATCTGGTTGTCAGGGCCTAGGGCCGCAGCGCCAATGGCGCGCACCTTCATCTTGCCGCCCGACGCTTTGTCCACGGCGTCGGCAAACACCTTGGCGGCGCGGCCCTGGTTGCTTTGTTCGTTGAGGCCGTAGCCAAAGCGGATCAGGCGTGGCTTGATGTCCTGGGCGAAGGACGCAAACGATGCGCCAAGCAGGGCAGCGGTGGTAGCGGCAATCAGCGTGCGGCGTAGTGCAAAAGTCATGGGAGTCTCCTGGGTAAAAAGTTGTTTTATCTAAAGGTCTATCGCATCCACGCCACGGGGGCGGTGACGATTTGCGGGAACAGTACGAAAAGGAAAAGGATCACGGTGTAGGTCAGCAAGAAGGGGTTCACACCCTTGATGACCTGGTGCAGTGGCAGCTTGCCCACACCTGCCACCACGTTGAGCACCGTGCCCACTGGCGGTGTGATCAGGCCAATGGCGCCGTTGAGCACAAACATCAGGCCGAAGTACACCGGGTCTATACCGGCCTTGACGGCGATGGGCAGCATTACCGGGGCAAAGATCAAGATGGTGGGGGTTAAATCCAGCGCGGTGCCGATGACGATAAGCACCAGCATCATCATCACCATCAAGATCCGGGGATGCTCCACCAGTGGGCCCAGCCAGCCGGTCAGTGTTGCGGGCAGATCGGCCAGCGTGATCATGTAGCTGGCTACCGCGGCACCAGCACACAAGAACATCACAATAGCGGTGGTCTTGGCGGCGCGCACCAGCACGCCGTGCACTTCGACGATCTTCATCTCGCGGTGGATAAACAGCGCCACCACCAGCGCATAAAACGCGGCGACCACAGCCGCCTCGGTGGGCGTAAAGACGCCGGTCTTCATGCCGCCAATGATGATCACCGGCATCAGCAAGGCCCACACGGCGCGGCCGGTGGCCTGCAGGCGCTGGCGCATGGGCATGGGGGTTCCTTCGGGTAGGTCCATGCCACGCAGCATCCAGCGCCATGCCACCACCAAAGCGGCCCCCATGATCAGACCCGGCACGATGCCCGACACAAACAGGGACGAGATGGAGGTGTTGGTCGTCACCCCATAAATCACAAACGCCATGGACGGCGGAATGATGGGGCCGATGACACTGCCCGCCGCAATCAGGCCGGCCGAGCTGGCTACCGGGTAGCCGTGTTTGCGCATCATGGGCAGCAGGATGGCCGACATCGCTGCCGCATCTGCCAGGGCCGAGCCTGACATGGCAGACAGCAGAATTGCCGCACCAATGGTCACATAACCCAGTCCACCACGGATATGCCCCACCCAGGCCTGCGCCATATCGATGATGCGTTTGCTGATGCCACCACTGTTCATCAACTCACCGGCCAGGATGAAGAAGGGAACGGCCAAGAGTGGAAAGCTGTCCACACCGGCCACCAGGTTTTGCGCCAGCAGCTGGGTGTCCCAAAAGCCCAGCACCCAGGCCATGCCGGCACCGGTGAGCACCAGGGCCAAGGCCATATTCATGCCAATGCCCATCAGCACCAGCATGCCGGCGACGAAGACGATAAAGGCGAGTCCTTCGTTGCTCATCACAGTTATTCCAGTTCGGCGCCGTGACCCAGGTCCAGCGGTGTTTGTTTAACCAGTTCGACCAGGGCCATGACGGCAATGGACGCAGTGCACAGCAGCGCGGGCAGGGGGAGCAGGGCGGTGGGGTAACCCAGCACGACGGACTTGCTGTCCAGGCCCACCACCACCTGTTGCCAGGCCCCCCAACCGACGAGCACACAGCCCAGGATGACGGCGATGCGTATCAGTGCCGTCATCAACCGCATCGGCAGCGGTTTGTTTTTGAGCATGGCCACCAGACTGGTGAAGGCCATGTGTTCACCCGCCGGGTAGGCCGCCGTTGCGCCTATGAAGACCATCCACACAAACAGCAGGCGTGACAGTTCTTCACTGGCAGCCACGCCGCTGCCAAAACCGTAGCGCAGCACCACGTTGACAAAAACCGAGACGGCCATCACGCCCAGGCAGGCGGCCATCAGGGTGTTGCTGATGCGCTGGAAGCAGCTGGGGGATTCTCGAGTAGGTGTGTCGTGGCTCATAGGGCTTCCTTGTGGCTGCGCAGCCAATGGCTGACTTCGGCCTGTAGCTGTGCCAGCGGCGCCATAGCGTCTACCTTCAGTACGCCCGGCTCACCGGTGGGATCTTCCAGCGTCGTGAACTGGTTGTCCACCAGGGTGGTGGAGAAGAAGTGCGCGCCACCCCGGGACGCCACGCGCTGCAATGCCTGCTCGCGCTGGATCTCCATGAAAACAAAGCGCAGGCCAGGCGCGGCATCGCGCAGACGGGCGCGATAGGCCTTCTTGAGTGCGGAGCAGGTCAGCACCACGCCGTGTGGGTGGCCGCGCAACTGCTCACACAGCGTGGCCAGCCAGCCATCGCGGTCGGCGTCGGTTAACGGCACGCCGCGTGCCATCTTGTCGCGGTTGGCGGCGCTGTGGTGGTCGTCACCCTCCACCAATTGCAAGCCCGTGGCCCGCGACACCGCCGCCCCCAGGCTGGACTTGCCGCACCCGGCTACACCCATGATGACAACGGAACTCATATTTTCAATAGTTTGGCTAGCGCTATCCTATTTGGTCATAAAAAACTGCAAAAGGCAGTTTCGGGCTATCTACCTCAGCAAAGAATATTTGCTACCTAGGGATTGCCCGTCTGTCCATTGCAGTTGGATAGCGCTATCCTATGTGAATATCGCAAACGACTCACTAGTACTTTCCCTAGGACCATGAAACCCACCGCCGTCCGTTCCCGCGCTACAGGCCGCATCACGTTGGCCGACGTGGCCCATGCCGCAGGTGTTAGCCCCATCACCGTGTCACGCGCGCTGCGTGGCGAACGTGCGGTAGACCCCGAACTGGTGGCGCGGGTCCAGGCCGCGGTTGCCAAGCTGGGATATTTACCCAACCCAGCGGCCCGCGCGCTGGCCTCGGGCGTGGGATCGCACGTAGCGGTGCTGATCCCCATGTTGTCCAACGCCTTGTTTGTGGACTTGCTGGAGGCCACACAGCGCACGCTGCGCCAGGGCGGCTACCAGACGCTGATTGGTGTCACCCACTACGACCCGGCCGAAGAAGAAACGCTGCTGCGCGAACAATTGCTACACCGCCCCGCGGGACTCATCGTGACGGGGCTGGAGCGCAACGACGCCACGCGCAACCTCATCACACAGGCCGGCGTGCCCTGTGTGCATGTGATGGAAGCATCGGGCACGGCGGGGGTCTACTGCGTGGGCTTTTCGCAGATGGACGCGGGTGAAGAACTAACCCGGCACTTGCTGGACCGCGGCCATAAACGTATAGCTTTTGCCGCCGCGCAACTGGACCCGCGCACCCTGCAGCGCCTGGAGGGTTGGCGCAAGGCGCTACTGGCTGAGGGCCTGTACGACACAACGCTCGAATGGCTGAACCCCGCGCCGTCATCCATCTCTCTGGGCGCACGCATGTTTGAGCAGATCATGGGCCAGCAACCGGCCGTGGATGCGATCTTCTTCTGCAACGACGACCTGGCGCAGGGTTCCCTGCTGGCTGCGCTGCGACTGGGCATTGCCGTGCCGCAGCGCGTGGCCATCGCCGGCTTCAACGACCTGACAGGTAGCGACCAGATGCTGCCACCGCTGACCACTGTGCGCACGCCGCGCGCGGAGATTGGCAACGCCGCAGCCACCATGCTGCTGTCGCTGATGCGGGGGGAAGATGTTGCCTCACCCTGTGTGGACCTGGGTTATGAGTTGCTGGTGCGGGGCAGCACCTGAGACAGATCGCTATTGGCAAAATCGGCCTCTAGCCCCCGTGAAATATGACTATTACGCTATGAAAAACATAGTATTCATGATCAGCGGGCCGGATGACCTAGTGCCGCTGGCTTTTCAGTTAGACTGAAACGAAGGAGTCCACACTATGGCAGGCGTATTCGGCAAAGATCCCAACATGAAGAGAACCAACCAGGCACAGCTTGAGCGTACCAACGCCGAGCGCACGCGCAAGCGGGCGGAGGCTGCGGCCAAGTTCAACCAGAAGAAACCAGCACCGCCCCCGGGCGAAACACCCACCAAATAGCTGCTGTACCGCGAATATGATGGCCCCTTCATTGGGGCTTTTCTTTTATATGAACACAACCAACGTATTTAAGGCGCTGTGCATGGGCCTGGCGCTGGCAGCCAGCGCAACCACACCCAGCTTTGCACAAAGCAAGTCGGGCGCAACTGCCCAGCAACGCGCCGAGGCGCATTTCCGAGCCGTGCGCGCAAAACCGCCAGAGCTGTGGGCCTTTTTGAAAGACATGCCAAAAGGCGGCGACCTGCACAGCCATCTGTCGGGTGCCATCTATGCCGAATCCATGATCGGCTGGGCGGCCGAAGACGGCCTGTGTGTGGACACCAAGTCACTGGTGCTGCAAAAGCCGCCGTGTGATGCCACCCCCGGCTTGGTGTCGGCGAAAGACGCGCAGGCGGACGGCGTGACATACCGCCGCATGATCGATGCCTGGTCCATGCGCAATGCACAAACGTCTGGCCTGAGCGGCCACGACCAGTTTTTTGACAGCTTTGGCAAATTTGGCGCAGCCAACCGCAACCGCGGTGGCGACATGCTGGCCGAAGTGGCGATGCGTGCCAGCGGCGGAAACGTGAGCTACCTGGAGCTGATGTTGACACCGGGCGGATCTGAGGTGTCCAAGGTCGCCGCCAAGGCGGGCTGGAATGACGACTTTGCCAAGATGCGCACGGCCATGCTGGAGAGCGGCATGCCCGCCGCAGCCACTGCCGCCATCGACGAGCTGAAACGCGCTAACGCGCGCAAAGCCGAACTGCTGCGCTGTGATACACCGCAGGCCGCACCCGGCTGCGCGGTGAGCATCCGTTACCTGTACCAGGTGCTGCGCGGCCTGCCAAAGGAGATTGTGTTTGCGCAAATGCTGGCCGGGTTTGAACTGGCCAGCCGTGCGGATTCACAAGTGGTCGGCCTGAACCTGGTGATGCCCGAAGATGCACTGGTGCCCATGCGCGACTTCTCACTGCACATGCGCCTGTTGGACTATCTCCACAGCGTCTACCCCAAAGTGCAGGTCACGTTGCACGCCGGCGAACTGGCACCCGGCATGGTTCCGCCCGAGGGGTTGCGCTTCCATATCCGCCAATCTATTGAACAAGGCCATGCCAAACGCATAGGCCACGGCGTGGCCATCATGCAGGAAGACGATGCGGTGGGCCTGCTGAAACGCATGGCACGCGACAAGATCATGGTGGAGATCTGCCTGACCAGCAACACCGGCATCCTGGGCGTCAGCGGCGCCCAGCATCCGCTGGCGACTTATTTGAAATACGGCGTGCCAACTGCGTTGGCCACCGATGACGAAGGTGTGTCACGCTCGGAGATGACGCATGAATATGTGAAGGCGGTGCAGGAGCAGAACATCAGCTATCGCCAACTGAAAACCATGGCGCGCAATAGTTTGCAATATGCGTTTGTGGAGGGTGGGGCGCTGTGGAAGGATGTAGAGCGGGGGCAGGCTGTTGCGGACTGTGCGGGTACTCGGCCGGGAGCCGCCAAAGCAAATACGCGTTGCGAGAAGTATCTGGAGCAAAGCCCCAAGGCCAAGTTGCAGTGGCAGTTGGAGGATGCGTTTGCGAAGTTTGAACGCAAGTTTTGATCAGTCTTTGGCACTTGTTAGGTCTAGTTTCATACGAAGCAAAATGCTGTGCTTGTCGGAGTTCTAATTACTGTATGAACTTACCTAAGCCGTACAAAGCGAGGCTTTAAGTCGCTCTCAGGAGTTTTCCATGTCCAATTTATCCCTCAGCGCCCGAGTTAATCCGCACGGTTTTCGGCATACATTTCGTTGAACTCAATGACGGACGGCTCGGAACTGCAACATATCATTCGCGAGGCGCTGGAGCTACTCGTCAACTTCTCCGTACCTCTGTACCACACAGACGATTACGGTCGGCCAACGCAGTTTGGAACGGGCTTCTTCGTGCGCGGCCGTGATGCGCACTACTTGGTAACCGCCGCACACGTGCTGGATACTGGGCACGAACGCGAGGTTTTTTACTACGTCACCCCAGACAGGGTTCGCAAGCTGACCGGAGAGACAACTCGATCAGGCAGATCGCCTTCGGCCCGAGCCAACGATGTCGTAGACATCGGAGTACTTAGGCTTACCGGAGACCACCAGCCACCATATCCAGAGGTTTCGAAGTTCGCTATGGAACCGGACTATTTGCGGCCACGTTATCTCCCTAGGGCTGGCAGGAGCTACGCGGTTATCGGTTTTCCCGCCACCAAGAGCAAAGTTAGTCGCACCGACCGTACTGCACGGGTTGCGCCACACGCGTTCCGCTGTGAACCGGTAGGGGACGCTGACTACGCCAAGCACGGGTTTTCTCCAGAGGATCACCTCCTCCTGCAACTGAACCTGAAAGTCGGTTTCGGTGAGGATGGCAGGCGAACATCTTTTCCGAAACCTCAGGGAATGAGCGGGTCACCGATCATCATCCTCTATAGCGAAGGTCCTACAGACGACGTGCGCGTGTTTCCGGTGGTCGCGGTCGGAATCGAGTACCGTCCGAAGCAACGGCTTCTCGTTGGAACAGATGTGAGTGCTGTCATCGAGGCTATTCAAGGCCCACTCCAAGGTGATGCAACGAGCTAGTCAAAACGGACGCCTGCGGTATCCGGTCCTGCGAGGCGCCGGTTACACGCACGTAAGGACTCCTTTGTAGCGAATCGAATGCCCCCACAATGAGCCCCCGCTAATAATCTCGACAATAAAAAAGGCCGGTTCACACCGGCCTTAAACTTTTTGAGAAACGCTCACTACTTACCAATCACTTCATATCCACACCATAAAACGTGTGCCGCCCAAACGGGCTCAGCTTGAAGTCAACAACTTCCTTGCGGACGGGCTTCAATTGCACCGCGTGGGCAATCGTGAACCAGGGTGCTTGTTCCTTGAAGATGACCTGTGCCTGCTCGTACAGCTTGGTACGCTCTGCGGGGTTGGAGACCACCTTGGCTTTTTGCACCAGGTCTTCGAATGGTTTGAAGCAGAACTTTGCTACGTTAGAGCCGCTCACCGACTTGGCCGAATCACAACCCAGCAAGGTGTTCAAAAAGTTGTCTGGGTCTCCGTTGTCTCCGGTCCAGCCCAGCATGCCCATCTGGTGTTCGCCGGCTTGCATCCGCTTGCGGTATTCGCCCCACTCAAAGCTCTTGATTTCGGCCGTGACCCCAATCTTGGCCAGGTCGGCCTGCATCAGCTCGGCAATTCGCTTGGCATTGGGGTTGTAGGGGCGCTGCACGGGCATGGCCCACAGGTCGGTCGTAAATCCGTTGGGGTAGCCGGCGGCTGCCAAGGCCTTCTTCGCCGCTGCGGGGTCAAAGGTGTCGTCCTTGATGGATTTGTTGTAGGACCATTGCGTGGGGGGAATGGGGTTGGTCGCAGCGACACCGGTGCTCAGGTACACCGCAGACACGATGGCTTTTTTGTCGATGGCCATGTTGATGGCCTTGCGCACACGCACATCGTCAAACGGTTTTTTGATTGTGTTGTAAGCCAGGTAGCCCACGTTCAGGCCAGGCTGCTCCAGCACGGTCACATTGGGGTCCTTGCGGATGGCGTCCAGGTCTGCGGGGTTGGGGTAGGGCATGACATGGCACTCACCCTTTTGCAGCTTAGCCCAGCGCACCGACGCGTCCGGTGTGATCGAGAAAATCAGGTCGTCAATCTTGGCTGCGCCTTGCCAGTACTGTGGAAAGGCTTTATAACGGATGATGGCGTCCTTCTGGTACTGCACCAGTACAAAGGGACCCGTACCCACTGGCTCCTGGTCAATCTTCTCTGGTGTGCCGGCCTTCAGCATCGCAATGGCGTATTCCTGGGATTGAATGCCGGCGAACTGCATCGCCAGGTTGGACAGGAAGGGCGCCTCGGGCTTGTTCAGGGTGATCTTGACGGTGTAATCGTCAACTTTCTGGATGGACTTCAGCAGCTTGGGCATGCCCATGTCGTTGAAGTAGGAGTGGTTGGAGCTGGTGACCTTGAAGTAGGGATCGGTTTCGACCCACTGGCGGTTCATCGTGAACAAAAAGTCATCCGCATTGAAGGTTCGCGATGGCTTAAAGTTTTTATTGGAGTGCCACTTCACGCCCTTACGCAGAAAGAATGTGTATTCCAGACCGTCTTTGGACACGGTCCATTTTTCGGCAAGGCTGGGGATGACTTTTGTGGTGCCGCGTTCAAACTCCACAAGGTTGTCGTAAATCTGTTCCGTTGCATCAAACGAGGTGCCGGTGGTGTTGATGCTGGGTGCAAAGTTCTCTGGGCTGGCTTCGGAGCAAAACACCAGTGTCTTGGCGGCGGCCGGTGTCAGTGCCAATAGTGCGGGCAACGCCACAGCACACAGCATGGCTACTTTGCTGGCACGCAAGCTAGTGCGCGGGAAAGAAGTGGTCATCAAGAAAACTCCGTAAAAAAGGGATGGCATACACCCCCTGTGAATAATTGAACCAGGCTTGTGGCCGGGTCGCCGAGCAGCCATATTACGCGAGTAAAAAGCTGCATCAAGTTGCCGCCAAACGCGGTGCTTCAAAACACGCGACCAGACGTCCGTGCAGTTGTTCCAGTACAGGGCGCTCCGTGCGGCACTGCTCTGTGGCGTGGGGGCAGCGTGTAGAGAACACGCAACCCAGCGGTGGATTCAGCGGCGATGGCAACTCGCCCTTAAGCACCGTGCGCTGCGCCGCAGGCCCACTGCCGGCCAGGCCAGGAGTTGATGCCAGCAGTGCCTGCGTATAGGGGTGCAGCGGGCGGCTGAAGATGGCATTTTTCTCGCCATGCTCTACGGTGTGGCCCAGGTACATGACCAGCACATCGTGGGCGATATGGCGCACCACACCCAAGTCGTGTGAAATGAACAGATAGGCCAAGCCCAGATCACGTTGCAGGTCTGCCAGCAGGTTCAACACCTGTGCCTGGATGGATACGTCCAACGCCGACACCGGCTCATCGGCCACAACCAGAGATGGCTCCAGCATCAAGGCCCGTGCAATGGCGATACGCTGACGCTGACCGCCGGAAAACATATGCGGATAACGGTCGTAATGCTCAGGGCGCAGGCCCACCATGGCCAACATGGCGCGGGCTTTTTCTGCGCGCTGCGGGGCGGTAAGGTCAGTGTTGATCTCCAGTGGGGCTTCCAGGATCTGGCCGATGCGCTTGCGCGGGTTCAAAGAACCGTAGGGGTTCTGGAATACCAGCTGCACTTTTTGGCGCAGGGTTTTCTTGTCGCGGGTGGATGCGTTGACCACATCCATGCCACCCAGTTGCAGGCTGCCGCCGGTTGGGTCTTCGATCAAGGTCACCATGCGTGCCAGCGTGGACTTACCGCAACCGGACTCGCCAACGATGGCCAGCGTTTTGCCGGCCTGCACCGAAAACGATACACCGCCTACTGCTTGCAACAGGTCGGGTTTGCTGAAAATGCCTTTGCTGATGGGATAGACGCGGCGCAGGTCTTTGGCAGTGACAACAGCCGCGGTACTCATGCTGCCACCTCGGCATGTTTGGGAGCGTGTAGGGCCCGGTCAGCGTCTCCCAGCGGGTAGTGGCACCGCACAGCGCCGTCCTGCCAGGCGCGCAGCGGCGGGCGGGTCTGGCACAGGCCATCGTTGGCGTAGCTACACCGGGGCGCAAACAGGCAACCCTGGGGCCTGTCGTACAAACCCGGCACCATGCCGGGGATCGTGGCCAGGCGTGAATGGCCGTCATTGCGCTCGGGCAATGCCGCCATCAAGGCCTCGGTATAGGGGTGTTGTGGTGCGGTGAACAAGGTATCGGCACCACGCTGCTCCATGATCTGGCCGGCATACATCACGGCGATGCGTTGTGCCATTTCGCTGACCACACCCATGTTGTGCGTGATCAGCACCAAGGCCATGCCACGGTCTTTTTGCAGGCTGCGCAGCAGATCCAAAATTTGCGCTTGAATGGTCACGTCCAGCGCAGTGGTGGGTTCATCGGCAATCAACAGCTTGGGGTTGCAGGCAATGGCCATCGCAATCATTACCCGCTGGCTCATGCCGCCGGACAGCTGGTGTGGGTAGACGCTCAAGCGGCTCTCGGGCGCGGGGATGCCCACCTGCTCCAGCAGTTCGATGCATCGCTTGCGGGCTGCTGCCATGTCTAGCCCCAAGTGCAGCTTCAAGGTCTCGGCCAATTGGAAGCCCACGGTAAAGCAGGGGTTCAGGCTGGTGGTTGGGTCCTGGAAAATCATCGCCAAATCTTTGCCGGTCAGGCGGCGGCGTTCGCGGTCGCTCAATGCCAACAGGTCGTGGCCGTCAAATCGCAGTTTGTCTGCCTTGACACGGCCGGGGTAGGCCACCAGGCCCATCAGGGCCATCATCGTGACGCTTTTTCCGGAGCCGGATTCGCCAACGATGCCCAACACGTCGCCGGTGTCCAGCGACAGGCTGACACCGTCCACCGCGTGCATGACCCCGTTGTGCGACGGGAACTCTACCGACAGGTTTTCAATTTCTAGCAAGGCCATGGTCGTGTGCTGTCGTATGGTTAACGTTTGAGCTTGGGGTCCAGCGCATCGCGCAGGCCATCGCCCAGCAGGTTAAAGGCCAATACGGTG
>JAYSZJ010000066.1:0-3554 GCA_043738115.1 Rhodoferax sp. | reverse complement strand
GATCGCACCCGGTTTCGAGGCCCTGGCTTTCAAGGCCTCACGCGAGATCGAGGATGTCTATGAACTGACCTACATCCGCAAGGACGGCAGTCGATTCCCGGCCATCGTTTCGATCACCGCTTTGCGTGACGGCGACAGCGCGATCATTGGATACCTCCTGATCGGGACTGACAATTCCATGCGAAAGGCCGCCGAATCTGACCTTAATGAAGCGATGGTCGCGGCGGAGAAAGCCAACAAAGCGAAGACCGATTTTCTCTCCAGCATGAGCCATGAGTTGCGCACGCCGCTTAACGCGATTCTCGGTTTCGCGCAGCTCATGGAATTCGGTTCTCCTTTGCCGTCTCCCTCCCAAAAACGCAATCTCGACCAGATCCTCAAGGCGGGTTGGTATCTGCTCGAATTGATCAACGAGGTTCTCGACGTTGAAAATCTTGTGGCGGCAATGTTCGCTGTTGGCCTGGGCAAACATCATCAACTCCACATCGGTGGGGTTGCGGCCCAGCGTGGTGAAGGCGTTGACCAGGTAATCGATCTCGTCAGCAGCAAGGGCCAAGCCGAACTGGGTATTGGCCTTGACCAGGGCATCCTTACCACCGCCCAACACATCCACATGGTCCATTGGCGCGGCCTGCAGGGCGCCGAACAGGCCCAGGGCCTGGGCGCGCTCCAGCATGGCGCTTTCGGTCATGCGGTCGTGCAAGATGGCTGCGACCAGTTGCAGTTGCTCGGCCGTCAGAGCCGTTTTGCTCAGCAGGCCGTTCTTCAGCGTCAGGCGGTATTCCACCAGGCGCTCGATGCGTTTGACGGCCAGGCCGCAGTTGTGCGCAATGTCCGTGGCCTTGGACGCCCAGGGCGACACAGTGCCCAGGCGGGGGGATACGACGATCAGCGGACCGTCGGTGGGGCCGGTGTAGGGGTCGCCATAGGTCAGCAAGGCTGCCAGTTTGGCGCTCAGCGCGGCATCCGGGGCTGTATCGCTGGCCACCAGGTGCACAAAACGGGCCGAAATGCCGGAGATTTTCTCGTGGATCGCCGTTAAGGCGGGCAGGAGTTGTTGGAAACGGAAGCTGCTCAGGGCGTTGCTGCCCTCGAATTGGGTGATGTGCAGAGTCACTGGGGCGGCCTGGTAAGTGGGCTGGAGGGTTGAAAATTCAACTCATCCCTGTACGCTGAATGGGCACAGGGTTAAGCCCGCTGATTTTACCCGCCCGGCCGACCCGCCTTCCAATTGCGCAGCATCAGGGCATTGGTCACCACACTCACACTGCTGAGCGCCATGGCCGCACCCGCCACAACAGGGTTGAGCAGGCCAAAGGCAGCCAGTGGAATGCCCAAAATGTTGTACGCAAACGCCCAAAACAGGTTCTGGCGGATCTTGCGGTAGGTGCGCCGCGAGATGTCTATGGCGTCGGCCACCAGCGCCGGGTCGCCGCGCATCAGCGTGATACCTGCGGCGTGCATGGCTACATCGGTGCCGGTGGACATGGCAATACCCACATCTGCCGCGGCCAGGGCCGGTGCATCGTTGATGCCATCCCCCACCATGGCAACGGCGGCGCCCTGTTGTTTGAGTTTGCCAACGATGGCGGCCTTGTCCGCCGGCAACACCTCGGCCTCGATGCCGTCCATGCCCAATGCGCTACCCACCAAGGCGGCGCTGCCCTTGTTGTCACCCGTGACCAGTACAGCACGAACGCCCAGGGCCTGCAAATTGCGCACGGCCTGTAATGCGCTAGCCTTGACCGCATCACCAAAGGCCAGCATGCCGATCAAGCGTGGCTGATCCGTCACGTCGGCCAGCCAGGAAACGGTGCGCCCTTGCGCCTGCAGCTTGGCGGCCTCTTGGTCCAGTTCGGCGGTATCAACCCCAAGCTCCTGCATGTAACGGGGGCTGCCCAGCCGAATCAGGCGTCTGCGTACCGTGGCCGACATACCCCGCCCCGCGACGGCCGACACATCGCTGGCAGGCGGAACGCTCATTCCGGCGGCCCGCACCTCGTCCATCACGGCCTTGGCCAAAGGGTGTTCGCTGCCTTGTTGCAAAGCGGCGGCAAAGGGCAACAGATCATGGGTCTGGCCCTGGGCCGCAACGGCGGCGACCAGCTTGGGTTTGCCCTCGGTCAAGGTGCCGGTCTTGTCAAAAGCTACGACGTTGATGGTGTGGGCGATCTCCAGCGCCTCGGCGTCCTTGATCAGAATGCCGTGGCGTGCGGCTACACCGGTGCCGGCCATGATGGCGGTGGGTGTGGCCAAGCCCAGTGCACAGGGGCAGGCAATGACCAGCACCGCCACCGCGTTCAGAATGGCCTGCTCCCAGTTGCCGTTGTACATGCCCCAGCCCAGCAGTGTGAGCAGCGCCAGCAACAGCACAACCGGCACAAACACGGCACTCACCTGGTCCACCATGCGCTGGATAGGTGCCTTTTTTGCCTGGGCAGATTCAACCATGCGCACGATACGCGACAGTGTGGACTCCGCGCCTACCGCAATGGTTTGCACCAGCAACAGTCCTTCTGCGTTGACTGCACCGCCGGTGACCCGGTCACCCACGAGTTTGCTGACCGGCAGGCTTTCACCGGTGATCAGGGATTCGTCCACCTGGCTTGCACCCTCCATGACGATGCCGTCGACCGGAATGCGCGTGCCCGGCCTGATAACCACCACATCGCCCACGGCTACGCGCGAGACCGGAAGTTCAACGTCAGCCCCATCCCGGCGAACCAGCGCCAGCTCAGGGCGCAATGCATTGAGCGCCTGTATGGCAGCCGTGGTTTGCTGCTTGGCCCTGGCCTCCAACCATTTGCCCAGCAGTACCAGTGTGATGATGACCGCCGACGCTTCAAAATACAGGTGGGGCATGCCGTGGTCCGCGTGTTTGAACATCAAGTAAAGGCTCAGGCCAAACCCCGCAGATGTGCCCAGCGCCACCAACAGGTCCATATTGCCGGCACCGGCACGCAAGGCTTTCCAGCCCGCACGGTAAAAGCGTGCACCCAGCCAAAACTGCACAGGAGCGGCAAAAACCAGTTGCAGCCACGGGTTGAGCGTCCAATCCAGGCCGAACACCATGGCCAGCATGGGCAGCACCAAGGGAGTGGACAGTACCGCGGCCAGGGCTACGGGCCACCAGGGCTCACCCTTGCTGCGTGGGCGCTCGGCCACACCACCTTCGTCCTGGGCCTGTATGACACTGGCCTGGTAACCGGCCTTGTCGACTGCTGCGATCAGGGCGCCCGCCATGCCAGCGTCGGTGACCAAAACACGCGCCGTTTCTGTGGCCAGGTTCACTTCGGCCTCTACAACACCGGCAAGTTTTTTGAGCGCCTTTTCGACACGCCCCACGCAGGACGCGCAGGTCATGCCCTCAATGCCCAGGTTCAGGGCATGGGTGGCAAGACTGTTGGTTGTTTCCATATTCGATCTCCGTAATTGGTTGGCTTTGCGATAGGTGTGGAGCGAACTATTGGCCTTTACACGATGGCAAGGTCAAGCACCTTCCCCACCCCGCACTCGCTTGACCTTTCCCCCGTGGCAAGCACGAGACTGCAGTT
>JAYSZJ010000065.1:0-88843 GCA_043738115.1 Rhodoferax sp. | reverse complement strand
GGACTGCAAGAAGGGCGGAACGACCGAGGCCGAACTCGCAGTGCGCGAGAAGGAAGGCATGCCCACGGGTCTGGCGGTGTTCCACCCCATCACCGGCGAGCCGATCGACGTGTGGGTCGGCAACTACGTGCTCATGGGCTACGGTGACGGCGCCGTGATGGGCGTGCCCGGCCACGACGAGCGCGACTTCGCGTTCGCGCTGAAGTACAACCTGCCGATCATGCAGGTCGTGCATGTGGACGGCGAGCACTACGATTACAAGCAGTGGAACGACTGGTACGGCGACAAGGAGCGCGGCGTCACCATCAACTCCGACATCTTCAGCGGCTTCAACTATCACGATGCCGTGAACGCTGTGGCCCACGCGCTGCAGCAAAAGGGCCTTGGCGACAAAAAGACCACCTGGCGCCTGCGCGACTGGGGCGTGAGCCGCCAGCGCTACTGGGGCACACCCATTCCCATCATCCATTGCACCGAACACGGCGCGGTGCCGGTGCCGCAGGAGGACTTGCCGGTCGTCTTGCCCCAAGATTGCGTACCCGATGGCTCCGGTAACCCATTGCACAAGCACGAAGGCTTCCACGCGGGCGTGGTGTGCCCGGTTTGCGGCAAGGCCGCGCGGCGCGAGACCGACACCATGGACACCTTTGTCGATAGCTCGTGGTACTACATGCGCTATTGCGACCCGCAAAATACCGACGCTATGGTCGGTTCAGGCACAGCCTATTGGATGCGCGACCAGCAGCTGGCCAAGGGCGGCAGTGGCATGGACCAGTACATCGGTGGCATCGAACACGCCATCCTGCACCTGTTGTACGCGCGCTTCTGGACCAAGGTTATGCGCGACCTGGGCCTGGTCACGGTGGACGAACCGTTTACCAAGCTGCTGTGCCAGGGCATGGTGCTGAACCACATCTACTCACGCCGCACCGACAAGGGTGGCAAGGAGTATTTCTGGCCGCAGGACGTGGAACATGTATTCGACGACGCGGGCAAGATCAATGGCGCCAAGCTGATCAAGGCCGTGGAGAGTGCGGACGGTATGCTGCCAGTGGGCACCGCCATTGACTACGAGGGCGTGGGGACCATGTCCAAGTCCAAGAATAATGGTGTGGACCCGCAAGAGCTGATTGGGAAGTATGGCGCCGACACGGCGCGCATCTACACGATGTTCACCGCGCCGCCCGAGGCCACCCTGGAGTGGAACGACGCGGCGGTGGAGGGGAGCTACCGCTTTCTGCGCCGCGTGTGGAACTTCGGTGTCAAGCTTTCTGCTATGAATATTGAAGCTACCCAGGTCCAATTGGCGGGGGCTAGCGGCATAAATGGCTTAAGCTTCAGCAAGGAAGCCAAGATTCTGCGGCGCGAGATGCACACCGTGCTCAAGCAGGTGGATTACGACTACCAGCGCATGCAGTACAACACCGTGGTGTCTGGTGCCATGAAGATGATCAATGCCCTGGAAGACTTCAAAGCGGTGGAGTCCGAAGGTGGTCTGGCCGCGGTGCTGGAAGGTTTCTCGCTGCTGCTGCGCACGCTGTACCCGGCCACCCCGCACATTGCCCACGCCTTGTGGAGCGAGTTGGGTTATGCCAAGGGCAGCGGAGACCTGCTGGACG
The DNA here is from genome assembly GCA_043738115.1 of Rhodoferax sp. Classification (GTDB taxonomy): domain Bacteria; phylum Pseudomonadota; class Gammaproteobacteria; order Burkholderiales; family Burkholderiaceae_C; genus Allorhodoferax. Next base: position 87,224 of record JAYSZJ010000065.1, on the reverse strand, counting down.
CACCCTGGCCGCAAGTGGACCCTGCTGCGTTGGTCCAGGACGAGATCGAACTGATGCTGCAGGTCAACGGCAAGCTGCGCGGTTCGGTGATGGTGCCCTCGGGCGCGACCAAGGACGAGATTGAGGCGTTGACACTGGCCAACGAGACCTTTGTGAATTTCGCTGCCGGCGCGCCCATCAAGCGGGTGATCATTGTGCCGGGGCGCCTGGTCAATGTGGTCATCTAAGCCACAACCCATGCTGCGCCGCAGGTCGTTCATCACCGCCACTTTAGGCGCTATCGTCTTGGCCGGCTGCGGCTTCAAGCTGCGCAGCAGCCAGACGTTTGTGTTTGAGACGCTGGCCGTCGCGCCCGAGCGCAATGGGCTGGTGGCCGCTGACCTGATCCGTTACTTCGGCAAGGCCATCGTGCCGCTGGTGCCGGTGCGCGGCTCCGAGCCACCCCAGGTCATCGTCGACATCCTGCAAGAGGTGCGCGACAAAAATGTGGTCGGTGTCAACGCCTCGGGCCAGGTGCGCGAATTCCAGTTGCGCCTGCGCCTATTGTTCCGCGTGCGCCTTCCCGACGGGCGCGAGCTGATTGGCCCGACCGAGATATCCCAGCAACGCGACATCAGCTTCAACGAATCCGCCGTGCTGGCCAAGGAGGCCGAAGAGGTGCTGCTGTTCCGCGACATGCAAAACGACATCCTCCAGCAACTGCTGCGGCGCCTGGCGGCCATCAAATCACTAGACGCATCCTGAGCGCTTTGGCGCTGAACGCCCGACTCTCGGGTTGACTGGCGCAAGTCACTCTCACAAAGACAAAGGCTTTCCATGGATCTTCGCCTGGCACTGTATGAACTCGCGGCCCGCCACCAACTGGATGCCACTGGCTCGCAAAAGTTGGCCCAGATAGCGGGGCTTAACCGTGAGCCTTCACAACTGGCGTATTGGTTGCCACGCGGCGTGGCCGTGCTGGCGGCGGCCCTGGGGGGCTTTGGCGTCATCCTTTGGATAGCCGCCAACTGGGAGACTTTGGGCCGCTTCGGGCGTTTTGCGCTGTTGCAGGCGCTGTTCCTGGTTATGTGTGCTGGCGCGTTGCTCAAGCCCAGCGCACGTGCGCCCCTGGGCCTGATGGCGCTGCTCACCATTGGCGGGCTGTTTGCGTATTTTGGGCAGACCTACCAGACCGGCGCGGACCCGTGGCAACTGTTTGCCGTGTGGGCAGTGCTGGCCTTGCCGCTGTGTTTCAGCGTGCGCAGCGATGTGTTGTGGACACCCTGGGCGCTGATCGTTTCTACTGGTATCTCGTTGTGGGTCTACGCACACACGTCCCACCGCTGGCGCGTGGAACCGCAAGACCTGCGCATCTATGCCATGGCCTGGAGCGCCGCGCTGGTCCTGACGCTGGCCTTGAGCCCGGTCTTCCAACGCTGGAGTGGCAGTGGCCCCTGGGCCATGCGCACGGCGGTCACCTTGGCCACCATCATGATTACGACGACATCCTTGGGCGCCCTGTTTGACCGCGAGATGTCGCTGCTGTATGGCCTGGGTCTGTGTCTGCTGGCGGGTGCGGCTCTCGCGCTGGCCAGTCGGCAGCTGTTCGAAATTTTTGGCTTGAGTGCGGTGGGTCTGGGTCTCAACGTGTTGTTGATATTTGGCCTGGGCAAGCTGCTGTTTCAAGACACGCGTGGTGACAACTGGATCGGTGCCATGCTGCTGTTGGGTCTGGCCGCCGCGGGCTTGCTGGCTGGCACCGTGAGTGTGCTGCTGCGCTTGCCACGCCGTTATGCCGCGCAAGGGAGCACGGTATGAGCGCCGACCGTCTGGACCACACTTTGCAGGCCGCAGTAGCCGCTGGTATTTTGCCGGCTGGTGCCAGCCGCCCAGAACAGGACAACCGGCCTTGGCCCGTGGTGTTGTTGACTGCCTTGGGTGCCTGGCTGGCCGCCGTGCCTCTGCTGATCGTCGTCGGTTTGATGGTGGGTGACGCAGCACTGCGGGGCACGGGTACCTACGTCGTCGGTGCTGTGGTTTTGGCGGGCGCCATGGCCATGTTGCGTGCGCGCACGCTGCCCCTGTTTGTAGAGCAACTGGCCGTACCGGCGCTGATGGTGGGTGGTGCGCTGCTGGGTTATGCGCTGTTCCGCGATATGCCCAACCGTGGCGCTGCGGCGATGTCTGCTGCCCTGGTGGCCGTGGTGGTGTGGGCGGTGCCCAAGCCGTGGTTACGGGTTTTGCTGGGTGCGGGTGCGGCTGGTCTGGTTGGATTGGCCGTAGCGCCCATTAGCCTGAACTTTTTTGGCCGCTCCGAATGGCCCAGCGTCTGGCTTGCGCTGCATGTGTTGGTTGCCATCGCCCTGGCGGGAGCCTGGATGCAACGCACACTGATCAACAACGGCCCAGCTGCGCGGATAGCTGCCGCTTGGGAATCGCTGTCCGTCGGCTGGCTGCTCGTTACCTTGGCAGGCTTGGCCTTTTGGGCTGGAATGACATTCCTGGTGGGTGCCAGTCTGGGCAGTGGCCAATTTGCCGGCGAGATAGCGCGTGAATTGGGTCCTAAACAGGCCGCGGCGCTGGAGGGTATGCAGACGCTGCGCCTGGCGTCCGTGGCGCTCGCCCTCGCGGGTGCCGCCTGGCTGGCCCATGTGTGGCCCCGTGTGCGCAACACATGGTGTGCCGCGGTGGCCTTGGTGCTGGTTGGGCTTGCAGGTTTTATGCCGTCGCTGGGCGGCGTTCTATTGGTGCTGGCCTATTGTGTTTCCGCTGGGCGGTGGCGGGTGGCCAGTGCCGCAGGGGTGGCCGCAGCATGGATCATCGGTGCGTTCTACTACCAGCTGGCCTGGCCGTTGGCGGACAAAGCTTTGCTGCTGGCAGGTGCCGGAGCCGCGTTGGGCGCCCTGGCCTGGTGGGCGGCACGTACCACGCAGGCATTCCAAGCGCCGCAGGCCACCGGGTCAGTCGGCGCGTCGGTGTTTAGCAAATCCCAGGCCGGTCTCGCCTTTGTGGCGCTACTGGTGCTGTTGGTGGCCAATGGCGCCATCTGGCAAAAGGAGAACCTTATAACACACGGCCAGCCGCTGTTTGTACCTTTGGCGCCGGTGGATCCGCGTTCGTTGATGCAGGGTGACTACATGGCACTGCGCTTTGCCTTTTCTGAAACGGTGGGTGCTGCCAACACCGCACTGGCCGCAGGGCAACGCCCCTACGTGGTGGCCAAGCGTGATGTGCGTGGCATTGCCAGCGTGGTGCGCCCTGATCTGGGTACGCCGCTGGCGGACGACGAGTTGCGTATTGAACTGGCGCCCAAGAACGGTGACTGGGTGTTGGTTACCGACGCCTGGTTTTTCAAGGAAGGCGAGGCCGACCGCTGGGCCCAGGCCAAGTACGGCGAGTTCCGCGTTGGCAAGGATGGCCGGGCCTTGCTCGTCGGTTTGCGCGGCGCGGACCTGAAGGCGTTGTAGTTGGAGCGCCGCCGGGCCGTCCCAAGGAGCGCAAGGCCCCCTCGGGGGGCAGCGTAGTACGCGAAGCGACAAGCGTGGTGGCTATCCCATGGGGGCTAGCCTTTGCGCACGATGCGTTTGGCGGGGCGGTCCACACCGCTGTCGCTGCCCGGTTTGTCGGTGTACAGGTAGGCCGAAATGGCATCTGTCAGTTTCTCCGCCTGCGCCACCTGGTTGTTGCCACTGACCATCAGGCTGGTGACTAGGGCCTCAATGACCAGCAGAGCTGCCGTATAGCTGCTCGACAGCACAGGGTGCGTGGCAGGTGCCACCAGCACATCGTGTGACCAGTTGACCAGCGGTGAGGCCATGGAGTCGGTCAGCGCAATCACATGGGCGCAGCAGTCCCGCGCGTAACGGGTGAGCATGACAGCGTCGCTGGCGTAGCGCGGAAACGAAATGGAGATCAGCAAATCCTTGGGGCCGATGTTCATCAGCCGCCCGGCAGCTACTTCAGTACCGCCAAACTCCACGACGTTGATGGCTTGGCGGCAAAAGGGTTGCAGGTCCAGTGCCAGCATGGCCGACAGATGGGCGCTGATACCAAAGCCCAAGGTGTAGACGGTCTCGGCCGCCAGGATCTTGTGGGCCGTGGCGATCAGCATCGCCGGGTTCAGGCCGGCGGCGGCCGCCTGCAAGTTGCTGACACTGGCGTCCAGGCTCTCGGCAATGATGGGCTTGCCGCTGCTCCCGGCCTCGTCCTTGCGTTGCAGCACGTTACGCAACTTGTCCACCGGCTGGAACACGGGTTGCAGTGCCGTTTGTAATGCGTCGGCCATGCCGCTGCGCAGCGCACCAAAACCGCTGAATCCGAGTGCCCGTGCAAAGCGGCTGAGGGTGGCGGTGGATGTCTGGGTATTCGCGGCCAGTTCCTCAATGCCCCAGGCCGTGGCGCGCACCGGGTTGCGCAGCAAAAAATCGGCGATGGCCACATTGGTGCCTTTTCCCTCGGCCAGTACGGCGCGCAACTTAAAGCCCAGTTCCGACTGCGCAAATGCGGTGTCGACGGTAGGGCTGGAGAAGGCCGAAGGCGCGGCGGCGTCAGGAGTGGTTTGGGTCATGTTGTCGGGATTATCCGGTGTTGCACAGCCGCTTACTGCGCCAGCCCAGGCTTGGGCGGTTGGCAACCGTCGGCGCATGGCGCAAACTGCACCTGCAGTCCGGTATAGGCCACGGGCGCAAGGGTGTTGGCATCCGGTGCGGCTGCGGCGCGGAACACGGTGTGTGTATCCCGTGAAAGCGTGGCGCTGTAGTACGGACTGGTTTGTGGGTTGTGCTTATCTGAACTGTTGTGGGTGCTGCCAAACCCCTGGGTGGCACCACTGCGACCCATGGCGGTGGCCAGGTTCAGAAAGTTGTAGGTACCTGTGTCCAATAAGCGGTCTTGCACCACCACCGCGGGTGCGGCCGCCACGGGCAGTAGGGGCGCGCTGTGGGACAGTGTGACCTGCAAGTCGCCGGTGGCGTCTATGCGTGCCGTGTCGCCCGGCAGCAGGTAGTGGGCCTGCACGCCTTTGATACTGAAGTGTTTCTGGGGATTGCTGAGGGCTTGGGCGCGGCGCACATCGGCAATAAACACGCCCCCCGCACCCAACACCGAGAAATGGGTGGCGCCCGTGGCGTCTGTCTGGCTGACCAGCAAGGCCGTGTTTTCGTCCACGCCAAAGCCGTAGTGCATGGCGCTGTCAAAGGTGGCGCGCACCAGGCGGCCCTCACGGGCGCGGCGCGAGAAGTGCGAATCCAGCACTCCAAAACGGAACACGCCCAGGCCGCCCAGCGGGTAGATGACGGCTGCAAAGTTGGTGTTGTGTTCAGTCTGGCCTGGCTCTGCGGTATCACCGGCCACACCGCGCCCCTGCGCGAAGCCGGACCGCAGCACGTCGTAGCTGCTGCCACCGCCGACCATCGGAACGGGTTTGCCCTGCCAAAGACCTCCCCCCTGGATATGGTTGCCGGCGCTGGTGCCTGCCACGACCAACTGGCCTTGTGCATGGCGGCGTTGCAGTATGGCCAGTTGTGCGCTGGGCAGGGTGTAGTCGCCCGCAGCGTCTTGGGTGACCAGGCTTTCGAGGTGGCGGGCCTGGTTGCCACCGGAGAAATAAATGCCGTTCAGTCGCTCCAGCAAGGCGTTGAGCGCCTGCCCGCCGTTGGCACACAGGGCTTGTTGCTGTTGTGCCAGATCGGGGAACAACAGGTCTGCGTGGTGAACCACTCGCTCAGGCCGGGTGTTGGCATAGCTGTCGTAGTAGTAGCGCAGATTAGCGCAATCGTTGGCATCCAGCGCCTGGCGAAAACCACCGTCCAGCGGCAGGTACACCACCTCCGCACCGGCCGATTGCAGCATGAAAACATTGATGTCACGGTCCGCAAACGGGTGCAAGCCTGCCGATGCCGTGACCACCCCGATCAGCGGTTTGCGCCCCTGGTTGACCGCCCGTGCAGCGGCGACTATCGCGGTGGTGATGGCAACGCTGGATGTATTGGATGAAAACAGCGTGGAACGACCCTGCAGCTTGCGCCGGTAGTGCGGCAACGGGTCCACAAAAGCCGAGCGCAGCATCGCACCTTCTGCCCAGGTCAGGCGGTCGGCGTCGTTGTTGGCCAGCTGCTGCGGGAGCAGCTTCTCAAAGGCCGGCCACGCCAAATGTTGTTGGGGACCCGAGGTCTGCAGGGCCTGCGCCAGCTGAGCCAGCAGCAAGGACTTGCGGCGTGTATCGAACAGGCGCGCCGGCACGCCACGTAATGCGGCCACGCGGGCCTCCGTGAGGCTGTAGGTGAATGTGGGTGCTGCCGGTTCGGTGTCAAAACTGATGTAGTCGCGTTTCAGGCCCTTGAACGCCGGGTCTTGCGCCAGGATGGCGTCCCAGTCTGCCAAACAGTCACGCCCCTGGGTGGCACCGGAGTGGCTGGAGCAACGGCGTTCTGCTCCGCCAATCACGACGTTGGCGATGGGTGGTAGTGAATCGCCCCAAGCGGCCTGGCTACCCATCACCAGGCACCCCAACACGATTGCGCAGAGCGCACCCCGTCGCAGCGGATGAAAAGAGGCTTGTGTGGGCATATGGCAAACCTTGTACGTCGAATCTGGAGCTGGTCGGAAATTTTCAACTGCATATGTATTGAAAACGAAAACGCCGATTTTCCGCGCAATTTCCTAGTCCAAAGCCAAGTTGGCCCGAAATTTCGTCAGGGTTTGTCCTTATATTTTCATATAGATAGATTATGAAAATATCTGTACATTACGGTTTCCTAGTTCGGAACGGTTTCCCTTTTCATCCTCTTTCAGGAGTCTTCATGTCCCGCAAACTGCCCTTCGCGCTCGCCGCCATCGCCGCCTTAGGGCTGGCTGCGGGGGCCCATGCCCAAGCCCCCGGCTGGGCCAAAATCCGCATCGGTGTCGAAGCCAACTACCCCCCATTTTCACAAATGGGTACCGATGGCAAGTTCTCCGGTTTTGATATCGACATTGCCCAGGCCTTGTGCGCCACCATGAAGGCCGAGTGCACCATGGTCTCGCAGGAGTGGGACGGCATGATGCCTGCGCTGAACGCCCGCAAGTTCGACATGATCGTCGCTTCGATGACGATCTCCGAAGAGCGCCTCAAGGTGGCGGACTTCAGCGATTCGTACTACGACATCCCGTCCACCTTTATCGCCAAAACGGGCGTATTCAAGGACGTCAGCCCCGCCAGCCTGAAGGGCAAAACCATCATCGTGACGCGCAACACCCCGCGCGCCAAATACATAGCCGAGAACTACAAAGACAGCCAGGTACTGCAGGTGGCCAAAGAGGCGGACGTGACAATGGAACTGTCCGCCGGGCGTGGCGACATCGGCTTTGGCTCTTCGCTGGCTGCCACCACAGCCTTCCTGAAGTCGCCCGAAGGCAAGACCTTCAGCAAGGTGGGTCCACCCATCAACCCCAGTGGCAACAAGGCGGGCGGCACCGGCATCGCCATGCGCAAGGGTGAAGAGAGCCTGCGCACCAAGGTCAACGCAGCCCTAAAGACCATCACCGCCAACGGTGTCTACAAGTCGATCAACGACAAGTATTTCGACGTGAATATCCGCGGCGAATAACAACAGCACGCTTCTTCAACAGCCTTTTCCCCTGACCCCACCACCACCGGACCCATCCCCATGACACGCACCACATCGCCCCTGTCCGCACGCGCCACGTTTGCGCTGCGCCCCTGCGCCCACGCCGCCGCGCTGGCCGTATCCTTGCTCGCCAGTCAGGCCGCGCTGGCCCAGGCCGAAACCGGAAAACTCGACCGGGTGGAAATCACCGGTAGTTCCATCAAACGCTTGGAGGGCGAAACTGCATTGCAAGTGGAGACCATCAAGCGCGAGGACATCGAAAAAGCCGGGGTCACAACAGCCGCGGAATTGCTCCAGAAAATCACTTCCAATGTTGGTGGGCTCACTGACGGTGCCAGCATATCGGACCAAGCGGGCGCACAGCGCGGCTTCAACGGAGCCAACTTGCGGGGTCTGGGCGTGTCGAGCACGCTGATTCTGCTCAACGGTCGCCGCCTGGCAAACTTCGCAACACCAGGGGATAACGCGGGTGTTGACCTCAACAACATTCCATCGGGCGCCATTCAGCGTGTGGAGGTGTTGAAAGACGGCGCTTCAGCCATCTATGGAACGGATGCCATGGGGGGAGTGATCAACTTCATCACCCGCAAAGATTACCAAGGGTCCGATATCGGCGTGTACGCATTGAGCACCCAGCAGGGCGGCGCTGCCAAGAAAACTTTCAACGCATCGGCAGGTTTTGGCGACCTGAGCACCGACGGATTCAACGTGTTCGCTGCATTGGATGTGCAAAAGTTGGATTCGCTGAACTCCAGCCAGCGCAGTTTTATCCAAGAATATGATTTGCCGGGCCGCCTGGCGCCACAGCTTTCGAGCAACCCGTTCCCGGCCAACGTCGATTTGACGGCCGCACAATTGACCGCACTGAACGCCTTCGTGCTGGCCAATCCCGGCACCGCGCTCAAGGGTACGGGTCCCAATGGAACCTGGCAGCCATCGGTACCAGGGTCCTCCGCACGCCGCGTCAATTTCGCAAAGGCCAGCTGCACGGGTGGAGCTAACCCCAATTCCGTGGCCCCCACCTCCCTGGGCGGGCGGGAGGGCTGTGCCTATAACTACATGGGCGATACCGAAATTTACCCAACATCCGAAAAGGCCAACCTGATCAGCCGCGCCACGTTTCAGCTCGCGCCAGATCACCAACTGTTTGCCGAAATGCTGTTGAGCAAAAGCCAGACAGACTATGCCGCTTCCCCTGCAACGTCTGGCAGCATTCCGACCAGCGCAGGTATCACCTTGCCAGCCTCTCTGCAGGCGGTAACCGGTATCACAACGCCGGTTGCATTCCGATTCCGCTTGTCGGACGCCGGCAAGCGGACCAATCGCGTGGACAGCGACGCAAAGCGTTTGGTCGTGGGTGCCGTGGGTGTGGTGGGTGGCTGGGAATACGACACGGCAGTGAACTACAGCGTCAACAAAGCCACCGATTCCAACATCTCTGGCTGGGTGTCCAACGACAAGATGCGCGCAGGTATGCGCTCTGGTGCCTACAACCCGTTTGCAGTGGCTACGCCAGAGGGCAAGGCCTTTATGGACTCCATCCGTCTGAACGGCGCTGCGCGTATTTCAGAAGGTACCTCCACAAGCCTGGACGGAAAGGTGACACGCCCACTGAGCAAGCTCGCTGGCGGAGACTTGATGCTTGCCGTCGGCGCTGAAATTCGCCGTGAAAACACTGAGTTCCGCGCAACCGATGTGCTGAAGGGCAATGACGTCGTCGGAGACCGTTCCACTTCCGGCGCTTTGTTGGCAGACACCGCCAACTCACGCAATGTGAAGGGCTTGTACACCGAGCTGAGCGCGCCGTTCACCAAGCAATGGGAAGGGCAGTTCGCCCTGCGCCAAGACAGCTACGACGGTGTGTTCAATGCAGCGACCAACACCACTACGCCCCACCTCAACACGACAAACCCAAAGATTGGTGTGAGCTTCCGTCCCGACAGCACCATGCTGGCACGCGCGTCTTACGGCACCGGCTTTCGCGCACCATCCATTTCGGAAATGTTTCTGCCACTGCGCTCTGGTGTCACTGCCAGCTTTGTTCGTGACCCGGTGTCCGGAGAAACCGGCCAGTTGCCTATCGACCGTGCGTCCAACCCGGACCTCAAACCCGAGACATCCAAACAATTCAGTCTGGGATTGGTGTTTGAGCCGTCGCGTACCTGGAATGGCAGCGTGGACTACTGGGCCATTGAGAAGTCAGACATCATTTCGGACATTGGTGAAGAGACCATCTTTGCAAACCCCATCTATTACAACGACCCCAAGATCGTGGTTCGTTCGGGAGGGTTCGTGGACCTTATCAAAGTGAAGAAAGAGAACCGTGGCCAGCTGAATACGTCAGGCTTTGACGTAGCGCTGCGGTGGCGCGGTGAACAAACCGACATGGGGCGCTTTGGTGTCAGCATGGCGGGCACATTGATTACCAAGTATGAGTACAGTACCGATCCGCGCTCCCCGCTGGTGGACGGCCTGGGCCGATTCCGTGACGACAAGGCCGTACAACGGTGGCGCCACAAGTTGAACTTGGACTGGGATATCGGCGCTGTCGGACTGACAGTGAGCAACACCTACCTGTCGGGCTACCGTGACCAAAACATTGAAGGCATGGCGGCTGCAGCCTGGAACAACCGCGATGTCGAGCCGTATTCGCTGTGGGATCTGACCGGAAGCTACAAGGTTTCCAAGAACTTCCGTATACGGGGTGGTGTGTTGAATCTGCTGGACACAGCTCCCCCGTTCACCAACCAGGCCCGTTACTTCCAGGTGACCTGGGATTCAACCTACGGTGATCCACGTGGTCGGACCTTCTTCCTGAGCGCGAACTACGCGTTCAAATAAGCCGCAGCATGCGGCCCGGCTTGCAGTCTTGCAAGACTAATCGGCTGGTAGCCCCCGTCAAACGGGCGCTACTAGCTCCTCATTCGATAGCAACCAGGAATTACTGTGCTCTACGGTTATCTGCCAGCCATTCTGGAGGGGCTGGGCCTGACGCTGCGCGTCTCGGCCCTGTCACTCGCCATAGCCTGCGTCTTCGGCCTGATAGGCGCTGCCGCCAAGCTGTCGGGCTCGCGCGCCGCCCGCTGGAGCGCTGAGGTCTACACCACGCTGATCCGCGGCATGCCCGAGCTGGTGCTGATGCTGCTGATCTTCTACGGCGGTCAGATCGGCATCAATATGCTGGCCGAGTCCCAGGGTTGGGACTACATTGATATTCCGCCCTTTCTGGCGGGGGTGTTGACCATTGGGTTCATCTTTGGTGCCTACCTGACTGAAACCTTCCGCGGTGCGATTCTGGCGGTACCCAAGGGCCAGGCGGAAGCCGGTCTGGCCTTTGCAATGTCGCGCAACATGGTGTGGTGGCGCATCGTGCTGCCGCAGATGGTGCGCCACGCCATACCGGGCTTTGCCAACAACTGGCTGATCATGATCAAGGCCTCGGCCCTGGTGTCCATCATTGGGCTCGACGACATGGTACACCGCGCCGGCCTGGCGGCAGCGTCTACCCGCGCGCCCTTCACCTTTTATGTGGCCGTAGCGCTGATCTACCTGACGCTGACCAGTATTTCCATCTTTGCCCTGTCCCGCGTGGAAGCGCGTTTCAGCCTGGGCGTCAAGAAAGTGCAGTTCTGACATGCAGTGGCAAACCATCATCGAGAGCCTGCCCCTGTATGTGGAGGGTATCCGCACCACACTGGTCCTGCTGGCCATCAGCCTGCTGAGCTCGTTTGCACTGGCCGTGCCGCTGGCGGTGGCGCGGGTGTCGGCCAAACCCTGGTTGTCCAAACCGGTGTGGTTTTACACCTACGTCTTGCGCGGGACACCACTGCTGGTACAGCTGTTCATCCTGTACCACGGGCTGGCCCAGTTTGAGGCCGTGCGCGAGAGTGCCGCCTGGGTGCTGCTGCGCAACGCCTGGTTTTGTGCCTGGTTGGCGTTCACGCTGAACTCCACCGCTTACACCACCGAGATTTTTGCTGGTGCCTTGAAGGCCACCAATAGCGGCGAGATCGAAGCGGCCCGCAGTTATGGCCTGAGCGGCTTCACGCTGTACCGCCGCATTTTGTTGCCCAGTGCGCTGCGTCGGGCGCTGCCGCAGTACAGCAACGAGGTGGTGGGTCTGATGCACGCCACCGCCATCGCCAGCACCGTTACGCTGGTGGACATCACCCGTGTGGCACGCGACGTGTATGCCAACACGCTGCTGGTTAGCGAATCCTTTGGTGTGGCAGCGGTCATCTACTTTGTACTCACCTTTAGCCTGGTCGGCGTCTTCAAGCTGCTGGAACGACGCTTCCTGCGCCACCTGCAGCCACAGCAGAACCGCACCAGCAAAGCCGCCCCACACGCGATCCAAGCCGTGGCCGCGGTATCACCCGCACCGCGGCCCGCCGCCAAGACTTCCTAAACCTTCTTCTACCCATGCAAACCCAAACCATTGAACTCCAAAGTGGATCGCCCGGTATTCGCCAGTCCTTGCAGGTGTTGCGCTTTGGCACACCCGGCGCCCGCCCCAAGGTCTATATCCAGAGCGCACTGCATGCGGATGAGGTGCCCGCCATCCTGGTAGCCCAGCATTTGGTGCCTCTGCTGTCGCAAGCCGAAACTGATGGCCGTATCGCCGGTGAAATTGTGTTGGTGCCCTTTGCCAACCCCATAGGCCTGGGCCAAACCCTGCTGGGCCAGCACCAGGGGCGATTTGACCTGCGCGACGGTGGCAACTTCAACCGGGGGTATGCCGAACTGGCCGCCAAGGTGGCAGACAGCGTGCTCCCAAGCTTGACCCAAGACATGGCGCACAACACCGCTTGTATTCGCAAAGCCCTGGTGCAGGCGGTGGATGCGCTGACCGCCGTCAACCCCACGCAGGATCTGAAAATCAAACTGCTGGGCATGGCCGTGGATGCTGATGTGGTGCTGGACCTGCACTGCGACACCGATGCGGTGATGCATGTGTATGCACTGACGCCCCAGGCTGCCATCGCCGAGCAACTGGGCGCGGCGATGGGCGCTCGCGCCCTGTTGCTGGCCACCGAGTCGGGCGATTCCCCGTTTGATGAAGCCTGCACCCGGCCCTGGTTCGATCTGCAGAAATTGTTGCCGGAGTATCCGATTGACCTGGCCTGTTTTGGTGCCACGGTGGAGTTGCGGGGCGAGGCTGATACCAGCCATCTGCTGGCCGAGCAGGACGCTCAGGGCCTGTGTGCCTTTCTGGCGCAGCGCGGTGTGTTGACCGGCATGGCCGAGTCGCTGCGCAGCCCCCAATGTGTGCCCACGCCGCTGTCGGGCTCCGAGCCCATCACCGCGCCCCATGCGGGGGTGGTGGTGTTCCACCGCACGCCCGGAGAACGGGTGGTGGCGGGAGATGTGATTGCAGATGTGGTGGACGCTTTGAGCGGCAATGTGACCCAGCTGAGTTGCAAGTCCGACGGCCTGCTCTATGCCCGTTGTGGCTCGCGCTGGGCTGTGCCCGGCAAACGCCTGGCCAAGATTGCCGGCACCTCGCTGGCGCGCACCGGCAAATTGCTCAGCCCATAAGCCCACAGCGCTTAGCTCCCCACACACCACTTTGAGAGATATTCCCATGTCATCCCACACCATCCTGCAAGGACTGGACATCTGCAAACGTTTTGGCAGCAACGAAGTGCTCAAGGGCGTCAGTGTCACCGCCAACAAGGGCGACGTCATCTCCATGATTGGCTCCAGCGGCTCCGGCAAAAGCACGTTTTTGCGCTGCCTGAATCTGCTGGAGCAGCCCAACGCCGGGCGCATCGTGCTGGACGGCGAAGAGTTGCAGATGGTGCCCGACAAACAAGGCGCACTCAAGGTCAGCAGCCAGGCACAACTGCAGCAGCTGCGTGCCCAGGTGTCCATGGTGTTCCAGCACTTCAACCTGTGGGCCCATATGACGGCACTCGAAAACGTCATTGAAGCACCCATACACGCACTGGGCCTCTCCAAGGCCGAGGCTACGGAGCGCGCCCACGCCTACCTGCAACGGGTAGGGGTGTACCACCGCAAGGACGCCTTTCCCGCCCACTTGTCGGGCGGTGAGCAGCAGCGCGTGGCCATCGCACGCGCCCTGGCCATGGAGCCCAAGGTCATGCTGTTTGACGAGCCCACTTCGGCGCTGGACCCTGAACTGGTGGGTGAGGTTTTGCGCGTGATGCGTTCGGTGGCCGAAGAGGGCCGCACCATGGTGGTGGTGACGCATGAGATGGGTTTTGCCCGCGAGGTCAGCAACCAGCTGGTGTTTCTGCACAAGGGGCAGATTGAGGAGCAGGGTGACCCGGCCGAGGTGTTGACCCGTCCGCGCAGCGAGCGCCTGCAGGCCTTTTTGTCCAACAGCCTGAAGTAGTAGAGCTTAGGAGCACCCCCATGACACGGTACGTCGATGTGGCCGATATGCAGCAGCTGGTGTTGCACCATGGCTTTGCACGCATGATGGTGGAAATGGCAGAGCACATCCGTGCGGATTTTGTGCGCTGGGGTGGTTGCCACAAGTTTTCGCACAGTGCCGCCAAGGCCTGCGGTGTGCTGGCCGATGCAGCCACTGGCCACCCAACGCTGTTGAGCGAGTTGTCCATCACCACGGCCTTGCGCACAGCGGCCACGTCGGCACTGGCGGCCAAGGCTCTTGCCCGCCGCAACAGCCGCAGCATGGCACTGATTGGCAATGGTGCACTGAGCGAATTCCAGGCGATTGCCTTTATGACCCAGTTGGGCATTACGGAGCTGCGGGTGTTTGATGTGGACCGCAGTGCCACCGACAAGCTGGTCGGCAATCTGGCGCCTTATGTGCAGCAGGGTGCCGTGCGTATCGTACGCGCAGCCTCCATCCGCGAGGCGGTGCGGGGCGCAGATATCGTGACCACCCTCACCGCCGACAAGGCCAACGCCACCATCCTGACCGATGACCTGATTGCGCCCGGCATGCACCTCAATGCGGTAGGTGGTGACGCGCCCGGCAAGACTGAGCTGCAGCCCAGCATCCTGTTGCGCTCCAAGGTGTTTGTGGAATACGCGCCGCAGACACGCTTGAACGGTGAACTGCAGCAAATGCCGCCTGACTTTGAAATACATGACTTGTGGAAGGTGCTGGCACGCCAACAGCCGGGTCGCGACAACGCCCAACAGGTTACGCTGTTTGACTCGGTTGGTTTTGCGCTGGAAGACGTATCAGCCCTGCGTTACATCCACACCCTGTCACAGAAATTGGGAATTGGCAGCACGGCGTACCTAGTACCTGCGCTGCTGGATGCCAAGAATTTATTTGCCTTTGCAACCGCCGCACGCCCCGCGCTGCGCCAAGCCGCATGAACAATCGTGTACTGCAACTGATAGGTGCCGAGGTCGGTGAGGGCGCTAGCGATGGTGGCTGCAAATGGGGTGCAGCAGCCCTGCGCGAACGCGGCATACAGCTGGCGCTGGCGGCCACAGGGCGAGTAGTTACCTGGGGTGAGCCCGTGACCACCCAGCCGCTGCGGGCCAGCAACCGCCTGGACGCGATCGAACACTTCTCTTTGCGCTTGGCCGCCTCGGTGGAGACAGCTCTGCGTGATGGCAAACAGCCCCTGGTGCTGGGTGGCGACCACTCCAGCGCGGCCGGAACCTGGAGCGGTGTCGCCCAGTTCTTACGCCCGGCCGGTCGCCTGGGCCTGATCTGGATCGACGCCCATATGGATGCCCACACGCCGCAGACATCGGACAGCCAGGCTCCCCACGGCATGCCGCTGGCCGCGCTGTTGGGCCATGGGTCGGATGGCATGGCCGCCTTGTATGGCTGGCGCGGAAAATTGTTGCCACACAATGTGGTGGTCATCGGTGCTCGCAGTTATGAGCCGGCAGAGGCCGAATTGCTGGCCGAACTCAAGGTGCGGGTGATGACCATGGAAGAGGTGCTGGACCGCAGCTTTGCGGTATGTTTTGACGAGGCCCGCAGCCAGGTCAAACGCGACACCGCAGCCTGGGGCCTGACCCTGGACCTGGATGGTCTGGACCCGCTGGATGCACCGGGCACCGGCACACCGGTAGAGACCGGCATCCGCTTGGCTGACGCCTTGCCGGTGTTGGCGCTGTGCAGCAAAGATCCGGACTTTGTGGCCATGGAGCTGGCCGAATACAACCCACTGCGCGACTTCGGAGGCCACACCGCTGAGGCCGCCAAACGGTTGGTGTGCGCGGCTTTGGCTCCGGGTAAACCTGCGCTCGCCCTGGCCGCCTGAAGTACAGCGGCATGGGTCTGCAGGCCGGTTTGCGGCAGGCCATTAAGCCAAATCTGCCGCTAGCCCCCGAAAAATATGAACAGTATGCTATTGTTTTCATAGTATCCCAGTTGTACTGAACCGGCAGCCTGGCCCAGGGGGCAGCGCTGCCGGTTTGGAACCACTGGCTCGTCGCCTCCTTAGTTCACATCCACCAGGGCCTTGACGATGGTGTAGGGGCCAGCGTAGCTGCCGGTCGCGTTCTTGTAGCCTTGCGTTACCGCATCACGCCGGAACGTCAGCACAAAACTCAGCGGGTTGTAGCTGTCCGACGGTGCGGTGCCCGTGCTGGATGTGGGAGTCTGGTCAATCATGTGTTTGAACGTGGCACTGCTGCTGCCCACACCACTGGCATTCACTGCAAAGATGTCGCTGGAGTTCAGCGCGCTGCTGAACTGGTAGGCACCGGTGCTGGACCCGATCAGCTTGGTCTTGGTGGTCGTCACCGTGCGGTCGCTGAACTTGAAAGTGTCGCCCGCCGTCAGGTAGCTCAGGCGCACGCTGTTGGCGTTGAAACGCGAGCCGCTGCCAAAGTTGCTGGCGGTGGCCTCGGCCACAAACACACCACCCGTGCCATACACCGTAGCCACATCTCCGTTCAGGTACAGCGCCGTGTTCTGGTCTATGCCATAGGCCACGTTGGGCCCGATGTTTTTCAGCGCTGCCAGCAGGCGGCCCAGCCGACCCGAACGGCTGGCGCGGTTATCAAAATGGGTATCGATGTTCGCATTGGGCACAAATCCAAAGCCTTTGATCTTGGTGCCGAAGTCGATGTTGCTGGGGTGGCCCAGGCAACTGGGTGCCGGCGTGCCGTCTGATGCGGGCGCCACATAGGGGCAGTTGGCCGGCGTGATGGTGCGCAGCGTGTTCTGGTTCAGGTAACCAATGCTGATGCCTTCGCCATACGAGGTGCTGGGTGCAATCGCCGTACCGGCCGAATCCCCGGCGTAGATGAAGTTACCCCCCGCCGCATAACGGGCACGGATGGCCGCCATCAAGGGCCGGTCCGAGCCGTCGTCGTTGAGGAAGGTGCGCGCCAGGCGCGACTGGTCGCCGCCAATCACATAGACCAGATCGGCCTGGTTGATGATGGCGATGTTGGCCTGCCCCGTGGTGCTGGTGTTGCCCGAGTTGCTGGCATAGGTGTCGTGGTGGCTCAGTATGTGTTTGGGTGCAAAGCCATGGCGTTGGAACAGGTTGTAGTAGGACCAAGCCCCACTCGCGGTGTCGTTGGTGAACTTGTCCACGCCGTCGGCCTGGTTGACCGCCGCCGCCGTGATGATGGCCACGCGTGGGCAGGGTGTGGTGTTCCAGTTGGTATCGCAATTGGTCACGCTGTTGATATTGGGCGTGCTGGTGTTCTTGCCGGTGGCCTGGCGCAGGCCATTGACAAAAATGCCTGCGTTTTCCTGCAACACCAGGCCACCGTTGAGCCACACCTTGCCGGTCACCACGCTGGTGATGGGTGGGTCAACGGGCGGTGTGCCGGCCAGTGTGACCTTGAGTGTGTAGTTGCCCGAGCCCCGGTAACTTTTGACCCGCACAAAGTAGGTTCCGGCCGTGGCCACTGTGTAGGTGCCGGTCTCGGGGTTGTTGGAGGTGGACTTGTAAGTCAGCGGTGCGCCGGTCAGCCCGTAAAAGTACCAGTCAAAGTCAACCCCACTGGCATGCGACAGGCTGATGTCGATGGGCCCCGGTGTTGTGACCACCACCTTGTACCAGTCCAGATCCGAGCTGCTGGACATGGAGCCGCTGATGGGTGTCCCGCTGCAAAGACCCACGTTGGCCGTGGAGTCGGTATTGTTGGACTCCGCTTCGGTGCTCAGGCATGCCGCTGCGGCGCTACCCGCCCACAGACAACTGGCGAGGGACACCGCCAGCATGTGTTTCCAATTTACTTTCATTGTTTGCATCCTTCAAATGACATTGCTGATCCCGGGCAAAACTGCCCTGTGAAAACCGGCTGGCACTGCCGTTGCACGTCACGTGAAAGAGCGGGCGGTGCGATTTGCACCACACCAATGTATAGATATTTGCAAAATTGGTAAATATGAAAATCTAAGGACAAACCCTTTTCGGGATTGACCTTAGCGCGCAGGCGTTCAGCGCCACTTGGCCTCTATGCGTGCATATTCGCCCGATTTTCGGACCTTGGCCAAACCTTGGTCGAAGAGCAGAACCATGCGGTCGATGTCGGGATACTTCGGTGAGAAGGAAAGGTACAGATGGGGCTCTACCAGAACCCCTTGCAGTGCATATCCTTTTCCGAGGTCGGGGTGCGTTTTGGCGATGGCGTTGGCCACCCGGTCAAACACCAGCGCATAGTCCACCCGCCCGGCCACCAGTTTGCGCAGCGATGAGAGATCGGACGGCGCTTCATCGCGCAGCATCGTGGGGTCGCCGTCAAAGGCGGCGCCATAGTCATAACCGTGTGTGGTGCCAATGCGTTTGCCACGCAGGTTATCCAGTACCATGGTTTTGGGCGATTCACCCGGTTTTACCCTGCCGTAAATCCCTATGCGCGCCTGGAACAGGGCCTGCTGGTGCCAGCGGTAGCGGGATTCTTGCACCGTGTCGCGCAGGGTGTTGAAGCAACCTGCCAGGTCGCCCCGGTCCACCTCCTTCATGCACCGCGCATAGGGCAGTGGCACCAGTTCTACTTCGACGCCAGCGGCGGACCACGCGGCGCGCACCAAGTCAACGGCAAAGCCTTGGGGTGTGCCTTTCACGGACGAGGAATAGGGGCTCCAGTCGTCTTCGGCGCCAATGCGAATACGCTCACCTGCGATGGCATGTGCACCGCACAGTAATAACAGGCACAACAAGCCGCGCACCATATGAGGCCCCATATCGTCCACTTCCCATGCAAAAGTGGTGTTGACAGTACCACAGCCCAAGGCACAGCAGCCAGCGACCTGCCACGCTAAACTGCCTCCATGCAACTCGCCCCCAACCAACTCAGCAACCACCTGCAGCGTGGGCTCAAAAGCCTGTACACCGTGCACGGCGATGAGCCGCTTTTGCAGCAGGAAGCGCTGGACGCGATCCGCGCCGTGGCACGGCAACAAGGATTTACCGAGCGCACCTCCCACACCGTGGCGGGTGCCCACTTTGACTGGAGCGAGGTGCTGGCCGCTGGGGGTTCGCTGAGCCTGTTTGCCGACAAACAGATCGTTGAGATCCGCATCCCCTCGGGCAAACCCGGCAAGGACGGGAGTACGGCATTGCAACAGCTGGCCGAGATGTCGCAGGGCAATGATTCCACGCTGACCATTGTTTTACTGCCCAAGCTGGACAAGATGACCAAGTCCGGCGCCTGGTTTGCCGCGCTGGAGAGTTTTGGCATCACGTTGCAGGTGGAGCCGGTGGAGCGCGCTGCGCTGCCGCAGTGGATTGCCCAGCGCCTATCCGCCCAGGGCCAACGCGTGGTGCCCGGTGAAGAAGGCCAGCGCACGCTGCAGTTTTTTGCCGACCGTGTGGAGGGCAATTTGCTCGCCGCCCACCAGGAGATCCAAAAGCTGGGCCTGCTGTTTCCGGCGGATGGCCCCAGCGGTGGTGTGCTCAGCTTTGACCAGGTGGAAAGCGCCGTCATGAATGTGGCGCGGTACGATGTGTTCAAGCTCAGCGAGGCTGTGCTCGGCGGCCATGCACTGCGCGTGCAACGCATGCTCGATGGCCTGCAGGCCGAAGGCGAGGCCGAGGTGCTGGTGCACTACACACTGAGTGAAGACATTCGTGCGCTCAAGCGTGTGAAGGACGCCATGGGCCAGGGCCGGCCGCTGCCCATGGCGCTGCGCGAGCAACGCGTCTGGGGTGCGAAGGAACGGCTCTTTGAACGAGTGTTGCCGCGTTTGAGCGAAACTGCATTGGCCCAGCTATTGCAAAGCGCTCATGTGGTGGATGGCATTGTCAAAGGCTTGAAGCAACCCGACTGGCCAACCTCGGGCTGGCAGGCGCTGCACCGACTGGCCTTGCAGTTGTGCGGGTTGTGCGCCGCGCCGCCTGCGGGCAATACAGTCAGGCCGCGAGCATAGCCACAAAGGCTTTCGCAAAACGGTGCGCATCACCCGGCCAGCGCGCTGACAAATAATTTCCGTCCTGCACCACAAAGCCCGGCGCCAGATTGCCGAGGCTGTCGCGTGTAATCGCCATCGGGCCAGGCACAAAATCACCGGGGTTTGCCAACACGCCGCACACCTCTTCTTGCAGTACCTGCGGGTAGGTGCGGTAGTAGTTGCCCATCCACACACAGGTCAGCGCCCACCCACTGAGCTCCAGCGTTTTGGTCAGCGCCGTGGTCTTGCGGCCATGCAGTACCGAATGTCCATTTGCTTTGCGCGAGCGGGCGGCCAGCAGTACGCCGTGGCAAATGGCAGCCGCCGGTTTGGCGCTGGCAAAAAACTCCACCACCAAGGCTTGCAGCAGAGCGGATTCCAGATAGGTCTTCATGCCCGGCGCATGTCCGCCGGGCAGTAACAGGGCGTCGAAATCGGCACACCGCAGATCGCTATACCGCAGCGGTTTTTGAAACTCCGCACTGCCTTGCATAGCTGTATACGCTGAGCGGCCATTCGCATCTGCCATCAGCATGGGCGCCAGCAGCCCCAGGCCCTTGCCGGTGAGCATGATGGGGTCAGCCGCACCGGGCGCCCCGTCTGGTGTAGCAAAACATACGGTGTGGCCAGCTTGGGTCAGCACGCGCCAAGGCACGGCTGATTCGGTGGGGTCAAAGTCGGTGCTGGGTAGCGGGATCAGAATGGTTGCCATGGTGGGCTGAGTCCCTTAGGGAAGCACCGGGAGAAGGCCCCAGTGTCGGAGCCATCTTATTCTCTTAAGCGACGGCTTCCACGGCATTCAGTCCCAAAGCCGCCAACACCTGCTGGGCCACCAGTGCCGATGACTGCGGGTTTTGCCCGGTGATGAACTGACCATCGCGTATGGCGAACGCAGCCCAGTTATCGGCCCCTTCAAAGCGGGCGCCCAGTGCGCGCAGACGGGACTCCAGTGCGAAGGGCACGATGCCGGTCAGGCCTACCGCCTCTTCTTCCGCGTCGGTGAAGGAGTTGATGCGTTTGCCCGTCACCACCGGCTCGCCGTCCGGGCGCTTCGCGGTGACCAGACCTGCGGCGCCGTGGCACACCGAGGCAATCAGCTTGCCGGCGGCAAATGCCGTTTCCACTGCGCGGGTCACACCAGCGTCTGTCGGCAGGTCCCACATGGTGCCGTGACCGCCGGGGAAGAACACGGCGTCAAAGGCGCTGGCGTCCATGTCGGCGGCCACGCGGGTGGTCTTGGCACTGGCCTGGGCCAGGGGGTCGGCCAAAAAGCGGTCCACCAGCGGATCGTTTTCGCCCACGGGTTTCAGGCTGCCGGGGTCCAGCGTGATAGGGCCGCCCAGTGGCGAGGCCAACACCACCTCGGCGCCAGCATCCATCAATTGGTAATACGGCACGGCCAGTTCATCGGCCCAGATGCCGGTGGGTTTGCCGCTGGCGCCCATCACGGTGTTGGACGTGGCGATCATCAAAATGCGTTTGGGGGTGCTCATGTTTAGGTCTCTTTCCAGTAAAAAAAAGTGGGTGCCGGTTGCACTCGGGGAGCCCGACAGTTGGCTCTGGGTGAACTGTATTCATTGTTGTGAAGTAGATAAACTGGTAAAACAAGCATTCACTAATTACACAGCGTAACTATGAGCCGCAGTTTTGACCCCGTGCAGTTGGGCAGCATCGAGATGTTTTGCAAGGCGGCCGAGCTGCAGGGTTTTACCGCCGCCGCGCATGCCCTGGGGGTTACTGCAGCAGCGGTCAGCCGATCCGTGGGGCGGCTGGAGGAGCGCCTGGGTGCCAAGTTGTTCACCCGCACCACACGCCTGATGCGCCTGACTGAAGAGGGCCGTGCCTACTTCGAGCAATGCCGCCAGGCCCTGGCGCAGATTGAAAACGCGGAGCGTGCCATCAACGGCAGCCAGGCCGAGCCATCGGGCCTGCTGCGCATCTCCATGCCCACCACCTACGGGCACTACCGTGTGTTGCCCGTGTTGTCGCAGTTTATGGCCCAGTACCCCAAGGTGCGGGTCGAGATGGATATGAGCAACCGCAATATCGATTTCGTCGAAGACGGTTACGACCTGGCCATACGTGGTGGCACACCCACCGATTCGCGCCTGGTGGCACGCAAGCTGGAGGACGCCACCTTTGGCATCTTTGCCGCGCCGCAGTACCTGGCGCGCCGGGGCACACCGCAAACGCCCGCGCAATTGTTGGACCATGACTGCATCGAATTCGTGATGCCCAGCACCGGCCGTGGCCTGCCCTGGCTTTTTCGCCAGGACGGGGAACACACGGAAGTCGCTGTGCAGAGCCGCGTCAGCATGCAGGGCGATCTGTTGGGCTGTCTGTCATATGCCATGGGTGGCGGTGGCCTGCTGCAGGCTTACCACTTTGTGGCGCAGCGCCATGTTGAGAACGGTAGCCTGGTGGAGGTGCTGCAGGCCTATGGCGGGCGCTCGCGGCCTTTCTCAATTTTGTACCCGCATAACCGCCACCTGTCAGCCAAGGTGCGGGCCTTGGTAGGCTTTTTGTTAGAGCACTCCACCTGAGCGGGCTACGCCTGTTTTTTTACTAGCCCGTGGGCCATACCCGTTGTACATTTGGCTTTTAGGCTACCGAGGTGCGTTATGGTCAATAAAACCTGGCAAGAATCGACTGTGGTGTATGGGACAGAAGACATTCTGACCAGTCTGTGCAATTCGGTGACCCGTGTGCTGACGGTGGCCACCACATCCGAGATCCATTACTCCGGCATGGTGCAACGCATCACCAAGACCTGCCTCAAGCCCGACATAGGTTGTTTCGTGCTTTTTGACGGTGGCTTTTCCGGCCTGGTGGTGCTTAATTTCTCCGCCGCCACGGCCATGGAACTCTATGAGAGCTACATGCTGAACATGGGCATGCCCAAGAGCGAGTTGGCGATGGCCCACACGTCGGACGAAGTCAGCAACATCATGGGTGAACTGATGAACCAGATTGTTGGTGACTTCACCGGCAAGGTGCGGCGTGAACTGCAAACCAACATCACCCAAAATCAGCCCAAGATGCTGGTGCTGAACAAACAGGTCGTGTTGAGTGTGGACACCCAGCTGGACAAGCCCGAGTCGCGGCGCGTGACCTTCTACACCGGCAAAAACAACATCTTCTATTTGGAACTGGCAATAGACCGCACCGAGTTCATCAAGCTGCATGACTTTGAAGTCAACGAACTTTCGCCCGACGAGGTGCACGCCCAGGCCGCAGCAGCTGGGCAAAACGCTACCGCCCCAACCCCCGAATCGAACACCGACCAGGACGAGTTGTTGAAGTCCTTGGGTATGTAGCAGACCCAAGGGCCGCGCACAGGAAACGGGACGACCATGGACAAGGATGCGCAACCCCACCCCAGGCCCTTGCCTCCAGACCTCGCATGCCTGGTCCAACGCTTGTTGGAGTTGCGCAATGCCCTCGAAGAAACCGCACTCGCCCTGAGCGACTACCAGTGCACGCTTGACTCAGACGACAGTCGCGCGGCTGCGCTGCAGATGGTGCGGGCCATAGAACGCGCCAAGGCGCGGGATTACAGCGCCGGTAGTGGCTAACAGGCCTCAATGACACGTTGACGACACTCAGTTGCAACCGCATACCTTTTGTTGCAGCAGAGCAGCGGCACAGTCCGCATGATCCGAATGGACTATTGAGTAGGCCACCCAAACGCGGTAAAACTTGCCTGCGTTGCTTGATTGCGTTTTGCTACGGATTCGGGGCGCAGGCGCGCAGGCAAACTGCCGCGTCTCCTTTATTGTTAACTTTCAGGGAGTTTTATGAAGATCACACAACTCGTGGCGGCTGCGGCCTTCACACTATTGTCCGCAACATCTGGACATGCCAGTACCGCGGCCAGTGGCAAGATCATTGCGGGCACAACATTTGCGACCAACAATGCGTTCCAGTTTACGAATGACTCGACGGCTGGTGAGTTCATTACGTCACTGACTTGGGATCTGACCCCCATAGGCGGTTTTTTTGATACCACCAACGCTGGTCCCGGCGTTTCGAGTTCGGGTCTCCAACAAAGCGGTTCAAGCGACAACGTAGGTGCCATCTTCCCAACCAACGCATTCCAGGACGGATTGCCGGCACTAACGATCTTCTTTGCGGCGAATTCTTTTGCAGCTGGTGAAAAGTTCATTTTTGGCGTGGATACCGATTTCTTTAGCTGCATCGATTGCGTTGGAATCAACGGAAATGGATTTGTCGGCGCTACCGTTTCGGCACTTTTCTCCAATGGTGAGACCCGGTATGGCACCTACACCTTGACCAATGAGGCCGGATTCGGATCCAAAGTTGCCATCACGTCGGTGACGGCGGTGCCCGAGCCAGAAACCTACGCCATGATGCTGGCTGGTTTGGGTTTGATTGGCGCAATCGCCCGTCGCCGTAAGCAGAAGCGCAACGCGTAACCGACACGCTGCTTAGCGTTCAGATCAGCGGGGGCTCAGGCTCCCGTTTTTCATGGGGTCCCTGCGAGACGGTGCTGTCCAACAGCTCGGCCGGTTGGCGTTTCACCGCAATCCCAGTCGCGTCAGCTTCTTGATCAAACCCACCCGCGAGATGCCCAGCCGCCGCGCCGCCTCCGACTGGTTGCCGCCCACCGCTGTCATCGTGTCGCGCACTAGGCGCAGTTCCAGCTCCAGCAAGGCGGCGTCCAACGGGCCCGCGCCTTCACCATGGGCAGGTACTTCGGTTCGTGGCGCGGCGTCTCCTGCGTCGCCACTGGCCAGCCGCAGCAACTCGGCATCCACGTCACGCTGATCCGGCAACAGCAGCGCGCCGGCAGACTCGACCACTGCCTTCAACTCGCGCACATTGCCCGGCCAGTCGCGGGCCATCAGCCAGGCCAGAGCCCCAGCCGACAAACCGGCGCGCGGCGCCACGCGGTGCAGAAAACGCGTGGCCAACAATGGAATGTCGGCGCGGCGCTCGGCAATCGCTGGCGTGCGCAGCACCACGCCCTTCAGGCGGTAAAACAAATCCTCGCGGAACGTGCCGTCGCGCACCATGGCGTCCAGGTCGCGGTGCGTCGCGGCGACGATGCGCGTTGCGGCATGTTTTTGCACCCGGCCACCGACTGGCACAAAGGCGCCCTCCTGCAAAAAGCGCAGCAGCTTGACTTGCATGGGTGGCGGCATTTCGCCAACCTCGTCCAGGAACAAGGTGCCGCCATGTGCTGCCTCGACCAGGCCTGGCTGGTCGCGGTAGGCGCCGGTGAAGCTGCCCTTCATATGGCCAAAGAGTTCACTCTCCAGCAGCTCGGCAGATAACGCGCCGCAGTGGATGGCCACGAACGGTCCTGCGTGGCGCGTGCTGCAGGCATGCAACGCGCGGGCGACTAACTCCTTGCCAGTGCCGGTTGGCCCCAGCACCAACACGCTGACCGTGGTTTGGGCCACCCGGCGAACCAACGCGCGCAATTGCACTGTCGCCGGTGCTTGGCCGACCATGCCGAGATCGTCCACCGCTTGCTCTGCGCGCAGAGCCGTCAGCTCGGCGTCCAGTCGCGCCTTGCGCAGGCCACGCGCGACGACAAAACGCAGCATGTCGGGGTCTATCGGTTTGGTCAAAAAATCCCAGGCACCGAGTTCGGTGGCGCGCAGTGCCAGCGCGTGGTCGCCATGGCCGGTCAACACCACGACTGGCACACGTGCAAAACGAGGGATCAGCTCCAGGCCGATCTCGGGGTCCATGTGTGGCGGCATGGCCAGGTCCAGCAACACCAGCTCCGGTTGTTGTTTGGCAAACGAGGCCAGGGCCTGATCACCATCGCCGGCCAGCGTGACGGTGTGGCCAATGCCGCGCAGGAAGTTACCGCCCAGGCGCTGGAAAGCGATCTCGTCGTCGACCAGCAGCACATGGCCGGTTGCAACGGCCTCGGTGGTGTCGGGGGGCAAGGTAGTCATGGTGCGGTCGTGGTGGTTGTTGTGGTGGTCAGTGGAAACCGCAGCGTGAAACAGGTGCGCCACGGCGCGCGCTCGGTCAGCGCAACCGAGCCCCCGTGTGCGGCCATGATGCGCGCCACGATGGCCAGGCCCAGGCCGGTGCCGCCGGGGCTGCGCGAGGCAAAGGGTTCAAATAGGCGGCTGCGGATTTCTTCCGGCACACCGGGGCCGCTGTCGCAGATGTGCAGCAGCACGGCGTTGTCGGTCGTCTCCGCGTCGATGTGCATAGGGCTGTGGGTGGACGCGGCTTCACCACCAGTGGTTGATGCAATGGCAATACGGGCGTTCTCGAACAGATTGGTCAGCACCTGGTCCACACGCCGTGGGTCGGCATCCAGCAGCAGGGGCTGGTCCAGCCCCGCACCCAGGTTGACGTCGGGCAGGCGCATCGCAGCCGCGCGCACCTGGGCCGCCAGATCCATGTGCGTGGTGGTCAGCTTCCACGGCTTGGCGTAGTCCAGCAGATCGCGGGTCAGGTTGGAGATGCGTCCCACCTGATCCGCCACCTCACGCCGCGTGTCACTGGGTGCGGTGGCTACGGCCATGGAGATGATGTTCAGCGGGTTGCGGATGTCGTGTGCGACCGTGGCCGCCAGGGACCCCAACTCGGCCAGCCGTGCTTGCAACTGGCGCTCGCGCTCGCGCGCGGCGAATTGCTGGGCCTGGTCCACACGCGCGGCGGCCTCGGCCACTACTGTGCCAAACAGCTCGGCCACGTGGCGGGGGCCGGGCGGGGCGGCGTCCCAGCCTTGCAACGTAGCGCTCCAGCCCTCGCTGGTTTTGCTGCAAACCAATTGGGGTGTGCTGGTGGTGGTGTTGGGTGTGTCGCCAATGTGGACTTCCACCTGCGCGCCAATACGTGCGCTGAGCAAAGCTGCGGCTTGTGTGGCCAGCGCCTGCGGCGTCTCGGCCGATTGCAATGCAGTACGCCACGCACCGAGGTCGGCAATCGACACCTCGCCACCGGGGTAGACCAGCCGTTCGGCAAAACGCCGCACCGGCCCGTTCAGCGCCAGTACGCTGGCGGCCACCGCCAGCCCGCCCAGCCAACGCGACTCAAACGGCAGCAGCAGAGGCGTCACCGCGACCACGACGGCGCCCAGTGCCAGCAGCAGCGCCCACACCAGCGCGCGGCGCGCCCAGGCGTTGGCTACAAACACCCCATAACGCAGGATGCCGTAGACCAATATCAGCGAATACAGCGGCAGCCCCAGCAGCGGAAACGGGTACATGGGCAGGTCCAGCACGGCAATGCCATAACCCGTCAGGCAGACCATACCCCACAGGCAGGACGCGGTGACGGCGGCGATTTGGCGAAACTTTTGCCGGTCCTGCGCGCGGTGTGCCCGCAACAGCGCGGTCAGCAACACGGCCACACCACCAATGCCCAGAACGATCCAGGCCATGCTGGCGGTCCAGCCCACGGTGTCGGCAATCGCAATCCAGCCAATGTCGCGGTGCTGCACGATGTGGCCGGGCACCATCAGCATCGCCGCCAGGCTGGCCCCGCCGCCCAGCGCATAGGCCGAAGCCAGCCACCGGCGGCCAATGTCCACCTGGCAAAACACCGTGCAGAAATGGAAGAACAGCACGGAGGTGAAGGGTGCGGTGGACAGCAGCAGCATCATTGCTTCCTCTGCACTGGGCCCGAACCAGTTGGGTAGCTCGTTGCCGGTCATCCACAGCGAGATGCCAAACAGAAAAGCGGCCAGCAGCCGCGCACCGGCCACGCGGTCGGCCCAGGCCAGCAGCACGGCGGCCAGCGCCAGCGTTTCGAGCAAGGCGAACCCAAGGACGGCGTGGATCAGCATGGAAGAACTGCGGTTAAAAGGGCGCGGGGCATGGCGGGTGACCTGTTCCTGGGGTTGACGATGTGGGTCTTGTGAACTGTAAACCAAGTATGCAGGTGAGCGGGCTGTTTTCAATGAAATCAAGGACTTGCGTGTGCTGATGGGGCTGGCCCGGTTTTCGCAATAGGGAGTGCATACGCAACTCCAGTGAGCCTTCCATGTTTGCCCTGACCGCCCTCCTGCCTAGCCGCCTGACCCCCCCTGCAGCGCCAGTGCATACCGCACTCGACCTGCCAGCCCTGGTCGGCGCCGCGGGCTGGGCGCATCTGCCTGCTGCCGTGCAACACCGCTTCAGTGTCGCCCATGCGGACGTCACCTATGAGGGCCACATGGACCTGCGCTGCTCATGGATCGGCCACATCTACGCCGCACTGGCGCGCGTGCTGGGCGGCCCGCTGGCCCACATGAATACCTGCGCCGTGCCGACCACGGTGCGCGTCAGCGACAACGGCCGCGGCGGCGTCATCTGGGAGCGCTGCTTCCACACCGGCTCGGTAGGCCAGGACCGCTTCGTGCGTTCCACCAAGGAACTTGGCGCCGATGGTGGCCTCCTGGAGCGCACCGTCGGCGGCTTGAGCATGTCGCTCGACGTGTTCGAAGAAGCCGGCGCATTGGTTTTTCAAAGCCGCCGCTTCTGGCTGGTCTGGGGGCGCCTGCGCCTGCCGGTGCCGGCCTTATTGACACCCGGCACCTGCCGCGTAACCCACACCGACCTGGGTGCAGGCCTGTTCCGCTTCACGCTCTCCATGGTGCACCCACTGTGGGGCGAAACCTTCCACCAAACCGGCGTATTTGCCGACCCAACACCATGAACACCATCTTTTTTCTGCTGTCCGTCCAGGCCGTCATGGGCGCCTTTGACAACCTGTGGCACCACGAGCTGGAGGCGAAATTGCCGCAGCGCATCTCGGCCCGTTACGAGCTGGCCTTACACGCCGCGCGCGAGGCCATCTACGGCGTCGTCTTTATAGGCTTGGCCTGGTTCGAATGGCGCGGCGCGTTTGCCGCCGTGCTGGCCGCAATGCTGTTGACCGAGCTGGGCATCACGCTGGCCGACTTTCTGGAAGAAGACCGCACGCGCAAACTGCCGCCGTTTGAGCGTGTGTTGCACACGGTGTTGACGATTAGTTACGGTCTGTTCCTGGGTTTTCTCGCGCCGGTGTTGTTGGGGTGGGCACAACTGCCAACCGACATGGCGCTCACGCCGCACGGCTGGATCTCGTGGTTGTGCACGGTGTACGGCGTCGGTGTGCTGGCCTGGAGTGTGCGCAATGTGCGGGCGGTGGTACGGCTGAACCACTTGGCCCGCCAGGTCCGCCCATCGGTGCCTATGGTCAATGGACACCTGATCACCCCCGCGGTGTTGGTGACGGGCGGTACTGGTTTTGTCGGCAGTGCGCTGGTGGCAGATCTGTTGCGCGATGGCCAGCGCGTGATTGTGTTGTCGCGCGACGTGCTGCAGGCCCGCGCCAGCTTCGGACCAGGTGTGTGGGTGGTTGATAGCCTGGACGCCATTCCGTCCGAGACACGTATAGACGCCGTCGTCAACCTGGCTGGTGCACGCGTGCTGGGCCTGCCATGGACGGCTGCGCGTAGGCGTGACCTGCTGGCCAGCCGCGTGGGCGTAACCGCGGCCGTTGTAGACCTGATGCGGCGTTTGCAACAGCCACCCCGGGTGCTGGTCAGCGCATCTGCCGTCGGCTTCTATGGCGCATCTCCCAATGCATCCTTCGAGCCATTGGACGAAAGCTCCGGCCCACGCCCCGGCGAATTCCAGTCCGACCTGTGCGCCGCCATCGAACACGAGGCGCGCCGTGCCGAAGGCCTGGGCGTGCGGGTTGTGCGTATGCGTTTTGGCGTGGTGCTGGGCCGGGGTGACGGTGCGTATCCGATGCTGGCGTTCAGCGCGCGCCTGGGCGTGGGCGCCGTGCTGGGCAGTGGGCGTCAGGCCGCACCGTGGATACACCTGGATGATGCGGTGGGCATGGTCCGTTTTGCGATGGCAAACGAGCAACTGAGTGGCCCCGTCAACGCCGTCGCGCCCGACACTGTGCCCCAGGCGCAATTTACACAAGCCCTGGCTGCATCGTTTGGCCGGCGGGTCTGGATGCGAGTGCCTGATGCCCCCATGCGTGCGCTGCTGGGTGAAATGTCCACGTTGTTGCTGGATGGACAAAACGCTCGGCCCCGCGCAGCGGCGGCGGCGGGGTACCGGTTTGCCCACCCCAGGCTGCGGGGAGCGCTGCAGGCGTTGGTCGCAGAGGGACGGGCAGTATCGCCGAGCCGAGGGGGACACTGCCCGACCCCAAACTCTGCGAAAATCCCCCGATGAACGCGCTCAACACCACCGAATACACCCACGCTTTGGGCTCTCAGGCAAAAGTGGCGTCAGCCCGTATGGCGGCTGCTTCAACAGCTGCCAAAAACATAGCGCTTCGCAAGCTGGCCACATTGTTGCGCGAGAACACCGAAGCGCTGCAGGTGGACAACGCCAAGGATATTGAGCGGGCGATGGCCAACGGACTGTCCGCCCCCATGGTGGACCGGCTCAAGCTGACCCCCAAGGTGTTGGAGACCTGTGCCCAGGGTTGCGAGCAACTGGCGTCCATGGCCGACGTGATCGGTGAAATCATTGGCATGAAGCAGCAGCCCAGCGGTATCCGCGTGGGGCAGATGCGGGTGCCGATTGGTGTGTTCGGCATGATTTTCGAGAGCCGGCCCAATGTAACCATCGAGGCGGCCAGCCTGTCCATCAAGAGCGGCAATGCCTGCATCCTGCGCGGCGGATCGGAAGCGATCGAGTCCAACAAGGCGCTGGCCAAGCTGGTGCAGCAGGCATTGTTGGAAAGTGGCCTGCCAGCCGACGCCGTGCAACTGGTACAGACCACGGACCGCGAAGTCGTGGGTCAGCTGATCACCATGCCGCAGTATGTGGACGTCATCATCCCGCGCGGTGGCAAGGGCCTGATCGAGCGCATCAGCCGCGACGCCAAGGTGCCGGTCATCAAACACCTGGACGGCAATTGCCATGTGTATGTGGACGATAGCTGTGACATCGATATGGCGGTCAAGGTCGTGGACAACGCCAAGACCAATAAATACAGCCCCTGCAACGCGGCCGAGGGCCTGCTCGTGGCGCGCAGTGTGGCCAAGGTGTTCTTGCCGCGTATCGGTGTGGTGTTCGCCGCCAAGGGTGTGGAGATGCGCTGTGATGCCCAGGCGCTGCAGATACTTCAGTCAAATTTGCCGCTAGCCCCCGTGGAATATGCACAAGGCGCTATCAAATCAGGAGTGATTGCCGGCCAGGCCGAACCCGTCAAGCTGACGCTGGCGACCGAGCAAGACTGGTCTGAAGAGTACCTGGCCCCCATCATCAGCATCAAGGTGGTGGACGGGCTCGATGAAGCGATTCGCCACATCAACCAGTACGGCAGCCACCACACCGACGCCATCCTGACCCGCGACCACATGCACGCCCAGCGTTTCCTGCGCGAGGTGGACTCGGCCAGTGTCATGGTCAATACCAGTACGCGTTTTGCCGACGGCTTTGAGTTTGGTCTGGGCGCGGAGATCGGCATCAGCACCGACAAATTCCATGCCCGCGGCCCGGTGGGCATTGAGGGGCTGACCTCGCTGAAGTATGTGGTCTTGGGCGACGGCGAAGTCCGCGCCTGAAGGCCTGCCCGTCAAATCGGGCTGCAGCCCCCGTGCAGCATAGTTAGGCTGCCATCAAAAACATAGCAATCAGCTGCTGCCGTGTTTACCAAGCCACCTCACCGGTCTGTTATTGGTATCAAAACCCCCTCACTCTAGATCCTGGACGGGGGTGCTTTGCTGCCGCCTACTGTACGGACGGCAGCTTTTAGGTGCCTCGTTACTGGGGTAAACCCTAGACTTATGACGCCCGAGGCATCCCCACTGGTATTGAATCTCCGCTAGTTTGAGGCCATTGGGGCGTACAAAAAAGCAACAACCGGGAAAACACCATAGACATTCGCAATAATTGGTAGCATAGTGGCATTCATATTAGTTAATTGGTATGTGAGCTATTGAATACCGCCGATTAATTGGTATCGCCCAATAAACGAATTGAACCAACCACCCTAAAGGAAAACATGAAGCTAACTCGTACCCCCATTGCCTCGGCGGTCGCAGTTGTTCTCATGGGTGCCATGGCCACCGGCCACGCCCAGCAGACCGCCGCCCCTACTGAAATGACTGCAGTCACCGTTACGGGCATTCGTGCGTCGTTGCAAACCGCCGTCAACGTCAAGCGCAATGCGACGTCCATCGTGGATGCCGTGTCGGCGGAAGATGTGGGCAAGCTGCCGGATACGGACGTGGGTGAGGCGTTGGGCCGCATCCCCGGAGTCTCGGTGGGCCGTGCATTTGGACAGGGTGCTTCGGTTTCCGTGCGTGGCTCGGACCCGCAAATGACCTACACCACACTGAACGGCCAAACGGTGGCATCGACCGGCTGGTATGACCAGCAGGCCATCGACCGCTCGTTCAATTACTCCCTGTTGCCGTCCGAGTTGATCGGTGGCATGGAGGTCTACAAATCCACCCAGGCCGACATCACCGAAGGCGGCATCGGCGGCACGGTGATCGTGCGCACACGCAAGCCACTGGACATGCCTGCCGGCACGGCCTTTGTCAGCGGCAAGATCGGCAAGGGCACAGTCAGCACCGAACTGAACAAGGACGTATCGGGCCTGTTCAGCTGGAAGAACAATGAGCAGACCTTTGGTGTGCTGGTGGCCGCTGCTGTTGAAAATGGCGAATACATCCGCCGTGGCGTGGAGGCCGATGGCCGCTGGTCCGCCGACGTGGGCCCCACCACCTTTGTGCAGGACCGCAAACGCCAGGCCGTGAACGTCAACCTGCAAGCAAAACCCAGCAAATCGCTGGAACTGGGCTTGAACTTCATGAAGCTGCAGTTGGACGCGAACAACTCCAACTCCACCCACTACATCTTCCAGGGCAACGAAGCGCCCAATTGCACACAGGTCAACGCAGCAGGCCTGTGTGTGGTTAGCAACACCACCGCTGGCAACTCCAAAGACGCCTTCTACCAAACCTGGGCCCGTGCAGCCAAGATGACGTCGGACAGCGTGGCCGTGAACGCCGCCTACAAGGGTGACGGCTTCAAGGTCGAAGGCGTGGCCGGAACGACCAAGGCGGACGGCGGTACGTCGTTAACCACCAACTACGGTTATTTCGGTGGCGCGCTGCCCAAATGGACCGGTAACATCAATGCGCAGGGCAAGGAAGTGGCTATCAACCCGACTTCCAGCCAGGCGATCACGATGGCCAACCTGCCCGCCACGGCCAGCCCAGAGACGTGGGCTTCTACCCGCGGACCCAACACCGACAAAGAGGACTATGCGCAAGCAGACGTGACCCTGGATGTGGACTGGGGCGCGCTGACGGCCTTCAAGACCGGCGTGCGTTCGTCCAAACACACCTTCACCAAGAACACCGACCGCGCCCGGTTTGGCACGGTGACCGCCGTGCCGACCTCAAGCCTGTACAGCGGCACCGTTGCGATGGGCACCAATGGCTGGGATTCACCCAAGCCCAACGTGGATGCGATGCTGTCCAACACCACCCGAAACATCACCGGTTTTGTGACCGAACGCGGTGGCTACGGTGAGATCAGCGAAAGCAACACCGCCCTGTACGGCATGTTCGAATTCGAGAAGGGCCCGATGCGCGGCAATTTTGGTCTGCGTTACATCAGCACGGATGTGAAGGGTGAAGGTTACAAGCTGGACGGCACAGCAGTTGCCCCTGGCGACATTGGCCAGAACGCGGGTTGGGGAACCACCAAAACCACACAGAGCTCCAGCTACAACGACGTGTTGCCAAGCCTGAATGCCGTGTTTGCGCTGGACAAGAACACCAACCTGCGCTTTGCGGCAGCCCAGGCCATCACACGGCCCAACTTCGACAACATGTTCCTGGCAACACAAGCAGGGTTCAACGACACGGTGAAGAACAACGAGTCGGTGACCTTGGGTAGCGTAGGCCTCAAGCCCATGAAGTCGACCCAGTTCGATCTGGGCATCGAGTACTACTACGGCAAGGGCAACCTGCTGTCGGCGAACTACTTCCACAAGAGCATTGACAACTTCATCACGACCACCACGGCGCTCAACCAAAAGATCGGTGCCGTCAGCCCCGACACCGGTGTGGACAACTGGACTGTGAACCAGTTCATCAATGCCGGTGGCGGCAAGATCAATGGCGTGGAACTGCAAGTCAACCACGGCTTTGACAACGGCTTTGGTGTGGTTGCCAATTACACCTTTGCCGATGCAACGGCACCTTCTGCCAGCTACTCGGACAGGTTGAACATCTTCACGATGTCGTCCAAACACAATGCCAACCTGGTTGGGTATTGGGAAAACAAGATCTACTCTGCACGCCTGGCATACAACTGGCGCTCCGAGTACATGCTGCGTGAAACAGGCTACTACGGCAACCGCATGCACGATGCCTATGGCACGCTGGATCTGAGCCTGGGATGGAATATCTCCGACAAGTTGAAGCTGGCATTTGAAGCCACCAACTTGCTGAAGGCCAACGACATCCAATACGGTGCAGCCAGCGCCAAGAACGCCACACGTGCCTCACTGGCCGATGGTTACCCAGCCTGGTCCTTCATGGGCGAAAGCACCTACAAGGTCAGCCTGAGCGCCAAGTTCTGATCGGGTGATGCAGACAACAAGCCCGGTTTGCGCCGGGCTTTTTTTTAACTAAAAGTCGTAAAAGGAATTGACCGTCAATCGACCGGCGCGCGGGTTGGCGCTGAGGCTGATGGCCGGGTTGACACAGGCCGAATGCAGCAGGCTGCCGCGGTACACCACCATGCGGTTGAACTTGGCGGGGATCAGGCCCAAGAGTGTGAACTGCGCATCGGAGTCGTCGAAGTAACGCTGCGCAGGGCGCCTGGCATTGATCTCGGCGTAGTAGGTGTCCAGGTAGTGCTCACGCGTGTCTTCGGTGATCTGTTGCAGGCCAGTGGCGTTGTGGCGGTAAAAGCCGGTGCCACCGTGGCGCCCATCACACAGGTACAACAGGATGGCCATGTGGTTGGGCGT
Organism: Rhodoferax sp.; assembly: GCA_043738115.1. Lineage (GTDB taxonomy): Bacteria > Pseudomonadota > Gammaproteobacteria > Burkholderiales > Burkholderiaceae_C > Allorhodoferax. The sequence continues at coordinate 52,391 of JAYSZJ010000065.1, read as the reverse complement.
GCTGGCGTCAAAGTGCGGTGTGCGCTGCAGGGGCCCGAGTTCGGACGGGGGCATGGTGGTCAGCGAAAACGCACAGATGCTTTTGCGCATGGGCAGGTCTTCGGGCACACCAAAGTTTGTCTGTATCAGCGGCACCAGAAGCTCGGCAATGCTGTGGGAGTAATCTGCAGGCGCCTCGGCCCTGATACCGGGGTAGCCTTTTTTACTTTCCAGGTTGGGGTAGGGCGCGAAGCTGCTGCCTGTGGCAAGTTCCAGCATGTGGTCTGGGTCAGCCAGGAAATCGTCCATGATGATGGCCTGGTGGTCTCCAATCTGCACAGACTGGATGTCTGGCGGCATGCGGATTGCAAAGGGTTCTTCCATAGTCATGGATCTTATAGGTATGCGCATCTCAGATGTGAGTGATGTGCATCTGGCGTTTGACTTCTATGTGGATTGCTCCGGAGACCAAACGCTTGACGGACTATGAACTCGAGCGCGAGCTTGGTGCCATGCGGCCGGCGTGACGCGGACTTGCAAAAAGGGAAGCTGCCCATAGATCCTAGAATCACGTCTTGACGCCCCGCGCATTCCCATAAAGGCCAGTATGGTTCCCCATCTCGTTACCGCCCTGACCGGCCCCATCAATGAACTGGAGCAGCGCATCCTGGACTCCATGCCAGCCATAGAGCGCTGGTTTCGCCTGGAGTGGATGGAGCACACACCACCCTTCTACACCTCGGTGGACGTGCGCAATGCCGGATTCAAGCTGGCCCCCGTGGATACCAACCTGTTTCCCAGCGGCTGGAACATCCTGACCCCGCCCATGCTGCCGCTGGCCGTGCAGGCCGCCCAGGCCGCCATCGAGAAGATCTGCCCCGAGGCGCGCAACCTGCTGATCGTGCCCGACAACCACATCCACAACACCTTCTATCTGAGCAACCTGGCGCAGCTGCGCCGCGTGTTCCAGATGGCGGGCCTCAATGTACGCATAGGCTCCATCAGCCCGGACGTGAAGAAAAGCATCACGCTGGACCTGCCCCACGGCGAGAGCATCACGCTGGAGCCGGTTGTGCGCACCAAGGGCCGCATCGGCGTAAAGGATTTCGACCCCTGCACCATTCTGCTGAACAACGACCTGCGTGCCGGTGTGCCCGGCATTCTGGAAGACCTGCACGAGCAATACCTGCTGCCACCCCTGCATGCAGGCTGGAGCAGCCGGCGCAAAAGCGCGCATGCCAAGGCCTTTGAAGAGGTTTCCAAACGTTTTGGCAAGCTGATCGGTGTGGACCATTGGCTGATCAACCCCATGTTCGACAAATGCCCGGATGTCGACTTCTCCAGCGATGACGGTGTGCAAGGCCTGATCACCAAGACCGAGGGCCTGTTGGCCAAGATCCGCAAGAAACACAAGGAATATGGCATTAAGGAGAAGCCGTTTGTGGTGCTCAAACCCGACAATGGCGACCCGCGCGTGGCCATCGTGACCGTGCGGGATGCCAAGGAGATCGAGAGCCTGCGCACCCAGATTGCACCCGCTGGTGCCCCGGTGTTCGAGATGTTGATACAAGAAGGTGTGTTGACCTGCGAACGTGTCAATGATGCGGTGGCCGAACCGGTCGTGTACATGATGGACCGGTACGTGGTGGGCGGTTATTACCGCATCCACCCCCAGCGCAAGGTGGATGAAAATCTGAACGCACCGGGCTCCAGCTTCGTGCCCTTGGCATTTTCGGAGAGTACGCACTTACCCCAACCTGGTGCGAAGCCCGGTGCCAGCGCACCCAACCGCTTCTATATGTACGGCGTCATCGGCCGCCTGGCCATGCTGGCGGCAAGTTATGAGATAGAAGCCACCGACCCGCACGCTGAGCGATACGACTAGCCCCCACGCTCCGCCGCTTCGCGGGTCGCTGCCCCCCAAGGGGGCGCGTTTTACCTTGGGGCGGCCCGGCGGTAAAACCGGCTGTTTTGCGGACTTGCCTAGGCCAAGCGACAGGCTTGCGCCAGTCTTCAGTTGCTGCGCTGCAACATGTTTGCTTTTTCCGTGGAAATGATCGTTTTGGGACTTGCAAGCCCGAGCGGCTGGCGCAAAATGGCGGTCCCCAATGGAATGGAACCCGTGCCATTAGACGCCGGGCGAATCTGTGTCAGCATCCAAATCGTCCCTGTCGGCGCTAACCCTTGGCGCCATTGGCGTTGTGTACGGCGATATCGGAACCAGCGTTCTGTACGCGATGAAGGAGGTGTTTGGCTCCGGCCACGTGCCCTTCACGTCGGACAACGTCTACGGCATCCTGTCCATCTTCTTCTGGACCCTGACCGTCATTGTTTCCATCAAGTACGTTGTGCTGGTCCTGCGCGCGGACAACCATGGCGAAGGCGGCCTGGTGGCGATGTTGGCGTTGGCCTCGCAGTCGGTCAAGGACAAACCGCAGCTGCGAAGCGTGCTGCTGATTGTGGGCATCTTCGGCACCTGCCTGTTTTATGGTGACGGGGTCATCACCCCGGCCATCTCGGTGCTGGGTGCCGTCGAGGGTCTGGAAGTGGTGTCGCCCACCTTCAAGAAATTTGTCATCCCGCTGACGCTGGTCATTCTGCTGGTGCTGTTCATGGTGCAGAAGCGCGGGACGGCCAGCATGGGCCGGTTCTTCGGTCCCATCATGGTGGTTTGGTTCATCGTGATTGCAGGCCTTGGCATCGTCAATATTGCCGCTGATCCCCACATCCTGGTAGCCATCAGTCCGCATTACGCCCTGGGCTTTATGTGGAACAACCCGGGGATCACCTTCATCATCCTGGGTGCAGTCGTTTTGTGTGTGACCGGTGGTGAGGCGCTGTACGCCGACATGGGTCACTTTGGCAAGAAGCCAATCCGGATTGCCTGGTTTTTTGTGGCCATGCCGGCGTTGACGCTGAACTATTTTGGCCAGGGTGCCTTGTTGTTGCACAACCCCGCGGCCGTGAAAAACCCATTCTTCATGATGGCGCCGGACTGGGCCCTGATCCCGCTCGTGGCGCTGGCCGCCATGGCCGCTGTTATTGCCTCACAAGCATTGATTTCCGGTGCGTTTTCCGTGACCAAACAGGTCATACAGCTGGGTTATCTGCCGCGCCTGCAGATCCTCCACACCAGTGTCAAGGAGGCGGGTCAGATCTACCTGCCGTTTGTCAATTGGGGCCTGTTCGTGCTGATCGTGGTCGCAGTGGTGATGTTCAAGTCGTCGAGCAACCTGGCCGCGGCATACGGCATTGCGGTATGTACCGACATGCTGATCACCACCATCCTCACCTTCTACGTCATCCGCTACCACTGGAAATACCCCTTGGCACTCTGTATTGCAGCCACCGGTTTCTTCTTCGTGGTGGACTTTGCGTTCTGGGCGTCCAACCTGCTGAAGTTGTTTGATGGTGGCTGGTTCCCGCTGGTGATTGGCGGTGCCATCTTCACGCTGATGCTGACCTGGAAAGATGGCCGACGCATGCTCAACGAGAAGCTGCGCGCCGATGCCATCGACTTGCCCAGCTTTCTGGAGGCCGTGTTTGTCAGCCCCCCGGCACGGGTGGAAGGCACGGCCGTTTTCCTGACGGCCGAAGTGGGTACCGTGCCCAACGCCTTGTTGCATAATCTCAAACACAACAAGGTGCTGCACCACAACAATCTCTTTGTCACCGTCAAGAACCATGAAGTGCCATGGATTGGCTTGAGTAAACGCCTGGAAATCGATTCCCTGGGCCATGACTGCTGGCAAGTGGTCATCCATTACGGCTTCAAGAACGACCCGGACGTGCCCAAGGCCCTGGAGCAGATCAAGGGCCGGGGCTGCGAGATGCAGGCCATGACCACCAGTTATTTCTTGTCGCGCGACACCGTGGTGCCCACCCTGGGCACGGGCATGGCGCAATGGCGCGAAAAGCTGTTTGCGCAAATGCACCACAACGCCAGTGGCGCGGCAGATTTCCTGAACCTGCCCAACAACGCAGTCGTGGAGCTGGGCTCCAAGATTGAAATCTGAGTCCTTGTGGGACAGACCGACGCACACGCTGTGAGCAAGCTCCGGCCCCCAGCGATCAGATGAAAGCAGTGCCCATGCTGCAAACTGCGCGCTGCCAGCTCAGCCTGCTGCAGCCCGACAACGCACACCTGCTTCTGGCCTATCGCCAGCGCAACCTGGCGCACCTGAGCCCCTGGGAGCCCCCACCGAACCCGGATGACGGCACCCTGCAAGACGCCTGCCAGCGCGCGGCTGCCAAGTCCGCACAAGCCTATACCGATGGTGTGGCCGTGCATTTCATCGCCACCGACCCGCAGACCGGTGCCATGCTGGCCGCCTGCAACTTCACCAATACCGTGCGGGGCATCTTCCAGGCCTGCCACTTGGGTTACTCGGTTGACCAGGCCTGGCAAGGCCGGGGCCTGATGCACGAAGTCATACAGGCTGGCATTGCGTATATGTTTGACACCCAGGGCCTGCACCGCATCATGGCCAATCACCTGCCGTCCAATGTACGCAGCGAACAGCTGTTGCGCCGACTGGGTTTTGAGCGCGAAGGTTACGCCCGTGCGTACCTCAAGATCGCTGGACGGTGGCAAGACCACGTGCTCAATGCTCTGGTGAATCCCAAAGACTAGGCCGCCTGCGCGGCAGAGGGCCAATGTCACAATGGCCCGCATGCAATTTTTCAAAGACCTTAGCCTCTCTGCATTCACCGCAGGTTTTGTCGCTGTGCTGGTCGGTTTCACCAGTTCGGTGGCCATCGTTTTCCAGGCTGCGCAGGCCTTCCAGGCCACTCCCGAAATGGTGGCCTCGTGGATGTGGGCGCTGGGTATCGGCATGGGGCTGTGTTCGCTGGTGCCGTCGCTGTGGCTGAAGAAACCCGTCATGGTGGCCTGGAGCACACCGGGTGCGGCGGTGCTGGCCAGTGCGGGCGCGCTGGGTGGTTTCACGATGCAGGAAGCCGTAGGCGCATTTATGGTCTGCGCCGTGTTGATCACGTTGGCGGGTGTGACGGGCTGGTTTGAGCGGGTCATGAACCGCATCCCCCTGGCCATCGCGTCAGCACTGCTGGCCGGCGTGCTGGCGCGTTTTGGTCTGTCGGGTTTTACCGCGGCGCAGACGGCCCTACCCCTGGTGGTGGTCATGCTGCTCAGCTACCTGCTGGGCAAGCGCCTGTGGCCGCGTTATGCGGTGCCGGTCACGCTGCTGGTTGCTATTGTATTTGTAGCTATAACATCAGGTTTTACGCGGGCTGACATCGTATTTGGTTTAACGATGCCGGTGTTTGTGGCCCCCAGGTTCAGTTTTGCTGCCTTTGTCAGCCTGGCGCTGCCGTTGTTCATCGTGACCATGGCGTCGCAGAACCTGCCGGGTGTCGCCGCCATACAGGCCAGTGGCTTTGGTGACCAGCGCGCCAATGGCGGTGATGCGGGCATCCCCATCTCCAAGGTCATCACGCTGACCGGTCTGACCACGCTGGTGCTGGCGCCGTTTGGCGCCTTTGCGCTGAACCTGAGCGCCATCACCGCCGCCATCTGTATGGGGCCGGAGGCACACAGCCAGCGGGAGCGGCGTTACACGGCGGCCGTGTCCTGCGGCGCCATTTATGTGGTGATTGGCCTGTTTGGTGCGGCCATCACCGGTGTGCTGACGGCTTTCCCCAAAGAGCTGGTAGCGGCCATTGCCGGGCTGGCGCTGTTGGGCACCATTGGCGGTGCGCTGGCATCCGCACTGCGCGAAGAAGCACACCGGGAAGCGGCCATCATCACCTTCCTGGTGACACTCAGCGGTGTTGTTGTGGCGGGCGTGGGTTCGGCCTTTTGGGGTGTGGTGGCTGGGGCATTGGCGCTGTTGGTGCAGCATGTGGGGCGCACCCCCCCACCCTCCGCGCCGGGTGCCTAGGGCTTGGCGCTTGTCCCCGTACAACACGGGTTGGTCTTGTCACTGTAGAGTTGCAACAGTCTTCATCTTCAAACTTGCCGGTAGCACCCCATGGAAATCCTCTTCGTCAGCGATCCCCTCGAATCCTTCAAGATCTACAAGGACACCACCTTTGCGATGATGCGCGAGGCCCAGCGCCGCGGGCACACCATCGTGGCCTGCGAGCCGCAGCAACTGCTGTGGCAGCGCGGCGGTGTCGTGCAGGCCCAGGTGCGGGCCGTCACGCTGACCGGTGAGTCCGACACCTGGTTCATGGAAACAGCATCCAGCGTGCGGTCCATCAAGGATTTTGGCGCCGTGGTCATGCGCAAAGACCCGCCCTTTGACAGCGAGTTTTTCTACGCTACCCACCTGCTGGAGCAGGCCGAGCGCGAAGGTGCCAAGGTCTTCAACAAGCCCCGCGCGCTACGTGACCACCCCGAGAAGCTGGCCATTCTGGAATTCCCCCAGTTCATTGGCCCCACACTGGTAACGCGTGAGGCCGACGCCATCAAACGGTTCCACGCCGAGCACAAAGACATCATTCTCAAACCGCTGGACGGCATGGGTGGGATGGGCATTTTTCGTGTCAAGGAAGACGGCCTGAACCTGGGCGGCATCATAGAAACGCTGAACAAGGACGGCGCCGAAACCGTGATGGTGCAGAAGTTTCTGCCCGCCATTACCGAAGGCGACAAACGGGTGCTGGTCATTGGTGGAAAACCCGTGCCGTTTTGCCTGGCGCGTATTCCCCAAGGCAGCGAAGTGCGGGGCAACCTGGCCGTAGGCGGGAAGGGCGTGGCCCTGCCGTTGAGCGACTCCGACCGAGCCATTGCCGAAGCGCTGGGTCCGATCCTGGCGGCGCGTGGCCTGCTGTTAGTGGGCCTGGATGTGATTGGCGACAGCCTGACCGAGATCAATGTGACCAGCCCGACCTGCTTTCAGGAGATTGCCGACCAGACCGGATTTGATGTGGCGGCGATGTTTGTCGATGCGCTGGAGGCCGCCGTCTAATCAGGCGAGTACGGAGCCATCCACAAAGACCTTGAATTCTCCCGGCTGCATCGCCACCCAGTTTTCATTGGTGGTCAGCGGCTCGGTCACGACGATGACCAGGCGGTCCTCCGGGCTGTTGAGCTCGGCCAGGTCCACCTTGACGTCTTCGTCTTTGAGCTGCACATGGGCAAAAGGGTGCTGGCGTTGCACGTAGTGAAGCTTGGTGCTGGCATGCGTCCACAAGGCCTGGCCATTGCTTAGCAAAAAATTGAAGGTGCCGTGTTTGGCAATACGGGGTACCAGCTCTCGCAGCGTGTGGGTAAGCTCTTCGACCCTGGGCACGCCAAAGTGGGATTTGTTCAGCTCCTGCAACAACCAGCAAAACGCCAACTCGCTGTCGGTGTCACCCACGGGCTTGAAGGCGCCGTGCAACGGTGGGTTGAAGTCCTTCAGGTCGCCGTTGTGGGCAAACACCCAGTAGCGGCCCCACAACTCGCGTACAAAGGGGTGGCAGTTTTCCAGCGTGACCCCACCCACCGTGGCCTTGCGCACGTGGGCCACCACGTTGTGGCTTTTGATGGGGTAAGTGCGCAACATCTTTGCAATGGGCGATGTGGACGCGCTCTCCTTGTCGACAAAATACCGTGCCGCCTTGCCAGGTTTCTGGCCGTCGCTCTCGAAGAACGCAATGCCCCAGCCGTCGGAATGGTGGTCGGTACAGCCGCCGCGCTGTGAAAAACCGGTAAAGCTCAGCGTCAGACTGGCCGGCAGCAGGCTGTTCATTCCAAGGAGTTGGCACATGCTAAATAGTTTACTCGCCAGCCAACAGACGCGGCGTAAAGTATTTGTGAAGTAGTGGTCGCATGGCTACGCGGCGCGCGTGACAGCACGGCGTGCACTGGTAGACAATGCGCCCTCTGGAGGTGTTGGTATGGCGCAGTTACAACCTGAGACAGATTTCGAGCTGATGTTTGAATCGGCGCCTATTTCACTGTGGTTGGAAGACTACAGCGCGCTCAAGCTTCTGTTCGATACCTGGCGTGCCCAGGGTGTGACCGACCTGCTGGCCCATGTGGCGCAAACACCGGCGCTGCTGCAACAGTGCGCGGCTTGCCTGAAGGTACTCAAGGTCAACCGCAAAACACTCACGGTATTTGCAGCCAACAGCCAACAAGAGCTGGTGTCGCGCCTGCCCGAGGTGTTCCGCGATGACACCCTGGGCCGGATGCTGACTGAAATGAATTCCATGTGGCAGGGCATGCTCGAGTTCTCCAACCAGACCGTGAACTACGCGCTCGACGGTCGCCGCATCGACGCGCAAATCCATGTACGGGTGTTGCAGGGTCATGAGTCCACCTGGGACCGGGTCATGGTCGCGCTGGAAGACACCACCGCCGCCACGCAGGCGCAGCGGCAACTGGCGGTCAGTGAGCAATACGCCCACGATTTGTTTGACTACTCGCCAGTGTCGCTGTGGGTCGAAGACTTCAGTGGCGTCAAGCGGTTGCTCGATGAGGCGCGCGCGCAGGGTATACGCGACTTTCGCGTTTTCTTGAGCGTGCACCCGGAGTTTGTCGGCCAGTGCGCCGAAGAGATTCGTGTCATCAACGTCAACCGCCAGACGCTGACGATGTTCGCCGCCCAGAGCCAGGAGGAGCTACTGGGCAAGCTGGGCCTGGTATTCCGCGACGAAATGCACGACTCGTTTGCCGAGCAACTGATAGACCTGTGGGACGGCAAAACCGTGCAACTGCGCGAGGTGGTCAATTACTCGCTGAGTGGCGAGCTGATCAACATCCACATGCAGTTTGCGGTGCTGCCCGCACACCAGGCGGATTGGAGCCTGGTGCTGGTGTCGCTGATCGACATCACGGCCCGCAAGAAGGCTGAGGCCTACCTGGAGTACCTGGGCAAACACGATGCGCTGACCAAGCTGCGCAACCGCGCTTTTTATGTGGACGAGCTCAATCGCATCAGCCGTAAAGGCCCATGGCCGCTGACCGTGATGGCGATGGACTTGAATGGTTTGAAGCGCATCAACGACGAACATGGCCATGCCGCCGGGGACGCCGTGTTGCGCCGCGCCGGTGAAGTGTTGACCAGCGCGACGGCCGGTTATCCTTACTGCGTGGCACGTATTGGTGGCGACGAATTTATTGCCTTGCTGCCGGGGTGCGACGAACGGGTGGCCACAGGCCTGCAGGAACGCATCGAGTCGATGATTGAGCTGAACAACCAGTTCTACCCTGGGCAAAGCCTGAACATGGCAATCGGCATTGCAAGCTGCGCATCGGCCGCGCAGGTCGAGGCCGCACTGCATGCCGCAGACCAGGCCATGTTTACCAACAAGACGCGCTTCTACGAAGAGGCCAAGCTGGAGCGCCGCCACAACTAGTGGCCCGAAACACTGCATGAGTTTGACCGGCCTGATTGGCCACTACGTTCGCCAGAACTGGCGCCCTTATCTGCTGTCAGCCTTGATGCTGGCATCGGTGGCCGCGCTCACGGTTTACATTCCGCGCCAGGTTGGCCACATCGTGGATGCACTGGTGGCCGGAACGTTGCGCGGTGATGCGTTGCTGCGCCAACTGGCGTGGCTGGTGCTGGCTGGTGTTGCCATTTATTTCCTGCGTGCGGGATGGCGCCTGCAGCTGTTTGCGGCCAGCTACCGGCTGGGCGCGCAGTTGCGCCAGCGGCTGTATGCGCGCCTGTGTGTGCAGGGGCCACACTTCTTCCAGCAAAAGCGCACCGGTGACCTGATGGCGCTGGCCACCAACGACATTGATTCGGTGGAGATGGCATCGGGCGAGGCCATGCTGGCCGGCTTTGACGGCACGCTGACCCTGCTGATGGTGGTGGCGATGATGACCCTGGGTGTGGATGGCCGCCTGGCCGGTGCGGCGCTGCTGCCGTTTCCGCTGATGGCGATTGCGTTCTGGCGCATCTCCAACCACATCCACCAGGCCTCCAAGGATTCGCTGGATGCTTTTGGCAAGCTCAATGACCATGTACAGGAAACCCTGACCGGCGTGCGCACGCTGCGCGCACTGGGGTTGGAAGAACGCAGCGCGGCGCGTTTTGCCGAGCTGGCCGAAGCCGCTGCTGCGGCGAGCCTGCGCGCCCAGCGCTGGGAGGCCGCGTTTGAGCCGGCGGTCGGCATTACGCTGGTCAGTGCCACCGCATTGACGCTCGGGCTGGGCGGTTATCTGGTCTGGCAAGGGGAGCTGACGATTGGCGCGCTGACCGCGTTCAGCATGTACCTGGGCCAACTGATCTGGCCCATGTTTGCTGCGGGTTGGGTGCTGGCCTTGCTGGAGCGCGGGCGTGCCGCCTGGGGCCGCCTGCAGCCCACGCTGGATGCGCCGTTGTCCATAGACGACCATGGTGTGCGGGATCGCGTATTGCCAGGCGCGCTGACGTTTGACGGTGTGAACTTCTCCTACCCCGGTCACCAGGCGCTGTCCCTGTCGGGGCTGCGCTTGAACTTGCCGGCCGGTCAAACCCTGGGCCTGGTAGGCCCTACCGGCTCAGGCAAGTCCAGCGTGGTGCGGCTGATCTTGCGGCAGTACGCGGCACAGTCGGGCAATATTGTGTGGGGCGGCCAACTGCTGTCGGACTACAGCCTGGACGCGCTGAACCGTGCCATCAGTTGGGTGCCGCAGGAGCCGTTTTTGTTCTCTGCCTCGATTGCCGAAAACATCGCATTGGCCAAGGCGAATGCCAGCCGTGCCGAGATCGAGCAGGCCGCGCGTCTGGCCTCCATCCACGACGATATCGTGCGCATGCCGCAGGGGTATGACACGCCGGTCGGCGAAAAGGGCATCGCGTTGTCGGGCGGCCAACGCCAGCGCGTGGCGATTGCCCGTGCATTACTGACCGATGCGCCACTGCTGTTGCTGGACGATGCGCTGTCTGCGGTGGACACACAAACCGAGACCGACATCCTGCAGCACCTGCGCGGCGCGCGCGCCGGGCGCACGGCACTGATCGTCAGCCACCGCCTCAGCGCGGTCATGGATGCCGACCACATTCTGGTGTTGAAACAGGGCAAGCTCGTCGAGCACGGTGACCACGCCAGCCTGCTGGAATTGAATGGCTGGTATGCCGCGCAGTGGCGCTACCAACAACTGGAGGCCAGCCTGGATGCAGCCTGACACCGCCCAGCCGCTGGGCATTACGCCGGCGACCCCACCACGCAATACACGCCGCGCCGTCGCGCTGCTGCTGCACGCCGCCGCGCCGGAGCGGCGCCATGTGGTGTGGGCCACAGCCTGGTTGCTGGCCGCGGCCCTGCTGGAAGCCGCCGGCCCCTTGCTCGGCAAATACTTCATCGACCGGTATTTGCTGCCGCGCAATCTGGTGCTGTGGGACATGGGCCTGTTGCTGGTTGGTATCGTGTTGACGGGAAGCGTGGCCAGTGTCATCCGTTACCTGCAGTTGACACGCCTGTCGGGTGTAGCCATGCGTTCTGTGCGCCGCTTGCGCGAAGAGGTGTATGGCCACGTGTTACGCCTGCCCATGGCCTTTTTTGACAAGGCCATCACCGGGCAACTGGTCAGCCGCGTGACGAATGACACGGAGCAGGTCAAGAGCCTGTACGTGCAGGTGCTGTTTGTCATGCTGGACAGCAGCATCGTGGTGCTGGGCGCCTTGGGTGCGATGGCCTGGCTGGACTGGCAGCTGATGCTGATTGTGCTGACGCTGATTCCTGCGGTAGTGGTCATCGTCTGGTTTTACCAGCGCTGGAGCGCGCCGGCCGTGGCCCGTGCGCGACAAAAACGCAGCGACATCAATGCGCAGATGTCGGAGTCCATCGCCGGCATGGCGGTGCTGCAGGCCAGCAATGCACAACAGCGTTTTCGGGACCGTTTTGAGCGCACCAACCAGCAGCACCTGAGGGCCCGCATGACCGAAATGCGGGTCAACGCCTGGTTGCTGCGGCCGATGCTGGACTTCATCAATGTGGTCTTGCTGGCCGTGGTCATCTACACCTTTGGCCAACGCAGCCTGGGCGCGTTGGAGATTGGTATCTTGTACGCCTTTGTCAGCTACATCGGGCGCGTGGTCGACCCGCTGATCCAGATCACGCTGCAGTTTGGCCAGTTGCAGCAGGCCGTCGTGGCGGCAGCCCGCGTGGACGCGCTGTTGCAGGAGCGCCGCCCCGCCGCCAAGGCCGGCCCTGAGCGCATCAGCCACGGTGCCATCCACATTTCGCAATTGCGCTTTGGTTACGACCCTGCCAACGTGGTGCTGCATGAGCTGTCGCTAGACATTCCGGCCGGCGGTTTTTATGGCCTGGTCGGCCACACCGGCAGCGGTAAGTCCACGCTGCTGAGCCTGCTGCTGCGGTTCTACCAGCCGCAGTCCGGCCGCATCACGCTGGATGGTGTTGCGCTGTCACGCTTCAGCGACGAACAATTCCGCGCCGATGTGGGCCTGGTGCCGCAAGACCCGTTCTTGTTGGCCAGCAGCGTGCGCGACAACATCGCGATGGGCCGCAAGTTGAGCCAGGGTGAAATAGAAACCGCCGCACGTGCCGCGCATTGCCACGACTTCATCCTGCAACTGGAGCAGGGTTACGACACCATGCTGGGTGAAGGCGGCGCGCGCCTGTCGGTCGGGCAAAAGCAGCTGATTGCGATTGCCCGCGCGCTGGCCGGACAGCCACGCATTCTGTTCCTGGACGAAGCCACCGCCCACATCGATTCCGAAACCGAGCAAATTGTGCAGGTGGCCTTGTCCGAACTGAAGGGCCGCGTGACGGTGGTGGCCATTGCGCACCGCCTGTCCACGATACGCGCGGCGGATTGCATCGTGGTGCTCAACCATGGCCGCATCCATGAGCAGGGCACACATGAGGGGCTGATGGCGCTGGAGCAGGGGATTTACCAGCGGCTGTACCTGCTGCAACAGTTGGGGGGCAACGCTTGAAATGAAGCAGTCCATTCATCAATAGACAGGAGTTTGCTGCTCCTGTCGTCTGACCCCTTTGAGGGGGTTCTGAATAATCAGGAAGGCGTTACTTTTTGGCGTTGCGCTCTGCAAGCGCCTTGTCCACCCCGCCCGTCTTCAGATAGGGAACACAACGTTGAGACACTGCGAAACGCTCGTCCGGTGTCGTCCCCACAACACTTGCGGCGGCACGGTCTGCGGTCGCCTTCATGGCTTGTGTCAACTGGCTCTGATCGCCACCTGTCAACTCCACTGCCTGGGCGAGAAATCCGTCACGCACTGTTTCCATATCGGCTTTTTTTCGCTCGGGCACCACGGTCGACATGGCAGTGAAGAAGTGCATGCAGTACATCAGCTCTCGCAAAACCTCGGTTTTTGGGTCGGCCTTGGCACTGATGCACAGGCAAAAGAGTGTTGCGCCCAACACGGCGCGAAATCGGTACGGCAGAAGTGCTCCAGAAAATGGGGCCAGTTTAGCCAAAGGTCGTTGCCATGGATGCAGAGGTGCGAAAAGACGCATTGACCAAGGGTGATGCGGCAGCTAGGGTGAATACGCTGGCGTGCGTCAGGCTACGGTGGCACACTGGCGTGTGTCCCGTTTATTACCCCGTCCTGTGGAGTGGCCATGTCCGTAGCGCAGTTGAAGGAACTCAAGACCGTCATCACGGCCAAGGCTGTTGCCAATCCCACCCACCTGTGCGCCGAGCTGGCTGCCCAGTTTGGTGTCAGTCGCTCCACGATGGGCAAATGGCTGCGTGCGCTGATCGACGAAGGCTGGCTGCTGCGCCAAGGCAGCCGCTCGCACCCGGTGTACAAACCCAGTGTGCTGCGCCATGTCAGCCGTAGTTATGTGCTGGCCGGGCTGGACGAGCAAACCCCGTGGGAGCGCGATTTTTCCCCGTGTTTTGAGTTGGCGCCCAATGTGGCGCGCTTGGCCCACCATGCCTTTACCGAGCTATTGAACAACGCGGTGGACCACAGTGGCGGTACCCGGGTGTCGATCTCCATGCGGCAAAACCCCACCCATTTACACCTGCTGATCAAGGACGACGGCTGTGGCGTGTTTGACCGCATACAGGACGCTTTTCATATTGCCAGCCCGCAGTTGGCGCTATTGGAGTTGAGCAAGGGCAAACTCACCACACAACCCGAATTCCACACCGGGCGCGGCCTGTTTTTTACGTCCCGGCTGTTCGATGTGTTTGACCTGTATGCCAACCAATTGACTTATCAACACAACCATTGGCAGCGCAAGGAGTGGCTGAAGGCGAATCCGCTGGGCAGCAACGGCACTGCAATCTTCATGTCGCTGGCGCTGAACTCCCCGCGCACATTGGAGGAAGTTTTTGGCGCCCATTCCAAGGGTGCAAACGATTTGAGTTTTTCACGTACCGAGGTCGCCATGCGCCTGGCCCATGCAGCGGGCGAGGCGCTGGAATCCCGTGCCCAAGCCAAACGCATCGCCCACCGGCTGGAGGCTTTTGATACGGTAGATCTGGACTTTGATGGCGTGAACGCCATAGGCCAGGGTTTTGCCGATGAGCTGTTTCGCGTGTTTGTGTGCCAACACCCCACGGTGTTGTTGCAGCCGCGCAATATGAATGCCCAGGTGGCGGCCATGGTGGCCCAGGTGACAGTGGAACCTGTGGAGCAGCCGTTGCAGGCGCTCGGTTAAGCAGGTTCTCCTTGCGCTGAATCTATTCCCGTGGTTCGGTCCACAGCCTGCCGCCGGTGGCCCAATTTTCGCGTTTGACATCCACGATCAGGATATCGACCGACTCGGGTGAGCCGCCCAGCACTTCGACGCTGACACGGGTGATTTCTTCGACCAGTTTCTTCTTTTGCGCCAGGGTACGGCCTTCGAGCATTTCAACGTGGTAGGTGGGCATGGGGTGAGTCCTTTGCTGTAGTTAGGTGAGGGATGGTGGTGTCTTCTTGGTGGCACCGCCTGCGGCCGCTGCCGCACAGCGGGCGCAGATGCAGGCCAGCCGCTGGGCTTCCGCGGGTACACGCGCCAGCAGTTCGGGTGTAAACACCGCCGTGGTGCACCAGCAGGGGCCTTGTGGCACACCGGTTGCACGTTCTGCTTCATTCGCGCAGGTATTGCTTTGGCCGCATAGGGGGCACAGGCTGGTGTCGATGGTGCGAGGGGAGGGAATTTGGGACATGGCGGGTTTTTGCGTGGAGCCTGCAGTTTAGACTGCGGGGTTCTGACTTGCCGAATGCAATACGTGCCCCCCGCCCCGTTCTCCACCGCCCTTCCCCGCAACACCCGTCTGTTGCTGGCGCTGCTGTGTGTGCTGCATTTTGGCTTGGGCGCAGCACTGGGCCTGTCGGTGGACGAGGCGCATTACGCACTGTATGCGGCCCACCCGGACTGGAGTTATTTTGACCACCCGCCGCTGGTGGGCTGGGCACAGTGGCCGTTGGTGGCGCTGGGCGCCCCCACTTGGGCGTTGCGCCTGGTGCCGGAGTTGTTGTGGTTGGGTACGGCCCTCGTGGTCTACCGCCTGGCCGAACGGTTGCACGCCATGGGTGCGGATGGCGGCGCCCCGCCGGCGCTGGTTCCGCTGGCAGTGGGTCAGGCAGGCCTATGGGCGGTGCTGTCCCTGTCGCTCGCACCCTTGTTGCATGTGCTGGGCATAGGCCTATTGCCCGATACGCTGCTGATGTTCTTTACCGCACTGCTGGTGTGGGCCACGCTGGACCTGCTGGACCCAGCAGGGGTGCGCCGCCCCGAGCCGTGGTTGGTGCTGGGTGTGTTGCTGGGGCTGGCGGGCTTGAGTAAATACACGGCCATCTTTGCGGCACTCGCGGTGGCGGGCTGCCTGCTGCTGGCCCATGGCGCGGCGCTGTTGCGCAATGCCTGGGCGTGGATGGCATTGGCCGTGGCGGTACTGCTGGTGCTGCCCGTGATCTATTGGAACCACGCCAATGGCTGGATATCGTTCACCTACCAGGCCAAACATGGTGCGGGTGGCGGCTGGCAGGCTGGACATGTGCTGCGTTTTCTAGTGGTGCAGTTGTTGGTGTATGGCCCGCTGCTGCTGTGGGGCTGGGCCGGTTGGCGCCATGGTGTGGCCCGCTCCACCCGTAGCCTGGTGCTGTTTTTTGTGCTGCCTTTTGCGGTGATGGCCTCGTTGTCGGGTGGTGGCACCAGCCTGCCCCATTGGACGGCACCGGCCTGGGTGGCCTTGGCGCCGTTTGCCGGTATTGGCCTGGCGCGTGCCATGCAATACGGACGCCGCCGGGTCATCCTGTGCCTGGTTGCGGCGCAGGCGCTGCTGTGCGCTGTGGTGCTGGGGCTGATGTTGACTGGAGGCCAACCCTTCATCACCAACACCACGGGCCAAGGCAACAGTGCCCAGCCCTCCAACCCGTTTGCCGATGTCCACGGTTGGGATGCTGCGGGCGATCGCGCCCGCGCCCTGGCGGCGCAGCACGGCCTGCGCAGCGTGGCCGTGCAAAACTGGACGCTGGGCAGCCGCCTGGGCTGGTATGCCCGGCCGCTGCCGGTGCACGTGCTGGAGGACCGTTTTGACCAGTTTGATCTGTGGGCCGGCGACCTGCCAGCGGGTGGCGACACCCTGTTGGTGGACTGGTCGCAGTTGGGCTATGCGGTGCCTTTGGGCCCGCAGGGCTTTGCCCGTTGCACACTGCTGGAGTCCCAGAATGTGCAACGTCTGGGCCGGCCCCTTGCCAGCTTTCGTTTCTACGCCTGCCACAACTGGTCGGGCCACCCACAACCCCGCCTGGTAGGCACACCCTGATGCACGTTCAATCCATTCCCACACGCCTGTGGATCTTGCCCCCTGTGCTGATACTGCTGGGCGCGCCGCTGTGGTTGCACCACTTTGAGCCTGCGATGTTTGTCTATATCAACACGCTGTGCGCGCCAGTGGCCGCGCCGCTGTGGACCGGTTTGTCCATGCTGGGCAATGCCTGGGGTGTGCTGGCCGTCACTTCACCGCTGCTGGTGTTTGCGCCCAGGTTGATGTGGGCCTGGCTGTGCGCCGCGCCGTTTGCCATTGTGTTCTCCCGCGGGGGCAAGGCCCTGATCGAGAGCCCGCGCCCCGCCGCCGTGGTGGACACCACCCAGGTGCGCATCATTGGTGAGCTGCTGCACAACGTATCCATGCCATCTGGCCACACGCTGACCGCGTTTGCGGTTGCCTCGGCCATCTATTTCGCGCTGCCCAAGCCGGGCAGGGCCAAACACCTGTGGTTGTTTGTGTTGGCGGCAGGCGCCGGCCTGTCGCGCATCGCGGTGGGCGCGCATTGGCCGGGGGATGTGGTCGTGGGCACCAGCCTAGGCCTGCTGGCCGGCATGCTGGGCACCCGCGTGCTGGCACGCATGCACAGCAAACACCTGCAACCCACGGCGTGGAGCCTGCGCCTGGTGGCGCTGCTGCTGGCTGCCACGCTGGTCGCCATGTTGGTCGAAACCCAGGATTTCGTCGAAAACCAGCCCCTACAATACCTGCTGGCAGCCGTGGTGCTGGGGTCGTTGCTGGCTTTTGCCCGGCAAAACTGGTCGGCCATCCGCGCCCGGGGCGCGCCGCCCAAAGGTTGAAATTTCCGGATACACGGCCCATCTGCCGCCATCGTTTTGACTAAGATGGCCGCAACCCCATCGGATGGAAATCTAAAAAATGCACCCCAACGCCGTCAAGCTGGTACAGGAGTCCTGGGCGCAGATCGAACAGGCGGGCCCTGCCGCCGCCGCGCTGTTCCGCTGCAACCTGCTGCGCAGCCGCCCCTGGCTGGCCGAACCGTACACGGGCTACGTGGATGAGCGTGACGCCATGCTCATGCGCACCTTTGGCCGCGCCGTTAAGGGCATGCATGTGTTGGACACCCATTCCAGCCTGCTGCTGCAGATAGGCCGTGTTAATGCCGCCTGTGGCGTGCAGTCCCACCATTACCCGTATTTCGAAGTGGCGCTGCTGCAGACGCTGGATCACATACTGGGTGACACGCTGACCGAACCACTCAAACAGGCCTGGATCGCCGTCTTCGGCACCATGACCCGTTTGATGCTGGCTGGCGCTGATGGCCAGGCGGATACCACCGTCGCCATCCGACAGCATGCCGGCGACCGCCGCCGCGTACGCAGGCGTGCCGCGCACGAACTGGGCGGTAACCGCGGCTACCACCGCCGCGGCGCACCCGAGAGCAACCGGCGCCTGCACCGTGCACCGGTGCTACAAACCAGCCCTTGACGCTGGCTGGACTCAACAGGCTTTTTTGCCAGGGCGCATATGAAAAATCGGCCCCTAGCCCCCGTAAAATATAACAATTACGCTATTAAATATATAGCGTAGTCTCATCGGGCAATTTACCTCCAGACCGCTGTAGCGGTCTGCACACTGATACAGCGCAAGTGCATATGGCCCTGTCTGTGCCTTGGCGCCGCACGCAGCCAGTCCTACAGTCAAGGCTCTGACTTTGGAGCCTGCCCATGTGGACCGATCTACTGCCGTTGATGACCTATTGTTTTGTGATGTCCAGCACGCCGGGCCCCAACAATGTGATGCTGGCCACCTCCGGCGCGCTGTTTGGCTACCGCAGGGCATTGCCGCAGATCTTTGGCACCAACAGCGGGGTGGCGGTGCAGACTTTCATCACCTGCCTGGGGCTGGGCAGCCTGTTTGTCGCCTTCCCGGTTCTGCACCAGATCCTGCGTGTGACCGGCGCGCTGTACTTGATTTTTTTGGCCTGGAAACTCAGCGCCAGTTCGCTGGGTGAAGCGCGCGAAACTCAGCCGCTGAGTTTTGCCCAGGCCGCGCTGTTCCAGGCGGTTAATCCCAAGAGTTGGGTCAAGTCCATCACGCTGGCCTCCGTGTTTATGCCGGTGGGTTTGAGCACCCCGGTGGGTGCGCTGCTGGTGGCCACCGTAGGGCTGGTCATCGGTTTCCCCAGCGCGTCGATGTGGGCGCTGTTTGGTGTGGCGATTCGCCGCCTGCTGACCGACCCGCTGAAGCGGCGCATCTTCAACCTGAGCATGGGCGCCATGCTGGTGGTGTTGGCGGTGAGTTTTCTGCTGTAACCTTCCACCGTGTTTTCCCTAGACCGCAACGCCCCCACCGCGCTGGCCGACCAGATCGAACTGCGCCTGCGCGAGCTTGTCGCAGGCGGCCAGTTGCCCAGTGCCGCGCGGCTGCCGTCCATACGCCAGCTGGCAGCGCAACTGGCGGTCAGCCCCAATACCGTGGTCACCGCCTACGACCGGCTGATGGCGCTGGGCCTGATCGAGTCACGCGGCACGGCCGGTTACTTCGTTTGTGAAAACCGGCGCTCCACCTTGCCCGACGCAGCGGCGCTGGAAGCGGGTGAGGAGCAGGAGGGCGTGTGGCTGGCCCAGCAGGCCAATGACCAGCGCGCCGGTGTGCTGCTTGCCAGCAGCGGTGCGCTGCCGCCCGCGTGGCTGGAAGACGCCGTGCCCGCCGCAGCTGTGCAGCGCGGCTTGGCCCGCGCCAGCGCCGGCATGGCCTCGCGCTGCCCGCCCCAGGGACTGCCCGAGCTGCGTGAGCGGATTGCCGCGGTGGTTCGCGGTGTCGGCATCGCTGTCGACGCAGGCCGTATCCTGACCACCTATGGCGGCACGCATTCCATTGACCTGATCTGCCGCGCGTTTTTACAGCCTGGTGACACGGTGCTCGTCGAAGACCCTGGCTACTTTCTGATGTTCGACCGGCTGCGCAAGGACGGTGTGCGTATCGTCTCCGTCGCGCGTCGCCCCGACGGACTGGACCTGGAACAACTGGGGGCCGCCTGCCGCGAGTACCGACCACGCCTGCTGTTCATCCAGACCGTGTTACACAACCCCACCGGCTGGAGCAGCACGGCGGCCAACCTGCACAAGGTGCTGGTAACAGCCCAGCAATACGGATTTTTGATCGCCGAAGACGATGTGCACGGCCACTTCCACCCCGGCCATGCGACGCGGCTGGCCAGCCTGTCGGGGCTGGACCGCGTCATTTATTACTCAAGCTTCTGCAAGGCGCTGAGCCCCGCACTGCGTATTGGTTATATGGCGGCCGACCCTGTGCTGCTGAAGGCCCTGATGCGCGAGAAGATCTATTCGGTGTTGACGACACCGGCGCTGAATGAAAACGTGATGCTGGAGGTGTTGGCCGCCGGGCGCTGGCGCAAACACCTGGACCGCCTGAACACCAAGCTGTTGGCGGCCCGCCAGGTCAGCGCGCGCCAACTCACCGCGGCGGGCTTGGTGCTCGACCATCCGGGCGAGGGCGGTTTGTTTTTGTGGGCATCCGTACCCGCAGATGTGGACCTGAATCTGCTGGTGCAAGACGCGTATCGCAACAAGATCCTGCTGGTGCGCGGTGCCACATTCAGCGCGGACAACCCGTCGGATGCACACATCCGCTTCAACGTCGCCTTCAGTCAGCAACCACGGCTGGCCGACTACCTGCGCGAACGCCTGCAGTCATTGGCGGGTGCGCGCGAGGCCCTGGCGCGGGTCAGTGCTGGGTCGGATAGACCGCTGATGAACAAGCTCAATTGAGCCGCGGCCCCTGGGTTTTCAGCTCTTCCATCACCGGGTCGGGCTCGCCGCCGTCGGTAATATGGGTTTTGTACCAGACGGTCAGGATGGTCGTCACCACCGGCCCTGGGTTCTGCAGGACTTTCTGGAAGTCCAGACCATTGAGGCTGCAGACCGTCTTGACCAGATCCATGTCCAGGTCGATGGCGTCGTCTTCGCAGCGGCGCAGCTTGAGGTCGGCAAAAGAGTAGCCCTCGGGCAGTTTGAGGGTCAAAAGGGAATCGGTTGGCATGCCCCCATTGTCGCCAAGTCTGGACCGCCCGCCCAAAGAAAAAGCGGGCACATGGCCCGCTTTGGATGGCTGTGAGCGAAGACTTACTTCTTGGGCTCTTCCATCATCTTCTTGCATTCTGCTTTCATCTTGTCGTCAGCTTTGGCGTCCATCTTCTTGCAGGCGGCCATTTTTTCTGCTTTTTCCTTGTCGCTCATGGCACCACCATGGGCTGCGGCGAACGAACCAACGGATGCGCATGCAAATGCTACAGCCACCAACGAAGAAAGTAACTTGTTCATGGGTTTGTCTCCTGGGAGTTGAAACGGTTAAATAACTGACGAATGACCTCCCGAGGACCCGGAAGGTCACCCCTTAACGATGGGGTCAGGGATTTGGTTGACCTGTCTAAAAATTAGTACCGACCCCGCCGCGACTCCCGGCCATGGCCGTACGAACCGTGGTGGTGACCCGAGGAACGGTCCGCGTGGTCGTGCCCACCGCGGTGGTGACCCCACCCCAAAGGACGCACGACACAACCGCTCGAACCCGCGACCAGGGCAGCCAAAATGGCAATGCCAACATACCGACTTGTAATACGCACACTGTGCTCCTTGGTGGCGGAAGTGCCACCTCCCAGCAACGCCAAAGGAGGACCAGCGTTGACTCCGGCACCCTGGTTGGTTTGTAAAGGCGTGCAAAGTTGCCAGCAACTAATGCTTGACCAGTTCCCTTTCGATCAGCGTTCGTGCGTGTGTATAAGCGGCGAGCACGGCTTTCTCTTCGCTGGGGTAATCGTTGGGCACGCGGTGTTGTTGCAGGTCGGCGCAAGCCAGCGCGGTGGCGCCCTGGCCGCGCGCATATGCCACCCAGCACATCCACCGCCCTGTGGCTTCTTTCTGGGACGTTACGGACGCGCAAAATCCTTCGTGCTCTAGCAGGGGATAACCAGACATGGACCACTCCTTTTGCTGCAGGATGAGCTTGCAACTTTAGGTAGCCAGGAGGCGTATTACAAGCAGTGCCTGCAGCGCTCGGGGGTTATTGCGTTTTGCGCTGCGCCAGCCGCAAAGCTAGCGCACTCAAGGCTTCATAAGCGGCACCCGTTGGTGCATCCCATTGCGCCACAGCCGCTCCCTGGCGGGCAATGGCGGCGGTGTCGCCGCGTGCTGCCGGCCCGGTCAGGGCGGCTTGGGGCCCCAATGTGGTGATGTTGGCAACCGCATTGCGCAACAGCGATGCGCGCAGCGCAGGGATCAACTCTGCGGGCATGCCAGTGGATTGCCACAGGTCTTCGGCCGTAGCTTGCAGCACCGGCAAGAAGTTGGTGGCAAACACGGCAGCAGCGTGGTACAGCAGCTTGTCAGCGCTGGCTACGGCAAAGCACTGGGCACCGATGGCGGTGAAGGCGGGCGACAGCAGGTCACACCCCGTTGCATCGCCCTCCAATGCACAGGGCGTGCCGGGGAATTGCTGCACTGCAGTGGCCACTGATGCAAAACTCAAAATGCAATGTGCGCTGGCGATTCTCCATCCCAATGCAGCCAGTGGCTCCAACACGGCTGCACCCTGGGCACCGCTGCAGTGGAAGACGGTAGGGGTTCGGGGCGCTGTTGCAGCTGGCTCGGTCCTGCAGTCTGTACGCGATGCTGCCAAGGCCTTGGCACAGGTCGCCAGTTGTGCATCCGGCACGGCCAGCATCCACACATCGGCGTCCCGCATGGTCTGCATCTGCGCCACGGCCTGTCCGGCGCCGATCACATCGCAGGCGGCTTGCGCGCTCTGCATCGACGTGGTCAGGACATCGTGAATCGCAAATGTGTTTTGCGCCTGCCACAGGCTGGCCAGCGTCTGTGCCACGCGGCCCGCACCGACCAGGTTCAAAGTGGGCAGGGTGTTTGCGTTTGGCACGGGTTGCGCTAGTTAACGCAGCGTGCAGCTGTCGCCCACACCGTCGCGCCAGATGCGCACCTGGACCAGGCTGGGCAGGGCCTCGGCAATGGCACGCCAGATAAAAACGGCTAGGTTTTCCAGCGTGGCGGGGCCCAGGCCCTCCACCTCGTCCAGCAGGTGGTGGTCCAACTGTGGGCGCAGCTGTTCGATGGCGGCGCGCACCAGGCCCAGGTCCATCACCATGCCGGTGACCGGATCGATCTGGCCGGCGATGCTGACTTCCACATGGTAGGTGTGGCCGTGGATGCGGCGGCTGCCTTCAGCCTCGATGTCGCGGCGCAAGGTATGGGCGGCGTCGAAGTAAAACTTCTGGCTGATTTCGCAGCGCTTGTGGGGGTAGCTCATCGTATGCCCGTGATTTTGTGGGTTTGCAAAGACAGACGCCAGGCCGGGCGCTGCAGGCACTGGGCAATACAGGCCTCGGTGTTTGCTCTGCGCAGCGGGTTGTCCATGGGTTGCAGGTAGCGGTGGCTGAAGTCCGCCGCCTCGCATTCATCCAGCGTGATGCCGGGCTGCGGCCACACCAGCTTGAGCTCATGGCCCGATCGCTGCACCCAGGTGGAGCCGGCCTTGGGGCTAACGCAGATCCAGTCAATGCCGGCGGGCGCCGCAATCGTGCCATTGGTTTCCACGGCAATGTGGAATCCCTGGGCATGTAAGGCGTCTATCAATTCGCGGTCCACCTGTAGCAGCGGCTCACCGCCGGTCATCACCACAAAGCGGTTGGCAGTGTCGGCGCTGGGCCACTGCGCGGCGATACGGGCGGCCAGATCAGTGGCAGTGGCAAATTTGCCGCCCAGGGTGCCGTCGGTGCCGACGAAATCGGTGTCACAGAACTTGCAAACCGCGGTGGCGCGGTCTTGTTCGCGGCCGGTCCACAGGTTGCAACCGGCAAAGCGGCAAAACACCGCAGGGCGGCCGGCGTTGGAGCCTTCGCCCTGCAACGTGTAAAAAATCTCTTTGACCTGGTAGCTCATGGGGTGTGCCCCACATGGCAGTGCACCCCACCGCAGTGTGGGGATACGAGGTTTTTGTACATGGTAGTCCTCTACATGGCTCCGAAAAGCAGAAAAGTTCGGGCCCGCCGGAGCAGCGGACCGGGGAGCATTTTAGCCGCTGGTGCAGAATCCGGCTCCAAAGGGAGACCGCATGGGTCTCTTCACTTCGACAGTGGGATGTAAAAAATGAATGTTTTGCCCTTTTCAGAAGCGGAAAAGAACGCGCTCCTGCGGGTCAAGGGGGTCGGACCCAAAGTGGTGGAGCGGCTGGAGCAGATGGGATTTTCATCACTTCGTCAGTTGGCGGACGCGGATGCGCGGGACATTCTGGCCCAGGGGGCGGCATTGAGCGGGTCCAGCTGTTGGAAGAACAGCCCGCAGGCCAAGGCCGCGGTGGAGGCTGCTATTGGAGCGGCCTTGGCGGCCGTTGACGGTATAGCCGCAAACCGGTGACTTACACCACCAGCGGCTCTTCCTGCATCGCCTCCAACTGCTCTTCGAGCATCTGCACCTGGCCCTGCCAGTAGTCGCTGGATCCAAACCAGGGGAAGTTGACGGGGAAGGTGGGGTCGTCCCAGCGGCGGGCGAGCCAGGCGCTGTAGTGGATCAGGCGCAGCGTGCGCAGCGGCTCTATCAGCACCAGCTCGGCACGGTCGAAATCGCGGAACTGCTCGTACCCGTCGACCAGCGCGCCCAGCTGGCGCGTGCGCTGGCTGCGGTCGCCGCTGAGCAGCATCCAGAAGTCTTGTACAGCCGGGCCGGTGCGGGCGTCGTCCAGATCCACAAAATGCGGGCCGGGACCAGCCGCCGCGGCGGCGCTGGTCGGGGTCCACAGGATGTTGCCCGGGTGGCAGTCGCCATGCAGGCGCAGCAGGGAAATACCAGAGTCGCTTAAGCCATTTTGGCCAGTAGCCCCCGTCAATGCTGAATGTTGTGCTACTACATCAATAGCGTTCTGGCAAACCTTGGTCCAGGCGGATTGCACGTCCAGCGGCACTTTGTCGTGTTCCAGCAGCCATTGCATGGGTTCTACGCCAAAACTTTGCACGTCCAGGCGCGGGCGGCTGGTAAACGGCTTGGCGGCACCCACAGTGTGGATGCGACCCAGGAATCGGCCAATCCATTCCAGCACCTCGCCGTCGTCCAGCTCGGGCGGGCGTCCGCCGCGGCGTGGGCTAACGCTGAAGCTAAAGCCACCGAAGTGGTGCAGAGTTTGCCCCCACGCTCCGCCGCTACGCGGGTCGCTGCCCCCAGTGTGGTCTGACCCGACTTGGGGCGGCCCGGCGTCGGGTTGTCTCTCCAGCTTCAGTGGCCCAATGACGGGCACCTCAGCCGCCATCAATTCGGCCGCGAAGTCATGTTCTTCCTGAATCTGTTCATCGGTCCAGCGCTGCGGCCGGTAGAACTTGGCCACCACGGCGCTACCGTCTTCCAACTGCACCTGGTAGACGCGGTTTTCGTACGACGACAAAGCGGTCAGCCGGCCGTCACCGCGCAGGCCCACGCTGTCCAGCGCGTCCAGTACCACGTCTGGCGTCAGCGCCTCAAAGGGATGGCGCATTCAGTCCTTTTTGCCATCGCGGGGCATGATGAACATCGACAGGCCCACTGCGATCAGGATCACCGGCCACCAAGTCATAAACAACTCGGCCAGGCTGAAGTTGACGAGGCCCAGGTTCTTGAGCAGAAAAAATACGCCAAACAGAACCAGTGTGATGGCAGCAACATTACCTCGCATGGGGAATCCTCTCTTCGCAAATAGGGAAGAGGCATTGTCGCAAGGTTTGGGGTTGTCCGGTGCGGCGCTAGCCCAGCGGGCCCAGATCGTCGCCGTACGGGGACACATCCTCGGAGTCCGAGTCGGAATAGTCCACCGCCGCGGTTTTGGCATCTGCGTCGTTGCTGCCCAGCAGCCCGAACGGTAAGGCCTGCTTGACCAGGATTACGGTACACGGTGCATCCATGGCGACCTTGATGGGCACGGTCGCAACAAAACGCTGGGTTCTCAGGCCGTGTGTGGCCGCACCCATAACGATGACGCTGACATGGTTGCCGCGGGCATATTCAAGCAGAGTCTGGGCCACGTCGCCCGATTCGATCGCGTGGTAGGACGTCTGGTGGCTAGAGTGGTCCAGCGGCTGCGCCCATTGGCGCAGACGGTTCAGGTGGTGGCGTTGTAGCCGGGTTTCGCTGCTGCCATCGTGTGTGGCGCTGTGCAAGCCGGGCGCAATGACGGTCACGCACGCCAGGCGGGCACCGGGGAGGTTGCCCAAGGCTCGCGCCACGGCCAGACGCAGCGAATACAGCGTGGCATCGGTCACGTCCTGGTGGGGCACAGCCACCATCACGATGGGGACTTCTTCTACTTGCTGCACTGCGATGGGGCTGGGCTTGTACTGCATGCCGGCAGCCTTGATCCAGCGTTTGAAGTGGGTACCAAAACCCGTGCCGCTGGTGTTGCGGCCACGCGCGGTGATGGTGACCTGTGTGGGGTGGGTCAAGTCGAACGCCAGGTGTGCGGCCGACGGGTAACGCCGCGCGGCCTCGGGTTCCAGGCAGCGCATCACCACCTCTTGCAGCCACTCGGGCAACAGGGCTTTGATCTTGCGTGGTGGCACCGGGTCCACCCACAGGCGCTGGCGCAGCCCGCCAGCCGTTTGCGGCGTGCCAAAAGGCAGACTGCCGGTACACAGCTGGTACAGCATGACGCCGATGGCAAAAATGTCGCTGCGCGGGTCACCTCGAACGCCGACCACCTGCTCGGGTGCCATCCAGGCGGGCGATCCCACCGCCTTGCGCAGCTGTTCAGCCAGCAGGTCAGGGTAATGCGCGTGGCACGACAAGCCGAAGTCCAACAACACGGCGCTGCCGTCGTCGCGGTACAGCACGTTGGCAGGTTTCAAATCCAGGTGCACGGTGTTCTGCTGGTGCAGCGCATGAACGGCTCTCGCCATGGCGTCGCCCAGCTGGGCGATGTGGTCCACATCGGGCGTGGGGTCCAGCACCATTTGTTGCTCCAGCGTGCGGCCGCTGACGTATTCCATGACCAGATAAGGCAGGCGCTCCAGGTCGCCCGCAGCTACAAAACGCGGCACATGGTTGCCCTGCAGAACCTGCAGGATTTGGCATTCGATCTCGAAGCTGACAATGTTTTCCGCGCCGTCGCCCGCCGTCATGCGCGGCACCTTCATGGCCATTGCAAAGCCGGGGTCGGCCTGGCCGTCGGCGTAGGACACGCGGTAGATGTGGGCCATACCACCAGCATGGATGCAGTCGCCAATGGTGAAGCCATCCACCTCGGTGCCGGGCTCCAACAACTTCATCGGCCCTTCTCCAGGCGGTCCGCAAAAAAATCGTGCAAGCCCGCGCGGCGGATGGCGGCCGCCGCAGCAAAGTGGTCATAGGCCACGCGGTGGAAGCTGAGCTGTGCGCGTCCCATGTCAAACAGTGTGTACATGGCACATGTATTGCCATCGCGCGGTTGCCCTGCCGAGCCTACGGTGGCCAGCCATTGCCGGTGTTTGGGCACCGGAATGGCGACCCCGGGTTGCGGCACAAAAGGCATCAAGGTGTTCCCGGCACCCTGGTAGTACAAGGTTTGCAGGTGCACATGGCCGCCAAACACGTATTGCACGCCGGGCCAGGCGGCGGCAGCGTCCATGCTGTCCTTGGCGGCGCGGGCGTCGTACACATATCGCCACAGCTGCGGATCGTTGGCGCTGGCATGCACAAACAGGGCGCTCTCCAACTGCAGGGTCAGGGGCAGGCGGCTGATCCAGTCCCGTTGGTCGGGCAGCAACTGGCGGTGGGTCCAGGCTGCGGTGCTGTCACCCACCGTTTTGACCTCGGTCGGTGGGGTGACGGCCATGGCGTCGTGGTTGCCCTGTATGGCCAGGGCGCCCTCGTCTGTGAGCTGCATGATGCGGTCCACCACGGCGCCGGGGTCGGCGCCGTAACCCACCATGTCGCCCAAAAACACAAAGCGCTCGGCCTGCTGCGCGCGTGCGTGGGCCACACAGGCCTCAAACGCCTGGATGTTGGCATGTATGTCAGATAGCAGGGCGATGCGCACAAATATTCCTCCCCTGCGATCATGCCTGAGTGGACGGGGTCTAAGTCTGCACCACCAGCGATAACATGTGGCCCAGCCGCGGGTCGCCCCTGCCACCCAGTACCTGCTGGTAGGCGGTTTGCACGGCGGCCGGGCCAGTGTGCTGCTCCACCCGCAGCCAGGGCTGGGCGGTTTTCGTGGCCTGCGACACAAAGGCCTGCCAGGATTGCACCAGTCGCTCGCCCAGGCCCTGCGGACCCCAGTCCATGCTGCGTTTCTTGATCTGCGCGGGGGCAAAAAACAGCGTGGCCTTTGGCCCCGGCACATCTTTGGCACCGCCCATGTCGGACACATGGGTGGCACCGATGGAGCAGCTGTATTTCAGCCCCATGCAGTGGGTGTGCAAGGCCTTGCGAAAGGGCGCGTTGCCGGCAAAGTCTACATAGATGCTGGGCGCGTCCACGGCGATCTGGTCTAACTGGTCATAGGTCAGTACCCGGTGGTAACAACCCAGGCTTTCGCAAAACGCGACGTTGCCCGGTGACGTGAGCCCTACCACCTCAACCCCTGCGCGCTGGGCCATTTGAAAAGCCGTACCGTAGGCGGTTTTGCTGGATGCGCTGGACAGCAGCAGCAACGCGGGTTGTGCCGGGTCGGCCGTGGCGCCAAAGAAATCGTTGTCGGCCAGGAAATCATCGATGAGCCAGGAGGTGATGAACAGCGGGCGCAGCAGGGCCTGCACGTCTTCGGTGTCGGCCGTGTAGAACGGGTCGGTTGCGCAGCGTGTGTACTGGTTGTAGACCGCATGCAATTGCGCACGGTGGGGGGCAGTATCCATAAACGTCGTGGCCGACACCTTACCGGGCACCAGGTCCACCGCGCTGGACATCGGGAAGTAGCCATACAGGCGTTCGCCCACGATTACATCGGGGTGGCGTGATTCCAGCACCGAGCCAAACCCCCAGACGGGTATGCGGCCCCACTGCGAGCCGTCGGCATCGGCTTCAACGGGGAAGAACTGCCAATACTGCATGGCATCGCCCATGGCTGCGTAGGTGATGTTGTTGGAGGTCAGCGCAAAGCGGTCAATGCCCACGCGTACCTGGCCATCGGCCAGCGCGGGGGTGGCCGTGGTGCGCACGGTGGTTGTGTCTAACTGGTCCTTGCGGACGAGGAATTCGGTGGTGGTCGAGGTGGTGTCAGAGGTGTTCATGACCGCACCTTAATGCAAAGCCAGCAGGCCAACAAGCTACCCGGGTCGCCTGGGGAACAGGGCCTATGCGCTACATCTGCTTGAACAAGTGCGAGAAGGGCCGGCTCACGCTCAGACTCTCGGGCCGGCCCTTGATCTTCACGCTGGCCTGGCCGCGGAAGTCACGCGATACGGATTCAATAACTCTTGCATTGACGATGATGGATCGGTGTATCTGCCAGAACGTATTGCTGTCCAGGCCGTCCAGCAGCTCGCGGATGGGGGTGCGGATCAGCGCGTCCAGCTCGCGGGTCGCCACCAGTGTGTACTTTTCGTCCGACTGGAAGAACAGCACATCGTCCACAGGGATCAGCCGCAACTGGTTGCCCACCGAGGCCTTGATCCAGCTCAGGCGCTGGGTATCGGGTTTGAGCTGGGCGGACAGCTGGGCCACCAGCGCATCCAGATCCTGCACGGGCGCGGGCTGGATGGCCAGGCGCTCCTTGAGCCGGTTCACGGCGGTCTGCAGGCGGTCGTCCGTATAGGGTTTCAGCACATAGTCCACCGCGTTAGCGTCAAAGGCTTCTACCGCGTACTGGTCGAAGGCGGTCACAAACACCACATGGCAACGAAGGTCGTGGTTGGCGGCCAGGCTTCGGGCCACCTCGACGCCCGTCATCTCGGGCATCTGGATGTCCAGAAACGCCAGTTGTGGGCGGTGTTCGTCTATGGCTTCCAGCGCAGCCTCACCGTCACCCACGTCGGCCACGATGGTGAGTTCGGGCCACATGCGGGCCAACTTGGCTTTGAGCTGGGCCCGAAGAATAGGTTCGTCTTCGGCAATGACGGCGGTGTACGGTTGCATGGTGGTCGGTAATAAATGGCGCTGGATGTTTTTTCAGACCTGAGTGCCGTGTCTGCGCCGTGTCAGCAACCACCACAGGCCCAAGCCCATCAGTATGAAGGGTGCCAGGAAGGGGAACACGGCGATCAGCACCACGGCCGGGATAAAGATTACCAGCGCGGCGAACAGAAAGCCAAGCCCATAGACCACAGCCAGCACAATCGCCAAGGCCAGTGCTGCGGCGCCAAAACCTATGAGCAAGCCCACCGATCCAACGGCCAGGCTTTCATAACCGTCCAGCTGCAAATCGCCCACCTGCACGGGCAACCAGCCCGTCAGCAGCCCCACAAAACAAGCCAACAGCAAACCGCCCAACACCACGACCAAGGCAATGAAGGTACGCGCCAGCAAACGTGCCCACAGGCTGTGGGTTTTGCTGGTGGCATGCCACACGCGTCCCCAGCCTTTGGCCGGTACTGCAGCAGGTACCGCTGCTGCTTGGGTGTTTGTAGCGGGCGCGTGAGCGCCGCTGTCGTTGCCGCCGATGTTTTCTGGCAACGAGGCCTGGAATGCGGCAGCCGATTGCAGCGGCACTTCGATCGTCGCCACCGCGCCCTTGGGCTCGTTGGCGGTGATCCGAAAGCGACCGCTGCTGCCATACAGCGCGGCCAGGCGTTCGCGCAGATTCGACAGGCCCAGGCCGCTGCCGGCTTGGGGGCTGGTGTCTGACAGGCCCTTGCCGGTGTCCTTGACCGTGACCCGCAGGCATTGGCCCGGGCCCTCTTGTACCCGCTCGGCCACGATGTCGATGCGGCCACCTTCGCGCTGCGGCTCCAGGCCGTGTTTGATGGCGTTTTCCACCAGTGATGGCAGCATCATGGGCGGAAAGGCATAGGGCAGCAGATCGTCTGGCGCGGTGATGGAAAACTCCAACCGCGTGCCCATGCGCATCTGCAGGATGTTGAGGTAAGCGCGCACCAGCTCCAGCTCCTGCCCGACTGTGGATGTGCTCTCACGCATCTTGGGCAGGCTGGAGCGCAGGTACTGGATCAGGTGGCCCACCATCAGGTTGGCCGCTGGCGGGTCGACCTCATTCAGGGCCTGCACATTGGCCAGCGTGTTGTACAAAAAGTGTGGCTCCACCTGCGCCTGCAGCGTCTGCAGCCGCGCCTCGGTTACCTGGCGGCTGACGTCGCTCAGCTCGGCCTCGCGGGTCTTGCGTTCGGCCAGTGCCAAGGCGTTTCGCGAGCGGCTGATGAAAAACTTGGCAATGATCACCATAAGCAACAGCGGGATAAACACCAGGATCAGCGCCGAACCCACAGCCACACGCCACACATCGCCGCCCACCTTGACGCGGATGCTGTCTTTGACCGCGGGCGACAGGACCAGCACAGGCCGTGCGTCTGTCCGCGGCGCGTGGGCTTCGGGTGTGTTTTCATGGGGCAGGGCACGCAGCGCGGCCAGCGACTCGCGGGCGGAGCTTTCGTTCTCACGCGCCGAGGCCAGCAATAGGTCAAATGAACGCAGAGCACCGGACACGTCCACGCCTGTGCCGCGCAGGCGGTCCAGGGCGTCGCGTTTGGTCTCTTCAATCGCCTGGCGCGCTTCAATAGCCGCTTCCAGCGCGGACTGGGCGGCTTCGGTCGCTGCATCCATGGCCGCCTCCGCGGCCTCGCGGGCACTGTCTGCGACGGCATCCTCCACGCCGTCCTGAGCAAGCCCCAGTTCGCTGCGGGCCCGTTCAATCTCCGCCAATGCGCGCTCCAGTTCGCGCAGGCGCTCAGCATCGGTGGTGCGATCCCGGATGGTGCCGACCACACCCTGGGCCAGGTTGAGGGCTTTGCTGCCCACGGCCAGACCCACTTCGCGCTGGATGGCATGGCGTTCGGCAGGTGTTTCGCCGCTGTCGACCAAGCGTATCACCTGCACCGGCAAGGTAAACAGCACCAGCAGGATGAGCGTTGAGGTGCCCCCCAGAATCAAACCCCACCAGGGTGTCTTGTGGATCAGATTGCCGATTGCTTTGAACATGGTGCTTACGCCCGTTGCAGGTAAAAAGAGAGATGCGCAAACCGGGGTTTACGCACAATGGGCCTGAGAATACGGCAGGCCCACCCGGCCGACCAGCACCAAGGGACGGACTGCAGAATCCGAGGAATGAAGCGACGGTGCGCGCGCGTTGTGGACACCGTGAGTATGCACAATACAAGCTGGCTTCCCTGGATTCGGCGGCTATTTGCTATAATATTTATAGCTACATGTATAGAAAGTACGGGGGCTAGAGGCATTTTTACCACAGGCATGCATTGAACGATCCTCGTCTTCCCACATTGGTACTCCTTCCCGGTACGGATGGCACTGGCGACCTGTTCGCTCCGTTTATCGCGGCAATGGGGCCGGGGTGCAAGGTCTTGTGTGTCCGTTATCCCGATGACGCTGCGATGGGGTATGCCGAGCTGGAGGCGCTGGTTCGCTCGCAGTTGCCACACGGCTCACACTATGTCGTGTTGGGCGAGTCCTTTTCAGGACCGATCGCGGCGTCATTGTCGACAGCGCCGCCGCCCGGCTTGATGGGCATCGTGTTGTGTTGCACCTTCGTGCGCAATCCAAGGCCGCAGCTGGCGGTCTTCGGTGGTTTGCTCAAATTTGCACCGCTGAAGGCGGTGCCAGTGGCAGCGGTGTCGCCTGTCCTGCTCGGCCGGTATTCCACGCCGGCATTGCGGGCTGCACTTGCTGCTGCGTTGGCCCAGGTGCAGACCGCGACCTTGCAGGCGCGGCTGCGTGCGGTTATGGGGGTGGATGTACGAGCGCGTTTGGCTGAAGCCCAGCTCCCGGTCTTGTACCTCCAAGCCCGCCAGGATCACTTGGTGCCCGCGAGTGCCGCCGCCGAGGTCCAAGCCTGCCTGCCGTCGGTAAAGGTCGAGCCCCTTGCCGGGCCACACCTGTTGCTGCAGGCTAATCCGGGTCCCGCCGCCGCCGCGGTCAGCCAATTTATGCTCAGCCTGATTGAATAGCGCATCAAATCATGCCCACCATACTTTCCCACGCCGCCGTCCCTCTCGCCCTTGGCCTGGGGTTGGGTGCGCAGCACATACCCAAGCGTTTGCTGGTGGCGGGTGTGGTGGCCTCCATACTGCCGGATCTGGATGTGCTGGCGTTTCGTTTCCACATTGCGTACGGCGATGTGCTGGGCCACCGCGGCGCCAGCCACTCATTGACGTTTGCGCTGTTGATGGGGCTGGTGGCTTTTGTGCTGGCGCAGCATCTCAAGACCCAACGACATACGGCCTTCTGGTTTGTTGCGGTGTGCACGGCATCCCACGGCGTGCTGGATATGTTTACCAATGGCGGCTTTGGTGCGGCGCTGTGGTGGCCTGTGTCGGATGTGCGGGTGTTTGCGCCCTGGCAGGTGATTGAAGTGTCGCCTCTGAGCCTGCGCCGCGTGTTCAGTGCCAAGGGGTTGCAGGTCTTGCAATCCGAATTGCTGTGGGTCTGGCTGCCAGCCACGGTGGTCTTCGCCATGTTGTGGGCACGGCGCCACCTCCAACGCACGGACCCACATGCTACGTTGGACGGCTAAGAAACGGGTCTTGGCGTGTAGACGCTACGCGCGTTCGATGCAGCAGGCATAACAGCCGTAGCCGGCAAAACGCACCAGCACAAAGCGCACATTCTCGTCACGCAACATGTCTTGCAATGTGGCTTCTGCCTGCTCGCGGGTGACGACGGTACCGCCCACGATGCGCTCTGCGGCCGAGTAGGCGCGCAGCACAAACTGATCACCCAGATAGCCGTTGCGCGTGAGCGCCGCCAAGCTGTCCGGGTGTGTTGTTGGGTTGGCGGCTGCATCTGCCATCACAAAGACGGGACCAAACTCCTTGTATGGGCCAGCCAATTCAAACGGACAGTAGCTCGCCAACAGTAGGGCCTCACCTGGAGAGGCTCTGCGGAAAACATCGCGGCAAGGCTCGCCACCGCTGGCAACGTGCCGCTCGACGGCTTGTGCCTGGTCATCCAGACCTTGGCGTTGGGCCGTTTGCAGAAATGCGCCCCGGATGGAAACAATTTGGTAGGGCACCGCGGCGGTATTGGCTTGCATGAATCACCCGTAAAGATATGGCGCAAGGTTAGACGCATCTGCCCCCGGATGCTGGCCGTTTTCGGACCTATGATTGCGGCAAACACTCGACCGTTTTCGCTCTCTCCAAGGGACTACCCATGACACTTAGCCTTCGCCAAGCCTTCACCTGCCTCGTCTTGATGGGCCTGCACGCCTTTGCGGCTGCGGAAGTACCCGCCGCTACAGCCGAAGCCTTGATGCGCAAATCGGGCATCTGGTCGCAGTTGGGTGATGTCGCGACCCAGGTCAAGGCTGGTCTGGCGCAATCATCGCAAGACGAAGGCCTGCCGCCGGAAGAGATCCAGCGCCTGGAGCGTATTGCCGAGGACGCGTTTGCGGCTTCCCGCCTGCGCGATAGCGTTTTGCAGGCCTTGTCCAGTGATGTCACGCCGGCCCAGAATGCAGACGCCTTGAAGTGGTACGACAGCCCCGCCGGGCAACAGATCACCGCGATGGAAGAGGCCTTCTCCAACGGGTTTGACGATATCAACCGCGTGATGACCGATGGCAACAAGGCACTGGCCCGTGCGTCAACCAAGCGCCAGTCCCTGATAAGCCAGACGGTCAAGGCCTCACGCGCCGCCGAAGCGATGGCGACTATGGAGATCAACATCACTGTGGGCATATTGCAGGGCCTTGCCAATGCCATGCCGGGTTCGGGCAAACGTTCCACGGCAGATCTGCGCAAGGGCCTCGAAGCCAAGCGGTCACAAATGGTGGCCGCCAACCGCGGCGTTGCGTTGACGATGTCGGCGCTGACCTATCAGCCTGCCAGCGACAAGGTGCTGGAACAGTATGTCCAGTTCTTGTCGTCCAAATCGGGTACTGAGCTCTCCACCAGCATGATGCATGCGCTGGACCAGTCCTTGTTCAAGGCGGCCCAGCGACTCGGTAGCGCGATCCCGCGGGCACCGGGCGCCACCACGCTGTAGGACCGAAGGCAGGACTTAATTTTTTTTCACCAGCCAGCGGGCCGTGATTTTCTGTAAGGTCCCGTCCTTGACCATTCCATCCAGCGCCACGCGGCACTTTTCCACGGTGTCGTCGGCGGTGTTCAGGCTGAACGCCAGGTAAAGGCCGCCTGACATCTTTTCGAGTTTGATCAGGCGTTCCATGGAGTCGAAATCGACGCTATTTTTTTGCGACAGGTAGACCAGGTTGGGCTCGTCAATCGGAAACGCGTCTATGCGTCTGGACTGCAGTTTTTTGATGTTGCTGGCATCGTCGTTGGCTTCCTCAACCACCAGGCCTTCCTTGCGCAGGTACATGGTACGCGCGCCATCGCGGATGCCGCCCAGTCTGTAGGGCTTGAGGTCTTGCAGGCTGCTGGCCTTGACGTCGGAGCGTCCCTTCAGCTTGTACAAAAACACCTCGCGGTTAACGATCACGCCCACCCACTTGAACAACTTCTCACGCTCGTCGTTGCGGCCCATGGAGTAGATGGCGACGTTGGGCGCTTCTTGTGCCATGCGGTAGGCACGGGCCCACGGGAAAAGCTTGATCTGGTAGTCGATATTGGCGCGTTTGAGAATCTCGTGCACCAGTTCGGTGGACAGACCCGTGACCACCTGATCTTTCTCGTCGACAAAGTTGTACGGGGCCATTTCTTCGGTCACCACCGCCACTTTTTGGGCAAACGCGGGGCCGGGCGAGAGGGTCAGGGCAACCCAGGCCGTGAGCACAGAGGCAAGGCAGTTTCTCATCGCATCCTCCGGGTCGATGCCGACCTAGGGGAATACTAAACCTGCCGGCGCAAAAAGCAAACCCAGTTTGGCGCACACCAACCCTATTTGGGGTGGCCTACGCGAAGCTGGGTTATTCGTAGACACAAGGCCGCGTATGCGGCGCTGCGTTTAGACGATGGTGATGGTCACTTCGATGTTGCCGCGCGTGGCGTTGGAGTAGGGGCACACGGAGTGGGCCTTGTCCACCAGGGCTTGGGCGGCAGCGCGCTCCATGCCGGGGATGCTGACGGCCAGTTGTACTTCAATACCAAAACCGGCTGGGATCTGGCCAATACCGCAGGTAGCGGCAATGCTGGTGTCAGCTGGCAGGGTAATCTTTTGTGTACCAGCGACAAACTTCATCGCGCCGATGAAACATGCGCTGTAACCGGCTGCAAACAGTTGCTCAGGGTTGACGCCGTTACCGGGGCCGCCCATTTCTTTTGGCACGGCCAGTTTCAGGTCCAGCAGGCCGTCCGATGTGCGGGTCGTGCCGTCGCGTCCGCCAGTAGAAGTGGCGTGGGCTTGGTAAATGACTTTTTCAACTTTGGTTGCCATGGTAGTGGTGCTTTCTAGGTAAGTGCTCCGTCTTGGAGCGGGTGGGTAATCGGTTGGTTGTGGCTTGGACTCAGAGGGCTGCGTCGGCAGTTGGCGCCAACATCGCATCGCGCAGCTGCTGGACCTTGCGGTTCAGGGTGACCAGCTCGCCCAGGGGCAAGCCGCTCTGGGCAACGACACATTCGGGTATGAAGGCCGCCTGTGCCTGCAATTGCTGACCCGTGGGGCTGAGCCACACGTGCACACGGCGCTCGTCTTCGCTGGAGCGCTGGCGCACCAACCAGCCGGCGGTCTCCATACGCTTGAGCAGCGGGGTCAAGGTACCCGAATCCAGGTTCAGGCGCTCGCCCAGGCTGGAGACGCTGGGGCCATCCGCCTCCCACAACACCAGCATCACAAGGTACTGCGGGTAGGTCAGCCCCAGGCTGTCCAACATCGGCTTGTACAGCTTGGTCATGGCCAGCGACGCCGAATACAGCGCAAAGCAGAGCTGGTTGTCCAGCAGCTGTGCCGGATTGGGTTTGGAGGCGAGGGCTTTGGAAGGCATGTGCTGAATTATAGCGAACAATTAAATTGTGTGCAATCAAAATACTGACAATACCCCTTGGGTAAGCCGGGTCTTGGCAGACAGGGGTGACTGGGCTATCGTGAGCCCAGCCATAAAGAAAGCAGCACATGTCAGATGCAACGTTGGACTACATCATCATTGGCGGCGGCTCAGCCGGTTGTGTGCTGGCCGCACGGCTGACGGAAAACCTGGGTGTCAACGTGGCCTTGCTGGAAGCCGGGCAGGCCGACTCCAGCGTGCTGATCCACTGCCCGGCCGGACTGGCCTTGCTGGCCAAAACCGGGGGTGCGAACTGGAAGTTTGAAACCACGGTACAGCCTGGCCTGAACGGCAGGCGCGGCTACCAGCCCAGGGGTAAGGTGCTGGGCGGCTCCAGCTCGGTCAACGCCATGATTTACATCCGCGGCCAGCGAGAAGACTACGACAACTGGGCGGCCATGGGCAACCCCGGCTGGTCGTATGTGGATGTGTTGCCCTACTTCAAACGTGCAGAGGACAACCAGCGCGGAGCGGACGATTTTCACGGTATCGAAGGGCCGCTACACGTAATGGACCTCACCAGTCCCAGCCGCCTGGGGCCGATGTTTATCGATGCTGCGCAACAGGCGGGCCACACCTACAACCCCGATTTCAATGGCATACGCCAAGAGGGTGTGGGCATGTACCAGGTGACCCACCGCAATGGCGAACGTTGCAGCGCCGCCAAAGCTTACCTGACCCCCATCCTGAAGCGGCCCAATCTGTTTGTGTTCACGGGTGCCCACACGACCCGTATCCTGACGGAGAAGCAGCGTGCGGTGGGAGTGGAGTTTGTACATGAGGGGCAGACCAAACAACTGCGGGCCTCGCGGGAGGTGTTGTTATGCGCCGGGGCCTTGCAGTCACCACACATCCTGATGCTGTCGGGCATAGGCCCGCGCAAACACCTGGTCGAAAAGGGCATCGCTTGTGTGCACGATCTGCCGGGTGTGGGTCAAAACCTGCACGACCATGTAGATGTGGTGCAGGTGGTGAAGGCGCCAAAACTGACGGATAGTTTTGGCCTGTCGCCGGCTGGCATGGTGAACGCCATCAAGGGCATGGTGGAGTGGCGCAAGTACCGCACGGGGCCGCTGACGACCAATTTTGCAGAAGCCGGCGGTTTTGTCAAAAGCCAGCCAGCAGAGCGCACGCCAGATTTGCAACTGCACTTTGTCATTGGCAAGCTGGTCGATCATGGTAGGGCCACGGTATTTGGCCATGGCTACTCCTGCCATGTTTGCCTGTTGCGTCCTCTGAGCCGTGGCAGCGTCACGCTGGCCAGCAAAGACCCGCTGGACCCACCCGTCATAGACCCCAATTTTTTGGGTGTGCGTGAAGACATGGAGCGTCTCAGGCGTGGTGTGCGCATCATGCGCGAGCTGCTCAGTCAGCCCGCGCTCGCTGGTCTGGGCGGCAAAGAGATGGCGTATTCGGCCGATGCCAAGACCGATTTGCAGCTTGAGCAGTTTGTGCGTGACTATGCCGACACCATCTACCACCCGGTGGGAACCTGCCGCATGGGCAACGGGCCACTGGACGTGGTGGACCACGAGCTGAGGGTGCGCGGCTTGCAAGGCTTGCGGGTGGTCGATGCGTCCATCATGCCGCAGGTGGTTAGCGGCAACACCAATGCGCCAACCATCATGATTGCCGAAAAGGCCGCCGACATGATCAAGGCGGCGGCACCGCAGTTTTAGTAGCTATTCGTTCGCGGGGCTATAGACCCCGCACGCGGCATGCTACGAGCAACAGACCGAAGCCAATAATCCAGGACCAGGTTGCAATGGGGTCAGGAATTCTGACAACGCCAAATTGGGCTGCAAGCGCGACAAAGAATAGGACGAGGGATATAACCCAAACGACCATGGTTGGAGCCTTACCGGAGTTGCGCATTGAATTGCCTTTCGCAGTTGAACAAGAGAATACCGGGTCGTCAGCCAATGCGGCCTAACTCCCTCCTTCGACATTTCATTTGACCAGAAATGTAGCCCCCCAACATGGTCTATTGAAACGCCACTTCCTGGAAGCTGCGCAGCTTG
This sequence comes from Rhodoferax sp., assembly GCA_043738115.1. GTDB lineage: Bacteria > Pseudomonadota > Gammaproteobacteria > Burkholderiales > Burkholderiaceae_C > Allorhodoferax. Next base: position 13,697 of record JAYSZJ010000065.1, on the reverse strand, counting down.
CGGCTGTGCAACTGTTCCGAGCCTTGGGTGCGCAGCAGCTCCACCGCCCGCATGCCGATGCGCAAATGCTGGTCCACCCGCTCGCGGTAGAAATGGTTGGCCATGCCGGGCAGCTTGATCTCACCATGCAGCGGTTTGTCGCTGACACACAGCAAGGTGCCGTAAGGCACGCGGAAGCGGAAGCCGTTGGCCGCAATGGTGGCGCTTTCCATATCCAGCGCCACGGCACGGCTCTGGCTGAAACGGCGCTGGGGCTGGTTGTCGGGCAGCAGCTCCCAGTTGCGGTTGTCGGTGCTGGCCACGGTGCCGGTGCGCATGATGCTTTTCAGCGCTGCGCCCTGGATTTGCGTCACGTCGGCCACAGCCTGTTCCAGCGCGACCTGGATTTCGGCCAGCGCCGGAATCGGCACCCACAGCGGCAACTCTTCGTCTAGCACGTGGTCTTCGCGCACATAACCGTGGGCCAGCACATAGTCGCCCAGTTGCTGGCTGTTGCGCAGGCCGGCGCAGTGGCCCAGCATGATCCAGGCGTGTGGCCGCAACACAGCAATGTGGTCGGTGATGTTTTTGGCATTGGCCGGGCCCACGCCGATATTGACCATGGTGATGCCGGCACGGTCAGCCCGCACCAAGTGATAACCGGGCATTTGTGGCAGGCGTGGTGGCTCCTTGCCCAATGCGTCCGCCGCCTCGGGTGGCAGACCCACGCGGCGGGTGATGATGTTGCCCGGCTCCACAAAGGCGATGTATTCGCTGTTGGGGTCCTTCATGGCCGCGTGGCCCAACGTGATGAACTCGTCGATGTAGAACTGGTAGTTGGTGAACAGCACAAAGTTCTGGAAGTGCTCCGGGCCAGTACCGGTGTAGTGGCGCAGGCGGTGCAGCGAATAGTCCACCCGGGGCGCCGTGAAAAGCGCCAGCGGCTGGGGCTCGCCAGGGCGCACCTGGTAGGTGCCGTTGGCAATGCCGTCGTCCATGGCGGCCAGGTCGGGCAGGTCAAACACGTCGCGCATCAGCGTGCGGCGCTGGGCGCTCAGGTTGCCCTCCACGTGGTCGTTTTCGGCAAACGAAAAGTGCATGGGAATCGGCTGGGCACTGGTGCCTACCTCCAGCTCCACACCGTGGTTCTGCAGCAGCAGGTTGAACTGCTCCAGGTAGTAGTCGCTGTACAGGTCGGGGCGGGTCAGTGTGGTCTCGAAACGGCCGGGGCCCGCCACAAAGCCATAACTCAGTTGGGCACTGTCGGGGATGAAATTGCGCGACACGGTGTCGGTGTGGATACGCACCAGCGGGTAACAGGCGCGCACATGGCCCATGCTGTCATCGCCAGACACGAAACGCTGCATCGCCTGGCGCAAATGGGCGATGCTGCCGTCATAAATGCGCGAAACCTGGGCCAGGGCCGCTTTGGCATCGGTAAACCGTTCGGGTGCAATAAAGGGGGGGAGGTTTGACATGTATCTATTGTGCCGTGGTCCGTGTAGGGGGCACTGGCATCCAACTTGGAGTAGACGGCAAACTATCCAAATAATTTGCACCCACTACGGGTTTTGGCGAGTGTGTCGCGGACACTTCCGGAATAATATGGCGACTCAGGGCCAGCCCATCCATTTCTCAGGACCCCTTTCTGGTGCCAGATCCAAACGATCCCAACGACTCGCGATTCCACGAGACAGGTTTCCCCTCTTTGCAGTGGGAAGAGGACGACCTGCCCACGCGCCCCATGCCCCTGCATGAGCGGCCGTTGCAGGCGCGTATCGACAACGAAATGGCAATCATTGCCCAGCACCACGTCCGTATTGCGGTTGCCATCGAAAAATTCTGGGGCCACCGCGACTGTGTGGAGTACCTGCAAAAACTGATCATGAGCGGCGGGCACCAGGATGGCCAGGCGCGTATTGGTTTCAAATCTGAAGTGTTGTCCGCGCTGATCAATCTCGCGTCGCTGCACAAAATTGAATAACAGGGAACGCAGCACGATGCGCAAGCTTTTGATAGGCACGCTGGTGCTGCTGGTCGTAGCCTTGGCCGTTCTTTTCACGGTACCCACCATCGTGGAAGGCCGCATGAACACCGTCACGCGCCCCGGGCCGTATCCGGCCAGTGCCCAGGCCACCGCCGCGCACCAGGCCTTGTTCGTCGCCGACCTGCACGACGATGCGCTGCTGTGGAACCGTGACCTGCTGCAGCGGTACGACCGTGGCCACTCCGACCTGCCGCGCCTGCTGGACGGCCACGTGGCGCTGCAGGTCTTCGCAACCGTCACCAAAACACCCAAGGGCTTGAATTACGAGCGCAACAGCGCCGACACCGACAGCATCACCATGCTGGTCATGGCCCAGCGCTGGCCGGTCGCCACCTGGAACAGCCTGCTGGCGCGCGCCCTGTACCAGGGCGACAAGTTGAAGCAGGCGGTACAAGACAGCCAGGGTCGCCTGGTGCTGGTCCAAAACCAGAAGGACATGGCCGCTTTCGTCAAGGCCTGGAGCGCCGACCCGAAGCGTGTGGCGGCCGTGCTGGCCACCGAAGGCTTACACCCGCTGGAAGGCAAGCTGGAAAACGTGGACCGGCTGTATGACGCGGGTTTCCGCATCACCGGGCTCACACACTTTTTTGACAACGAGGTCGGTGGCTCGGCCCACGGTATCGAAAAAGGCGGCCTGACGCCGTTTGGCCGCCAAGTCGTGGCCCGGCTGGAGGCCAAGAACATACTGATTGATCTGGCCCATGCCTCCAAACCGCTGATTGATGACGTACTGGCCATGGCCAAACGGCCCGTGCTGGTGTCGCACACCGGTGTGGCCGGCACTTGCCCCGGCCCGCGCAACCTGACGGATGCCCACCTGAAGCGCATTGCCGCCACGGGTGGTGTGGTCGGCATTGGTTACTGGGAGGGCGCGGTGTGTGACCCCAGTGTGCCAGCCGTCGTCAAGGCCATACGTTACGCCGTGGACCAGGTGGGCGTGGCCCATGTGGCGCTGGGCTCTGACTTCAACGGTGCCACCCGCACGCCGTTTGATGTGACGGGCCTGGCCCAGCTGACTGAAGGCCTGCAAAAGGCGGGCTTCAGCGCCAACGACATCCGCGCCATCATGGGTGGCAATGTGCAGCGCCTGCTGTCCCAAAACCTGCCACCGGCATAGATATGGGCTTCTTGACCAATGGCCTTAAGAGAAATTGGCCTCTAGCCCCCGAATACGCTGCTTGTGCAGCTATCAATTTAGTAGTAAACGAATGAATTCCAACGCACCATCAACCCAACACCAGTTCGACGTGCTGATCGTCGGCAGCGGCCTGGCCGGCCTGTCCGCAGCCCTGCACCTGGCGCCCACCCACCGCGTGGCCGTGTTGACCAAACGCGCCATGTCGGATGGCTCCAGCAACTGGGCCCAAGGTGGCATTGCCGCCGTGCTGGCCGAGGGCGACAGCTTTGACTCCCACGTGCAAGACACCTTGGTAGCCGGGGCCGGCCTGTCAGACCCTGAAGCCACCCGCTTCGTCGTCGAGCATTCCCCGGAGAGCATTGCCTGGCTGCGCGAACTGGGTGTGCCGTTCTCGGAAGAAGACGGCCACTTGCATTTAACCCGCGAAGGCGGCCACAGTGCCCGGCGCATCGTGCACGTGACCGACGCCACCGGTGCCGCCGTGCAAAAGACGCTGATCGAGACCGTGCGCCGCACCGCCAATATCACGCTGTTTGAGAACCACACACTGGTCGATCTGATCACCCGCAACAAGCTGGAGCACGCGGTGGATGCCCCGCGCACCGACAACCAGTGTCTGGGCCTGTACGCGCTGGATGAGTCCACGGACGAGGTGCACACCTTCAGCGCGCCGCACACCATCCTGGCCACCGGCGGTGCCGGCAAGGTCTACCTGTACACCACCAACCCCGACACCGCCACCGGCGACGGCATTGCCGCGGCATGGCGCGCGGGTTGCCGGGTCACGAACATGGAGTTCATCCAGTTCCACCCCACCTGCCTGTACCACCCGCACGCCAAGTCGTTTTTGATCACCGAGGCGGTGCGCGGCGAGGGTGGGCGTCTGTTGCTGCCCGAGTCGGCGGGGGGTACGCGTTTCATGCCCCAGCACGACGAACGGGCGGAGTTGGCGCCGCGCGACGTCGTGGCACGCGCCATCGACTTCGAGATGAAAAAAGGTGGCTTTGACTGTGTCTACCTCGACATCTCGCACCAACCGCTGGCCTTCATCCTGGAGCACTTCCCCAACATTTACGCCCGGTGCCTGGAGCTAGGCATTGACATCAGCAAACAACCCATCCCCGTGGTGCCCGCCGCGCACTACACCTGCGGCGGCATCCACACGGACCTGATGGGCGCCACCGACATCGCGGGTCTGCACGCCATTGGCGAAACGGCCTACACCGGCCTGCATGGTGCCAACCGCCTGGCCAGCAACTCACTGGTGGAATGTATGGTGTTCGCCCGCGCAGCTGCCACCCACATCCTAGCCACCCCGCTGGCCGTGCCCGCTGCATTGCCGGCCTGGGACGATAGCCGCGTGACCGATGCCGACGAGGCTGTGGTCATCTCGCACAACTGGGACGAGCTGCGCCGTTTCATGTGGGACTACGTGGGCATTGTGCGCACCAACAAACGCCTGGAACGCGCCTCCCACCGCATCGCGCTGCTGCAAGGTGAGATCCAGGAGTTCTATGCCCACTTCCATGTGACGCGAGACCTGCTGGAGCTGCGCAACCTGGTGCAGGTGGCCGAGCTGATTGTTCGTTCGGCGCATTCGCGGCACGAGAGTCGGGGGCTGCACTTCAGCCGTGACTATCCCAACATGATGGCGAAAGCTGTGCCTACAACCTTGGTGCCGGATTGAGCATGGACACCCCATCCGTCAGCCTGCGCGAGATCACGTCCGAGACGGTGCGTGCAGTGGTCAAATTGTCAGTTGCCGAGAGTCAGAAGGGCTTTGTCGCATCGAATTCCATCTCGCTGGCACAGGCGCTGTTTGCCCCCGAAGCCTGGTACCGGGCCATCTACTGCGCCGAGGAGTTGGTGGGTTTTGTGATGCTGGAAGATGAATCGCTGGTCAAACCGCCGACCGAGAAGCCCGGCATTGGCGTCTGGCGCTTCATGATCGATGAGAAGTTCCAGGGCAGGGGCATAGGCCGTGCAGCCTTGTTGCTGGTTATCGAACATGCACGAAGCAAAGGACTGTTTGACAGGTTGGAACTATCGTATGTACCAGGCCCGGGTTGCCCCGAGCCTTTTTACCGTGGCCTGGGTTTTAGCCCTACCGGCAAGGTGGACGACGGCGAAATTATTCTTGCGTTTCCGCTGGTGCAATAGGTGGACTGGGCTTGGGTTTGCCGCCCAGCGCTCCTGACCACTTGTCCAGCGACACCAGCACAGACGACACACTCAGCGCACTCTCCACAATCGCCCTCCAGGCCTCCGATTGCACTTTGACCCCGTAGTGGTACATGGGGTGCTCCAGCCTGCGCTGTGCCACCAGTTCGGCCAGGTTTGCATCGCTCAGAGCGGCACCCAGTGAGGCCAGCACCTTCATTTTCTCAGCCACCATGCCCGGCACACGCAACAGCTTGATCAGGCGTAAGCGCAGTTGCGGGTTATCCAGCAAGTCATTGGCTTTTGCGTACAACAGGCGGTTCACCACCGTGGCCAGCACCACATCGTCGCTGGTGTTCAGGGATTGCCAGACGATGGTGCCGCTAAAGCGGCGCAGGCCGCGGCGCAGTTGCAGCTCGGGGCCGGGCATTGCATCAGCATGGTAGAAGTTGAAGCCCACAGCGTTCCACTCCAGCGCCTCCAGGTACTCCCATTTGCCGTCATCGTGGCTGCGGTACTGCAGGCGTATGCCGATATGGCTGTGGCGGTCGTTGTTTCTGGATATCGGATTCGGGTCTTCAGTCATTGCAGCAAGCTCCATCCATACGGCCGCATTAGATCACTTTGACCGCGTGGCCCGGCCAAGCCTAAAAATTCAACTCCAGCTCCAACTGCTCGCCCTCTTGCAACGTGGCCGCCTGCTGTGCATGGGCATAGATGCCAAAGTAGACGGGCTTGCCTGGATGCCGTTGTGCACTCAGCCGTGTCACCGTCCCCAAGGGCTGGTCGTTGGTCATTGCGGTGCGGGGGTTCACATTAGGCACGATACAGCGTATGCAGGGTTCCGGCAACACCGAAAACTGGGCCACACGGCCCGCATCCTGCCAGCGCAGGTGGGTGCAATATTCTTCGATAAACGGGTCCAGCGCCGGTAGGGGCGATGGCCCGTCCGCTATCACGATGTTGGGTCGAAACCTTTCGATTTCGGCTGACGGCAGTCCTTGGCTGGCCTGGGCGGCATTCAACTCTGCCACCGAAGCGGCCGACGCGATGTGACAGTGGTTGACCGTGGCGCGCATCCAGGCATCTGCACCCAGTCGCACCAGGCGCAAGGCTGCGCCCGTTACCTGCTGCAGCAAGTCCGCCACCGCATCACCCGCTTCTATGCCGTCAAACACCTCGTTTTGTTGCAGGCTGCCGTTCCAGATTTTGATTTGGCATGCACCGCCCGCAGGTGGATTGGGTATGGTCAGCGCCAGCCCCTCGGGCCCACGCAGGTACAGAAAGCCGGGGGAAAGGTGCGGCTGCACCAGCGCAAGTCGGGGGTGCGATCCCTGCCAGACGACTTCGTGCGCTGCATTAACCACCACCCATTCGCGATCCCCAGCGATCAGCCCTTGATCGGAAAACTGCAGGCTGGGCACACGCTGCCCTGCACAAGCTTTAACCGGATAGATATAGAGGGCTTTGACGATAGCATGCAGTCGGTCAGACATGGGGAAAATGCTCCTTCACGTCAACCTGTTGCGTGCCTTGAAGAAGTGGTAGTTCTTGTACGGCTCCACCGCCTGGTAGACCGCGCCGCTGTGCGGCGCAATGTTCAGGCGCACGCTGGCGGCTTGTACCTTGGTGTCGGGTGCGGCGCCCAGCGCGTCGTGCAGGGGCACACCGTCATACCAATGGGAGTAGGGCAGTAGCAGCAGCGCGTCCAGCGGCTCGTCGCCCAGGTTGATGGCGACCAGCGCGGCCTCTCCAGGCACATCCGTGTGGCGCAAGAAAACCAGCGCATTGCTGCCCGTTAATCGATCACCCAGCACCTTGACATCGCCGTATTGCAGGGCGGCGTTGGCCTTGCGCATGGCAATCAGGCGTTTGACCCAGTTGCGTTGTGCGTGGTTCCAATCGGATTCAACCCAGCGCATGGGTCGGCGGCAGTCGGGGTCGGCGCCGCCTTCCATGCCGATCTCTTCGCCGTAATAAACCAGCGGCACACCGGGCATCGTGAACTGCATCAGCATGGCCAGTCGGGCCTTCTCGGCGCTGCCTACCGTGGTGATCAGGCGTGGTGTGTCGTGGCTGGAGAGCATGTTCCACGAGCACAGCAGGCCGGGCAAACCGTAGTCGGTACGCGCGTCGCGCAACGCGTGGTTCATCTGCACCGCGTCTATATCGCCGGCCAGCCAGGCCAGCGTGGCCGTGCGGTACCAGTAGTTCATCATGCCCTGGTAACCGCCGCCGGCCTGGAACCAGGCACCTGAGAAACCGTTCAGCTCGCCCAGCAAACCGGCATTTGGAAAGCGCGCACCCACCACGGCGCGCATCTCTTGTGCCACCGGTATGCCCACGTCCTGCGCCACGTCAAAACGCCAGTTGTCCACGCCCCGGGCCAGCCAGTGCTGGACCATGCTGTCGGGTTGACGGTACAACACATCGCGCACCGCAGGGTTGGCCAGGTTCAGCTCGGGCATGCTGCCGAAGTCTTGCCAGCACTGGTAGCTGCCATCCGCTTGCCAGGTAAACCAGTCGCGCTTGGCCGCATCACCCGCCTGCGCCGCCAGAAACCAGGGGTGCTGGTCGGACACGTGGTTCAGCACGGCGTCCAGAGTCAGGCCCATGCTGCGCGCGTGTAATGCGTCGGTCAGGCGCTTGAGCGCGGCCTCGCCGCCAAACATGGGGTCGATGCGGAAGAAATCGGTGGCGTCGTATTTGTGGTTGCTGGGGGATGCAAAGATGGGTGTCAGGTAGATACCGGTTACGCCGAGCTCGGTCAAATAGTCCAGCTTGTCGGCAATGCCGTCCAGGTCACCGCCAAAGAATTGCTGGGCCCAGGGCTGCTGCAGGGTGCTGTCGTTCCAGTCACGCTTGTGGGCTTGGGGCAGGTCATAGGCCGGGTTGGCCAGTTTGTCGCCACTGCTGAGCCCGCCGCCAATGGCAAAACGTTCGGGAAAGATCTGGTACACGACCTGGCTGGCGGTGTGGCGGGTGAAGCTGTCTAGCGGGGTGGGCGTGGTTGTCATGGGGGCACACCTTAGCAGTTAAACCCCTTGTGCGGTGCGTCGCCGGTTACCAGCCGGCATCAAGTTGCGCCGCATGGGCAAGCCCCGCCCCCGCGGGCCAGCGTGCGTCACTCCTGGTAAACGGCCTCTGCCCAGATGATGGCTTCCATATGAGCTACGTTGACGTCTCGGTACGATACATCCAGGCGTTGCGTGGCTTCGGCGAACACGATGTCGTCTTCCATCTCGCACGCAATCGCCATGGACAGCAGGTCCATGTACTTGCCAGTGCCGCGCAACAGGGCGTCGGTGATGGGGGTGTCCAGCTTGAGCAGGGTCAGGGCCTCGGCCATGGGGCAGCCCAGCATGCGGTCCAACAGCGAAAACAGGCCGATCAGGAAGGCCTCTTCCTTTTCTTCGGCGGAGAAATGCTCATCGGCCAACAATTCCATCATTCGGGCCCGCACCACCGCCATGTTGCCGGCCAGGTGGGGCTTGCCGTCCAGGCCTGTCGTCATCAGCAGCGCTGCCCACCGCTGCAGGGGATCGTTGCCCAGCAGCAGAACCGCCTGGCGGATGGACGTGATCTTGGTGCGAAGCCCTATGCCTGCGGAGTTGATCAGCCGCAGCAGGTTGTAGCCCAGGGCGGCATCTTTCTTGATCGCAAGCTCGATGTCTTCGAGCTCGGCGTTCGAATGCAGCTTGTTGAACAGGTTGGCTGCGCTTGCCAGGGCGGGGTTGATCACCTGGCTCCTGAACACCTCGGGGCGCGAAAACCAGTAGCCCTGGAAGAAGTGGAAGCCAACGTCCTTGAGCACCGCAAACTGTGCCGCACTTTCTACCTTTTCAGCAATCGCCATTGCTCCCGTTCGGGCATGGATGGCGTCCACCAAGGCTTTCATCTTGGTGGGCTCGATGGCACCCACATCCACTTTCACAAAATCTGCAATCTCTTGCCATGGTTTGTAGACTGGCGCCACCACCGTGTGGTTGAAGGCCAGCCGGAAACCCCGCTTGCGCAGGGACTGCATCTTGAGCCGGGCCTCTTCAATGGCCGCAGCCGCATGGCCTACCACCGGGGGCACTTCGATGATGGTGCGCTGGGGGATCAGAAATTCCCAGTGCGTGCCAGTCAGGCTCTCGTGCGTGGCATTGAGAAAAAGGTCCGCCTGGCTGTTGACCAAATGGATTCCACTCTGCGACACCACGTTGAGTACCATCGACACGTCGCTGGCCAAGGTGTGGTTGCCCGCGCTGTGGTTGCGGTTGAAGAGCTCATAACCGACGATGGACTTGTCGGCGTCCACGATGTGCTGTCTGGCGATGGAAAAAAAAGAATCGTCGTGGCGTTGTCCGCTATCTGTCAAATTCACTGCTACCTTTCCGCAATCCAGTGGTCCATACCGCTGCCTTGTGCGCCCCTATGATGCCTCAGTGGCAGAACGGTGTGTCAGGCTGCCCCGATATTCGGCACCAACCCGGCCACGGGTTGCCCAGCTTTGAGTGCGGCGGTGAAGGCCAACATGCGGTCAATCGGCCGGCGCGCCAGCAGGCCGAGTGCCGAGTCGACATGGACTTCGTTTGTGCCGGTCTCCAGTACATGGGCCAACCCGGCCAGGCCATTCATCGCCATCCAAGGGCAGTGGGCGCAGCTTTTGCAGGTGGCACTGTTGCCGGCGGTGGGGGCCTCGTAAAAAATCTTGCCGGGGTTCAGCGTGCGCAGCTTGTGCATCATGCCGTTGTCGGTGGCGACGATGAATTCAGGCGCGTCCATGTCGCGCGCGGCTTTCAGGATGGCGCTGGTGGATCCAACGGCATCGGCTAGGGCTACGACGTCGGCGGGCGACTCGGGGTGCACCAGGACCTTGGCCTTGGGGTGTTCCTTCTTCAGCGCCTCCAGCTCAAACGCCTTGAACTCGTCGTGCACGATGCACGCGCCGTTCCAGAACACCATGTCGGCGCCGGTTTCGCGCTGGATGTAGCCGCCCAGGTGGCGGTCAGGTGCCCACAGAATCTTCTGGCCGCTGTCTTTGAGCGCGCGCACGATGTCCAGCGCGCAACTAGAGGTGACCAGCCAGTCGGCACGCGCCTTGACGGCCGCGCTGGTGTTGGCATACACCACCACCGTGCGGTCCGGGTGCGCGTCGCAGAAAGCGCTGAACTCGTCAATGGGGCACCCCAAGTCCAGCGAACAGGTGGCGTCCAGGTCAGGCATCAGCACCCGTTTTTCGGGCGACAGGATCTTGGCCGTTTCACCCATGAACTTCACGCCCGACACCACCAGCGTCTGCGCCGCATGGTCGCGGCCAAAACGCGCCATCTCCAGCGAGTCGCTGACCAGGCCGCCGGTCTCCTCGGCCAGGTCCTGCAGGTCGGGGTGCACGTAGTAGTGCGACACCATGACCGCGTTTTTTTCCTTCAGCAGGCGACGCACCTTGTCTTTTAATGCGGCACGTTCGGCTTGTGTGGGCTCCACCGGAACGCGGGCCCAGGCGTGGCGGGTGCTGCAAACACCGGCCTCACCCGTGCTGCTGCTCTCAGGTTGTTCGTAGTCCACGGCGATGGTGGCCGCGGGGTGGAAGGTCATGGCCACGCCCGGGGTGGATGGAGTTGAGGTGGTCTGCATCATTGGGCTCCTGCAAAGCTGTCAAAACGCATGGAGTAGTCGGTGGCTTTCACGTCCTTGGTCAGCGTGCCGATGGAGATACGGTCCACGCCGGTTTCGGCCAGCGTGCGCAGGCCGTCTAACGTGACGCCACCGGAGATTTCGAGAATGGCGCGCTCTGCGCCCCTGGCCGTATTCATGCGCACTGCCTCGTGCAGCGTGGGCAGGTCCATATTGTCCAGTAGCACCATGCGGGCGCCGGCGTCCAAGGCTTGGGCCAGTTGCGCCAAGTTTTCAACTTCAATTTCGACAAAACCGGCCTCGGCGGCGATCTTCTCCGCCTGCTGCAGCACCTGGGGTATGCCGCCGGCCGCGGCAATGTGGTTCTCTTTGATCAGGATGGCGTCATACAGGCCGACGCGGTGGTTGGTGCCACCGCCGCAGCGCACGGCATATTTTTGCGCCAGGCGCAGGCCGGGCAGTGTCTTTCGGGTGTCGACGATGGCGGCACGTGTGCCGGTCACCTGGTCGACATAGGTAGCGGTCTTGGTCGCCACGCCGCTGAGCAGTTGCAGGAAATTGAGTGCCGTGCGTTCCGCCGTCAGCAGGGCCTGGGCACGGCCTTGTACTTCAAAGACCACCTGGTTGGCCTCGCAGCGGCCGCCGTCCTGCACATACCAAGTGATCTGGGCCTTGGGGTCTTGGGACAGGATGGCTGCCTGCACCCAGGCCTGGCCGCAGACCACGGCGCTTTCGCGGCACAACACGCGGGCACGGGCCTGGCGCGTGGGGTCAATCAGGCCTGCGGTCAGGTCGCCGTCGCCCACGTCCTCGGCCAGGGCACGGGCCACGTCGGCCTGGGCCAGCTTTTCCAGGGATGCGGCGGAGAAATCAAATGACTTTTGCATAGGTAATGGGGTCAAAAAGCGCGTTACGGGGTGCCATACACTACGCGGCGACTCGTTTGGGGTGGTCTTGGATGGTACACATCTGGCCGCCGGTCCTCCTTTTTACCCGCCAATAGCCATGTTCAGAACTCTGCTCAAATCCAAGATCCACCGCGCCAGCGTCACCCACTGCGAACTCAACTACGAAGGCTCCTGCGCCATCGATGAAGACCTGCTGGACGCCGCCAACATCGGCGAAAACGAGCAGGTGCATATCTGGAACATCAACAACGGCGAGCGTTTCATCACCTACGCGATACGCGCCGAACGCGGCAGCCGCATCATCTCGGTCAATGGCTCGGCGGCACGTCGGGCTGCGGTGGGGGATCTGGTCATCATCGCGGCGTTTGCGCAGGTGCATGAGGACCAGGTGAAGGGGTTTGAGCCCAAGCTGGTGTTTGTGAACCCCGACAACCGCATCAAGGAAGAGCGTTCTACCATTCCGGTGCAGATGGCTTAAGCCAAATAGGCCGCTAGCCCCCGCGAAATATGTGTTAGCCACTCCTGATTTGATAGCAAATCAAAACCCCGTGGATGCTGGCTTGGCGGCGCACACCCACGCCGCGGCCTATGCCCAGCGTATGAACAAGGTGCTGGACTACATAGACCGGCACCTCGATACGCCGCTGGAGCTGGCCACACTGGCCGACGCGGCGCATTTCTCCCCCTTTCACTTCCACCGGGTATTCGCCGCCTGGATGGGTGAGACCCTGGGTGACTATGTGCGCCGGCGCCGCCTGGAGGGAGGGGCCGTCTACCTGGCCGGTGATCACAGTGTGTCGGTGCTGCAAGTGGCGCTGGCCGTTGGGTTTGGCTCCGGCGAAGCCTTTGCCCGTGCTTTCAAGTTGCGTTTTGGCTGCACCCCCACGGCCTGGCGTGCCAACAGCGCACAGCGCTGGGTGGAAGAACTGGCGGCGCTGCGCCGCAGTGCAGACCGCAATCCGGGTCAGGTGCAGCGCAATCCTAATCAGGCAAACGGGGCGCCAGGCCTGGAAGATCAGGGCCTTCACAACCAACACCTGATCTCCAACATGCAAGTCAAGATTGTCACCTTGCCCCCGGCCCGTGTGGCCTATATGCGCCACATCGGCCCCTATGGCGCCGGCGTCAGCCGCTTTTGGCGCGATACCTTTTTCCCCTGGCGCACCGCCCATGGCCTGGACCGGGCCGCCTGTTACGGCATTGGCCACGACGATCCTGGCGTGACCAAGGCCGCCCAGTGCCGCTACGACGCCTGTGTAGAAGTGCCCGAAAGTTTTGTAGCCAAGAGCCCAGCCAGCATTGCGGTACTGCCTGGCGGGCGGTATGCGGTGGCCGACTACCGCGGCACCGGTGCCGATATTTCTGTCGCCTGGACCACGCTGCTGCGCGACTGGTTGCCGTCCAGCGGCATGCAGGCCGATGGTCGTGCCTGCTTTGAGTACTACCCCGGCGATGCATTCGACGACGCTGCGACCGGGGTGTTTGGTTGCCAGATATGTTTGCCAGTGCGGGCCATGTAAGCCGGATCTGGTATGCAGCCCCCGTCAAGTATGGATATCGTGCTCTTTAATTTACAGCTATTTGGTTTTGGGGCGGTTGAGAGGCTTGGTTTCTCTCACTTTCCCCCTCCCCCCAGCCCCCTCGCCCCGCCGGGCGAGGGGGAGCCTAACAGCCACATTCGGCCGCGTGTTTTAAGGGAGCACGTTCATCTCTACCCAATTTTCAATACCCGATATCCGATACGTGGCGCCAACGCGCAGTGGCACGTGTACTTCTTCCATTGAGAGACAAGACCAAATAGGGCTGTTCGCTCCCCTTTCCGCCCCGGTGGGGGGTGGAAAGG
>JAYSZJ010000064.1:0-19330 GCA_043738115.1 Rhodoferax sp. | reverse complement strand
AACCTGGATGAGCTGCTGTTCTCAATGATTGTGCTGGGGGACGACCGTTTGATTGAAAAGACGGTGATTTCTCAAGCGATATAGGGCTTCTGGGCCGTGGATAGTGCGGGAGCAGCTCCTTTATTCATAGCAGTTTCCTTGATCTCGCTGGGTTTGTGCCTGCTGGGGTGGGGAGTTCCGGGCGGCTCATGGTGCCAAACGCGCACAAATCGGGCCTTGGCTTTGCGCCCCATGCTGCGGTGTGGCAGCGCAGTTCGTGTGAGAGGGGGCAGGGTCATTTCTCGGTATCCACCAGACCTTTAACAAACCACTTCTGCATCAGCATCACCACCAGCGCCGGCGGCAACATGGCCAGCATGGCGGTGGCCATCACGATGTTCCATTCGGTTTGTGCGTCACCGCCCGAAATCATTTGTTTGATACCTATGACCACGGGGTACATGTTTTCCTCGGTAGTCACCAATAGCGGCCACAAGTACTGGTTCCAGCCGTAAATAAACTGGATCACAAACAGTGCCGCCATGCTGGTGCGGGAAAGCGGCACCAGGATGTCTTTGAAGAACCGCATTGGCCCCGCGCCATCGACCCGTGCGGCCTCCACCAGTTCATCGGGCACGGTCAGGAAAAACTGGCGGAACAAAAACGTGGCGGTGGCAGAGGCAATCAGCGGCACGGTCAAACCCGCATAGGTATTGAGCAGGCCCAGATCGGCCACCACCTTGTAAGTGGGGCCTATGCGCACCTCCACCGGCAACATCAGCGTGACAAAAATCGCCCAGAAAAAGGCCATGCGAAACGGGAAACGAAAGTACACCAGCGCAAAGGCCGACAGCAGCGAAATGGTGATCTTGCCCAGTGAAATGACCAGGGCCGTCACCAGGCTCACCACCATCATGCGGCCCACCGATGCGTGCGAGCCGCTGCCTAGCCGCTCACCGGAGAGGGCGGTGCTGTAGTTGTCCAGCAGGTGGGTGCCGGGCAGCATGGGCATGGGGGATTGCACCACGGCATCGGCCGTGTGGGTGCTGGCCACAAAGGTGATGTAGACGGGGAAGGCGATGACCAACACCCCGATGATCAGGATCAGATGCGACAAGGCGTCCAGCCAGGGGCGGCGTTCAACCATCAGTAATTGACTTTCTTTTCTACGAAACGGAACTGGACGACCGTGAGTGAAACGACGATCACCATCAGCACTACCGACTGCGCAGCCGACCCACCCAGATCCATGGCCTTGAAACCATCAAAGTAGGCCTTGTAAACCAGGATGGCCGTGTCCTTGCCCGGGCCGCCCTTGGTGGCTGCGTCCACAATCGCAAAGGTGTCAAAAAACGCGTAAACGATATTGATGACCAATAGGAAAAAGGTCGTGGGCGACAGCAGCGGGAACTGTATGGTCCAGAAGCGCCGCCAGGGCCGGGCGCCATCCATGGAGGCAGCCTCGATCAGCGACTTGGGAATGCTCTGCAAGCCGGCCAGGAAGAATAAAAAGTTGTAGGAGATCTGCTTCCACACCGCCGCCATCACGATGAGCGACATGGCGTGGTTGCTGTTGAGCAGTGGGTCCCAGCCAAAGCCGAGTTGGCGTATGGCGTAGGAGACGATGCCGATGCTGGGTGCAAACATGAACAGCCACAACACACCGGCCACGGCGGGCGCCACCGCATAAGGCCAGATCAGAAAGGTGCGGTAGAGGTTGGAGCCGCGCACCACGCGGTCCGCAAAAATGGCCAGGAATAGCGACAGGGTCAGCCCCAGGCCCGCCACCAGCACCGAAAACACCGCCGTGGTCTTGAACGACGCCAGGTAAGACTCGTCATTCCACAAATTTCGGAAGTTCTCCAGCCCCACCCATTCCACCGAGGTGCCAAAGGCATCGGACTGTTGCAATGACTGCACCAGCGCCTGGCCAGCGGGCCAGAAGAAAAACACGGCGATCACGACCACCTGGGGTGCAATCAGCACCCAGGGCAACCACCAGGACTTAAAAACGACGCGTTTTTCCACTGCTCTTGTCTTACTCAGCTTGGTCGATTACTTTTGCTTGTTCGCTTTTTCAAAGCGTTCCAGCTGCTCGTCGCCGCGTTTGACGATGCTGTCCAGAGCTTCCTTGGCAGTTTTCTTGCCAGCCCAGACCTGTTCGAGTTCTTCGTCTTCAATCGCGCGGATCTGCACGTAATTGCCCAGGCGGATGCCGCGTGACTTGTCGGTCACCTTGCGGATCATTTGGTTCACGGCCACGTCGGTGCCGGGGTTCTGTTTGTAGAAGCCGGATTTTTCGGTCATCTGAAACGCCGCCATGGTGATGGGCAAATAACCGGTGCGCTGGTGGCTGGCCGATTGCACGGCGGGGCTGGACACAAAACCAAAGAACTTGGCCACACCCTTGTATTCCTCGGCCTTCTTCCCGGCCATGACCCATAGGCTGGCGCCGCCGATCACGGTGTTCTGCGGTGCGCCGGGCACGTCGGGGTAGTGGGGCAGGGGGGCTAGGCCGAAGGCGAACTTGGCGTTTTTCTTGACGTTGCCGTAGAAACCGCTGGACGTCGTCATCATGGCGCATTCACCCGACACAAAGCTGGCCTCGGGCACGTTGCCACGGCCTTTGTAGACAAACAGGCCCTGTTTGGCCATGTTGGACAGGTTGTCGATATGGCGCACATGCAGGTCCGAGTTGACCTTCATGCGGGCGTCCAAACCGGCCAGGCCGTTTTGTTTGGTTGCAAACTCCACGTTGTGCCAGGCGGAAAAACTCTCCAGCTGGGTCCAACCCTGCCAAGAGATGGAAATCGGGCACTTGTGGCCGTTGGCCTTGAGTTTGGCTGCTGCCAGTGCGACTTCAGGCCAGGTGGCGGGTGCTTTTTCGGCATCCAGACCGGCGGCCTTGAAGGCGTCCTTGTTGTAATAGAACACTGTCGTGGAGCTGTTGAACGGGAAACTCAGCATCTGGCCGCTGGGGGCTGTGTAGTAACCCGCCACTGCCGGGATATACGCCTTGGGGTCAAAAGCCTGGCCCGCGTCGCTCATGACCTTGCCCACCGGCACCACCGCGCCCTTGCTGGCCATCATGGTCGCTGTGCCCACTTCAAACACCTGCAGGATGTGCGGTGCATTGCCGGCGCGGAAGGCGGCCACGGCAGCGGTCATGGATTCGTCGTAGCTGCCCTTGTAGGTGGGCACAATTTTGTAGTCCTTCTGGCTGGCGTTGAACTCCTTGGCCAGGTCATTGACCCATTCGCCATTGACGGCGGTCATGGAGTGCCACCACTGGATTTCGGTTTGGGCCTGTGCGGAGAGCGAAAACGCGGCGGCAAATGCCAATGCGGTGAACTTGAGTTTCATGGGTATTCCTTTTTTGGGCAAAAACGCACGATCGTACGGTTGCTTTGTGTCGGACTGATTAAAACTGAAGGGCAGCACCTCTGCGCTCGGTGATTTCCACTAGACCGGATGGAATCCGCGTTAGTGCATTGGACGTGCATAACACAGGTCTTCTCGCTCTTGCATACAGGTGTTTGCTGCACTGCGGTAACATCTTCTCTCTGCCCCAGCGGCCCACTTCACTGCAAGATTGCAATAGTACAGCCCGATGAACGCTCCGACCTCGCTCAACCACCTCCTGTCGGCACCCGGCACACAACCGCATGTGCAAGAGCGCATCCGCGAGATTCCGTACAACTACACCTCCTTCTCCGACCGCGAAATCGTCATCCGCCTGCTGGGCGAACGCGCCTGGGGCCTGCTGAACCAATTGCGTGGTGAACGCCGCACCGGCCGATCGGCCCGTATGTTGTACGAGGTGCTGGGCGATATCTGGGTTGTGCAGCGCAACCCCTATTTGCAGGACGACCTGCTGGACAACCCCAAACGCCGCGCGATGTTGGTGGATGCCCTGCACCACCGCCTGCACGAGGTGGAAAAACGCCGCACCCCTGATGTGGACCCGGAACGCGACGCCATGGTGGGTGAGCTGCTGGTGCTGGCCGGGGCGGCGGTCGAAGCCTTTGGTGTTGCTTCTATCAAAATGGGCGCATTGCGTCGTAAGACCCAGAAGGCCCTGGTCAAGCTGACGGCCAAGGACAACATCAAATTCGACGGCCTTTCCCGCGTGTCCCACGTGACTGACGCCACCGACTGGCGTGTTGAGTATCCCTTTGTCGTTCTGACGCCGGACTCCGAAGAAGAGATGGCCGGCCTGGTCAAGGGTTGTATCGACCTGGGCCTGACCATCATCCCGCGTGGGGGCGGCACCGGCTACACCGGCGGCGCAATCCCGCTGACCTGGAAAAGCGCGGTCATCAACACCGAAAAGCTGGAGGCCATGACCGAGGTCGAGATGAAGGTCTTGCCCGGCATGGACCGCGAAGTCGCAACGGTTTGGACCGAAGCCGGCGTCGTGACCCAGCGTGTGGCCGATGCGGCCGAGCGCGGTGGGTATGTGTTTGCCGTAGACCCGACATCGGCCGAGGCTTCATGCATAGGCGGCAATGTGGCCATGAATGCCGGCGGCAAAAAAGCCGTTTTGTGGGGCACGGCGCTGGACAACCTGGCCAGCTGGCGCATGGTGACGCCGCAGGCCGAATGGCTGGAGGTGACCCGCATCAACCACAACATGGGCAAGATCCATGATGCGGACATGGCCAGCTTCGAGCTGCAGTATTTCAAGGCCGACGGCAAGACCAAGATTCGCACCGAGCGCCTGGACATTCCCGGCCAGTCCTTCCGCAAAGAAGGCCTGGGTAAGGATGTGACCGACAAGTTTTTGAGCGGTCTGCCGGGTATCCAGAAAGAGGGTACGGACGGCCTGATCACCAGTGCCCGCTGGGTGGTGCACAAGATGCCGGCGCACACGCGTACCGTGTGCCTGGAGTTTTTTGGCAACGCCAAGGACGCCGTGCCCAGCATCGTCGAAATTATCGACTTCATGTTTGCCGAGCAAAAGCGCAGCGGTGTGTTGCTGGCCGGCCTGGAGCATCTGGACGACCGTTACCTGAAGGCCGTGGGCTACACCACTAAATCCAAGCGTGGCGTATTGCCCAAGATGGCCCTGTTTGGTGACATCGCCGGTGACGATGCCGATGCCGTGGCCCGTGCCACGTCCGAGGTGGTGCGTATCGCCAATTCCCGTAGCGGCGAAGGTTTCATCGCCATCAGCCCCGAGGCGCGCAAGAAATTCTGGCTGGACCGTAAGAAGACGGCGGCCATCTCACGGCATACCAACGCCTTCAAGATCAACGAAGACGTGGTCATTCCGCTGCCACGCATGGCGGAATACACCGACGGCATCGAGCGCATCAATATCGAGCTGAGCCTGCGCAACAAGCTGGCACTGTGTGATGCGCTGACCGAGTTTTTCGAAAACGGCAACCTGCCGTTGAGCAAAGGTGGCGACGCCAACGACATCCCTGCGGCCGAGCTGCTGGAAGACCGCGTAGCCCAGTCCCTGGCGCTGATCGTCGATGTGCGCGCCCAGTGGCAGGGCTGGCTGGATGGCGTGGCGGGGCTGTTTGACCAGTTGCAAAACCACAGCCTGCGCGCCAGCTGGAAGACGCAGCTGCGTGCGCCGCTGCAAGGCATCTTCAACGGAGCGGCGTTTGAGGCCATCCTGACCGAATGCACGGCCATCCACCAGCGTGTGCTCAAGGGCCGTGTCTGGGTGGCGCTGCACATGCATGCCGGCGACGGCAATGTGCACACCAACATCCCTGTCAATAGCGACGACTACGAGATGCTGCAGGCCGCCCACGGCGCGGTCAAACGCATCATGGCGCTGGCCCGGTCGCTGGATGGCGTTATCTCGGGCGAACACGGCATTGGCATCACCAAGCTGGAGTTTTTGACCGACGAAGAGCTGCAGCCGTTCACCGATTACAAGGCCAGGGTCGATCCCGAGGGACGCTTTAACAAGGGCAAATTGCTACGAAATCAGGAGCAATTGAACAATAGCGGACGGGGGCTAGAGGCCAATTCGGCTGAAGGCTTCCCGACGTACGCCGATCTGACAAACGCCTACACGCCGTCCTTTGGGTTGATGGGCCATGAGTCGCTGATCATGCAGCAGAGCGATATTGGCGCCATTGCCGATTCGGTCAAAGACTGCCTGCGCTGCGGCAAGTGCAAACCTGTGTGCGCCACCCACGTGCCACGCGCCAACCTGCTGTACAGCCCGCGCAACAAGATCCTGGCGACCTCGCTGCTGGTCGAGGCTTTCCTCTACGAAGAGCAGACGCGCCGCGGTGTCTCCATCAAACACTGGGAAGAGTTTGAAGACGTGGCCGACCACTGCACGGTCTGCCACAAGTGTTTGACGCCGTGCCCGGTGAACATCGACTTTGGCGATGTGACGATGAATATGCGCAACCTGCTGCGCAAGATGGGCAAGAAGTCCTACCGCCCGGCGGCCGAGTTCCAGGCCTGGTTCATCGGCACGGCCAGTCCGAATGCGATCGCGCTGGCCCGCACCGCCACGCGCCTGAGCTTCAAGGCCCAGCGCCTGGGCAACCGCGTGCTGAACGTGCTGGCCCGCAAGCAGACGCAGGCGCCACCGGCCACGGTGGGCACGGCCACGGTCAAGGAACAGGTCATCCACTTCATCAACAAGAAGATGCCTGGCAACCTGCCCAAGCGCTCGGCCCGCGCCTTGCTGGACATTGAGGACAAAGACTACGTCCCCATCATCCGCAACCCCAAGACCACAACTTCGGAGACCGAGGCGGTGTTCTATTTCCCTGGCTGCGGATCGGAGCGCCTGTTCAGCCAGGTCGGGTTGGCCACGCAAGCCATGCTGTGGCATGCCGGTGTGCAGACCGTGCTGCCACCGGGTTACCTGTGCTGTGGTTACCCGCAGCGCGGCTCGGGCCAGTTTGACAAGGCCGAGAAGATGATCACCGACAACCGCGTGTTATTCCACCGCGTGGCCAATACGCTGAACTACCTGGACATCAAGACCGTGGTGGTGAGCTGCGGCACCTGTTATGACCAGTTGCAGGGTTATGAATTCGACAAGATATTCCCGGGCTGTCGCATCGTCGACATCCATGAATATCTTCTGGAGAAGAACATCACGCTGGGCGCTGCAGCCGGTGGTGGCTACCTGTACCACGACCCGTGCCACAGCCCGCTGAAGCTGCAGGAGCCCATGAAGACGGTCAAGGCGCTGGTGGGCGAGGGCGTGTTGGAGAGCAAACGTTGCTGTGGTGAAAGCGGAGGCTTGGCCACGTCTCGGCCCGACGTGTCCACTCAGGTCCGCTTCCGCAAGGAAGAAGAAATCCGCAAGGGTGAGGCGACCCTGCGCGCAGCTGGCACCGTGCAAGCCGACCAGAACGTGAAGATTTTGACTTCTTGCCCTAGCTGCTTGATGGGCCTGAACCGCTACCAGGACGATTTGAAAACCGGCCTGCTGGAGGCGGATTACATCGTTGTCGAGATGGCGAACCAGATTCTGGGCAAGGAATGGCTTCCGGAGTATGTGGCCACGGCCAATGCTGGCGGGATTGAGCGGGTGCTGGTCTAGGTCCTACCAGAGGGCTGGAGCGGACACCATGTTTGCCAAAGCCCAAGCACTGCACCGCCAAGGCCATCTGGAGCTGGCGCAAGCTGCCTACGAGGCATTGTTAGCGGTGGAGCCCGCGCACGCCGACGCCATACACATGCTGGGTGTTATCGCCGTCCAGATGGGCAATCCGCAGCGTGCGGTGCTGTTGCTGACGCAGGCGGTGGCGCAGCAGCCCCAAAACGCTGCGGCCCACTACAACCTGGGCGTGGCGTTCAAGGACGTGGGGCAAACCGAGCAGGCTTTGCAGAGCTACGACTGGGCCATTGCACTACAACCTGGCCACACACAAGCCCACTACAACCGGGGTTTGGCCTTGCAGGACCTGCAACGCAATGGCGAGGCATTGCAAGCATATGACCAGGTTGTTGCACTGCAGCCTGACCATGTGTTGGCACTCACCAACCGTGGCAATGTGATGCGGGCCTTAAAACAACATGCGGACGCAGTGGCCAGTTACAGGCTGGCTATTGCACTGCAACCGCAATATGCAGTCGCGCATTACAACCTGGGCGTTGCCTTCCAGGATGTGCACAACCACGTAGAAGCCCTTGCTTGTTTTGATCGCGCCATGGGCCATGGCGCGCGGTTCGCGGAGTTGCACAATAACCGCGGCAATGCCCTGCTGGCTCTACGTCGGTTTCCTGACGCGGTAGCCAGTTATGACGCGGCCTTGTTAGCCCGCGCTGACTACGCAGACGCCCATTGCAACCGTGGCATCGCGTTGCAGGAGCTCAAACAAACCCGTGCTGCGCTGGAAAGCTTTGAGTCTGCCTTGGCACTCGAGCCTGACCGCGCATTTTTGCTCGGCATGCGTTTGCATTTGAGGATGCAGCTAGCGCAATGGGAAGATTTCGATATGGACGTGGCGCAGTTGGTATCGCGTGTTCTGCATGGAGAGAAAACCATACCACCCCTGCCCGCACTTGCATTAGCGGATTCGCTTGCAGTGCAGTACCAAGCGGCCGCGGCTTGGGTACAAGCGAAGTGTTCCGGAATCAGCGCCAAGCCGGTGGTCTCCGTCCGGGTGCCGGGTGAAAAAATTCGTGTGGGGTATTACTCGGCAGACTTTCATGACCACGCCACGATGTATTTGTTGGCGCAGGTATTCGAGTTGCACGACAAGACCCAGTTTGAGGTGTTTGCATTTTCCTTTGGTCCCGCGGTGCACGACGCGATGCGTGCACGGCTTCTGGCGGCTGTTGACCATTTTTATGATGTCGATGGCTGGACCGATGCACACGTGGCAGACATGT
The DNA here is from genome assembly GCA_043738115.1 of Rhodoferax sp. Lineage (GTDB taxonomy): Bacteria > Pseudomonadota > Gammaproteobacteria > Burkholderiales > Burkholderiaceae_C > Allorhodoferax. The sequence goes on along the minus strand of JAYSZJ010000064.1, from coordinate 10,522 downwards.
CACTTCAGTTGCGGATTGATATCGCGGTGGACTTGAAGGGCTACACCCACGGTAGTCGCCCTGGCATCTTTGCCCATCGCGCGGCACCCGTCCAGGTCAATTTTCTTGGCTACCCCGGCACGATGGCTGCAGCATTTATGGACTACATCGTGGCTGATCAAACTCTTATCCCAACGCATTGCCACGCACACTACTCGGAGAAGGTCGTGTGCATGCCCCATAGCTACCAACCCAATGATCGCCAGCGTCCTATTAGTGAACGCGTCTTTACACGCGCTGAACTGGGGCTTCCTGAGCAGGGATTTGTCTTTTGCTGTTTTAACGCGACGTACAAGATTACGCCGGCCGTATTTGACGGATGGATGCGCATTCTGGGCCAGGTGGAGGGGAGCGTACTGTGGTTGTTTCAAAGCGAGACGGAAGCGGCAGAGCGTTTGCGGGCGCAAGCCGACAAGCGAGGCATTGCAGCCCGGCGCCTGGTATTCGCCCGCAGCCTGCCTTTGGCCGAGCACCTGGCGCGGTATCGACGTGCGGACCTGTTTCTAGATACGGCCCCTTGTAACGCGCACACCACGGCCAGCGATGCGTTGTGGGCCGGGCTGCCCGTGCTCACCTGCATGGGCGAGACCTTTGCCGGCCGCGTGGCGGCCGGCCTGCTCCAGGCCATTGGCTTGCCCGAACTGGTCGCGACCACAGCGCAGGACTATGAAGCACTTGCCGTCGCCTTGGCGCACGATAGGCAGCGTTTGCACGCCTTGCGCCATCGCCTGGTTGAGAACCGATTGCGCACGTCACTGTTTGATGCCCGGCGCTATACACTGGACTTGGAGACTGCTTTTGTTGCCATTGCGCAACGAAGTCACGCGGGATTGCCGCCACAAGCCCTTCAGGTATTAACCTTCCAAGCGCTATATAAAAGATAGCACAATTCGTAATAAATACCGGGGCTCGGAGCGAATTGCTTGAGTGCTACACCGTCAGGCTGCTCAGAGTGTGGATTCTTAGGTTTTGCCCCTGGGCAGCTTGAGAAACCCAGCTTCGTACAGAGTCGGGAGTGCGAATCAGACCTTAGGGACGGCCTCCCTGCACGATGGCCGTAGTTTTCTTGGACTACGTCATTGCGGACCCAGTTGTGACCCGAGCACCATCAAGCGCCATACGCGGAGAAGTTCGTGTGCATGCACGATTCCTACCAACCCAATCATCGCCAGCGCCCCTACAGCGGATGGCTATTTACACGCGCAGATATGGGGCTTTCGGAAAGTGGTTCTGTCTTTTGCACGGTGTCTGAGACGGTCGGAAATTAGACCGTTGCATTCTTCCGCTGGCGACGGCGAGCAACTGTTCCCATCAGACCCAAGCCTGCCAACAACATGGTGAGAGCTTCAGGTTCCGGTACCGCGCTCACGCTGGTCAGCGTCCAACGGGAGGCGTTGTAGTTATCCTGCTGGTACAGCCCGGTAGAGATATAGGCAAAAATGCTCTCGGAAGCAATATAGACGTAGTTAGTAAACCCAGAATAGGGCGAAATGCCATCGTTGAACAGAAAATTGTTTTGTTGACCGTTGAACGACACCACGGCAGCACCGGGCACCCAGGCAAAACCAGACGACGTGCTGGCACCGATATCCAAGAACGAACCAAGCAAATTGCCGCTGCCGTTATAAACGTGACCATTGAGGCTGGCCGTGATGTGCGACAGATTGGTCACCAAATTCCCGTTGGCGGTGCCTTCAAAGGAGCCAGCAATCACAGAACCATTCAAAAAGGTATAGGAATATTCAAAAGATTCAGCTTTTGCGGCTGTGGTCGCGAGTACCACAGCTATGGTGATACCTAATTTGGAAAAATTCATAGGGTTCCTGAGGGGGTTGGGCCCAACAACAGGTTGAGGCTGATCAAGTATCCACTTCGTAGTGAAAGGCTCCAATAGTCCAATCGGACTATTGGCACGCTTGAGGTAATTGGGAGGCTGAAGAGGATGCTCTATTCACTGGATGGATGAGTTACCTGGCCCAAGTTTGGGGGGATTGCGGTGATTGTTTGAAATCGAAGCGCAGGCGAGCGAGAGCAAAACTATAAAGCACTTGCCTTCGCCTTGGCGCACGACGTACAGCGTCTGGACGCCTTGCGCCAACGCCAGGATGAGAACCAATTGAGCGCCACTGTCCGATACACGGGCGCTACACACTCGATTTATTGACTGCCTTTGTTGCCAATGCGCAACGTAGCCGATTAGGGTTGACTCCGCTCGCGGTATTGATTCCGGATGCTAATGCGCTATAACAATGGTAGCTGCTACTGCAGTACCCGCGGGGGCGGGAGGCTCTATTTCTATAGGCTAGGAGGCCAAATGGAGTTTCGGCATCTTGCATGCAAACAGCGGAAATAGGTCGAGGAGTAGGGGGTATTCCCAGGGGAATATAGCCATTTCCATGGCCACCCAATTGTGCAAAAATGAAACGACGCTCTATAAGGGACTGATCATGGGAAGCCACTCGTCGCTCAATCACGTTTACCGCACGGTGTGGAACGAATCGCTCGGAGCAATGGTTGCGGTCGCTGAAAACGCGTCCAGCCACTCCGGCCCTGGCGCGGCATCTGGACGCTCTGTTGTGCGTCGGCCCGTTGCCTTTGCGCGCTGGGCAACTGTGTGCCAGCTATCCTTAGCAGTAGCACTGAGTTGGGGGCTGACGCGGCAGGTATCCGCTAACCCCACCGGTGGCACCGCGGTCCAAGGCCAGGCCACCATGGTCACCCAGGGGAATGTGCTGACCGTTACCACCCAAAATGCGCTGGGTACCAATGCGTCCGCCATCAATTGGCAAAGTTTTTCCATCCCTGCAGGCCATACCACCCGTATCGATCAGCCCAACGCGGCCAGCATGTCCATCAACCGCGTGGTTACCAATACGCCGTCGGTTTTGTTGGGCACCCTGTCGAGCAATGGCAAGGTGGTACTGGTGAACCAGTCGGGTATTGCAGTCGGAGCGGGTGCGCAGGTCGATACCGCTGGTTTCACCGCGTCCACCCTGGGCATGTCCGAGCAGGATGCCAAGGCCGGGCGCTTGCGCTTTGGCTCGACCAATATCGATGACAGCAGCGGTGCACTGACGGTACAGGGCAACATCATTGGCCGCGGCGGCGACGTGGTGTTGATAGCGCCCAGCATCGAACTGGCGCAAACAGCCGTCGTCGAGTCGCAGGGTGGCAGCGTCCTGCTAGCCGCTGGTCGCAGCGTCGAGGTAACCGGTCGCGGGCTCGAGGGCATCTCGCTTCAGGTACAGGCTCCAGCCGATCAGGCCATCAACCTGGGTACGCTCAAAGGCGATGCGGTCGGAATCTTTGCGGGCACCCTCAAACACAGTGGTCTGATCCAGGCGACGCAGGTCAGTGTTGAAGGCGGACGGGTAGTACTCAAGGCTTCTGGCGACGCCTACGTTGAGGGCAACGGCAAGATTCTGGCCACCAGCACCGAAGGCAAGGGCGGGCAGGTATCCGTTCTGGGCAACCGGGTGGCGCTGACAGATAACGCACACATTGACGTATCAGGCGCCACGGGCGGTGGCACAGTGCTGGTGGGGGGGGACTACCAGGGCAAGAACCCCGAGGTTCAGAATGCAGCGATCAGTTACGTCGGCAAGGACACCCGTATCGTGGCCGATGCGACCGGTAACGGAGATGGTGGCAAGGTCATCATTTGGGCGGATGACACGACACGCTCGTACGGCTATATCAGCGCCCGCGGTGGAGCCAATGGTGGCAATGGCGGCTTCGTTGAAACCTCGGGGCACCGTTATCTGGATTTCCAAGGGAAAGTGGATACACGTGCGCCACTGGGAACGGTGGGTAGCCTTTTGCTTGACCCGTCGGACATCACGATCAATGCCGCTGGCCCGGATGCCAACATTGCTGGACTCGGCAGTGGTACGCTGACCAGTTCCCCTACCGTCAACTCGATAATGACGTGGGCTACCCTCAATACCCAACTGGGTTTGGGAAATTTAATCATCACCACAGACAGTTTCGGCTCCAGCGGACCTGGCAACATAAACATTACTGCGAGTGGAACGCTTACTCCAACAAACACCCTAACGCTTAAAGCACACAACAACATCAATATCGGTACTGGGGTCGCGGTGAACTTGGCGGCTGACGTCAACCTGATCGCAGGTTGGAGCGGAACCGGAAACGTCGTCACTCCAGACGCTGGCATTATCGATTTTGGCGCAACCTCCAGCTTGACCACCCCCGGCAAGGTCTGGCTCAATGCGGGCGACAATGTGACACAGGCCACGGATTCGGTCATTACAGCCAACTCCATGGCGGTCACGACGTCTGCCGCCAGTTCCACCAACCCGGTGAATCTGTTGGGCCCCAACCAGGTAGGTACCCTTTCCGGTAGTATGACCGGGGTGAATGCCAGGTTCGAGTACTGGAGTGGCGCGGCAGGCGTAACGGTTGGCACTGTCACTGTGCCCGGTCCGACCAACATCGTTGGCATTTCCACCAATAACGGCGATATTGTGTTGAAGGGTGCCAGCAGCGGCAATACGGTCGTCAACGCAAACGTGAACGGCGGAACCGGCGTAACGTCGATCAAACAACTGGGGACTGGCAGTACCACCATCAATGCAGGTATGACCGTGACCGGTGACACCGTACAGCTGGAAACCGGCGCCCCCACAAGTACGCTGGTGTCCAACGGTGCAATTGTGGCTGGCTCCGGTGGTGCCACCCTGACCGTGCCTGGCGGAATCACGGTCAATGGCATAACCAGCAGTGGTGTCCTCAGCATGACCAGTACGAACACTCCCATTACCCAATCTGGAAGTAACCCCATCGTGGTGACGGGTGCGACCACGGTTTCGGCCGGCACGGGGGATATTGTTCTGACCACGGCCGGCAATAATTTTTCAAGCATCAGCCTGAGTGGCGGGTCCGTGCAGGTCAAGGATGCCAACGCCCTGAACGTGACGTCGCTGACCAATGGGTCAAACAAGAAGGTGATGTTGGTAGCAGGTGGTGCGCTGACGCTGCCAGTCACGGTTATCAACACCGGCACGGATGACTTGGAATTGGGTAGCGGTACTACTTTGACGCCACAAAACCATGTTATCGGCACCAATGTCAAGCTGGTGGGTACGGCCGGAGTAAATGTTGAGTTCGATGTGACGGCGAGTGGAACCTTGGACATGTCGGCATCGGCTGGCTCGGTGACGCAAAACACCAGTACCGGTGTGGGTGTCATCACAGCCATTGGAGCCACAACCATCAACGCTGGTGCTGGCACAGTGTTGTTGGACATGCCCTCTAATAATTTTTCGTCCATCAATGCGACCGGCACCGGAGCGGTCACTGTTTATGACACAGATGCCTTGGTCTTGAAGGGCTTGAAAGGTTCGGGCATCACGCTGGTCACCGGTGGTGCAGTCACGCAAGCGGCGGGTATTGTGGAGACCACGGGCACCTTTGACGTGACGTCGGTCGGTGGCGTGAGCCTGACAAATACCAACAAAATTCGGACACTGATTGCGGTCAATACCAGTAGTGGTAGCTTTACGCTGAAGAACCAGGGGTTGCTGGACATGAGCATCAGCAACAACACGGGGACGGGAATCGTCACGGTTGACAACACAGGGGACCTCAAGTTGCTCAACACAGGTGTTATTTCCGGCGCAACCGGGACTGCCGTGGTGCTGGCTACTGGTGGCAATTTCCTCAACGTCAACAACTTCGGCATAACCCTGACCGGCGCGGGAGCTCCACGTTGGCTGATTTACTCAACGAATCCCGCATTGAATACGGTGGGGGCCGTGTTGACACCTGCGGTTGGTTTTCAGCAGTACGCGACCGTATATCCTGGCTCCGCTGTGCAAGCCTCGGGCAATGGACTCATCTACAGCGGCTCGTCAACGCCCGTTACCGCCTCTTTGGTGGGATCGGTTAGCAAGGTCTTTGATGGCACCACAACCGCAACCTTGTCCACTTCCAACTACGCTCCAGGAACTTTTACGGATGCCTTGTTCGGTGGATCGACCGGTGTCGCGGTCAACGGTGCAGGAGTGGGCACGTATGACACGCCCAATGCAGGAACGGGCAAGACGGTTACCGTTAGTGGGGGCATCGCCAATGTAAGCTTTGCGGGAGGGAAGCAGATTTATGGTGTGCAGCTAGCGTCGGGATCTGCAAGCATAGGCACCATCACGCCGGCACCCATTACCGTAGTGCCGGTCTCAGCAGCGCTGGTGGGTACCACAAGCAAAATTTATGACGGGACCACGATAGCTACGTTGACACCCAGCAATTTTCAATTGTCGGGGTTTGTGGGTACTGATTATGCGGACGTTACCCAGACGGTAGGTGTTTATACGAGCAAGGATGTTGGCAATGGAATTCTCGTTAACACATCTTTAACAGCAAGTGACTTCAAAGCAGGTGGTACCACGCTGCTATCCAATTACACGTTACCGTCCACCGCTTCCGGCAATATTGGAGTGATAACCCCCCGACCTTTGACCTTGGCGGCTAGCGCGGCCAATAAGGTCTTTGACGGCACAACCGTTGCAACGGTGACTTCTTTGAATTTGAGTGGTTTCGTGACGGGGGAAACACTGAGTGCCACATCCAAGTCGGCCAACTTTGACACCAGAGAAGTTGGGAATGACAAAACGGTGACGATTGATGGAGTTAGCCTGATAGATGGAACCGGGCTGGCTGGCAATTACAGTGTCACCGGTAGCGTAACCACGCGCGCCAGCATTACCAGCGCAATTGCGCCAGTCGCGCCCGTCGTTCCCGTCGTTCCCGTCGTTCCGGTGGATTCTGGGCGCAATACCAGCGGGTCGCCGAACGACTTCGTCGCCACTTTTTCAGAAAAGTTTCAAGTCGCAGTCCTAGAGCACGATCAGAAGAAGGACGGACTAGGAAGGGCCGTGGCAGATGTGGTGCTGGAGGGGGAAATATGCAGACCTTAATTCATCGCGGTTTGGTTGCACGGGTTATTCAGACCATGCTCTTCACCGCCACAAGTGTGGGGTTGCTTTGTTTCGTGGGTATCGCCTCGGCGCAGACAGTGGGCGAAGTGGAGTTTGCCCGAGGCGTCGGATTTTCTCAAATGGCGGGAGAAAGCCCCCGTACTTTGGGCAAGGGCTTGGCGCTTCGGGAGGGGGATCGACTGACGACTGCGGAGGGTGCGGTGGCCATCGTCAAGCTGCAAGACGGCACCCGTATGACAGTGCGGCCGAATTCGGAAATGCTGATCCAACAATACAAGTACAGAGAAAGCGCACCGGACAACAGCATGGTGATGCAATTGTTGCGCGGCGGGTTGCGGGCTATTACTGGCCTCATTTCCAAAAATTCGCCCGATGCGGCACGTGTTGTCAGCAAAACGGCAACGATTGGCATTCGGGGCACGGATTTCGACGCCAGAATTTGCACCAATGATTGTCGGGCAGAGTCCGGCAAGATATTGGAAAAGCCCCGCGCCAGTACGATACTCGCCAGCGCCAAGGTGGTTTCGTCGCAAGGGGATATCGGTGCCATAGACGCCCAGGGTGTGCGCCGTCTTTTGGTGGCAGGGGGCAGCGTGTACCCCGGCGAAACAGTGCAGACCGCGGCGGATGCGGGCGCCGTCCTGGCATTTCGAGACGACACCCGATTGACCTTGGGGCCTGGAACGCGCTTTCGCGTAGACAGTTTTGTCTTTGATGCTCAAAGTCCTAGAGAGGGTAAGTTCCTGGTGTCTCTGCTGCGGGGCTCCATGCGGGCTCTGACGGGTCTGATCGGCAAGGCCAACACGCGCAATGTTGGGTTCACGACACCCACCGCCACAGTGGGGATCCGTGGAACGGGTCTTGATCTGGATTGCTCCAGTGACACGGCCTGTAGCCTGTTCACCTGGTTAGGTAGCATTGAGGTGACGCCCACCGGTCAAACAGCTATGGAGGTACTAGAGGTCGGGCAAGGCTTGTTTGTGGGGCCAGATGGAATTCGGCCATTGAACGCGCCAACGCTGGACCGCCTTCCCCGTCCCGATGGCGTGCCCGTCGATGTCAAACAATTGTTTGGAAGTGGGGTGATGGATGACGCACTGGAAGGTTTGTTCGTGTTTGTGCGCGATGGGCACATTGAAGTCCTGACTGGACGCGAGCGTTTGCAACTCGGCAGGGGAGAAACGGGTTTTGCCGGGGCGGACGGCCTCACCATCCGTCCGTTGCTGACACCATTGTTCCTTGAGTTTGACCGTATCCCATTGCCCAATAGCAAGAACCCCATGCTCTCCACTGTTTTTGGTGATACGGGATTGCGCCCACTTAACCAGTGCAGGTGACTATGTCTCAAGATATGTTTTGTCTTAAAACTGAGTGTGCAAATGGGCGCAGAGCAATGGTGACCGCTCTAGCCGCATTTTTTCATGTGGCCGTATTTGCACAGCAAGCACCGGCGCCGGAAGTCGTCCCCGTGGCGAGCAGCAGCCCAAGCTTTGTCATTAAGGGCTTTGACATCACTGGGGAAAATCCCCTTGCTGATGGTGAGGCGTCGCGCATCCTTGCACCCTACCTTCGTGCTGATGCCACCATTGATACCCTGCAAAAGGCAACGTCTGCGCTGGAGTCTGCCCTCAAGGAAAAAGGGTATATCTTGCACCGGGTTGTGCTGCCACCACAAGAAGTGGGCAAGACAGTAAGCTTGAACATCGTGAAGTTTGTGATTGGGAAAATCAACATCGAGGGCCGCTCGCGTTACAGCGAAGCCAACATCCGCGCCAGCGTGCCGGAACTGGTCGAAGGGCGCGCACCGAACTTTCGCACACTAGCGGTACAAACCGCGATTGCCAATGAATCACCGGGCAAGCACATTCAAGTGGCACTCAAGGAGTCGGCCGATATCGACCGGATAGATGCCCGCATCATTGTGCAAGAACGTAAGCCTTGGAATTTCACGGTCAGCGAGAGCCTTGTTGGTTCCGACGCTACGGGAAACGACCGTTTGACTGTAACCGGCAGTCACTCAAATTTGTTTGACCGCGACCACCAACTGACGGTGTCGTACTCGACGTCATTGGAGCGGGTCAGCGATGTGCGGCAATATGGGCTGAACTATCGCGTACCGCTCTACCGTTTGGGCGGTGTGGTGGGTCTGAATTACACCAAGTCGGATGTGATCGGCAACTTCGGAGTGTTTAAAAGCTCTGGGGCCGGCCGTACCATGGGTCTCAATTACAACCATTACCTGCCACCCGATGGTGGCTTCCGAAGCTATGTTGGGTTTGGGTTGGAAGACAAACAATTTGACGTGACCCTCATTGATGGAATGCCGCTGGCGGGCCAACAGGTGCGGCGCAGTCGGCCGCTGACTCTGGGGTACACCGGCAAGTTGGAATCTGACGCATCCGTGTGGGGCTATAACGTCGATTTTGCGGCGAATATTTCTGGTGGTGTTGGAAACGATCTTGCTGCATACCAAACCGAGGATCCGCGCATATCGACCACCGAATGGAAGGCTCTACGGGGTGGAGCCAACTATTTGACCAGTGTAGGCAGCGGCTGGTTGTGGGGTGTACGCGGCCAATTTCAGTTTAGCAACGCGGCGCTGATTTCTGGTGAGCAGTTTGGACTGGGAGGGGCTGCATCTGTGCGGGGCACCGGAGAGAGGCCGATCTCCGGGGACAGCGGAATGCTGCTGTCTACGGAGGTCACCACGCGGGAGTTGGCACCCGGTTTGCGCGTGTTGGGTTTTTTGGATGCGGGCTGGGTGAGCAACAAGAGCCCGAACGGCAATCCCAAACCGGCCAATGACTCATTGTCCAGCGCGGGTGTAGGTTTGCGTTACAGCGCGCCCTCGCTTACGGTGTCTGCCGATTTTGGACGGATATTTGGAGGCAGCACACTGCCCTATGTGGCGGGTTCCGGTATTCCCCAAGCCGGGGATCAAAAATTGCACCTGAACGTTTCAGCACGGTTTTGACGGTTTGCGCGCCGCTTCACTTTCAAGGTCACCCACACCATGGCTGGTTTAAAAACAGGCGCACCGACGCCACAGGCTTTGACGGTGCATGGCCAGTCGCGGGTGCTGGAGGTGAGCTTCTCCGATGGCGCACACTTTCGTATTCCGTTTGAGCTGATGCGCGTGTATTCGCCTTCAGCTGAAGTGCAAGGCCACGGCCCTGGTCAGGAAGTCCTGCAAACGGGTAAGCGTGAAGTTGGCGTGGTTAATTTGGAGCCGATTGGCAATTACGCAGTCAAGCCGGTATTTTCTGACGGCCACGAAAGTGGTATTTTTTCGTGGGACTACCTTTACCATCTCGGTTGTAACCAGGACAAGCTGTGGGCCGACTACAACCGCAGACTTGAAGCCGCTGGCAAGTCGCGCGATGCACCCATGACGGTAACGGTTGGCCACAGTTGCAGCAGCCATTGATGGGTTTGCGCTTGCCTCGTTGTTTTTGCATCACAAAACTCGGCAATTCCCGGACTACCTTGAGGGTTGTCGCCATTTCCCGGGCTTGTCACCTTTA
>JAYSZJ010000063.1:0-19736 GCA_043738115.1 Rhodoferax sp. | reverse complement strand
TCCCACCAGCTGATGTTGTCATATTCGTCGGCGAAACGCCGCTTGCAGCTGGTCATCAGCTGCCAGATTTTCCCAGAGAAAAAACTGATCTCTTCATCCGACAACTCGGCACTGAAGGCTTGGAAACCCTTGAAAAACTCCTCGATTTCACGGAACGAGGTCGGGAAATCCACCGGTATGACGATGGGCTTAGCGTCGCTTTGCGTCATCATCATGGTTTCGGTCACCACAAGGTTGTCAAATGCACAGCGGCCGTCGCCGACCGGTATGCGTTTCATGGTGTCGGTGACGTGTCGGTAGAAGCCGGGGAAGAAACGAAAGCCATGTTCACCGGGCAAAAAAAGTGTGGGGTCTATCTTGTTGGTACCTGGTGCGTCCACACTGCGCGCCTTGCCGCCTACATACCGGGGATTTCGCTCGTAGATTTCAACCCGGAACCCGCGTTCTACCAATTCGTGCGCGGCACTCATGCCTGCCACACCACCGCCGATAACGATCACTTTTGGCATAGTGCCTCCCTAAGGTTGTGAGACCGAAACAGTGCGCCACTGGTTTTTTTGCAGGCGCCTGTAGGATCTTACTGACATCCAGGGGAAATAGCGGGTCTTTTTATGCCGTCACCACCACACCTTTCCAGAACGCAACGCGGCCCTTGATGTTGTCCGCTTCAGGCTTGGGGTCGGGGTAGTACCAGACCGCATCGGGGTTCAGTTCTCCATCGACCATCAGCGAGTAGTAGCTGGCCTGGCCCTTCCACGCACAGGTGGTCTTGTGGTTGCTGAAGGTTACATAGGCCCGGTTCAATGCGGCCTCCGGGAAATAGTGGTTGCCTTCCACCATGACGGTATCGTCACTCTCGGCGATGACGGTGTTTTTCCAGATGGCTTTCATGTATGGCTCCTCAATTTAGGGGCGTCCAGCCACATCAGGCAGAACTGGTGTTCGGGATCGGTCCACGTCTGACCTGGGGTAAACCCGGCCCGCTGCGCCAGCTGGCTCAGCCCCTCTTCGGTGAACTTGTAGGAATTTTCGGTGTGCAGGGTTTCGCCGCGGGCAAACGTGAACGCCGTGCCGCCCACACGGACCGACTGTTGGCAGGTGCTCATCAGATGCATTTCGATGCGCTGAAACGGCGCGTTGTAAAACGCGCTATGGACAAACTGGTCCAGCCGGAAATTGGCGCCCAGCTCGCGGTTGGCCCGCACCAGTACGTTGCGGTTGAAGGCTGCGGTCAGGCCTTGGGCATCGTTGTAGGCCGCGTGCAGCCCTTCTGGACTCTTGACCAGGTCGACCCCCAGTATCAGCGCGCCGCCGTGCAGTGTTCTGGCGCACATGCGCATGAAACGCAGGGCATCCAGTGGCTCGAAATTGCCCAAGGTAGAGCCGGGGAAAAATCCCACGCGGCGGCCTTCTGGTGGCATATCTGGTGGCAAGAGCAGATCCTGGGTGTAGTCCGCCTCCAGTGGCTCCACCTGCAGTTGGGGATAGTCCCTGGACATCCGCATCGCCGCTTCCTGCAAGTGTTCTGCCGAGATGTCGATCGGGATGTAACGTGCAGGGCGGTCCATGGCGTCCAGCAGCACACGCACCTTTTGCATGGAGCCGGCGCCAAACTCCAGTATCTCGGCGTGGGGTCCGAGGTGTAGTGCGATCTCACGTGCGTGCCGGTGCAGGATGGATAGCTCGGTGCGCGTGGGGTAGTACTCCGGCAGCTGGCAGATCTGGTCAAACAAAGCCGAGCCCACCGCGTCATAAAAATACTTGGGTGAAATACTTTTGCGCTGGCGCGCCAGACCTTGTTTCAGGTCCAGCAGGAATTCAGTCGCGGCCGCCTCGGTTGCATCGCGGGAATCCACCGGTTCGCACAGGTCTTCGGAGCCTGCGTAGGCCAGGTTGTCTTTCATGCGGGGTCCTTTGCCAAGCGTATGCCTGAATACTGCCAGCGCGCGGCGGGCGGGAAGAAGTTTCGGTAGGTTTTGCGGCTGTGCCCTGCGGGCGTGACGGGGCTGGCGCCGCGCAGCACCTGCTGGCCCACCATGAATTTGCCGTTGTACTCGCGCACGGCGCCGTCGCGTGGCCTGAAGCCGGGATAGGGGTCATAGGAGGACCGGGTCCACTGCCAGGCATGGCCCAGCATTTGGGTGATGCCCGGTAGATCACAGGCCCGTTCCCATTCAAATTCCGTAGGCAGCCGCGCGCCCGCCCATTCGGCAAAGGCCGCCGCTTCGTAGAAGCTGACGTGGGTCACGGGCGCTTCCCGGTCCAGCGGCTGCACGCCGTTCAGGCCAAACACCTGCCACTGGTCGGACGGTGCACGGGGGTCGCCCGGCGCCAGCCAATAGGCCGGCGCGGCAAGCCTTTGCGCATGCACCGCAGCCCAACCGTCCGACAGCCACCATTGCGGCTGTACATAGCCACCATCGGTGATGAAGTCCAGGTATTCACCACCGTTCACCAGGCGGTTGGCGATCTGAAAGGGGTGTAACAGGGCATGGTGCACGGGGGTCTCGTTGTCAAACGCAAAGCCTTCGCTCCCATGGCCTACGGTAAACACACCGCCGTCTACCGCCAACCACTGCAGTGGGGCTGGCACACTGCGGATGTGTGGGGCTGCGGGAGCGATTTCATAGGACGGCAACAGCGGGTTGCAGGACAGCAGGTGCAGGATGTCGGTGAGCACCAGCTCCTGGTGTTGCTGTTCATGCTGCAGACCCAGTTCCACCAGGCTAGCAGCTGCCTGCCAGCGGGTGTCATCGGCCGATGCCAGGAAGTGCAGCATGGCAGCATCAACATGCTTTCGGTACGCGTGCACGTTGGCCAATGCGGGCCGAGTCAACAACCCACGCTGAGGTCGCGGGTGGCGTGGCCCCAAGGCTTCGTAATAGGAATTGAACAGGTAGAGGTACTGCGGATCGAATACCGAGTAGTCCGCCTGGAAGACCTGCAACACCACAGTCTCAAAAAACCAGCTGGTGTGTGCCAGGTGCCACTTGGTCGGGCTGGCGTCGGGCATGGATTGCACACACTGGTCTTCTGCTGACAAGGGCTGTGCCAGTGCCAGTGTGTGTGCCCGTACGGCCGTGAAGCGTTCAGCCAGTTCAGCGCGTCGGTCGGCCGACGCCGGTGCTGTGTGCGGGTGGGTGGCGGGCGCCATAGCGGTGCAGTGTGTCACAAGCCGTGTTGCACAGTCGGTTTGCGCATGGTGACCAGTTCTTCAGCCGCCGTTGGGTGCACGGCCAGCGTGGCGTCCAGCGCGCTTTTGGTCGCTTTGAGCTGCAGGGCAACACCCATCAGTTGCGCCATCTCGCCGGTGTCTGGCCCAACGCCGTGAAAGCCCAGCACCCGGTCGGTGTCACGGTCTACCAGCAGCTTGAGCAGCACCCTGCCAGAGTGCCCAGAGAGTGTGGCCTTCATCGGACGGAATGTGGTCTTGTACACATCCAGGCGCGGATACTGCTGCAGCGCGGCCTGTTCGGTGAGGCCCACCACGCCGAGCTCGGGTGTTGTGAACACCGCGGTAGGCACCAGCGTGTGGTCCACACTGCGTGGGGTGTCGCCAAACACGGTGTCGGCAAAAGCATGGCCTTCGCGTATCGCCATGGGGGTCAGATTCACGCGGTTGGTCACGTCACCCACTGCATGGATGTTGGGCACAGCGGTCTGGCTGAAGGCGTCTACCGGAATGGCACCCTGGGCATCCAGCGATATACCCGCGGCCTCCAGGCCCAGACCGTGTGTGTTGGGTTTGCGGCCCAATGCGCGCAGCACACAATCGGCAGCCACGGTTTCGCCGTGGTCTAGCTCCACCTTCAGACCGTCACCGTTCTGTGTGATGGCGGTGATGCTGCGGCCAAAACCAAAGCTCAGGCCACTATCCACCAACTCCTGGCGAAGATGGGTGCGCACATCATCGTCAAAGCCGCGCAGGATGTGGTCACCACGCACCACCACGTGGACGTGGGCACCCAGGCGCTGCAGTACGCAGGCCAGCTCCAGTGCGATGTAGCCTGCGCCCTGCACCACAACCCGGCGGGGCAGGGCTTGCAGGTCGAAGAATCCATTGGAGTCTATGGCAAGATATTGGCCAGAAATGGCTGTAGCCACTGCTGGTACTGAACCTGTTGCTATCAAAATATGACTAGCCCGCAGCGCAGTGCCATCGGTCAGGGTCACCGTATGGTGGTCCGTCAACTCGGCGCGGCCCGTAAAAATCTGCACACCCGCCGCACGCAGGTTGCTGCGGTAAATGCCCTCCAGTCGGGCTACCTCGGCGTCGCGCCGGGTCTTCAGCGTGGCCCAGTCAAAGTGGGCTTTACCCAGCGCCCAGCCATAACCGCCGGCCTCTTCAAATTCCTGTGCAAAACGCGAGGCATACACCATCAGCTTCTTGGGCACACAACCGCGTATCACACAGGTTCCGCCCAGCCGGTATTCCTCGACCAGTGCCACACGGGCGCCGTAGCCCGCTGCGATGCGTGCTGCACGCACCCCGCCAGAGCCGCCGCCTACTACCACCAGATCGAACTCGGACATGGGAACCCTTTGGAAATTCAACAAACAAGCGCGGCTATCGTAAAGCGCACAGAAAGGTTAACAGCATGGTGCCAGAATGTGTGTGCGTTGACCAACAGGAGTATCCGATGCCGCACGTCTTTTCGAACACTATCAAAACGTTCACCACTGCTTCCGGCAAAACCGGTGTGTTGCATTCCCTGCCGGCCCTGGCGAAAAAATTTCCCAATGTGAACCGCCTGCCGGTGTCGTTGCGTATCGTACTGGAGAGTGTTGTACGCCATTGCGATGGCAAGAAGGTGACGGCCGAACATGTGGCGCAGTTGGCCAATTGGCAACCGCGCGCCGAGCGCAGCGCCGAGATTCCGTTTGTGGTGTCACGCGTGGTGCTGCAGGACTTTACCGGCGTGCCATTGCTGGCCGACCTGGCCGCGATGCGCAGCGCCGCCAAGCGCCTGGGCAAAGACCCCGCCCGCATCGAGCCGCTGGTGCCGGTGGACCTGGTGGTGGACCACTCCGTCATGGTGGACCACTATGGCAAAAAGAACTCGCTGGACCTGAACATGAAGCTGGAATTCCAGCGCAACCGCGAGCGCTACGAGTTCATGAAGTGGGGTATGCAGGCCTTTGACACCTTTGGTGTGGTGCCGCCCGGTTTTGGCATCGTGCACCAAGTCAACCTGGAGTACCTGGCACGTGGTGTGCACAAGGCCAAACGGCGTGATGCCAAGGGCCAGAAGGCGGACGCCATGTATTACCCCGACACGCTGGTCGGCACCGACAGCCACACCACGATGATCAACGGCATAGGCGTAGTGGGCTGGGGCGTGGGCGGCATCGAGGCCGAGGCCGCGATGCTGGGGCAGCCGGTGTACTTCTTGACGCCGGACGTGGTGGGCTTTGAGCTGCGTGGCCGCTTGCGCGAGGGCGTCACTGCCACCGACCTGGTGCTGACGGTGACCGAGATCCTGCGCAAGCACAAGGTGGTGGGCAAGTTTGTCGAATTTTTTGGCGAGGGCACCCGCACGCTGAGCCTGCCGGACCGCGCCACCATCGCCAATATGGCGCCCGAATACGGCGCGACCATGGGCTTCTTCCCAGTCGACGAGAAGACCATGGAGTATTTCGAAGGCACCGGCCGCACTGTGGCCGAGCGCGAAGCCTTTGAGGCCTACTTCAGGGCCCAGGGCCTGTTTGGTGTGCCCGGCACCGCAGGTGCCCCCAAGTCCCTGGGGGAGATCGATTACACCCAGGTCGTGACGCTGGATCTGGGCAGTGTGACACCCAGCCTGGCCGGCCCCAAGCGCCCGCAGGACCGCATCGAACTGGGCAAGGTGGCCAGCCAATTCGAGTCGCTGTTCTCCAAGACCAATGCCGAAAACGGTTTCAACCAGCATGCTGCCGTGTTCCAGACCCGCCACCTGGCGCGTGTCTCCGGTGAGCCGGTCGCGGACAAGGTGCCGTTAGCCCCACCCACACCGCTGGGTGCTGCACGGCCGATGGTGGAGATGGAGGGCAACAAGCCAACACTGGCCGCGCACCACGCGCCGACCACGCCCCCGGAGACGGTCACCCCGGTGGGTGAACCGGATATCACGGTAGGCCATGGGGATGTGCTGATTGCCGCCATCACCAGTTGCACCAATACCTCCAACCCCAGCGTGCTGCTGGCCGCTGGCCTGCTGGCCAAAAAGGCGGTGCAGGCCGGGCTCAAGGTTCAGCCGCACATCAAGACCTCGCTGGCACCGGGTTCGCGCATCGTTACCGAATACCTGACCGAGACCGGCCTGCTGCCCTACCTGGAAAAACTGGGCTTTGCGCTGGCTGGTTACGGCTGCACTACTTGCATCGGCAATGCCGGCGACCTGACACCTGAGCTGAACGAAGTCATCACCAAGAACGACCTGGTCTGCGCGGCGGTCTTATCGGGCAACCGCAACTTCGAGGCGCGCATACACCCCAACATCAAAGCCAACTTCCTGGCCAGCCCGCCACTGGTCGTGGCCTATGCCATTGCTGGCACGGTAAACCGTGACCTGATGACCCAGCCCGTGGGCCAGGGCAAAGGTGGCAAAGACGTGTACCTGGGGGACATCTGGCCCAGCAGCGAGGAGATTTATGCGCTGCTGAAGTTTGCGATGAACGGCAAGGCCTTCCGCAAAAACTACGCCAAGATCGCGACCGAACCCGGCAAGCTGTGGGACAAGATCAAGGGTGTATCCGGCCAGGCCTACACCTGGCCCACCAGCACCTACATTGCAGAGCCTCCGTTTTTTAATGACTTTGCTATTGAATCAGGAGCTAATGCGTCATATTCCACGGGGGCTGCGGGCAAAAATAGCTTAAGCCCATCCAGAGAGGCAGCTGTTGCACCCGGCGTACATGGCGCACGCACCATGGCGTTGTTTGGTGATTCCATCACCACCGACCACATCTCGCCGGCCGGCGCCATCAAGGCCAGCTCACCGGCAGGCCTGTGGCTGCTGGAGCATGGTGTCGAAAAGGCAGACTTCAACTCCTACGGCGCGCGGCGCGGCCACCACGACGTGATGGTGCGCGGCACCTTTGCCAATGTGCGTATCAAGAACCTGATGCTGCCGCCGAAGGCCGACGGTGGACAGGAGGAAGGGGGCTTTACGCTGTACCAGGGCGTGCCAGGGGCGCCGGGCGTGGGCGACAAGCTGTCCATCTTCGACGCGGCCATGCGTTACCAGGCCGCGGGCATACCCACGGTGGTGTTTGCCGGCGAGGAATACGGCACCGGGTCGAGTCGGGATTGGGCGGCCAAGGGCACGGCCCTGCTGGGGATCAAGGCCGTCGTGGCGCGTAGTTTTGAACGCATCCACCGCAGTAACCTGTTGGGCATGGGAGTGCTGCCGCTGCAGTTCAAGGCCGGCGACAGCTGGAGCAGCTTGGGCCTGAAGGGTGACGAGGTGATTGACATCATCCCCGACGCCAACCTGACGCCCCAGAGCGCGGCGCAACTGGTGATCACCCGAGCCGACGGCTCACAAACGCGGCACACGCTGCTGCTGCGCATCGATACACCGATCGAGGTCGACTACTACCGGGCCGGTGGCATCCTGCCCTATGTGTTACGGCAACTCTTGGGCCATTGACGGCAGCCTGAACGGCCGCAGGGCAGTGTTGCGGCGGCGTCAGGCCGCCACTGCCGCCCGTTTGGAGCGTCTGCGTGCAACAGGGTGCTTGCTGGCAGCCGGTTTGGCCGCGGGCGTGGGGACTGTGTTCTGTAACAGCACGGTCGGCTTGTCTGCCTTGGCTTTGGCTGGGTTTAGCAGGGCTTCCACCGGATCGGCCAGTTGGGCGCGGGCCAGTTCCAGCAACACGCGGTGTTCGGCCAGCAAACCGTCTCCCAGTTCGTTGACGTCGGGCACCGCGCGGCGGCAGGCGATCAGGCCGTAGTCCAACCGGCCGTTGTAGCTTTGCACGGTCACGTTCAGGGCCATGCTATGGGCCGGAATCGACACGGGGTAATAACTGACCACCTTGGCCCCGGCAAAGTACAGCTGTACCGGAATACCCGCCACATTGGAAATCACCAGGTTGGCCAGCGGAGGCATCACATTGGCCAGGCGCGAACGGCTGAACAGCGAGGCCACGGCCGACATCAGCCAGGGTGCGGCGGGCAGTGGGAAGTCGGTCGGAATGGCGGCCTTGAAGCGGCTCATCTTGGCCTTGGTGTTGGCCGACAGTTCGTGGATCTTGCGCAAGCGGGCCAGTGGGTCCTTGATGTTGGTGGCCAAGCCCATCGTGACCATGCCGACCTGGTTGTTGGACGTGGTGTCGCCTTCGGCACGCAGGCTGACCGGCACGGCCGCGGTCAGCGGCTTGTCCGGCAACTCGTTGTTGTCCTTCAGGTAACTGCGCAGGGCGCCGGCAGTAGTGGCCATGACCACGTCGTTCAACGAAACCCCCAGCAGCTTGGCGATCAGCTTGACCTCGGCCAGCGGCACGGTGCGACCGGCGAACGTGCGCTGGTTGGTGATGGCCACGTTCAGCGAAGTTCGGGGCGCAAACAGCGTGAAGTCCTTGGGCAGCGACCAGTCGCGCTTGCCGTTGTCGCCTTTGGCCGGAATCAAGGCGCTTTTTGCGGATTTGGCGATCAGTGGCAGCGATTTGATCAGGCCCACCGACTGGTTCAGCGTGTTGCGGGCAGCTGCGCCCAATAACTCGGCAATGCCCAGCTGGTACTGGTTGCGCCGTGCACGGGGACGGGGCGGCTTGATGACTCGGCCCGTGGCCGCCAGATCAAATATGGCCTGGGCCACAGCCACTCCAGCCTGGCCGTCAATGCCGGCATGGTGCAGCTTGCTGTACAACGCCACTTGGCCGCTTTTGAGGCCGTCAATGACGAAAAACTCCCACAACGGGCGACTGCGGTCCAGCAGGCTGGAGTGCAAGCGCGCCACATACTGCTGCAATTGGCGGTTGCTACCGGGTTTGGGCAGCGAGACGTGGCGTATGTGGTAGTCCAGGTCGATGTCTTCGTCCTCCACCCACACCGGGTTGGAGAGGTCCAGCGGCATGAGCGCCAGTTTGCGGGTGAACACTTCGGCCAGATGCAGGCGCTGCTGGATGTAAGTCTTTGTATCTTCAAAGAAGTCACCGCTGTAGCCTTCGGGCAGGTCCAGCACATTGAGAGAGCCGATGTGCATGGGCATTTCTGGTGATTCCAGATGCAAAAACGCAGAATCTACGCCGCTGAGATGTTTCATGGCCACAGCCTTTCGCAAAAATTGAGCGATCACGATAGCATGCGTGTCGGCAATTGCGTAGGGGGTTTACCGGTGGTGCTGTCACCTTGGTGCAAGGCCCCACTCGGTTACTATTCGCCCGCATTTCAAGGAAGCTTCTATGTCACTTTTCGGTTCTACCCACTCTGGTGTTCGTTCTTTTTCGCGTGGCCCCGTCATCGCTGCTGTGCTGTTGTGCACCGTCGCAGTCTTGCCCGGCTGCGGCAAGAAGGGGACCGAGTTGGGCGGTGGCAGTTCGGAAGTGACGGGTTCAGCCGGCCCGGCTGGCGCCCAAGGCGAGAACAAATCCCTGGTCAAGTGCGACGCCCCGGTCGCGACGCTGGCTCTGGCTGAAAATCCCAACGGTTATGTCATGAGCAGCAGTTACAACCTGCCCAGCTCACCCGTGCCGCTGGTGCGCCTGCTGGCGCAGCAAAGCGGCTGCTTCCGTGTCGTGGACCGCTCCGCCGGGTTACGTGGCACGGTCCAAGAGCAACAGCTCAAAGACAGCGGCGTGTTGCGCAAGCAGGGCAATACGGTGGACAAGGGCAAGGGTTACGAGGCGCAATACACGCTGATCCCCAACCTGACCTTCAGCGAACAGGACGCCGGGCGCAGCCTGGGTGGCGTGCTGGCCCACATTCCCATCGTGCGTGATCTGGGCGCGGTGATTGGCATCGTTGAGCAAATCAAGTTCAAGGAAGCCCAAGTCGCGTTGCTGCTGACCGACAACGAAACGACCGAGCAAGTTGCAGCTGCAACTGGCGCTGCACGTACAACCGACTTGGGGGTAGGCGGGTTGGCCTTTGGCGGGATGGGCGGAATAGGCGGTGCCGGCTGGAGCAATACCAACGAGGGCAAGGTGATCGCCGCAGCCTTTCTGGATGCACACAACAAGCTGGTGGTACAGGCCCGCGAACTGATGGCCAAGGACCTGCCACCGCCGGTGGCGACGAAGAAGGCAGCCGCCAATGGCATGTAGCGTATTACGCACGAGCTGATAGTCCATTCGGACTATTGGTCATTCGTTACCTCGCACCTACACTCAGCCAGCGTAGTCGTCCCGTCTTAATGGAGCGGGAGAGCGTCCAGTCTTGCTCGGGAGAGCAGGCTTCCCACACATCTTTTGAAAACGATTAATTCAGTATGAAATTTAAATCTATCGCCTTGGTTGTCGCTTTGACCGCAGCAATGGGCGCCCAGGCCGCTCAATTTGACTTCCAAGGCGATATCGCCACACACAAGGATGTCATCAAGATCAACTTCTCATTGTTGGCAAACGCGACCAATGTCAAAGTCTGGACAGATTCTTTCCTGGGCGGGGTCAATTTTGACCCTATCACTGCTGTATGGTCGCAAACCAACACTGGTTGGACGCGAATTGGTCAAAATGACGACAACCCAAACATTGCTCCAGGCCAAACGCGTTTTGACTCCGGTCTGACCTTCGCCACTCTGGCCTCTGGCAACTACCTGTTCACCATTGCAACTTACAACAACTTTGCCAATGGGACGACTCTGGCCCAAGGCTTTAAGTTTGACAACCAAGCGCCAATCCCCCTGGCACAGTGGAACCAGCCTGCCAACGGCTTCAACAAGGGCACACATTACAGCGTGCACCTCTCCGGAGTGGACGGTGCTGTGAGCGCGGTACCCGAGCCCGAGTCTTTTGCCATGTTGTTGGCTGGCCTGGGTATCGTCGGTGCCCTGGCGCGTCGCAAGAACCGCAAGAGCGCTATTGCAGCCTAACCTCTGGTTTTGAGTGACCAAGCCCCGCATCTGCGGGGTTTTTTTTCGACCATTCGTGCGCTCGGGAAGGCCTCACGCACCGAGGTAACGCGCTTCCAGGTGCTTACGGAAGTGGCTGGCATTGAGCGGCTCACCGGTAGCGCGGGTCACCAGGCGATCGGTAGACCAGCGGCTGGCCTGGCTCCAGATGTTGGTATCCAGCCAGTTCATGACCGGTGACAGGTCACCACTGGCGATGCGTGTATCCATATCCGGGTGCAGTTTGCGTATGGTGGCGAAGTATTGCGCGGCGTACACGGCACCCAAGGTATAGCTGGGGAAATAGCCAAACATGCCAGAGGGCCAGTGGATGTCCTGCAGGCAACCTTGGTCAAAATTGCCCGCCACATCGACGCCCAGGTAGTCCTGCATCTTGGCGGTCCACAGTGCCGGGATGTCATCGGCTTCAATTTCACCAGAGATCAACGCACGTTCGATCTCAAAACGCAGAATGACGTGGGCCGGGTAGGTCAACTCATCCGCATCGACGCGGATAAAGCCGCGCTTCACGCGGGTGATCATGCGGGCCAGGTTGTCCGCATCAAAAGCGGCCTGGTCGCCCAGGTGTTTTTTGACCAGCGGCGCGATCAGTTGCAGGAAGGCCGGGCTGCGCGCCAGCTGCATTTCAAACGACAGGCTCTGGCTCTCGTGTATGCCCATGGAGCGCGCACGGCCTACGGGCAGGTGCAACGTATCGCGCGGCAGGCGCTGCTCGTAACGGGCATGGCCGGTCTCATGGATGATGCCCATCAGGCTGGGCGCAAACGTGGCCTCGTTGTAGCGCGTGGTGATACGTACGTCTTGCGGCACACCACCACAAAATGGGTGGGTAGAGATGTCTAGCCGCCCGCCCTCAAAGTCAAAGCCCAACAAACCCATCACTTCCACGCCCAGTGCACGCTGTTTGTCGATGGGGAAAGGGCCCGTGGCCTGTGCCACGGCTTCGTTCTTTTGCTTTTCAATCACCTGGCTGATCAGTCCAGGCAGCCAGGTCTTGACCTCGCCAAACAACTGGGTGATGGCGCTCTCACGCATGCCGGGCTCGAACTTGTCCATCAGCGCTTCGTAGGGGGTGCTGCCGGTGGCATCCGCGAGAAACTTGGCCTCCTGACGGGCCAGCTTCACCACCTCGCGGAAGTTGCCCAGAAAGCCCTGCCAGTCATTTGCCTTGCGTTGTGTGCGCCAAGCATGTTCGCAGCGGGCACTGGCCAGACTTTGGGCTTCCACCAAATCCTGCGGCAGCCGGTTGACCAAGGCCCATTCGCGGCGCATCTCATGCAGGCTGGCCTGGTCGGCCTCTAGCAGCTTGGCGTTTTGGGCCGCATCGAATTGCGCTTTGAGCGCGGGGTCGGTCAGCGTCTGGTGCATCAGCACCTGCAGCTCGGCCATCGCCGCGGCACGGGCCTCGTTGCCCTTGCTGGGCATCATGGCGGCCTGGTCCCAACCCGCGATGGATGCCAGGTGGCTGAAGTTGTGCAGGCGTTTAAACGTGGCGTGCAGCGGGGTGAGCGTGGATGTAGGTGTGGTCATGGGATCTATTTATGGGTGGGGGTCTGCGTGTCAACGAGCCGGGGCGGCGGGTGGTGCCCCAAAGCGCAGCGTGGACTGCGCCGCCAACCAAGCCACTACGGCCCAGGCCGCCACGTTTTGCGGCAAGGTGGTGGGGTTGATTTTGTCCAAGGTGTCGTTGTCGGTGTGGTGCCAGTCAAAGTAGTCTGTGCCGTCCTGCGTGAGTTCGATACCGGGCCAATTATTGCGGCGCACGATCAGGCCGGCGTCTGGGGCCGGCGAACCGTTGTTGTCGCCCACCTCAATGCCCAACGGTGCAAGTATGCTGGCCATCTGTTGCAGCGCAGGCACGGCGTCGTTGGGCACTTTGCTGCGTATGCGCCATACCTTGCCTGCCCCAAAGTCGGATTCGCCCACCAGTTGGTGGCGCACGGATTTGTATTGGTCGGCATAGGCCGCAGCCCCGCTCAGGCCGTTTTCCTCATTGGCGAACAAGACCACGCGCACGGTCCTGCGCAGAGGCTTGCCGCTGTCCAGCAGGCGCTTGGCGGCGGCACACACAATGCCAACGCCGACCCCGTCATCAATCGCGCCATGCCCCAGGTGCCATGAATCCAGGTGGGCACCCAATAGCACGATTTCATCCGCCAGGTCGGTGCCCGGCACCTCGGCAATCACGTTGTGGGAGGTGACGTCCAGTCCGGTCTCGGTTTGGACATTCAGCCGCATCACCACGGGACGCCCATACCGTTGCAGGCGCTCAATCAGGTCTGAATCGGGCACGGAAACGGCCAGCGCCGGTACCTGTCGGAGTTGCGGGTCGTAACGCATGCCACCGGTGTGGGCCAGGCGGTCGCGGTCTGTCCCAATGGAGCGGATCGCCACAGCCACGGCACCACGCCGCGCAGCCTCAACCGCACCGGCAAAACGCGCCAGCACGGCGCTGCCGTAACCCGAGCCATCGCGGCTGCGTTCCATTTTCTGGTTGATGAAAACAATGCGGCCTTTGGCGCGGTCACTGGTGTCGGCCTTGAGTGTGGCCAGATCCGGGTAGTAGGCCAGTTCGGCTTCCAACCCGCCAGTCGGTGTGCCAACCGAGTTGCCAAGCGCGGTGGCCACCAGTCGGTGCGCAAAAGGCGCTGTGATGTCCACACTGACCGGCCCTTGCCGCCAGGCCGTGACCGCGACCGGATCGGCCCGCACGTTGGAGAATCCCAAAGCTCTGAGCTTGCTCAGCGCCCACTCCACGGCACGAAGATCGGCCGCTGAGCCGGCGGGCCGACTGCCCACTTCGGTCACGAGTGAATCCACGAGCTGGTAGGCCAGGTTGTCGGCCGGGGCCGCATCGCGCAGAGCTACAGCTTGGCGCAAGTCCGACTCGGTCCACAGCGGCATACTTTGCGCCAGCATGTGGCGCGGCAGCAAGGCAGCACCCACCCAAAATGCCAGAAGGTCTCGGCGGCTAGCCATCATGGTGCGGGCTGGGCGGCATGCGCCATCGCAGAAAAAATTGACAGAAACTTGAAGCGCAACATGCAGACCCTTGTCGTGATGAAGGCCTCAAGCATAGCCTCAGTTCAGATCAAAACGCACACCCTGGGCCAGCGGCAATTCCCGCGAGTAGTTGACCGTATTGGTGGCGCGGCGCATGTACGCCTTCCACGCATCCGAGCCGGATTCGCGGCCGCCGCCAGTCTGCTTCTCGCCACCAAAAGCGCCACCAATTTCTGCACCCGAGGTGCCGATATTGACATTCGCAATGCCGCAATCCGAGCCCGCGGCCGACATGAATTGCTCCGCCTCGCGCACGTCCGTTGTGAAGATGGACGATGACAGGCCCTGTGGCACATCGTTGTTCAGCGCGATCGCTTCAGAGAGTTCGCTGTACTGAATCACATACAGGATGGGCACAAAGGTCTCATGGCGCACGACTTCGGTTTGCGCCGGCATTTGCACCAGGGCCGGGCGCACATAGAAGGCCTTCGGAAAGCGGTCCTGCAGCGCGCGTTCACCACCGGCCACCACGCCACCCTGTGCCTTGGCCTGCTCCAATGCAGACTGCATGGCATCAAACGCAGCACCGTCGATCAGCGGGCCGACCAGCGTGCCCTCTTCCAGTGGCGAGCCAATCTTGAAGCTGGCAAAGGCGCGGGTCAGCTTTGCCACCAGGTCGGCGTGTACTGATTTGTGCACGATCAGGCGGCGTGCGGTTGTGCAGCGTTGGCCTGCAGTGCCGGCGGCCGCAAAAGCCACGGCACGTACGGCCATGTCCAGGTCAGCGGACGGTGCGACGATGATGGCGTTGTTGCCACCCAGTTCCAGCAGGCTGCGGCCAAAACGGGCTGCCACACGCGGACCCACGGTTTGGCCCATGCGGGTGCTACCGGTAGCGGATACCAATGCCACCTTCGTGTCATCGACTAGTGCCTGGCCCACATCGGCACGGCCCATGACCAACTGCGACAGATCGGCTGTGCGTTCTGCGCCAAAGCGCTTGCAAGCGCGGTCAAACACGGCCTGGACACCCAGCGCACACAGCGGTGTTTTCTCAGACGGCTTCCAGACCACGGTGTCACCACACACCAACGCCAGGGCTGCATTCCAGGCCCACACGGCGACAGGGAAGTTGAAGGCCGTGATAACACCCACCACACCCAGCGGATGCCAGGTTTCCATCATGCGGTGGCCGGGGCGCTCGGACGCAATCGTCAGACCGTACAACTGGCGCGACAGGCCCACGGCAAAGTCGCAAATGTCGATCATCTCTTGCACTTCGCCCAGGCCTTCGGACAAGACCTTGCCCGCCTCCAGCGACACCAGCGTGCCCAGGTCCTGTTTGTGTTCGCGCAACTCTTCGCCCAGCAGGCGGACCAGCTCACCGCGCTGCGGTGCAGGCACCGTGCGCCACGTTTGGTGGGCCGCATGGGCGCGGGCTATCGTGGCAGCTACTTCCGTCAAGGCGGTTTCGTGCACCTGGCCCAAGGCCGCGCCATCGATCGGTGAGCGGGATGGCAGGGCTCCGCCGGTATAGGCGCTGGCGGGTACGCCCAGTCGCGTGAGCAGGGTTTGGATGGTGTCGGTTGAGGTAGACATGGGGTCTCCGTATTCGGTGAATTTGGCCTTAACCGATGGACTCGACTTGGCGCGACTGTTGGTACGCCTTGCCAAAGCGGTTGGCCAGGAAAGCTGGCAACTCTACCTGTTCCTGGCGGATGAAACCAGACTGCGGCAATTTGCCCTCGCGGAACAAATCGACAGCGGCGCAGATGCCGGCGGCGGTAGTGATCTGGATGGCGCTCAGTGGAGTCTTCTCGTCACGGTCGGCAAAAATCTTGCGGGCAAATACTTCTTGCACCAAGTGGCCGTCGCGCTCGCCGCTGACGGTCACAAACACCAACACCACGTCCTGCATGGTCAGTGGGATGGACTTGCGCAGGATGTCCTTCAGGTTCTCCTGGTCAAACTGCATGCCCAGCTCTTGCAGCAGCATTTTCATGATGTCGCAGTGGCCGGGGTAACGCACGGTCTTGTAGTCCAGTGTCTGAACCTTGCCCTTGAGTGTTTCGCACAAGGTGCCCAAGCCGCCGGAGGTGTTGAAGGCTTCGTATTCGGTGCCGTCCAGCGAAAAGTGCTCCATGCCTTCCAGCGGCAGCACTTCGATGATTTCTCCGTTGCGAATCGCTTCGCAGGGGTGGCAGTATTCGTTGATCAGGCCGTCCACACTCCAGGTCAAGTTGTACTTCAGCGAATTGGTGGGGAAGGCCGGCAGGGCGCCCACGCGCATCTTCACTTCGTGCAGCTTGCTGAACTTCTTGCTCAGGTGGTGGGCCACGATGCCGATGAAGCCGGGCGCCAGGCCGCACTGGGGCATAAATGCGGTCTTGGCACCTTCGGCCATGCGCATGATTTCACGTGTGGCGGCCACGTCTTCGGTCAAGTCAAAGTAGTGGCAACCGGCTTCCAGTGCCTGGGCTGCGGCCATGGTGGCCAGGTGGTAGGGCAGGGCGTTGATAACGGCGTCATAACCCTTGAGCGCGTTGCGCAGGGCCGTGGCGTCCGACGTGTCGATCTGCGCCACTTCCAGTGGCAGATGGCGCAACTTCTTGAGCGCCTCTTCGCTGCGATCGACAACCTTGACCTGGTAGTCCCCCGAGCCGGACAACAAAGTGGCAATCGTCTGGCCAATGTGGCCCGCACCCATCAGAACAACACGCATAACAATCTCCTGGTAATTGGTTTGGATGGAACAAGTCTAGGTGCGAGTTCAGACGAATTAAATAGACGATGTGACGTATTGATTGTTAAAAAAGACGATTCGTCATAATATTTGGTCAATATGAAGTTAACTAAACCATGAGTACCCCGGCCCTGCGTGACCAACTGGACCGCGACCTGCTGGCGCTGTTGCAAGCCAATGCGCGCGCCTCCACCGCCGATCTGGCCCGCCAGCTGGGCACGGCGCGCACCACGGTGCTAGCCCGACTGGGCCGCATGGAGCGTGAGGGGGTGATTGCTGGCTACACCGTGCGATTGGGCCAGGACGTGCGCGACATGGGTCTGCAGGCTTTTGTCGGCATCACGGTGCAGCCCAAGGCCGGCCGTGAGGTGGTGCGACAGATCTCGCGCATGCCCGAGGTGCGCCAGTTGTGTGCCGTCAGTGGCGAGTTTGATTACGTGGTCTTGTTGCGCGCCGAATCGGCCCTGCGCATGAACACCTTGCTCGATGAAATGGGCAACTTCGATGGCGTGGTGAAAACCACTACATCGGTCGCGCTGGAATGGAAGATCGACCGGACCTGACTCAGCTTTGGCGCGCAAGAGTGCCCCATTACAATGAAGTCACCGGTTGGCAGCTGTTGTTGTTGGCCTGTAAACGCTAGGGGTGCTGACCATCGTGAAGTGGTCGGCTGAGATAACACCCTGGAACTTGATCAAGGTAATACTTGCGCAGGGAAGCGTGGTGAATAGGCCCGTGCGCCGCCTTCTGGCTGAGCGCTCGAGCCCGTTGACTAACCCGCGTCCCTGTCATCGAACGAAAAAGGCTATGCGATGGCACTCCGTCTGAATCTGAAGCTTTCCCCTGCTGCTGCTGCGCTGGCTGTGTTGTTTGCCACGCCCGTCTGGGCACAGCAAGTGCAAAATCTGCAAGGCGTCATGGTGACCGGCAAGCCTGCGCCCGTGCTGGACATCGTTCACACCGAGGTAGGTGGATTGGGGCTAACACTGGCGCAAACGCCGCAAAGCATTGCGGTGCTAGGCGCCGACCTGCTCGCCGCCACGGCCTCCAGCAGCCTGTCGCAAGCGATCAAGTTGGATGCGTCGCTGTCCGACAGCTACAACACCACTGGGTATATCGAAGGCATGTCGGTACGCGGATTTCTGCTGAACCAAGACAACAACTATTTACGCAACGGCTTGCCGGTATCCAACCACGCGCCCATTGCGTTGGAAAACAAGGAGCGCATCGAAGTGTTCAAGGGCGTGGCCGGGCTGCAAGCCGGTGTATCCGCACCGGGTGGGCTCGTCAACTATGTGACTAAGACACCGCAACCGGGCAACTTCAGCACCGTGCTTTTTGGCAGTGACGACACGGGCGGCCGCAAGGTGCATCTTGACCACAACACCCATTGGGACGCTACCGGCGTGCGTTTCAACCTGGCGAGCGAAAACCTGCACACGGTGTTCAATCGCGCCGAAGGTAAACGCGAGTTCGCCAGCTTGGTATTGGCCACCCAAGTTGACAGTACAACCAAGCTCACCGTGGATATGGACTACCACCACAAGAAGCAACCGTCGGTGCCGGGCTTGGGGCTGTTGGACACCAATGGAGACGGTGTCAGCGACACCTTGCCGGCCAGTATTTATTCGCGCCTCAACCTAAACAGCCAAAGCTGGTCGCTGCCGGTTGAAGCCACCAGCACCAATGCACAGATACTGGTTGACCACCAGATCACTGAATATTGGAAATCCCATTTTGGTGTGAGCACGCAGCGCACGGTCCTGCAAGACCGGCTAGCCTTTCCCGATGGGTGCAGCACTACGGCCGAACCCGTCTACGTCGGCCTGTGTGGCAACGGCGATGTAGACATTTACGATTACCGCAGTGAAAACGAAAACCGTAGCACTTGGGCATGGGACGCCAATATGCAAGGCAAGGTGATGGCGGGTGGTGTGGTGCACCAACTGACCATGGGGCTGAGTGGCAGCAATGCACGCACCGACCTGGCACCCAAGCAGGCCTATAACTTTGTTGGCACGACCAATATCAACACGCCGATCGCGCTGCCAGCCGATGGCACGGTCAACAGCCTCAACACCAATAGCCGAGAAAGTGCGGTCGAAGTCTACGCATCATTGAGCAGCGACCTGACTCCCAGCGTGCGCAGCTTTTTGGGCTTTCGCACCTCGCGCCTGAACCGCAACAGCGAACGCAGTGACGGCTCGCGTGCCATTGCCATCGAACAAACGGTGACCAAGCCCTGGGCAGGTATGTCCTGGTCTCCTGTGGCCAGCACCCTGTTTTACGCAACGTGGGGTCAAGGTTCTGAGCTCGAAGCTGTGCCCAACCGCCCGAGCGAGTTTGTCAATGCCGGAGAAGTGTTGCCAGCGCTCAAAAGCGAGCAGACCGAACTGGGCATGAAATGGCAGGCCCACCCGCGTCTGATGGTGACCGGTGCGGCTTTCAACATCAGCAAGCCCTATGCGGATGACCGGGCCACCGCCGGCGGCGTGCCGATGCGGTTTGCGGGCGGCAAAACAGCGCTGCACCGCGGCTGGGAGTTGATGGTCGTGGGGCAGGCCAGCAAGCAACTGTCTGTGCAAGCCAGCTACATGGTCATTGACGCCAAGTACACCGAAGCCATTGACTCCGCCCTGGTGGGTCAACAGGTCACCAATGTGCCCAAGGCCAAGGCCTCGCTGTTTACAGATTACAAGATTGCAGCGTTGCCCGGCCTGTCGCTCAGCGGCCTGCTGACGCATGAGAGCGGTAAGACGGTCACCGCCGATGGCGCTGTCAGCCTGCCCGCTGCCTGGCAACTGGACGGCGGTATTCGCTACCAGAACCGTTTGCGCGGCAAGTCCGTGCAGTGGGCACTGAATGTAGAAAACCTGACCGACCGCAGCTACTGGCGCGAAGCCCCCACGCAGTACTGGGGCGGCACCTATGTGTTC
>JAYSZJ010000062.1:0-19890 GCA_043738115.1 Rhodoferax sp. | reverse complement strand
GCCCCCTATCAAAATTGGATTGGCACTCACTGTCAAGATTCAATCGGCGCCAACACCAATGCGAAAACTTAGGGAAATAGCCGCTTGGAAAATGTTCTCGCTCATTCAGGCGATAAATATTTTCACAAGCTTCTACATCTGCATCAGCCAGTAGTCTAATTCGGCATTGGGATAGATCAATGTTCCGCGATTCCATACGGAAATGACCTTGCGGTTTGAGAAGGTTCTTAATTCTCTGAAACACCCTGGCTCCTGAAATGTCGGCGATAGACCTCAACCCTGTGGAAAAATCTTAGAAATTGCATACTGGAATATGGCGCGACGCTAAGTTTGCCTACGCCCCACTAAGGGCAGGTGGCTTGGCGCGCACGAAATCCGAATTGAAGACCCGAACTGAAAGACTGCACCGATCGAAACTCTTTTCGGTGATCGAACCATCAGCAGTTCCAAACGTGAACTCGCAGCCGGACAAATCAGGATTGGCCGATTTGGTCTCAAGTTGAGCGAACAGGCGAGAAAGGGTAGTCTTCCCGGAGTAGTTCCAGCCGTAGATGAGATTCTTGATCCCGAAGTCTTGCGTACCTGCAGGCTTGCTGTAGCTTTGATAGACCCCAAGTCCCCTGATTTTCTCGATGCTCTTCAGCATGTCACCTCCCTGATCTTTGACTCAAGCTTACTGCAAGCGTCGGAAGACTCAGCGTTGCGGACGTACTGGTCCGCTTCAGGAGGACGCCGATGTTCATCGTTAACCGGAGAGCGTCGCATAGTTTTCAATGAAAACTGATTAAGCCCAACTGCTATTGGCTATCGATAAGTCAATATTGTCGCTAGCAAGGAAATTGCAGAGCCGAGCCATCACCGACTATCACTAGAGGGCGGATCGCCCTTTAGTGATTGCTTGCAATGTGACGAGCACTCGAATGTCTGCAATGGGGTAACCATTTAGACGGTTGCCAAGTCCGCATGGGTCGGCTGCCAACGCGGCCGTGGTCTCAGTCATCCTAAACGTGTGTTTACGACTTTAGAAAGTGTCTGCAAAATTCCACACCCCGGAAACCCGCATGGATGCTAGAGGTGTGTTTACGACTTTAATGTACTGTTTACGACTTTAATTGGTCAGAATAATCAAAATTAGTGGTTTGGAGCGCTATTCGACCGTAACACTTTTAGCCAGATTACGTGGTTTGTCCACATCCGTCCCCCGCGCACAAGCGGCGTGGTAGGCCAGCAGTTGCAGCGGCACCACGTGCAGCAATGGCGACAACTCGCCATAGTGTTCCGGCATACGTATCACGTGCATGCCCTCACCACTCTCGATGCGCGTATCCGCATCCGCCAGCACATACAACACGCCGCCACGGGCGCGCACCTCGTGCAGATTGCTTTTGAGTTTTTCGAGCAAGGCGTCATTGGGGGCGACGGTGACAACCGGCATCTCGCTGGTCACCAGCGCCAGCGGGCCGTGCTTGAGTTCGCCGGCGGCGTAGGCCTCGGCATGGATGTAGGTGATCTCCTTGAGCTTGAGTGCACCTTCCATCGCAATCGGGTAGTGCAGGCCGCGGCCCAGGAACAGCGCGTTCTCTTTCTGCGCAAAGTCTTCCGACCAGCTGATGATTTGCGGCTCTAGCGCCAGCACGGCTTGCAAGGCCGCGGGCAGGTGGCGCATGGCCTTCAGGTGGCGCTGCTCCTCGCTCTCAGGCAAGCGGCCTTTGGCCTGCGCCAAGGCCAGTGTCAGCAGGAACAGACCGGCCAACTGCGTGGTGAAAGCCTTGGTAGAGGCCACGCCGATTTCAACCCCGGCGCGGGTGACATAGGCAAGACTGCATTCGCGCACCATGGCGCTGGTTGCCACATTGCAAATGGTTAGCGTGTGCTTCATGCCCAGGCTTTGGGCATGGCGCAGCGCAGCCAGCGTGTCAGCTGTCTCGCCCGACTGCGTGATGGTGACCACCAGCGTCTTGGGGTTGGGCACGGACTCGCGGTAGCGGTATTCGCTGGCCACCTCCACCTGGGTCGGCACCTTGGCAATGCTCTCCAGCCAGTATTTGGCCGTGCAGCCGCTGTAATAACTGGTGCCGCAGGCCAATATCAGCACCGAATCGATCTCGGCAAACACGCGAGCCGCATTGGCGCCGGGCTTGTGGTTCATCTGCAGGTCGAACAGCTCGGGGACTATGCCCTCCACACCTTCCAGCGTGTCGGCAATGGCGCGGGGCTGCTCAAAAATCTCCTTCTGCATGTAGTGGCGGTAGGGGCCCAACTCGGCCGCACCGCTATGCGCCAGCACGGTTTTTACCGGGCGCTGCGCCGGGGCGACGGGCTTGCGGGCCTTGTCGACCAGCCAGTATTTGCCCAACTGCACATCCACCATATCGCCTTCGTCCAGGTAGACGATCTGGTCGGTCACACCGGCCAGTGCCATGGCGTCGCTGGCCAGAAAGTGCTCTTGCCCGTCTTTGCCCACACCGAGGATCAGCGGTGAGCCGGCCCGCGCGCCGACCAGGCGGTGCGGCTCGTCCTTGCAGAACACGGCAATGGCGTAGGCGCCATGCAACTGGCTGGTAGCGGCCTGCACTGCGTCAAACAGATCACCGTCGTACAGGCTGTCCACCAGGTGGGCAATAACTTCGGTGTCGGTCTGGCTGACAAACACATAACCCTTGGCCTTGAGCACGGCCCGCAGTTCGTCATGGTTTTCGATGATACCGTTGTGTACCAGCGCGATGCGGCCGGGGCGTTGGTAGGCGTCGGTCCCTGTGCCATGGCTGAAATGGGGGTGGGCATTGCTGACCGAAGGCGCGCCGTGGGTGGCCCAGCGGGTGTGGGCTATGCCCAGGTTGCCGGTGACCCCGGCGTTGCCATCACCGGGTGTGACCTGTGCAATCAGCTCAGCCACCCGCGAGGTGCTGCGGGCCCGGCGCAGACCGGACTGTTCTGCGTCTAGCGCATACACCGCCACACCACAGGAGTCATATCCCCGGTACTCCAGACGCTCCAGCCCTTGCACCAACACAGGAACAATATTGCGGGTAGAAACCGCGCCGACGATGCCACACATACTTGTACTCCCCAAAAAAACAAAAGATGGCGAATGGTAGAGGTGCGTTAGAAAAATTATTGCTCAATGTTCATACATATTTGGAATATAATTTCACTCCATACACTAGCTGGAATTTAATTACATATTTTATATAATTATGAAATCTCTAACCATAGACTCCGTTGATATTCAACTCCTGGCACAGCTCCAGCGTGATGCCAGTCTTAGCAACCAAGCCCTCGCCGAGCAAGTCCATACCTCGCCCCCAACTTGCCTGCGCCGCGTCAACCGCCTGCGGGACGCGGGCCTGATCGAGCGCCAGATCGCGGTCTTGAACCCCGAAAAGCTGACCGCCACCATCGGCTTTGGCCTGACCGCCATTGCGGAGATCACGCTGGACCGGCAGGACACGCAAGCCCTGGATCAGTTTGAAGCCAGGGTGGCAGATAGCCCGGCGGTACAGCAGTGTTACCGCGTCTCACCCGGACCCGACTTCGTATTGGTGGTGCACGCAGCCAACATGCCCGCTTACCAGGCCTTGACACAGCAGCTGTTCACCAGTGACGCCAATGTGCGCAACGTGAAAGCGTTCTTCAGTATCAAACGCAGCAAGTTTGGGGCGGAGTTGCCGCTGGTGTGAAACCAAGATACCAAGGCCCCCAAGACCGCGCCTAGGCCAGTGGCAACATCAACTGGACCGTGCACCCCCCGTCCAACACCCCGTGGATAGAGACCGTCGCACCAAAGCGCTCCAGCATCTTGCGTGTGAGGACCAGCCCCATGCCGATGCCTTCAAACTGCTTGCTGCTGTGCAAGCGGCCAAACACCTTGAACAGTTGCTCCTGCAACGCCGGGTTGTAGCCCACGCCGTTGTCATTGACCTGCAGGCAAACGTAAGCATCACTCTGCGCCGGCACCGCACTGATCTCAATCACCGCCGGCTCCCGTGACGCGCTGAACTTGAGCGCATTACTCAGCACCTGAGCCAGAGCCTGGCGCAGCAGCGCTGCATCAGCCCGCACCACCGGCAGATCACCGGCGATGCGCCAATCCACACTGCGCTGCGGGTGCTGCGCGGCTAACGCCTGGCATTGCGCCTGCACAAACTCCTGCAAGGACACCGGCCCAACGTCCAGTGGCGCCGACCCCACACGCGACAGCGCTGCCAGACCATCCAGCAACGCCCCCATGTGGTGAGCCGAGTCGGTGATGGTGGTTAAAAACTCCTGCACTTCAGCGCTGAGTTGCGGCCCCGCATCCTCCTGCACCAGTTGGGCGTAGGACAGGATGTGGCGCAGCGGTGCGCGTAAATCGTGTGAGACCGCATAGGTGAAATGTTGCATCTCCGCACGCACAGCAGCCAGTTCGGCCTGTAGCGCGGCCTGTACTTCGGCGTTGCGGGTTTCGGAGTCAGGTGCGTCAGCCATGGTGGTCTATCCGTTGCGAATCAGGCCTTGGGCGTCTTCTGCGGGCGGGACCAGTTGGCAATGCTGACCTGCCGGCCACGCGCAACACTCAGGGAACCGGCCGCTGTGTCCTTGGTCAACGTGGAACCACCACCCACCGTGCCACCCGCACCTAGCGTGATCGGGGCCACCAGCACACAATTGCTGCCCACATGCACGTCGGCCTCAATAGTGGTGCGGTGTTTGTTGGCACCATCGTAATTGGCGGTGATGCTGCCGGCACCAAAATTGACCCGCTCCCCCACGGTGGCGTCGCCCAGATAGGCCAGGTGGTTGGCCTTGGCACCCTTGGCCAGCGTGGAATTCTTCACTTCGACAAAATTACCAATGTGCACCTCGGCTCCCAGACGTGCGCCGGGTCGCAAGCGGGCAAAGGGGCCAATCAGCGCGCCAGCACCTACCGTCACGCCCAGGGCCTCGCCATCAATATGGGTGAAGGGGTGGATGACGGCCCCCGCCTCAATGATGGCATTGGCAATCACGCAGTTGGCCCCGATGGAAACGCCCTCTCCCAGGTTGACCTGGCCCTCAAAGACACAGTTCACATCGATGCTGACGCCATACGCACACAACAGGTCGCCCCGCACATCAATACGCGCCGGGTCTGCCAGACGAACGCCCTCCTCCATCAACCGGTGGGCCTCGCGCAACTGGTAGGCGCGCTCCAACTCGGCCAGCTGCACCGGGCTGTTGACACCGGCCACCTGCACGGCATCGTTGATCTTGTGTGCCACCACCGCCACACCATCAGCCACGGCAAACTTCACAATATCGGTGAGGTAGTACTCCCCTTGGGCGTTTTTGTTGTCCAGGCGGGCCAGCCAGCGCTTGAGTTGCACCGCCGGCACGGCCATGATGCCGCTATAAATTTCGGTGATGGCGTGTTGGGCCGGCGTGGCATCTTTGTGCTCCACGATGGCCTGCACCACCCCGTCGCCCCGGCGCACGATGCGGCCATAACCACTGGGGTTGTTCATCTCCAGTGTCAGCAGAGCAAGATTGTCCCCTGCGCAGGCGGCCAGCAGGTGCAGCAGCGTGGCGGGTTGGGTCAGCGGCACATCGCCCGAGAGCACCAGTACCACACCATCATCGGCGAGCACCGGCACGGCCTGCTGCACGGCATGGCCGGTACCCAACTGGGGCTCCTGGCGCACATAGTTTATGGAAAACTTGGCTGTAGCCCCCGTGTATGCTGAACATGCTGCTTCAACTTCCATAGCACCATGGCCCGTCACGATGACCGCACGGCGGGCCTGCAGGGCCTGTGCGGTATCCAGCACATGGCCCAGCAACGGGCGCCCGGCCAGCGGATGCAAGACCTTGGGCAATGGGCTCTTCATGCGTGTACCTTTACCCGCCGCCATAATGACCACATCAATGGCCTGCTGTTCCTCGGCGTTTGCCTGAGCCTGTAATTCGGAAGTCAAAGCATGTCCCTTTCAAAGCCTACTTTTGCTACGCGTGTGTCTACACGCACTGCGCGCATTATCAGCGTGCTGCTGGTGGCCGCGCTGGCTGTCGGATGCAGCGCCGTGCGCCTGGGCTACAACACCGCCCCCACCCTGGCCTATTGGTGGCTGGATAGCTATTTTGATTTCGACGGCGAGCAAAGCCTGCGCATTCGTGCCGACCTGCAGGCTGTGCAGGACTGGCACCGCAAAGAGGAGCTGCCCCTGCTGATCCAGACGCTGCGCGAGCTGCAAGCCATGGCACCCAAGCCAGTCACACCCGCGCAGGTGTGCGCGGCAGTGCCGGGCCTGCAGACGCGTGTGCAGGTGACGCTGGAGCGGGTGGCCCCGTCCATAGCCGCCATCGCGCCCAGCCTGCAGGCAGCCCAGATTGAGAATATGGCCCGCGAATTCGAGAAACGCAACAAAAAATGGCGCGAGGAATGGCTGGAAGGAACGCTGTCCGAGCGCGCCGAACGACGGGTCGGGAAAATCGTGGACCGTGCCGAATCCTTGTACGGAACGCTGGAGCCAGCGCAAATAGCCATCATCAAAAACCAGATCCAAACCTCCAGCTTTGATGGCCCCCGCAACTACCGGGAAATGCTGCGCCGCCATGAAGATGCCTTGCAGGTGCTCAATACCCTGCGGTCCACCAAGGTTGCCCCTGCCCAGGCAACAGCTGCCATCCGCGGCCTGGTGGAGCGCACGCTCAACGCACCTGATCCAGCCTATCGCCATTACATTGACCGCCTGACGCAGGAGAGCTGCGCGGCCACGGCTGCGGTGCACAACACCAGTACCAGCGGCCAGCGCACACACCTGTTGCAGGCCCTGCAGGATTACGAAGGCGACGCCAGGGCTCTGGCTGGCCAAAGCCCGCAGACCACTTCACCCCCCGCGTCTTCTCCCGCGCTCTAGACCCGCACCACCCCATGGCCACCAGCCCCCGCTCCGAATTTGCGCGGTACTGTTGCGAACTCCTGTCCAGCACCGGGCCCTGCACCGCCAAACGCATGTTTGGGGGCTGGGGCATCAGCACCGATGGCTTGACTATTGCCATCATTGCCGACCTGGGGTCCGGCGAGAGGTTGTGGCTCAAAGCAAGCGATGACAACCGGCACCAATGGGAGGCCGCGGGTTGCGAACGCTTCACCTATGCATCCACCAAAGACGGCGAGACCGTGTCGCGTGGCATGAACTACTACAGCGCCCCCGAAGACGCCATGGACGCGGCCCACGCCATGGCCCCCTGGGCCCGGCTGGCGCTGGAGGCCGCGCTCAGTGCCAAGGCGGCAAAACCTGCCAAGAAGACCACCAAGCCGCGCACCGCCGAGCAAAAGCCGAAGTCGCTTAAAGCCCTGAAGCCGGCCGCTAAGACCCCCGCGAAGAAATCCGCGTAAACGTATGCTCACCCCGCCCATTGCGTCAAGCGACAAAGGGATTACTATGTTTGACAGGTAGCGCCCGGTGATGCGGCGCCAGTGTTCCGCAACCTGGACTCCGAGACGCATGAAACCCCTGTCTTCACACAGCCTTGCAGGCTGCGCGCTGTTGTTGTCTACCCTCGCCGCAGCGCAGAGCGCTCCCGGTGACGCGGTAGGGTCGTTTGAGATTGGTCGATACGAGGTCGTGGGCGACACCCGGCTGGGCGCTGTACCCATCGCGCAACTGCTGGCCCCCTTTACCGGCAAGGCCCGCCATTTCAGCGATGTGCAAAGCGCCATCGACGCGCTGGAAGGCGCCTACCGCGCACGCGGCCTGAACCTGGTGCGGGTGAGCCTGCCCGAGCAGGAGCTCAACCAGGGCAGCGTGCGCCTGGTGGTGACCGAGACCCGCCTGCGCAAGGTGCAGATCATTGGCAACGCGCGGTTTGACAATGCAAACATCCGCCGCAGCGTGCCCGGCCTCGTCGAAGGCCAGACGCCACAGATCAGCAATATCTCGGCCAGCATTCGCCTGGCCAATGAGAACCCGGCCAAGAAAACCACCATCGCACTGCAAAGCGCTCCCACTGACGACGAAGTGGATGCCACGCTGCAGGTGGTGGAACAAAAGCCGTGGATGGCAGGCCTGTCGCTGGACAACGCCGGCAGCGCGGCGACCGGCAGGACGCAACTCACGGCACAATTTCAGCACTTCAATGTCGCCGGACTGGACCATAGGCTGAGCCTGCAGTACACAACCACGGTGGAGCAACCCAGCCGGGTGGGTGTTTATGGCCTGGGCTACCACATTCCCCTCTACGCCTGGGGCGACGCGCTGGACTTTTACGGCAGTTATTCCGACGTGGACTCGGGCACCGTGTCGGCCGGAGCATTCAACCTGCAGGTCCGTGGCAAGGGCTCGGTGGTGGGCGGGCGTTACACCCATAACCTGGCCCACAGCGAGCGTTACGCGTCCCGAGTGTCATTCGGGCTGGAGCAAAAGGCATTCCAGAACAACCTGGGCTTCCAGGGCGTGCAACTGGGTCGGGACGTTACCGTGCGCCCCTTCAGCGCACTCTACGCCGGGGACTGGTCACACACTTCCGGCAGCACCAATTTCTACATCATGGGCGTGCGCAACCTGCCGGGTGGTGACCACGGTGGCGAGGCCGACTTTTCCGGCAACCGCTCTGGCGCCTCCACCAGTTATGGCCTGCTGCGTTATGGGCTGAGCCACACCCAGCAGTTTGCATCGGACTGGCAGGTGCGCACCGTGTTGAACGGGCAAATCACCCGCGACGCACTGGTAGCCGGGGAGCAGTTTGGGGCAGGTGGCGCAACATCGGTGCGCGGCTACACCGAGCGCACTGCATCCGACGACCAGGGCCATGTGCTCAACCTGGAAGTCTATTCACCGGCGCTGTGCTCCGGCAGCGCACAGTCCACCGTGCAGTGCCGCCTCGTGGCCTTTTATGACGCCGCCACACTGAGCCGCAACCAAGCCTTGCCGGGCGAACGGACCAACGCCAACATCAGCAGCATCGGTTTGGGCGCGCGCGTGAGCGTCGGCAAATACGTAACGGCGCAAATGGACGTGGGGCAAGCCCTGGCGGACAGTGACACACAGTCCAAGGGCAGTACACGCGCCCATCTGAAATTGAACCTGGCATATTGAATGAATAAGGCCACCATGAACACCACCACAACCCGTCGAACCGGTCACCTCAGCCGCGGCATGGCTCTGTTGGCCGCCTGCGCTACGGTCTTCTCCGGCAGCGCCTGGGCCAACCCCCAGGGCGCCCAAATTGTCAGCGGACAGGTCAGCATGGTGACCAGCGGCAACCAACTGGTCATCACCAACACCCCTGGCGCCGTCATCAACTGGCAAAACTTCTCCATTGGTGCCGGTGATCTGACACGTTTTGTGCAGCAGAACGCAAACAGCAGTGTGCTCAACCGCGTGGTGGGTCAAGACCCCAGCCAGATCCTGGGTGCCCTGCAGTCCAACGGCAAAGTGTTTTTGATCAACCCCAATGGCATCGTTTTTGGCGCTGGCGCACGGGTGGATGTTAATGGCCTGGTGGCCTCCAGCCTGAAGCTGAGCAACGAAGACTTCGCGGCCGGCAAACTCAACTTTTCGGGTGACAGCAGTAGCGGCGCCGTGTACAACCAGGGCGTCATCACCACGCCGAGCGGCGGACAGGTTTACCTGATCGCCCCCAACGTGACCAACAGCGGGCTCATCACCAGCCCCGGCGGGGATGTGTTGCTGGCAGCGGGCCACAGCGTACAGATGGCCGACGCGACCAACCCCGCGCTGCGCGTGGTGGTCAGTGCCGCCAATGACCAGGCACTCAATGTGGGTGACATCGTCGCCCAGGGCGGCAAGGTTGGCATCTACGGCGCGTTGATACGCCAGCGCGGCGTGGTCAATGCGACCAGCGCGGTGCGGGGAGAAACCGGACAAATCGTGTTCAAGGCCACGGGTGATGCCGTGCTGGAGGCAGGCAGCGTCACTGCCACCAGCGGCGGCGATATTGCGATCAGTGGTGACTCGGTCACCATCGACGGCACCGTCAACACCGGCGGCGGACGCCTGACCGTCAGCCGACTACGCAATACTGCACAGCTGGAGGAGGTGCCACCACTCCCCACTCTGGAGCAATGCATCAACAACCCCGCGTTGACAGGGTGTGGAGACGTACTGCCCAGCATCGCCAGTTGCATTGCCAACCCAACCCAAACAGGTTGCAGCTTGGTGCTGCCCAGCCTCAACACTTGCATTTCCGATCCCACGGCGGCGGGTTGCAGCGTCGTCTTGCCTTTCCTGGCAACATGTGTAAGCGCACCAGTTACACCCGGCTGCAGCGTAGTGCTGCCATCGCTCGCCAGCTGCATTTCCAACCCCGCGAGCGCGGGCTGCAGTGCCGTGTTGCCCACATTGAGCCAATGCACGGCCAACCCCACCTTTCCCGGGTGCTCCGCAGTCCTGCCATCGCTTGCTAGCTGCATTTCCAACCCCACGACTACCGGCTGCAGTGTAGTGTTGCCCACATTGAGCCAATGCACGGCCGCCCCCGGCTTGTCCGGCTGCAGCGTGGTCCTGCCATCGCTGGCCAACTGCATTTCCAACCCCACGACTACCGGCTGCAGTGCCGTGTTGCCCACATTGAGCCAATGCACGGCCGCCCCTAGCTTGGTCGGCTGCAGCGTGGTTCTGCCAACGCTTGCCAGTTGCATTTCCAATCCGGCACGCCCGGGCTGCGGCTCGGTATTGCCCACGTTGAGCCAATGCACAGCCAACCCCACCACCAGCGGCTGCAGCGTGGTCCTACCCTCGCTGGCCACCTGCATTAGCGCGACCGCGATGGCCGGATGCAGCGTAGTGTTGCCGTCATTAAGTAGCTGCACGGCAAATCCAGCCGCGGCCGGCTGCAACGTGGTGCTTCCCACGCTCGCCCAATGCACGAACAGCCCCACGCTAAGTGGCTGCGCTGTGGTCTTGCCACCGGTCAATGTATGCGTGGCCAACCCCACGGCCCCAGGCTGTTCTGTCGTAGTGCCGCCCACAACGGGCGCCAACCAACCCGTGGCACAAGCCATCAACAACACGGTCAACATCATCAATACTGTCACTACTACTGCCAACCCGGTAAGTGGCCCCGCAGCGGCCGGAACGCTCAACCGCGGCACGGGCAGTGCAGGTAGCGGCGGCACCGTTGCCGCTGCGGAAAAGACCGCTGATAAAACAGAAGTCGCCGCCACTGACAACCCCGGAGCCAAAAATGATGACGCTGCCAAAAAAATGTATTGCAATTAACGGCCTGTGCGGCTGGATACTGGCGCTGAGCATGGCACCGGCGCTGGCCGGAACGGCCATCGGCACCGTGACCCAGGTCAACGGTCCCTTGCTGCTCAAACGCGCAGATGGCGCCATCAAAGCCATTGCGCTGAATTCCTTTGTGGAACAGGGAGACACCCTGATCACCGAGAAGAACACCTACGCGCAGCTGAAGTTTGCCGATGACAGCGAAGTCACGCTCAAGCCCGATACGCAGCTCAAGATCGAGGTGCTGGTCGACAAGGCCGGTGCCGCAGGCGGCCTGGACACGATCTTGAGCATGACCAGGGGTTCCGTCCAGATCAAGACCGGCGCAGCCGCGCGGTCCATCCCCGAGAACATCAAACTCGTAATGCCGAGCTTGCTGGACCCTGTCGCATCGGTGGTTGTGGACCGCAAGGCTGGGACCAACTTTGTTGCGGAATACGTTGCGGGATCAGCAGGATCCCAACTGGCAGCACGTTACCCAGCCGTGCTGCTGGCATCGGCAGACCCAAGCTTCCGCTCGGATGCCCCGCTGTTTTCCTTGCCCAAGGACTGGGATGCGGTGCAAAAGCTGGCGCAACTGAAGGCACCACCCCCACCCCCATCGCGACCCGGCGCTCTGGCTCCGGGGCTGTATGTGCACGTCATTGACGGCCTCATCAGCATGTCGAACCGCGGCGGCTCTCAACAATTTGCGGCGGGCCAGTTTGGCTACACGGCCAGCTTCATTAAGCCACCCGTGGTGGTGCCCAACAACCCGGGCATCCAGTTCAACCCGCCACCAGCCTTCCAATCGTCTACCGCCTCGCAAAGCAGTTCTTCGTCCAACAAACCCAAGACGGTCGACTGCGAAGTCCGCTAGGCCACTGCCCGGCGCCTCACACCGGCCACACCACCCCGTGGTTGTTGAGGATGGCGTCCAGCGGCACGTCGTGCGGCTCGGGCTCGAAGTCTTCAACAAAACCCACGCCATAACCCAGCCCCACGGTGAATGGCTTGGGTTCCAGCGAGGCCATCATGCGGTCATAGAAGCCACCGCCATAACCCAGCCGGTAGCCGCCCGGCCCATACCCCACACAGGGCGCAAACAGCAGCGTGGGGGTGATGACCTCGGTGTCCTTGGGTTTGGGGATGCCATACGCGTCCTCTTCCATCGGGCAGCCCGGGTACCAGGCGTGAAAGGTCATGGTCTTGTGCTCTTTATTGACCACAGGCAGGCCGATGCGGCGCAGCTGGGGCTGGTCGAGCAGTTCGCCGTCCTCCTTCCAGCGGTGCAGAGCCGGCAAGGGGTCAAACTCACCCTTGATGGGCCAGTAGGCACCAATGACGGTGTCGGGGCGGCCCACCAGCCAAATGCGCATGACCTGCTGCAAAAGATCTGCCTGCTGTAGCCTATCGGGCAGATTCAGGCGTTGTTCAAGCAATCGTTTGCGCAGGGCTTTCTTGGCCGCGGCTATTGAATCATCTGAGTTGTCCATAATCTCCACATGCAGTTTTCAGCCATTCTGACATCGATAGCCCTTTTAGGGGCTGTCACCGTGTCCACTTTCTCCCCAGCATACGCCCAGAACCGGGACACCTCGCGCGCCGACAGCGTCCTGTTGGACATGGCGCAAGCCTACAAAAGCCGGGACCGCAAGCGCCTGATCGCGCTGCTGCCCCAGGTGCGCGGCCATGTGCTGGAACCTTGGGCCGCCTATTGGGATTTGTCCGCACGGCTCGACGAGGCCGGCCCCACCGAGGTCCAGGAATTCTTCAGCCGCTTCAGCGGCAGCTACCAAGAAGACCGACTCCGCGCCGAACTGCTGCTGCACTACGGCCGCAACCGCGACTGGGTGGCCTTCAACCGTGAATACCCGTTTTACCGCATGAACGACGACAAGTCTGTGCGCTGCTACGCCTTGTTGGCGGAACATTTGAGCAGTGGCGTAGACAACACGGCACAGGTCAAGGACGCCTGGCTCGGCCTCAAAGAGGCAGACGAGGGCTGTGCCAGCGCCGCCGAACAATTGCTCAAAGACCGCACCACCCCTGCAGCCATGGTTTGGCAGCGGGCCAGACTGGGCATGGAAAACGACCGCTTGCGGGTGGTGACCCAGGCGGTGGGCATTGTCAGCCCAAGCTCGGTCTCCAAACTCAACGCCATCTACCTGGACCCCGGCAAATACCTCAATGACAAGCTCACCGCGTTCCAGCCCAAGACCCGCGAGCTGGTGTCGCTTGCCCTGATACGCCTGGCCACGCTGGACCCTGCCGAGGCCACGACCGAGATCAACAAGCTGCGCTGGAAGACCCAACTGACAGATGAAGAGCGCAGCTGGGTCTGGGGCGTTATCGGCAAACGCGCGGCCCAACGGTTATCCAACGAAGCCGCCGACTACTTTGCCAATGGCAGTGCGGCTGCGATGCACGAAGACCATCTCGCCTGGCAGGTGCGCGCAGCGCTGCGCCTGGGCCGATGGCAGCAGGTGTTGACCGCTATCACCGCCATGCCCGATTCCGTGCGCAACGACCCCACCTGGGTCTACTGGCGTGCCCGTGCGCTGTTGCAGCAAACCCAGTCTGAGGGAGCCCGCGGCCAGGCCCAACAACTGCTGGAAAGTATTGCCAGCTCGCGCGGCTTCTACGAGCAACTGGCGCTGGAAGATCTGGGCCAACGCATCAGCGCCCCCCCCAAACCGGCACCGCTGACGCTGGAAGAAAAAGAGGCTGCCCGCCTGAACCTGGGTCTGAACCGCGCGTTGTACGCCATCAACATGGGCCTGCGGGCCGAGGGTGTGCGCGAGTGGAACTACAGCACCAACCTGCATGTGCGCGGTGGCATGGATGACCGCGCCCTGCTGGCCGCTGCCGACATGGCCTGCCGCCATGAGGTATGGGACCGCTGCATCAACACCAGCGAACGCACGCGGCAGACCATAGACGCCGAACAGCGCTTCCCCATGCCCTTCAAGGCCGCCGTGATGGCGCGCACCGGACAGATCGGCCTGGATCCGGCCTATGTGTATGGCCTGATCCGCCAGGAAAGCCGCTTCATCATGGACGCCAAATCCCATGTGGGCGCCTCGGGCCTGATGCAGGTCATGCCGGCGACTGCCAAGTGGACCGCGAAAAAAATTGGATTGACCAACTTTCAGCCGCACCAGATCAACGACCGCGACACCAACATCGCCATTGGCACGGGCTATTTGAAGCTGGTGCTGGACAGCTTTGACGGCTCCATGCCACTGGCAGCCGCCGCCTACAACGCCGGCCCCGGCCGCCCGCGCAGCTGGCGCGGCCAGTCCGATGCCCCGGTCATGGAGGCCGCCATCTGGGCCGAAAACGTGCCCTTCAACGAAACCCGCGACTACGTCAAGAAGGTGCTGTCCAACACGACAAACTACGCAGCCCTGATTACCGGGCAGCCCCAATCACTGAAAGCGCGGCTGGGCAAAATCGGCCCCAAGGATGCCAACATCGT
This sequence comes from Rhodoferax sp., assembly GCA_043738115.1. Lineage (GTDB taxonomy): Bacteria > Pseudomonadota > Gammaproteobacteria > Burkholderiales > Burkholderiaceae_C > Allorhodoferax. Next base: position 5,220 of record JAYSZJ010000062.1, on the reverse strand, counting down.
AGATACCGGGCTCGATCTGCCATAGGCATCAATGGGCCCAGGTTTCATCATCAATGGCCACCGCATTGCACCGTACCATCGCAAATCCACATTGACTGACGCGAACCACACCCCATGCTGAAACTCTTTATTGGCAACAAAAACTATTCCTCCTGGTCCATGCGCCCTTGGGTGCTTTTGACCCAAGCCGGCATCCCATTTGAAGAAGTCATGGTGCGTTTTGACTCCTTTGATCCTGGCTCCTCGTTCAAACAAAAACTGCAGGGCGCCACGCCCACCGGCAAGGTGCCCTTGCTCCAAGATGGCGACCTGGCCGTGTGGGACACACTGGCCATTGCCGAATACGCGGCCGAGCAATACCCCGACAAAGGATTGTGGCCCGCTGACAAATCGGCCCGTGCCCGCGCACGCAGCATCTGCGCCGAGATGCACAGCGGCTTCACCGCGCTGCGCAGCAATTGCCCGATGAACATCGAAGCCAATCTGGCCGATACGGGCGCGCTGATCTGGCGCGACAAACCCGCTGTGCGCGCCGACGTGCAGCGCCTGGTGGACATGTGGACAGCATTGCTGAACGAACACGGCGGCCCGCTGCTGTTTGGCAGCTTCACGATCGCCGACGCCTACTTTGCCCCCGTGTGTATGCGCCTGAAGACCTATGCGCTGCCAGTGCCCCCGGCCATTGCGGCTTATGTGGACCACGTCAGCGCCCTACCCGGCGTTCAGGCCTGGATCACGCAGGCATTGGCCGAGAAAGACTTCCTCGACTTTGAAGAACCGTACAGGCTAAAGGCCTGAGCCCGGAATGAAAACCTACCTGGTCGGCGGTGCCGTACGCGACGCGCTGATGGGCTTGCCCGTGCAGGACCGCGACTGGGTGGTCGTGGGCGCCACGCCGCAGATGCTGCTGGACCAGGGTTACCTGCAGGTGGGACAGGACTTCCCGGTGTTCCTGCACCCCCAGACCAAAGAAGAATACGCACTGGCCCGCACCGAGCGCAACACCGCGCCGGGTTACCGGGGTTTTGAGGTCCACGCTGCACCCGACGTGACGCTGGAAGAAGATCTGGCGCGGCGCGATCTCACTATTAATTCCATAGCGGTACCGTCAGAATTGGCGGGGGCTACAGGTCAGTTTTCCATAAATGGCTCGCTGCTGGATCCCTATGGCGGGCGCCAGGACATCACTGACAAGATGCTCCGCCATGTCACACCCGCCTTCCGCGAGGACCCGGTGCGCATCCTGCGGTTGGCCCGTTTTGCAGCCCGCTTCACCGACTTCTCGGTAGCCCCCGAAACCAAGACCCTGCTGCGCGAGATGGTGGACAGCGGCGACGTGGACCACCTGGTGGCTGAGCGGGTGTGGCAGGAGTTGTCACGCGGCCTGCTGGAGAGCAGGCCCTCGCGCATGTTCGCCGTGTTGCGCGACTGTGGTGCCCTGGCTCGCCTACTGCCCGAAATGGATACGGGTGAACCAGTGATGCACATCGTAGACCAGGCAGCCCAGGTGCAAGCACCGTTGACCGTGCGGTTTGCCTGCCTGGTCCATGGTCTGGGCACTACCCAGGCCGGCTTGCACGCACTGAAGGCCGTATGCCAACGCCTGCGCGTGCCGGTGGAGTGCAAGGAGCTGGCCGAGGTGGTAGCGCGGGAGCATGGCGCCATCCACGCCAGTCCCACTCTTGACGCAACGGGCTTGGTGCAGCTGCTGGAACGCTGCGACGCGTTTCGCAAACCAGCGCGGATGGCCGAAATTTTGCTGGCCTGCGCCTGTATTGCACGCGGCAAACCAGGTCTGTACGATGCGCCCTACCCGCAGGCGCCGCGACTCTCGCAGGCCCTTCAGCTGGCGCAATCGATTGCTACTGATTTGGTAGCTGCAGAAGCCCTGGCGGCGGGAGCTACAGGTCCAAAGATTGGCGAGTGGATCCAGAAAGCGCGCATCCAGGCCGTCGCTACGGCCCTTTAACGCCGACCCTCAGCGCAGATGCGCCCGCGTCCAGCGCACAATGTCCGCCGCACCCATGGCCCCGGCTTGGCGCGCCACTTCCCTACCACCCACAAACAGCGCCAGCGTAGGAATGCTGCGGATGTTGAAACGTGCACCCAGGTTGGGCACTGCTTCGGTATCGACCTTGGCCACACGCACAAAGGGCTCCAGCTGTGCCGCCGCCTGTTCATACGCTGGCGCCATCTGGCGGCACGGTCCGCACCACGGCGCCCAAAAGTCCACCAACACCGGGATCTGGTTGCGGGCGATGTGGCGGTCAAACGCGGCCTCGTCCAGCGCCGCGGAATGCGCGACAAACAGCGGCTTGTGGCAGCTGCCGCAGTCGGGCGCATTGGTCTGGTCCGCCGTCTTGACACGGTTGGTGGTGTGGCAGTGCGGGCAGACGATGTGCAGGGATTCGGTCATGGATAGGTCTTTCTGCCTTAGCACGTGGGGCTGGGGTGGGCAGGATTCAAGGGCCCGGCCTCCTGTAAACTCGGCCTCCGTGTCCCGCACCCATACTCCCGTTCACCTGCAACACCGCAACCGACTGCGGCTGGTCTTGGCCAGCCTGCTGGTGCTGGCCCTGCTGTGGACACAAAGCCTGGGCCTGTGGCACCGCTTGGTGCACTTTGACGTGGGCCACAACACCGCCAAACTGGGTCTGGTGCAGGCCACGGCTGGCGATACGGCCCGCACCAGCGCCCAACCGTCAGGCAAGCTGTTTTCCAACCACCTGTCCGATACCGATTGCCAATTGTTTGACCAGTTGAGCCACGCAGACGGCGTTACCGCCCTGCTGGCCACCGCACCGGTCGTGCTGGTGTCACCCCAGTTCTTGCGGGCCAGCCACGGGCTGGCTGTAGCCCGCTGGCATGCGCTGTTCCAGGCGCGTGGCCCCCCTTCCGTCCGCTGAAATTTCATTGCCTTCGTAGTCTCCCGCTGCCGCCACGGCCTGCGGGAGCGTTTGCATTTTTTCAGATTCAACGGACCTTCCATGACAAGTTTTTCCATCCGCGCCGCCACTGTGCGCGCTTTTCCTCGCCACCCCCTGAGCCTGGCCATCCTCGCCACACTGGCAAATCTGGGCGCCGCCAGCGCCCACGCACAATCCACACCGCGTGCGGAGGCCGCGCTGCCCGCAGTCACCATCACCGGCAACCCTCTCGGCGCTACGGATTTAATAGCGCCAACCGAAAGCTACTCGGGGGCTACGCTGCTATTGCGCTCCAAGAGCACACTGGGCGAAACACTGGACGGCACCCCCGGTGTCAGCAGCAGCTACTTCGGCCCCAACGCCAGCCGGCCCATCATCCGTGGGTTGGACGGCGACCGTGTGCGTGTGCTGCAAAACAGCGGTGCCAGTATTGATGCTTCCGGTTTGAGCAACGACCACGCCGTGCCGTCCGACCCGATTTCCATGGAGCGTATCGAAGTGCTGCGTGGGCCCGGCGCGCTGATGTATGGCGGCAGCGCCGTAGGTGGTGTGGTCAACGTCATCGACAACCGCATACCGCAAGAACGCCAGTTCGACGCCAAGGGCGGTGTCTCCGGCAAGCTGAACCTGGAGGGCGCCAGCGGCAACGCCGAGCGCTCAGCCGCGGCACTGGTAGAGACTGGCAACGACCGTTTCACCTTACATGCCGATGCGTTTACCCGCCGCTCCGGTGATGTTGCCGTGCCCATTAGCCTGGCCTGCGAAAAACCCGGCGCGCCCACGGTCGCCAATGCCATCTGCAACTCCAGCGCGCAGACCCAAGGTGGCGCACTGGGCGGCAGTGTTTTCTTCGGCCACAGCCGCCTAGGCGCTTCAGTCAGCAGTTATACGTCGGACTACGGCACCGTGGCCGAAGACGCAGTGACCATTGGCATGCGCTCCAACCGCGCGGCGCTGGAGTGGGACGTGGACAAGCTGCCCGGCTGGTTCCAGAGCGTCAAGGTGCACGCCAGCCAGATCGACTACCAGCACACCGAATACGAGGGCACCGAGGCCGGCACCGTATTCAAGAACACCGGCAACGATCTGCGCATTACCGCGCGCCACGCCAAGATAGGTGCGTGGGAAGGTGTGCTGGGCTTGCAAACCGAATCCGTGCGCTTTTCTGCCGATGGCACTGAAGCCTTTGCACCCTACAGCCGCACGGCGCAGAACGCGGTGTTTGCGTTTGAAGAAATGCCGCTGGACTGGGGCCGCTTCAGCCTGGGCGCACGCCTGGAATCGGTGCAGGTGGACTCCGAAGGCAATCCCCTGGTGGCGCGTTTTGTGCCTGCCAGCCGCAGCTTCCAGCCCCGCAGCCTGGCCGTGGGTGCGCTGTGGAATGCAGCACCCGGCTGGCAACTGACGTCCAACATCGCCTATACCGAACGTGCCCCCAAAGACTACGAACTGTTTGCCGATGGCCCCCACATCGCCACCCACGCGTACGAGGTGGGCAATGCCCAGGCGGTGATAGAGCAATCAACCAATATGGACATTGCCGCTCAGTGGAAGCAGGGCCCGCACACATTCAAAGTCAGCGCCTTTGTAAACCAGTTCAACAACTACCTGGCGCAACAAGCCACGGGTGTGCTGCGCGATACCGAAGGCAATGGCGCGGGTGGCGTAGGCGTTACCGACAACGGCAGCGGGCAATCGGTGGAGTCCGGAGGCACGGCCGACATCCTGCCGGAATATGTTTACACGCAGGTACCGGCACGTTTCACCGGCATCGAGGCCAGCGGCAAATTACGCCTGCTGGACGCCGGTCAGACGCTAGACGTAGAACTGCGCGGAGACTGGGTGCGGGCCGTCAACACCACAACCGGTGAATGGTTGCCCCGCATCGCACCCCTGCGCATGGGCGCATCCCTGCTGTGGGCACAAGGCCCATGGAGCGCACGCCTGGACGCCAACCACAACCGCGCCCAGACCGATGGCCCGGCAGGACAACTGGCCAGCCAGGCCTATACGCTGGTGAATGCATCGCTGAGTTACCGCCAGCAAATGGGCACCAGCACGGCGCTGTGGTTTGCACGCCTGGACAACACGGGTGATGTGCTGGCCTACTCCGCCACGTCCATCCTCACCCAAAGCGCGCCGGGCAAGGCACCGCTACCAGGGCGCAGTCTGAAGCTCGGCTTGCAGTTGGCCTTCTAACGAATGAAAGGGACTTCCCCGTCCCAAGCGAGCCGCGTCCCGTCAGGGTTGCGGTTTACGGCAACAGAGTGCCAAGATGGAGAGGCGAATCTTC
>JAYSZJ010000061.1:0-3718 GCA_043738115.1 Rhodoferax sp. | reverse complement strand
CTGAGCGACAGCTACAAGTCGCTGAACGAGGCGCTGCGCCACGCCGGCATGAAGAACCATGTCAAGGTCAGCATCGACTACATCGACTCCGAAACCATCACACCCGACAGCGTGTCGCGCTTGGCCAAGTTCGACGCGGTGCTAGTGCCCGGCGGCTTTGGTAAACGCGGTATCGAAGGCAAGATTTGCGCGGCCCGTTTTGCCCGTGAAAACAAGGTGCCGTACCTGGGCATCTGCCTGGGCATGCAGGTAGCCACTATCGAGTTCGCCCGCCATGTGGCGAATCTGAAAGATGCCAACAGCACCGAGTTCGAACCCGATTGCGCCCACCCGGTCATCGCCTTGATCACCGAGTGGAAAGACGCCGACGGCACGATTAAAACCCGTAACAAAAACTCCGACCTGGGCGGCACCATGCGCCTGGGGGCACAGAGCTCGGACGTGGCCAAGGACACGCTGGCGCATGAGATTTATGGCGACGTGGTGACTGAACGCCACCGCCACCGTTACGAGGCCAATGTCCATTACCTGGATGGACTGCGCAAGGCAGGGCTGGTGATCTCGGCTTTGACACAACGCGAGCAGTTGACCGAAATGGTAGAGCTGCCCAAGGCTACCCACCCCTGGTACATCGGCGTGCAGTTCCACCCTGAGTTCAAGTCCACCCCCTAGAACGGCCACCCGCTGTTCAACGCCTTCATCAAGGCCGCGCTGGACCACCAGACTGCGGGCAAGAATCTGAAGGCGGTTGCCTAACATGAAGCTTTGCGGATTTGATGTTGGACTGGAGCACCGCTTTTTTCTCATTGCCGGCCCATGCGTCGTCGAATCCGAGCAATTGCAAATGGATGCCGCGGGGACGCTGAAGGAAATCACCTCCAGCCTGGGCATCCCCTTTATTTTCAAGAGCAGTTTTGACAAGGCCAATCGCACCAGCGAAACGGCATACCGCGGTCTGGGAATGGAAAAGGGGCTTGAGATTCTTGCCAAGGTCCGGCGCGAGATAGGTGTCCCCGTTCTCACAGATATCCACCGCGAAGACCAGATCGCCCAAGTTGCTCAGGTGGTGGACGTGCTTCAAACGCCGGCCCTTCTCTGCCGACAGACTGATTTCATCCACGCGGTGGCGCTGTCTGGCAAGCCCGTGAATATCAAAAAGGGGCAATTTATGGCCCCCGGTGACATGAAAAATGTCATCGTCAAAGCCCGCGCCGCTGCCAAAGCGGCGGGCCTCTCCGAAGACAACTTCATGGCGTGCGAGCGTGGTGCCAGCTTTGGTTACAACAACCTGGTCAGCGACATGCGCTCGTTGGCCATCATGCGCGACACCGGTGCCCCCATCGTGTTTGACGCAACCCATTCGGTGCAATTGCCCGGTGGTCAAGGCACCAGCAGCGGTGGTGTGCGTGAGATGGTTCCTGTGTTGGCGCGTGCCGCCGTCGCTGTTGGTGTCGCGGGCCTGTTTATGGAAACCCACCCCGATCCAACCAATGCGTTGTGCGACGGCCCCAATGCCGTCCCCTTGAAACACATGAAAGCGCTGCTGGAAACCCTGGTCGCGCTGGACCACGTGACTAAAAAGAATGGCTTTCTGGAGAACCATTTCTCTGCCTGAACTGCGTGGTTACCACCCGAGAACAATCGGCGCTACCACATGCCCCAGGTCACACAGCCATGCAAAAATCGATAGCTACCGTTTTTTTAACTTAGGAAATAAGCATGAGTGCAATTGTTGATATCGTAGGCCGCGAGATCCTGGATTCGCGCGGAAACCCCACCGTCGAGTGTGATGTGCTGCTGGAATCCGGCACCATGGGCCGCGCGGCAGTGCCATCTGGCGCTTCCACCGGTAGCCGCGAAGCGATCGAGCTGCGCGACGGCGACAAGAAACGTTACCTGGGCAAGGGCGTGCTCAAGGCCGTGGAACATATCAACACCGAAATCTCCGAAGCCGTGCTGGGCCTGGATGCTTCTGAACAAGCCTTTCTTGACAAGACCCTGATCGACCTGGACGGCACCGACAACAAGAGCCGCCTGGGCGCCAATGCGATGTTGGCGGTATCGATGGCCGTGGCCCGCGCCGCCGCCGAAGAATCCGGCCTGCCCCTGTACCGCTACTTTGGTGGCATGGGCCGTATGTCCATGCCCGTGCCGATGATGAATGTCATCAACGGCGGTGAACACGCCAACAACAACCTCGACCTGCAAGAGCTGATGATCATCCCCGTGGGGGCTCCCAGCTTCCGCGAAGCCTTGCGTTACGGTGCCGAAGTCTTCCACGCGCTGAAGAAAATCCTGCACGACAAGGGCATCAGCACCGCAGTGGGCGACGAAGGCGGCTTTGCCCCCAACGTGGCCAACCACGAAGCGGCGATCCAGATGATTCTGGAAGCCATCGACAAGGCCGGTTTTGTGGCTGGCGAACAAATCGCGCTGGGTCTGGACTGCGCGGCCTCCGAGTTCTACAAGGACGGCAAATACCACCTGGAAGGTGAAGGCCTGACGTTGAACGCGGAAGAGTGGACCAACATCCTGGCCACCTGGGTCGACAAATACCCCATCATCAGCATCGAAGACGGCATGGCCGAAGGCGACTGGGATGGCTGGAAGCTGCTAACAGATCGTCTGGGCAAGAAGGTACAGATCGTCGGTGACGACCTGTTTGTCACCAACACCAAGATCCTGAAAGAAGGCATCGACAAGGGTATTGCCAATTCCATCCTGATCAAAATCAACCAGATCGGCACGCTGACCGAAACCTTTGAAGCCATCGAAATGGCCAAACGGGCCGGTTACACCGCCGTCATCAGCCACCGCTCGGGCGAGACCGAAGACTCCACGATTGCCGACATTGCCGTGGGCATGAATGCCGGCCAGATCAAGACCGGTTCCTTGAGCCGCTCGGACCGCATGGCCAAGTACAACCAGTTGTTGCGCATAGAAGAAGACTTGGGTGATGTGGCCAGCTACCCCGGCCGCTCCGCTTTCTACAACTTGCGCTAAATAGGATTTGTGGGCAAGCGCATTGTTCCTGCAGCCTTGATCGCCTTGCTGGTGATCTTGCACGGCCAGTTATGGTTTGGCAGGGGCAGTGTGCCCAATGTGTCTTTGCTGGTGCGCCAGCTCGACGAGCAACAGGCCAACAATACCAAGGCCGCACGGGCCAATGAACGCGCGGCTGCTGAGATACATGACCTGCGTGAGGGGCTGGAAATCGTCGAAGAAAAGGCGCGCTCCGAATTGGGCATGGTCAAGGCCAACGAAATCTACGTGCAGATCGCCAAGTGAAAATTGCCGTGGTGGGTGCGCCGGGCACCGGCAAGTCCTCATTGGTGCAAGCCTTGCGCTCAGCATTGCTTGCCAACGCGGACACAGCGGAATGTTCGGTCACCGAAGACTGGGCGCCAGAGCAACACCGTAGTTTCGACCTGACCTTGCTGATGGGGCTGGACTTGTCGTCCACCGGTAGCGCCGCCGCCCCGACGTTGCAGCTTGATGCCGGCCTGCGGCACACGCTGGACAAACAAGCCATCGCCTACGCCGTGGTCTACGGTACGGGCCAGGCCCGCAACGAGTGTGCATTGGAGGCCATTGCCTACCACCGCGAGCAAACACGCACGCGTCGCAAACGGCCCACGTCTGACTGGCAATGGTGCTGCGACACCTGTTCCGATGCAGCCTGCGAACACCGCCTGTTCACCGCGCTGGTGAACAACAA
>JAYSZJ010000060.1:0-20766 GCA_043738115.1 Rhodoferax sp. | reverse complement strand
TCTTTACCGCGGGATTGGTGTCCCAAGGAGGAGCACGGGGTCGTCTGCTCGGGCTCCCTTTAGCGCAACGGGAGCGGAATGAACAATATCAGGAGGAGCCCGAAGGGCGGGGGACACGGAGCAGAACGCTCTGCCACCCTGCCGCCCAGACTCCTAATACACCTCCGGCACCAAAATGTGCTGCGGCACCGGCTGGCGTTCGTAGTCCTCATGGCGCACACGCGGTGGCAATACCACCGGCGGGTGTTCTATTTCCTCATACGGCATCTGCTGCAACAAGTGGTGGATACAGTTCAGGCGCGCCTTCTTTTTGTCGATGGCATGCACCACCCACCACGGCGCCTCGGGGATGTGCGTGCGGGCCAGCATCACCTCTTTGGCGCGGGTGTAGTCCTCCCACCGGGCGCGTGATTCCAGATCCATGGGGCTGAGCTTCCACTGCTTCAGCGGGTCGTGGATGCGGCCCAAAAACCGGCTGTGCTGCTCTTCGTCCGAAATCGAGAACCAGTATTTGATGACCTGTATGCCCGAGCGCACCAGCATCTTCTCGAACTCGGGCACGCTGCGGAAGAACTCTTCCAGCTGCTCGTCATTGCAAAAACCCATGACACGCTCGACGCCGGCGCGGTTGTACCAACTGCGGTCAAACAACACGATCTCGCCGGCCGCCGGCAGATGCGACACATAGCGCTGAAAGTACCACTGCGTGCGCTCCCGGTCATTGGGTGCGGGCAGCGCCGCCACGCGGCACACGCGCGGGTTCAGCCGCTGGGTGATGCGCTTGATGGCGCCGCCCTTGCCGGCCGCATCGCGCCCTTCAAAGATCACCACCACCTTGTGGCCGGTCTTGACGACCCAGTCCTGCAGCTTGACCAGCTCACCCTGCATGCGGAACAGCTCCTTGAAGTAGCTGCGGCGCGCCGCACGTGCGTCCTCATCCAGATTGCGGGGGGCGCCGTCATCCAGCTCCATCTCCAACTCTTCGTCATAGCTGTCCAACATGTCGCTCTGGATACGGCGTATCAATTCTTCTTCGCTGGAACTCACGGGCTACTCCTGAAGGGGGCGGGTGTTTACCCCCTGAGAGTAGACAGGTCTTGTGTCAAATATGTGAAGAGTGCCGGGCGCTGTCGGGTCGTAAAATCACGGCCATCCCCGGCCACGCGCCCTTCCCTTCCCCCCAACAGGAGTTCTCCATGACCCGCGAAGTAGTAGTTGTCAGCGCCGTGCGTACCGCCATCGGAACCTTTGGCGGCAGCCTCAAGGACATTGCCCCCACCGAACTGGCCGCCCAAATTGTTCGCGAGTCCCTGGCCCGCGCCAATGTGGACGGCAAGGACGTGGGCCATGTGGTGTTTGGCCACGTCGTCAACACCGAACCCAAAGACATGTACCTCAGCCGTGTGGCCGCCATCAACGGCGGTTGCGGTGAAGGCACTCCGGCCTACAACGTGAACCGCCTCTGCGGCTCCGGCCTGCAGGCCATTGTCAACGCAAGCCAGAGCATTCTGCTGGGCGATACGGACATCGCCATTGGCGGCGGTGCCGAGAACATGAGCCGCGCACCGTTTGCGTCGCTGAACATGCGCTGGGGCGCCCGCATGGGCGACACCAAGATGGTGGATATGATGATTGGCGCGTTACACGACCCCTTCCACACCATCCACATGGGTGTGACGGCCGAGAACATTGCCGCCAAATGGGGCATCAGCCGCGAAGAGCAGGACGCGATCGCGGTAGAGAGCCACAACCGCGCCCAGCGCGCCACCGAGGCCGGCTACTTCAAGGACCAGATCATGCCGGTGATGCTGAAGAGCAAGAAGGGCGATGTGGCCTACGCGACCGACGAGCATTTCCGCGCCAATGCCACCATGGCCGACATGGCCAAGCTCAAGCCCGCCTTCCTGAAAGAGAACGGCACGGTAACCGCCGGTAATGCATCCGGCATCAACGATGCAGCAGCGGCAGTGGTGCTGATGGAAGCGGGCGCTGCCAAGGCCCGTGGCGCCAAGCCGCTGGCCCGCCTGGTGGCCTATGCGCACGCCGGTGTGGACCCCAAATACATGGGTATCGGCCCGGTGCCGGCCACACAAGCGGCGCTGAAGAAGGCTGGTTTGACGGTGAATGACCTGGACGTCATCGAAGCCAACGAAGCCTTCGCCGCACAGGCTTGCGCCGTGACACGCGACCTGGGCCTGGACCCGGCCAAGGTCAACCCGAATGGCTCGGGCATCTCACTGGGCCACCCCATCGGGGCGACGGGCGCGCTGATAACGGTCAAGGCGCTGTACGAACTGCAACGCATACAAGGCCGCTACGCCTTAGTGACCATGTGTATTGGTGGTGGTCAGGGTATTGCGGCCATCTTCGAGCGTATGTAATTGACAAATTGCTACGCTATTGATAGCGAAGTATTCAATTTTCGCGGGGGCTAGCGGCCGATTTGTCTTAATCCCCTCGGCCCGGAGGCGTCAACCACCAACGATCTGGTTTCGCCCCTGGTGTTTGGCCTGGTACAAGGCCTCGTCGGCCAGTTTGACCAGGGCCTGGCCGCTGAGGCCCTGGGTCAGCTGCGCAATGCCACACGAGAACGTGCAGGCAAAAGAGCTTGCGTTAACCGGGTGGTGGAACTTTGAGAAGTCAACCCGGATGCGGTCCAGCAGCTGGTGGGCGCGTTCGGCATCGGCTTGGGGCAGTATCACCAAAAACTCTTCACCACCATAACGGCCGACCGAGTCCGTTTTGCGCAAGCGTTGTTTGAGCAGCCAGGCCATGCTGCGTATCACCTGGTCGCCCATGGGGTGGCCATAGGTGTCGTTGACCTTTTTGAAGTGGTCAATGTCGATCATGGCCACGCACAGAGGTGTGTTGTCTGCCAGTGCCGTGTTGATGGAAGTATCAACCCGCTGTTTGGACGTGGTGTGGTTCAGCAAACCGGTCAGGCTGTCCAGGTACATGGAGCGCCGCAGGATGCGGTAGCGGTCAATCTTGCTCTTGACCACCGCATTCAACACCACCGGGTTAAAGGGCTTGGTCAGAAAATGGTCCCCGCCCAGGCGCAACGCGTCCACTTGGAGGGCGATACTGGTGTCGGCCGACAAGTACACGACCGGAGTCGACAGGAATTCTTCGTGTTGGCGTATCACCCGGGTCACTTCCACCCCCGTACAACCCGGCATATACATGTCCATCAACACCAGATCGGGTTGGAACTTGGCCAACGCGGTCAACACTTCCTGTGGCTTGGAAATGGCCATGGATTCCACGCCCGACTCCTTGAGTGTGCGCTGGATCAGCGTGCTGGCGGTCTTGGAATCTTCCACCACCAGCACACGGTATGGCGGTTCCTCTTCGTTGCCACACAACTTGACGATACGGGCCATGACGGTCGACTGTGGCGTGCCCACCGGGAAACAAAAATCGCAACCTACGCGCAAGGCCAGTTTGAGGCCTTCAAAGTCGGAGGGCAGGTTCAAGCCCACGATGCTGCTGGCAGAAAAGCGTCCACGCAGGCCCTGCACCCGCACAATAAATGACGTCGGCTGCAGGCCATTGGCGTCCACCAGCACGATGGTGGGGTCCTGGGCCACCTTTTGGTCGTAAACCGGGCCGCAGACCTCGACCTGGATGTTGAAGTACCCGGCTTGTGTGACCACCTCTTTCCAGGCCTCTGGTACCGCGGTGACCAGCCAGATTTTCTTGACCGGCAACAGGTCGGTGACAACCTCGCTCTCCTGGTGCAAACGGCGTTCGGGATTAGGGTCGTTTTTGTCCTGCAAAAACGCCACGATGCGGGTGCTGAAATCGGTAATCTGGCCGTCCAGATCACCCATGGGCGCATCGGTGATCGGGTCGCTGTTCCAGCGGTCAAATTGCGACAACACCTGCTGCTCCAGCGCGCGCGCGGTCTGGTGCAGGCCCGGGAGGCCCTTGGCGTCCAAAAACTCGGTAAAGCTGGACACGGCCACAGCAAACTCGACAAAACCGTCAATGCCTGGGTGGTCCTTACAGGCTTGCCATTTGGATAGAAATTCGTCGCTCTTCTTCTTCAGCTCTGCGGGCGAACACGACATAGGGTTCCTCTTTTGACCGGTTGGTCCGGCTCTGCCTTCATTTTAGTTGGCCTATCTCATCCTGGAATCCACGGGCGCGCAGGGTGACCACCAGCGTGTCGCGGTGGCCTGCCTCACCCACGGGCTGTATGGGTGTGGATTCGTGGATCACCCGGGCATCGTCCAGCAGCAGCAGCGACCATGGCTCGGTCAACGTGAAGCGTTGGCCGTTCGGTCCATCGGCCTCGAACACACGGGTTTCCCCACCTTTGACGCCGTGGCGCCCTACCAGAAAAACCGCCACCACGTCCACACCGTCGCGGTGCGCACCTTCGGGCGTGGGGCGGCCAATGCCGTCGGTGGTATCGATGCGGAACTGGTGCGCTTCGACAAACCAGGGCTGCCGGCCCTTGAGCGCGGAGGCCACGGTCCCCAAGGTGTGCAACAGCGCATTCCAGGCGGCATGGGCTGCCGTTTCCGGGGCAACGGGATCAAACCAGCGCTGCATACCGCCGTGCAGCGCGTTGTAATCCAGCGGCTGCCAGTGCGCGCGGTGGGGCACCGGCTGCACCGCATCGCCATCGACCTGGTAGCTGGCATGGCGACGACGACGGTAACGGCCACCGTCTTTCAGGTACTCGTCCGGTGGTAAATCGTTCCAGCCAGGCAGCAATTCATTGAGGTCGGCCAGGGACAGCTTGGCGAGTGTGGCGACACTGGCGGCATCAAGTACGGCATAACCCTGCTGGCGAAGGGTGGTGGTCAAGGCGTCGGGCGCAATGCAGGGCGGCAGAAAGCTATTGGTCATCCCAATAGCTTAACAAGCCCCCACGCTCCGCCGCTACGCGGGTCGCTGCCCCCCCGAGGGGGCCGTGTTTGGCAAAACCCCAAGTCCACACCTTGGGGCGGCCCGGCGGTAAAACCTCGCCGCTGGTTCTACAACGCCTTGCGCCCTATCAGGCCACCAATGCGGCGCACCAGCCACTTGGGCGTGCCGCGCGACGCAATCATCGCCGCCTGGTTGATGACGCCGGGGACACAAATCGCATCGCCCCGCATCGTGGCGGCAAAGGCCTGGTCGGCCACATCCTGCACTTCGCCAATCAGAAAACCTGGCAACTGGCCCACCTTGTCATTGGCTCCCGCTGCTTGCGTCAGCATATTGGTGGCCGTGATGCCAGGGCACAGCGTAGTAACCGTGACGCCGGTGTCACGCAGCTCTTCGGACAACGATTCTGACAATGACAACACATAGGCCTTGCTGGCAGCGTAGCTGGCCAGCGTGGGCACGGGCTGGAAGGCGGCGACGGACGCCACATTCAGCACGCGCCCGCGGCCGCGCTCCACCATGCCGGGCACAAAGGCGCTCAGCATCGCGGTCAGGCCTGAGATATTCAGGTCAATGATGGCCTGGTGTTTGGCCTGGTCTATAGCCGTGAAGGCGCCCTGCTCCAACACGCCGGCGCAGTTGACCAACACATCGACGCTGCTGTGCTTGCGTGACAGCGCGGCCAGCAATTTCTCTGCCGCTCCTGGCTGGGACAGGTCAGCAGGCTGCACGCTGACGGCTACGCCGTGTTTCGCCGCCAGCTTCTCGGCCAGGGCTTTGAGCTTGCCTTCGCTGCGGGCCACCAGAATGACATCGTGTTTGGCCGCGGCAAAACAGCCGGCCAACGTCTCGCCAATGCCGGACGATGCACCGGTGATCAGTGCGGTGGGGTTGCCGGAGGCAGTAGTACTCTTTTTGGGCATGGTGGTGTGTCCTCTTTTAGGTTGGTTCAGATATCAGGATTTGGCGGCATCAACCTGCAGCGTCATGCCGGCCACGCGCAGGCGCTGCACCAGCACATCACCCAGGCCGCTGGCCGGCGTCAACAGGCCACCTCGTTTGCGCCCGCCCGGCAATTGGTCCAGCTGCAGTGCCAGGGCCAAGGCCGATTCACACAGCATCTTGGTCGTGGCGCGGTTGCCGGGGTCGCCCTTGTCCGCAACCCTGCCGCGTACGGTCTTGCCGCTGGCGCTGTGGCCCACCCACAGGGCGCGGAACGATCCGCCATCCATGCTGGCCTCGGACGGGCCGGCACCGGGTGGTGGCGCAAACTTCTGCGCCAGTTTGCGGATGGGGCTCAAGCGCAGCGCCGCCTGCGACGTGAACGAGCCAACGCTCAGGCTGGTAGCGGCCAACGCGGCAACCGGGCCCTTGCCCAGACGCAAATACTCCTGGTAGGCGTAACCCTCGGCATACCCCAAAAGTGCTGCGCTGCGGCGCACGACGCGGGTGTTGATGGTGGACATCATGAACGGGCCCAACCAGGCGCCAAAATCCACATCGCGACGGGGGCCTATCGGGTCGGCATGGGCTCCTGCATTCGCCGGCCGCGTTCCGCTGGGGTTCAACAGAAAAGGATCGGCCATGGCTTCAGACTGGCCAGACGCCAGCATATTGAACAACGATGCCAGCGTGCCGCCGTTAAAGCCGCCCCGAATGCTGAACGCCACCTTGGTCTCCACGCAGGCTTCGCCATATCGCTCCAGCATGGCAGCATTGGCCAGGTGTGCACTCAGGTCGGAGGGTATGGAATCAAAACCGCAAAACGGAATGATGCGTGCCCCCTTGCGTTGGGCCGCCACATGGTGCTGGTCGATCAGGCCTTTGACCCAGGGTGTCTCGCCGGTGATGTCCACATAATGCGTGCCGTTGCGCACACAGGCGGCCACCAACTCGCTGCCATACAGTGCAAACGGGCCGGCCGTGCTGAGCACCACCTTGGCATTGCGGGCCAGGGCATCCATGGCGGCCACATCGTGCGCCTCGGCCACCACGATGCCCGCCTGTTGGGCGCCGCTGGCCTTGCGCACCGCCTCCAGCTTGTCTTTGGACCGCCCCGCCAGCGCCCAGGTCAGGCCCGCGGATTGGACTTCTGCATGTTTGGCAAAGTAATCCACGGTCTGGCGGCCGACAAAACCGCTGGCGCCATACAGCACCACGTCATATTTTTTGGAGGGGGAGGATTTGCCAGTCGTCATAGTCTTTCCTTTCGCGAAGCATAGACCCATTCAAACCGCGGCGGCGTGCTGGGTCTGTCACCTAGGCAACGCGCCCACGCCACAAGCCGGGCTACCATCCGCCTCCTACGCGACCCGCTTACCGGTCGCTCCCTGTTACTGCCCCCTTTGCGGAGATCAAACCATGTCACTCGCCAACCTTGTCAACCACCAAATCCGCCTTGCCGCACGCCCTGTGGGCATGCCCAAATCCACCGACTGGAGCCATACCTCCGAAGCCGTCGCCGAACCGGCAGACGGTGGTGTGGTGCTGAAAACGCTGGCTTTGTCGCTGGACCCCGCCATGCGCGGTTGGATGAACGAGGGCAAGAGCTACATCCCGCCCGTGGGTATTGGTGAAGTCATGCGCGCCGGTGGTGTGGGCAAAGTCATCGCTTCCAAAAACGAAAAATTCGCGGTGGGAGATTTTGTCAGTGCAGGTTTTGGTGTGCAGGAGTACATCACCATCGCCGCCGACGAGATCAAGCGCAATGGCCTGGTCAAGATCGACCTGCGTGCCGGCACCCTGACCCAGTGGCTCAACGTGTTGGGCATGCCCGGCATGACCGGCTACTTTGGCCTGATGGATGTGGGCATGCCCAAAGCCGGTGAGACCGTCGTCGTATCCGGCGCGGCCGGTGCCGTTGGTCAGACCGTGGGCCAGATCGCCAAACTCAAGGGCTGCCGCGTGGTGGGTATTGCAGGTGGTGCCGCCAAGTGTGACTGGGTGGTCAAGGAACTGGGCTTTGACACCTGCATCGATTACAAGGCCGGCCCCGGCTCCGTGCGTGCGGGCCTGAAGGAGCATTGCCCCAAAGGCGTGGACATTTATTTCGACAACGTGGGCGGCGAAATCCTGGACGATGTGCTGGCCAAGATCACCCGCGGCGCACGCATCATCATCTGCGGCGCGATCAGCCAGTACAACAACACCACCGCCGTGCAAGGCCCCAAGAATTACCTCAGCCTGCTGGTGAACCGCGCCCGCATGGAAGGTATTGTGGTGTTTGACTACGCCGACCGTTACCACCTGGCCGTGGCCGAGATGGCGGGCTACATCCAAGAGGGCAAGATGAAGAGCAAGGAAGACGTTGTGGTCGGACTGCAGACCTTCCCTGAAACACTGCTCAAGCTGTTCAACGGTGAGAACTTTGGCAAGCTGGTGCTGGAAGTGGCGAAGGACTGAGGCCGGCTTCCGGCGTTGGGTGGTTCCGGGTTACGATTCGCTGGCATTTTTTATTCAACACCTGAACATGTCTATCCCTGCATTCAAAACTACATCCCTTTGTCTGGTCGCACTTTCCCTGGCTGGCTGTGCCACGACGACACCTGTCAAAGAGGTTCTGGCCAATCCGGAAGTCTATTTGTCCAAATTCTCCCCTGCGACTTTGCCCTCCGATGTGGCGAGCAAAATCTCCAAGGGAGAAACGGTTATGGGGTTCACCCGGATGGAGTTCGAGAGGGATTGGACGGAAGTCCGCAGCGACCAGAAGACCGCCCGCGCAGTCACTTCGAAACTTGTCTTTGTGAACGCCGGCAACGGGCTCGTTCAGTCCTACGAAGAAGTGAGCAACAACCTGATTCCTTTCCGGATCAATTACAAACTGTCCTACCGCGGGTTTCTGGCTCTGCGGTGGCAAACCATATTTCTCAACCGAGAGAATTCCGATCAGACTCAAGAGATCAAGGCTTTGAATCGCCTGGATTCGCTCAATCCGGACTCCGCATCAAACACTCCGTTAGAGTACCGGATGACCTACGGCTCTCGTGACTCGCGCGATTCTTGCAAGTTGGGAGAGAAGCGCCCGGCCAGCGAATTGAACGCTAGTCTGGAGGGCCAGTCCATTGAATTCACATGTGAACATTTTGGACCCAACGGGCAGGTTACTGGCAAAACGGTCCACGCCTATCTCCTGAAATATGGCGTGGCCCTGCAGCGCAGCTACACAGACATCAACGTCCGCTACACCTATGGCCTGAAATCGGTCCGCGTGCAATAACGCCTTGGAGACGGTGTTGGGGGCAGTAACGAGTCTCCGAAGTCCTGATCATCGCCCCATGCCATCAAGGCCGGGGGCGGTGCTCTTCCATACCGAACATCAGGACCATGGATTGGTTGGTTAGCTCTTACCCCGTGAGGTGCTACATTTTTAGCAGCACCTCACTTATATTTCACGGGGACTAGAGACCTCAATTAAGTCGGAAACTGCCTTTTAAACCCCAAATTGGTAAAAGCCGGCGCTGGAACGCTACGCCTTGCCATTTGCCGCACCCTCAAGGCCTCTGGATGAACTCCCTTATGGCAGCCATGGCCTCATCCGGCGCATCTGGCACAACCCCGTGGCCGCAGTGCGCGAACTCGCGGTACTGCACAACATCGCTGCGCAGGGCGGCGGCAATATCGCGTTGGCATTCGACGGGCAGCATTGGGTCCAAGGCGCCGGCGAGGACCAGCGTGGAGCACGGTATGCGGCCCAGATCGGCCAAAAAGTCGAAGCTCCTGCCCTCGCCGCCCACGCGGTTAAACCAGGCCGTACATTCGCGGTTGGACGCCATACGCGTGGCGGCGGCGGCGTCAAAGAGGGACTGGGTGTACAGCGGCAAGGCCAGCTCCAGCCAGGCGGCCAGCACCTCGGGGCTGGTGTCGCCGTCGATAAACCGGCGCTGCGCCAGCGCCCCGGCCGCAGCGCCACCCAGGCGCTGGAACATGGCCACCTTGGCGGCTGTATGGGAGCGGGCCTGGGCCGTGGTGCTGACCAGGGCGAGTTTGCCCGGATGCTCTGGGTAGTGGATGGCATAGGCCATGGCCACAATGCCGCCGAACGACGACCCGTAGACGATGGGCTTCTCGATCTCCAGCGCCTGGCAGAAGGCATGCACATCGTCGGCCCATTGGCGCAGGGTCCAGGTGTCCGGGGCTCCACGGTCACTTCTGCCGTTGCCGCGGTGGTCCAGGTAGACCACCTGCGCAATGTCGGCAAGCTGCGAAAATGCCGGCTTGTACAGCGAGTGGTCGGCCCCTGGTCCACCGTGCAGCAGCAACAACGTCGGCCGCTGTTGCATGGCATCACCATCGGGCCGCAGCTGCGCACCTTCCACATCGAAATACAGGCGTACACCATTTACAAGGATTCGCATGGCTTAGTCCAGCAAGGCCGCGTACACCAGGTTGCGGAACAAGGGCCGGTAGTAGTCCCGCTGGTTGGGCGCCTGCAGCATCATCAGCGCAAAGAAGTCCTTGGCGGGGTCTACGAAGAACGTGGTTCCGGCGATGCCGCCCCAGAAGTACAGGCCCTTGGAGCCCGCCTGGGCCGCCACGCCCTCCTCCAGCCGCACCGCAAAACCCAGGCCGAAACCGTGGCCCGGGGGCAGCAGTTCACCTGAGCGCCCTGCCCGGTGTACAGCAATGCCGCCCAGATGGTCGGCGGTCATGTAACGCACGGTGGCATTGCTGAGGATGCGTTGACCATCCAGTTCGCCGCCGTTCAGCAGGCACTGCAAAAAGCGCGCGTAGTCGGCGGATGTGGATGCCAGGCCGGCGCCGCCGGCCTCCATGGCAGCGTTCTGGCGCAGGTCGATCAGGCGCGGGGCGATACCACCGTCCGGGTCTATGGCAAAAGGTTCGGCGATGCGGTGGTGTTTGTCCGGCGGCACCACAAAGCTGGTGTCCACCATGCCCAGCGGCCCCAGGATGTTGTCTTGCAGAAAGGCGCCCAGCGTCTGACCGCTGACGACTTCCACCAACGCGCCCAGTACATCGGTGGCGCGGCTGTATTCCCAGACGGTGCCCGGTTCGAACATCAGCGGCAGCGCCGCCAGAGCCTTTGAAAATTCGCGGTTGCTGCGCGTGCGCGAGGCCAGCCGGGCCTGGGCGTACTGGCGCTGAATGGGCTCATTGCCCAATATCTCATACGTCAGGCCGGCGGTGTGGCGCAGCAGATCTTGCACGGTGGGCTCTGTTTTGGGGCGCTGTTGCACTGTGTGGCCATCCACCACGGTGCTGACCTGTATGTCGGCAAATTCCGGCAGGTACTTGGCCACCGGGTCGCTGAGCAGCAGTTGGCCGCGTTCCATCAGTTGCATCACCGCCACCGAGACGATGGGCTTGGTCATGGAATAGATACGGAAGATGGAATCCAGCTCCATGGGCACGCCGTGGGCCGGGTCTTGCTGGCCAACGTTTTGGTGTAGCAGTACCTGGCCGTGGCGGGCGATCAGGGCCACGGCGCCGGGCAAGCGGGCCTTGGTCACCTCAGATTGCAGCGTCTCGACCAGGTGGCACACACGCTGCGGGCAGAAGCCCAGGTCTTTGGCCGAACCCAGCGGCAGTTGCTTCTCAGTTGGCATCAAGTGCTGACTCCCGATTGACCATATCGCTGGCGCGCCAATGCAGCACCTTGGGCCAGCGCCTCCAGCTTCTTGACCGCCACCTCGCGGCTCATGGGTGCCAGGCCGCAGTTGGTACAGGGGAAGATGCGGTTGCGCGGCAGGTGCTGCAGCGCCACGCCGATGGTGTCGGCCACCTGCTCGGGCGTCTCAATCACGTCACTGGCCACGTCGATCACACCCACCATCACGTCTTTGTCTTTCAGCAACGCCATCAAATCGGGTGGCACATGGGAGTGGTAACACTCCAGGCTCACCTGTTGGATGCTGCTGGCCGCCAGTGCCGGAAAAATATCGGCGTACTGGCGCCATTCCTGGCCCAGGGTTTCCTTCCAGTCATTGTTGGCCTTGATGCCGTAGCCGTAACAAATGTGCACGGCCGTGGTGCAGATCAGGCCGCGCGCGGCAACCTCCAGGGCTTTCACGCCCCAGTCAGCCGCGTCCTGCATATAGACATTGAAGCCGGGTTCGTCGAACTGGATGATGTCCACGCCATCGGCCTGCAGCGCCAGCGCCTCCTGGTTCAGCAGCTCAGCAAAGGCGAAGGCCATCTTCTTTTTGTCGCCATAGAAACGGTCGGCCACCGTATCCACAATGGTCAACGGGCCGGGCAAGGTGAACTTGAGCTTCTTCTTGGTGTGGGCGCGGGCCAGTTGGGCTTCGAAGGCGTGTACCCTGCCCTTCAGACGCAGCTCGGCGATGACTTGGGGCACCTGGGCGTCATAGCGGTTGTTGCGTATGCCCATCGTGACCTTGTGTTCAAAGTCGATACCGTCCACCTGCTCCAGAAAGCCGTGCACAAAGTGCTGGCGGCTTTGTTCGCCGTCGCCAACGATATCCAAGCCCGCGTCTTCCTGGGCCTTGATCCACAGCAGCGTGGCATCGGCCTTGGCCTGTTGCAGATCCGGCCCGGCCAGCTTCCACTGCGGCCATAGTTTTTCGGTCTCGGACAACCACGAAGGTTTGGGCAGGCTGCCGGCAATGGCGGTTTCAAACATGGGACTCTCCTCAGGAAGAAAGGGGGCCGTCGGGCACGATGTCGTGCTGGTACTCCGGCAACTTGGCACCACAGTGCAAACAGTAGTTGGCCTGCGGCAAATGCCCTTCGGTCAG
Source organism: Rhodoferax sp. (assembly GCA_043738115.1). Classification (GTDB taxonomy): domain Bacteria; phylum Pseudomonadota; class Gammaproteobacteria; order Burkholderiales; family Burkholderiaceae_C; genus Allorhodoferax. The sequence continues at coordinate 8,170 of JAYSZJ010000060.1, read as the reverse complement.
GCATTCGTGGCAGGTGCGCGTGGTGGGCGGCTGCGCGGTGCGGCGGGCGGTCATTTCTGCGGTCACGATGCCGGTGGGCACGGCCAGCGTGCCCCAGCCCAACAGCATCATGGCGGATGCAATCAACCGGCCCAGGTCGGTCTTGGGTGTGATGTCGCCAAATCCCACCGTAGTCATCGTCGTGATGGCCCAGTAGACCGACGTTGGAATATTGGTAAAGCCGTGGGCGGGCCCCTCCACCACATACATCAGCGTGCCCATCACCAGCACAATCATCAACACCGCGGATAAAAACACCAGAATCTTGCGCCGGCTGGCCCGCAGCGCGGCACCCAGCGACTGAAACTCCACCACATAGGCCGTGAGCTTGAACACCCGGAACACCCGCAGCAGACGCAGCACCCGCACGTCGATCAGGGCATGCACCTCCGGCACCAGCATGGCGATATAGGTGGGTAACAAGGCGGCCAAATCGATCAGGCCGTAGAAGCTCAGCGCGTACCGCATGGGATGGCGCACACACACCAGCCGGGCCGCATATTCCAGCGTGAAGGCAATGGTGAATATCCACTCCAGAATACTGAACGCTATGTCATAACGCCCACCCGGCGTCTGCACACTGTCCATCACGACCACCGCCACACTGGCCAGGATGATGGCAATCAGCCACTGGTCGAACAAACGCCCGGCGCGTGTATCGGCCTCAAAAATGATGGTGTAGAGCCGTAAGCGCCAACCCGTCAGAGGCTTGCCAAGCGAATCATCCAATGCACCCAAAATTTATGTTCCTTCTGCTTCCTGTAGTGTGCGCCACATGACCTTGCCCGCACCGCTTTTGGGCAGTACGTCGACAAACTGCACCACGCGTGGCACTTTGTAGACCGCCATGTTCTCACGGCACCAGTCCACAATGCCCTGCTCGGTCACCAGGTCTTTGTGAGTGGAGCGTAGCACCACCACGGCTTTTACCGATTCGCCGCGGTAACTGTCGGGTGTGGAGATGACACAGGCCTCCTGGATGGCCGGATGGCGGTACATCAGCGCCTCCACCTCGGCCGGCCAGACCTTGAAGCCGGATGCATTGATCATGCGTTTGAGCCGGTCGGTCAGGAAGAAATAACCATCTTCATCGACCCGGCCCAGGTCGCCGGAGCGGAAGAAGCGTTTGCCATCGATCTCGATAAAGGCAGCGGCCGTGGCGTCCGGCCGCTTCCAGTAACCGTTGAACACCTCGGGGCCGTGCATGATGATTTCACCGGCCTCGCCTACCGGCATCTCTTGCAGCGTGTCAGGGTCTATGACCCGAGCGTCGGTGCCCATGAACGGTATGCCCAGGCACTGCTGTTTGGGTGCGTCCGGCGGATTGCTGTGGCTGGGTGCGGCCGTCTCGGTCAGGCCATAACCTTCGATGTAGCGCAGGCCAAACTGCTCCAGCAGGCGCTGGGCCACGGCCTGGGGCATGGCCGCGCCACCGCCGCCGATGTAGACCAGGCTGGACAGGTTGTAGCTGGCAAAATTGGGGCTGGCCAGCAGGTCTATCACCATCGTTGGGATATTGGTCCAGTGGGTAACCTTCCAGCGCGAGATCAGGCGCCCGGCCAAGTCGCGGTCCCAGCGTGGCATCACGACCATAGTGGCACCGCCGCGGATGCTGCTGTGCATGATGCTGACCATGCCGGTGATATGGAACATGGGCACCACGACCAGCACCACGTTCTCCGCCGAGCCATTGCCCCACATGCTGCTGGCCACCGCGTTGTGCATGATGCTGCTGTGCGGGTGCATACAACCCTTGGGCAGGCCGGTGGTGCCGCTGGTGTAGGGCAGTATGGCCAGGTCAGACGGGCCTACAGTAAGCGCAGGCAGGTCGCCGTCGCCGTTCCATGCCTGGTCCCAATCCAGTACCTGGCCACCTTTCAATTCCGGTGGGCGGTGCCGGCCCAGCAGCCATTGACTCCAGGCCGCAGGCGGTGCGTCGTCGCCCACCACATCGGAATCAAAGGCATCGGCAAACTGCGTGGTGATCAGGCACTGCAACCGGTCTTTGGCATCCAGTGCGTCGCTGGCCCGGGCCAACTCGGCCGCCAGGTCGGCGGTGGTGATGGCGAGGCGCGCATCGGGGTCGGTGATGTAGTGCTTCAACTCCTCGGCGCGGTTCATGGGATTGACTGGCACCACGACTGCGTTGGCCCTCAGGATCGCAAAGTGGGCAATGACCAGCTGCGGGCAGTTCTGCATGCACAGCACAACCCTATCACCATTTTTGACCCCTAGCCCCCGTAAACACTGCGCCAGTCGCTCTGCTTTTTGTAGCAATGCAGAGTAGGTCAATACGGTACCGAAGAACACCAGGGCGGCCTTGTCGGGGTATCGGCGGGCGCTGGTCTCCAGGTTGTCCCACAGCGAGGTCGCAGGCAGCGTGATGGAATGGGGTAGCCGCTTGGGCCAGAACTGGTAATGGGCGTGCACCGAAACTCCTTGGTAGAAACGTCAGTGTGAGCCTACTGCCCACCAGACCCTGCCGCATCCGGGTAGGCCCCAAGAAAGGCTCATTTCAGTCGCGTGCGCGACCTCTGCGCGAGGCAAGCCCATTTGTTCGATCCGGCAAGGCCGTCGTACTATTGCGGTGTTTTGGATGCGATAACAACCCAAGACCAACAGACAACGCCAGGAGAAAACCATGACACTTCAACGCCGCAGCTTTACCCTATCCACACTTGCATGCGCCACTCTGCTGGTCGCATGTGCGTCCGGGCCGAGCAACTTCAGTTACCAACCCTTTTTGCAGCCAGAGGGCGCGTCAGGTATTACGGAAAAACCCGGCTGGGCCACTTCGAAATTCGCCGTGGCAGCGGCTAACCCTTTGGCAACGGATGCTGGCTACCAGGTACTCAAGGCCGGTGGCAGCGCGGTCGATGCCGCAATTGCAGTGCAACTCGTGCTGGGCCTGGTGGAACCTCAGTCCAGCGGCATCGCAGGTGGCGCATTTTTGCTGCACCACGATGGCCGGACAACCGAGGCATTTGATGGCCGCGAAACTGCACCGGCATCTGCAGACGAAAACCTCTTCATGAAAGATGGCAAGCCGATGGCCGTCGACGACGGCTTGGTGGGCGGTCGTTCCGTCGGGGTGCCCGGCGCCATGCGGATGCTGGAGCTGGCGCACAAGCAACACGGCAAGCTGCCTTGGGCGAAACTGTTTGAGCCCGCCATTGCATTGGCCGAAGGCGGCTTCAAGGTCAGCCCGCGCTTGAATACGCTGGTCAAAGCCGACGCGCATTTGAAGAAAGACCCGGTAGCCACCGCCTACTTCTTCAAACCCGACGGCGAGGCCCGTGACGTTGGCTTCAACCTGCGCAACCAGGCCTATGCCGATGTGCTCAAGCGCATGGCCGCCGAGGGCAGCAAAGCCCTGCATGAGGGCGCCATCGCACAAGCCATCGTTGACAAGGTGCAAAAACATCCGACCAACCCCGGCAAACTGACCATGGCCGATATGGCGGGATACACGGCAAAAAAACGTGACCCGATATGCATGGACTACAAAGCCAGCACCGGCAAAGACTATGCCATCTGCGGTATGCCACCGCCTTCATCCGGCATGATTGCGGTGGGGCAAATTTTGGGCATCTTGGCACACACCCAGGCTGGCAAGATTCGGCTTGAGGCTGACGGTTTGCCAGGCGCCGAGTGGTTGCACCTCTATACCGAAGCCTCGCGCCTGGCTTTCGCAGACCGCGGTCTGTACCTCGGTGATCCGGATTTCGTACCGGCTCCAGACGGAAAGATGGGTGGCAACTGGGGCACCATGCTGGCGCCTCCTTATCTGGCCGGGCGCGCAAAACTCATCACGGGAACCAGCATGAAAGCTGATGCCAAGCCTGGCAACCCTGCAGATGTCAAAATCGCGTTCGGGAATGCAGCGGATCAGCCCGAATACGGCACAAGCCACATCAGCATCATCGACGGCTACGGCAATGCTTTGTCGATGACAACCACCATTGAAGCTGCTTTTGGTTCCCGCCAAATGGTCAATCCTGGCAGCTCAACCGCAGGCGGCGGATTTTTGCTGAACAACGAGTTGACCGATTTCAACTACAACCCCAACGATGCGGCCGGCAAGCCCACCGCAAACCGCGTGCAGCCCGGAAAGCGCCCCCGCAGTTCGATGAGCCCGACTCTCGTGTTTGACAAGTCCGACGGCAAGGTGGTTATGACTGGCGGAAGCCCTGGCGGGGCATTAATCATTCATTTCACTGCCAAAACGGCTTACGGCATGCTCAACTGGGGTTTGAACGCGCAGCAAGCCATCAATCTGCCCAACTTTGGCGCAGCCGGGGCCCCCACATTGCTGGAGGAAAAACGGTTCCCCAGCGCCACTGTGGATGCGCTCAAAGGCCGTGGCCACGATGTACGGGAACAAGCCATGGTTAGCGGTCTGCAAGCCATTGGGCGAGCCAATCTCAACGCGGCTTCTGGTGGAGGCGCGGGATGGTATGGCGGAGCAGATCCACGGCGCGAAGGCGTGGTACGCGGAGACTGACCGCCCAAGCCGCCGCGTATTGACCCATGCAGACTTTGCATGAAGTCCCCGTGTAAACCCATGTGTTCGATGAGACACAAAGTCGTAACATCAAGGTGTTGCCCCGCGGGTCGAAACGCGTGCAGCAAATTTGACCTGGATTCAACATCAACCGAAGACTAATAGGAAACGACACATGAAGAAACATCTGTTTGCCATCGCTGCGGCGACTCTTGCTGCATCCTTGTTCCCACTGGGTGCGGCCGCACAAGCGGTGGACACCTTGGCAAAGATCAAGGCCTCGGGCGCTATCACCATGGGTGTGCGCGACTCGTCTGGCGCGTTGTCCTACACCCTGGGCGACGGCAAGTATGTGGGCTACCACGTAGAAATCTGCCAGCGCATTGTGGCCAACGCTGAAAAGGCCGCTGGCAAAAAGCTGGAAATCAAATACCAGCCCGTTACCTCGCAGAACCGTATTCCCCTGGTGCAAAACGGAACAGTGGACATTGAATGCGGCTCCACCACCAACAACGCGACACGCCAGAAAGACGTAGCGTTTGCCCTAACCACTTATGTTGAGGAAGTGCGCATCGCGGTCAAGGCCAACTCCGGCATCACATCGATCGCCGACCTGAAAGACAAAAACGTAGCAACCACCACAGGCACCACATCGGTGCAGACTCTGCGCAAAAACGAACGCGCCGCGGGCATCGACTTCAAGGAAGTCATGGGCAAGGACCACTCTGACAGCTTCTTGCTGCTGGAATCCGGCCGTGCGGAAGCCTTTGTGATGGACGGCCAGATCCTGGCTGGCAACATCGCCACTGCCAAGAACCCTGGTGATTTCAAGATCGTCGGTGAAGTGTTGAGCGTGGAGCCCATCGCCATCATGTTGCGCAAGGATGACGCTGGCTTCAAGAAGTTGGCTGACGACACCATCCGTGAACTGCAAAAGTCTGGCGAACTGGCCAAGATTTATGACAAGTGGTTTGTCCAACCTATCCCTCCCAAGAACACCAAGGTGGGTCTGCCAGCCAGCGAAACCACCAAGGCTGCCTGGGCGAACCTGAACGACAAGCCCATGGAAGACTACGCCAAGAAGTAATCCAACGCGAAGAGCCTCCGGGAGCCCGCACCAGCGTTTGCTGTTGCGGGCTTCTTGCAGAGGCAGGCAATTGCAGGTGATGCAGGGCGTGTGCCCTGCGCTCACCGATTTTCTTGATCTGGAGAGATTTTTATGGCGTGGGACTGGCAGGTATTTCTCAATGACGATGGCAGTGGTGGCAGAACCTACCTGCAGTGGATGATGGACGCCTGGGGCTGGACGCTGTCGGTTGCGGCTGGCGGCTGGGTCGTCGCCATGGTGGTGGGTGCTCTGGTTGGCACCTTGCGCACCTTGCCCAACAGCCCCTGGCTGGTGCGATTAGCCAATGTCTGGGTAGAACTGTTTCGCAACATTCCGTTGCTGGTTCAAATTTTTCTTTGGTACTTTGTGGTGCCCAAGATTTTCCCTGTCATGCAGGGCATTCCGAGTTTTGTGCTTGTGGTGTTTGCACTGGGCTTTTTTACCTCGGCACGTATTGCCGAGCAAGTGCGTGCCGGCATACAGTCCCTGCCCAAGGGCCAACGCTACGCCGGCATGGCCATGGGTTTTACCACCACGCAAACCTACCGTTATGTGATTTTGCCCATGGCATTTCGCATCATCCTCCCACCGCTGACGAGTGAATCCATGAACCTGTTGAAGAATTCATCGGTGGCTTTTGCAGTATCCATTGCTGAACTGACGATGTTTGCTATGCAAGCCCAAGAAGAAACCTCACGGGGTATCGAGATTTACATCGCCGTAACCGCGCTCTACGCCATCTCGGCCTTTGCGGTAAACCGTGCCATGGCCTTTGTGGAGAAACGCGTACAAATTCCGGGCTATGTGGTCGCGGGTGGCACAGGCGGGGGGCACTGACATGGGCGGCCTCGACCTTAGCTTCGTGAGTTGGGACATCATCAGCAAGTTTGTGCTGGGTGGTTTCATGTTCAGCGTCAACCTGACCATTGTTGCCACATTGGGCGGCATACTGTTTGGCACCCTACTGGCACTGATGCGCCTCTCGGGCAACAAGCCCCTGACGCTCATCGCCACTTTTTACGTCAACGGCATGCGCAGCGTCCCGCTGGTCATGGTGATTCTGTGGTTCTTCCTGCTGGTTCCGCTGATTACCGGGCGGCCGGTAGGCGCCGAGTTGTCGGCAACCATCACCTTCATTGCCTTTGAAGCCGCCTACTTCAGCGAGATCATGCGCGCGGGCATCCAGTCCATCCCGCGGGGTCAGGTGCATGCCGGGCAGGCGCTGGGCATGACCTATTCGCAGAACATGCGTCTGGTGGTGCTACCCCAGGCCTTTCGCAACATGTTGCCGGTATTGCTGACACAGACCATCATCCTGTTCCAGGACACATCGCTGGTATACGCGATTGGCGCCTACGACCTGCTGAAAGGTTTTGTGACCGCAGGCAAGATTTATGGCCGCCCGGAAGAGGCCTACATCCTGGCTGCCATCGTGTACTTTGTGGTGTGTTTTGGTTTGTCGGCGCTGGTCAAGCGCCTGCAGAACAAGATCGCCATCATCCGCTAACCCTTTCGACTGTATTGAAACATGATCAAGATTGACAACATCTCCAAGTGGTACGGCCCGGTTCAGGTTCTGAACAATTGTTCGGTCACCATTTCAAAGGGCGACGTGGTGGTGGTTTGCGGCCCCTCCGGCTCAGGCAAATCCACACTGATCAAAACCGTCAACGGCCTGGAGCCCGTGCAACAGGGCAAGATTTTTGTTGACGGCACCGAACTGCAGGCACCCACCACCAACCTGCCCCAGCTGCGCAGCAAAGTCGGCATGGTGTTCCAGCACTTTGAACTGTTTCCCCACCTGAGCGTCACCGAAAACCTGACCATTGCCCAGATCAAGGTCTTGGGCCGTTCGCCAGACGAGGCAAAGGTACGTGGCCTGAAAATGCTGGACCGCGTAGGCCTGATGGCGCACAAGGACAAGTTCCCCGGCCAGCTCTCGGGCGGCCAGCAGCAGCGCGTGGCGATCGCGCGCGCCCTGTCGATGGACCCGATCGCGATGCTGTTCGACGAGCCGACCTCGGCGCTCGACCCCGAGATGATCAACGAGGTGCTCGACGTCATGACCGACCTCGCGCGCTCGGGCATGACCATGATGGTGGTGACCCACGAGATGGGCTTCGCCCGCAAGGTCGCGCACCGGGTCATCTTCATGGACGCCGGCAAGATCGTCGAGGACGCGAAGAAGGACGAATTCTTCGGCACACCGCGCTCCGAGCGCGGCTGGCCGAAGAACTCGTCCTTGGCGCAGTCCTCCACGATGCGTCCTGGTCCATGAAGATGACGCGGTGCGCGACGGTCCGCGCGAACCCCATTTCGTGGGTGACGCACATCATGGTCATGCCCTCGCGTGCGAGCTCGACCATGACATCGAGCACCTCGTTGATCATCTCGGGGTCGAGCGCGGAGGTGGGCTCGTCGAAGAGCATCGCGATGGGATCCATCGAGAGCGCGCGCGCGATGGCTACGCGTTGCTGCTGGCCTCCCGAGAGTTGCCCCGGAAACTTCGCCTTCTGGGC
>JAYSZJ010000059.1:0-3775 GCA_043738115.1 Rhodoferax sp. | reverse complement strand
GCGCATGAGCCTGAAGCCCGCGTACGCCGACCCCAAGGTGTTGACCGACGCGTTGGCCACCCGCTACCACGACCTGATGTTGGCCCCCGGTTCGCGCGACGCCCTGCTTGCCCGCATGACGCAGACCGTGTTGATCGACCCTGTCCCCTGGCTGCAACGCATCCAGGCCCCCACACTGCTTTTATGGGGGAAGCAAGACGGCATGATTCCCTTCGCCAACTCGGCTGAGTACGTGCGGTCGCTGCCCAACAGCAAACTGGTGCCTTTGCCCGGCGTGGGGCACCTGGCTCATGAAGAAAGCCCCGAGATGTCCATCAAGTCGCTGCGCGAATTTCTGCACGCAGGCTGACTTGCTTAGGCGGCGTTGACCCCATCGCGCTTCAATTGCTGCTGGTCGCGTCCCCAATTGCTTCTTCCAGGCTTTCGTTGTCCATCACCGCGATTTCGGCGTACTGCACGCCGTTCAATTGATGGCGGTAGGCCAAGTGTGCGTGACGCGCGCATGCCTCGTCATGGCCTTCATCATCCGCTTCAGCGGCCATCAAATGATGTTTGGCCGCAGCCGTGAAGTGGTGTGCCGCCATGCGGTGGTGGTCGCCGGTGCTCTCAAACTCCCAGTCAAGCTCGTCCTCAGACAACACTTCCAAAGATTCGCCAGTGGTGTCGTGGGCAATAGTTTCTTCAGCCATGGTTTCGTGGGTCATACAGTGCTCCGGGTGGGTGGGACTACGGCGACATGCCGTGCCCGAGCATCGGAGACTTGGATGAAGGCTTAGTGACAATAGCGCAAGGGTCGCCGGTGCAGTCAAGTGAGTTGAAATTGGTCGCACTGATGGCCCGATAGGTCAAACCCGTTCGCTGAGCCGCCCTTCAACAAACTTGTGCAGCACGCTGGCAACCAGCGTTTGGTAATTCTGCTTGGCGCGTTCAAGCGCCAAGCACCGTAGCGCGTCTGGCACTGCGCTGCCTCCAGCGAACCGCCAAACCGACGACCACCCCGATGGTCAAGGCTACGTACGCAAAGGTGAACATGGCGAACTTGATGGTCGCAAGGGATCAATAGAGCAAGGCAAGGCTGTCAGGGAAGCCGACGGGATCGGCCAGCATGACGTAAGAAACCAGGTTCTCAAGGGTGTCGGCGATAGGCGCAATAGCCGACAACAGCGCTGCACCCACCATGATGCGGCGACCACGATGGTTTGCCGGAAACAGCCGTGACCCCCACAAAAGGGCCACAACGTGCAGCATCAGTACGGTCAGAATGAACAGATGATCAATGAACTGCGTACGCAAGTACAAATCCATCGTGCCCCACTCAACGAGTTGCGCGTACCAGCCTTTTAGCTGAGCCGCATTGAAAGAGAGTTGCACTTGAAAATAAGGTACTGGGAAGCGCGAAAGCGCATAACTCTCATTGAGCCAGTTGGTTGCGAGTGTGTTAGTTACCAAGGCCAACGTGCAAAGCGCAGCCAGCCAGAAAGTCTTGGGGCGATGAAGCAAATACGTGAACAGGGCAGCCATAACGGGGTCTTTCATCGGTTGATGATGACCGTGATGGTTGCATCCCTGCGCGCTGTTTGGGTCTCGGCCCAATTGCGTTAAATTTCGTTTTGTTTCAGTCGTCGCAGCCTCGAAGCACGGAAACCGCAGGGTCTGCGGGCCGCCCTGACTCGGCCCGATCAACAACGTTTCGCTACACTGCCCGAATCGAGCACACTGTGTCGTACCACCCCTGCATGCCCACCAGCGGCGCGCTTTGAATGGGCAGAATGGCGTTGATGTTGTAGCCGGCGCCTACGCCGCCGTTGCGCGGGTCCCACCAGATGTCTTCGTCCAGGTCCTGGTCGGCTAGCAGGTCGCTTTGGTCTAGGCCGACAGATGGTGAGTTACGGTTTGATTTGCGGCCTGTGGCGGCGCGACCATGCCAGAGGTTGCCTAGGGAGTTGCTGACGGCCAGCACTCTCGGATGGATGCCTTCGGTGACGTAGGCGGTGATGACGGCTTTGCCGACCGGGTCGCCGCCGTTTTTCATGTCATGGCCATAAGGGCGGAAGGTGGACAGCTCGACCAGGTCGCCGGTCTTGATGCCGTATTGCCTGGCGGTCTCGGTGTTGATCCACATGGGGTTGTGGTGCACGATTTCGCTCAGGTATTTTTGGCTGGCGGTGCGGCCCTGGGTGTGCACGTTCCACTTGAAGGTGACCAGGTGCAGGTGGTTGGGCTTCATGTGGACGAAGCTCTCCACCGGGAAGAACTCGGGCATGCCGTTATCTTTGAAGCCAACCTGTTTGCCAGCATCCAGAATGTCTTGATGGAAGATGGCAAATTTTCTGTCTGGCGTTAAGAACCCGCGTCTGGGTTTGCCATCGACCATCAGGCCGACTTTAGACTCGCTGCCATTCGCGGCTTTTTTGTAGATGATTTGCGTGGCGGCATCAACGCGGGTGTTTTCGAGGTCGGACGCAGACACATCCCAGTTGTACAGCTCGTAATACTTGGGCTTGCTCATGTCTTGCCACACGCCGTTTTTCACCATGTAGCCCCAGCCGTCTTCGCCCACGCGGGCGGTCAGGCCCTTGCTGCGCAGTTGCAGCCACTCTTCGTGGTCTTTGAACTGGAAGTACTTGGCGGTTTCGGGGCTGATGCGCTTGCCGATTTCGATCAGCGAATCCACAAAACTCACGCACTCGCCGGGTGGCGGCACCATCGGCTGGCGCAGGGTGACGTAGTCGCGCAGCTCCATGTTGTTGCGCGTGTCAAAGCCCCAGCGCTCCAGGTAGCTGGCATCGGGCAGGATCATGTCGGCGTAGTGCGCCTGCTCGCTGTAAACGATGTCAGAGCACGCATGGAATGGGATGAGCTTTTCGTCTTTAAGCACTTCAACCACCAGGCTGCGGCCTTCGGGCCAGGTGAGTGGCGCAGCCACGGTGTAGCTTAGGTACACCTGAATCTTGCCGCGCCCTTCCTGAATGTATTTGTAGACGATTTGGCCCACTTTCATGCGCTGCCATTTGTTGGCCAGCGGCCACTCGGGCGAGTTCTCGATCAGGCTGTTGACGGTGGGCGTGGGCGGGCGTGGCATGGGCTGCGGGAACACCGCCGGCGGCACGCGTGTGGGCTCGGTGGTGTAGCAGTAGCCGCCCTCTTTGCCAATGCTGCCAACGATGGCGTTGAGCATGATGACGGCGCGGTCGTTGTTAAAGCCGTTGTAATGCGCGCCCGAGCCCCGGTTGGTGAAGGCCACGGCGCGTGGTGCGGCTTTGGCAAATTCGAGGGCGATGCGGATGATGTCGGCTTTGTCGATGCCGGTCACACTCTCGGCCCACTCAGGTGTGTAGCGGCTGATCCATTCTTTGAGCTGCGCGGCGTTGATGTTGCTCCAGGTGTCGAGCCACTTCGCGTCATGCAAGTTGGCCTGCATGATGACGTTGCCCATGGCCAGCGCCATCGCGCCGTCGCTGCCGGGGTTTAAAGGAATCCATTCATCCGAGCGGCCTGCGGTGTTGCTCATGCGCACGTCAAAGGTGACGAGCTTGGCGCCGTTGTCATAGCGGCCTTTGATGATGCGTTTGGCAGCGTGGATGGCACCCTGGTGCGCCTCGTAAAAGTTCGCGCCGAAGTTGAGGATGTATTTGCTGCGTTCAAAATCGGGCGATTCCCAATCGGTCTCGCCGAGGCTCACGTAATTGGCGGCGCGCTTGTTGCTGCTGCACAGCGAGCGGTGGTTGAACAGGCTGGGCGAGCCGATGGCGTTTAAAAAGCGCGTCATCTCCTC
>JAYSZJ010000058.1:0-7677 GCA_043738115.1 Rhodoferax sp. | reverse complement strand
TACGCTGACCCGGATCTGGTGAAAGTTTTTGAGCGCAAGACAGGTAGCAAGGTAGAGGTCACCGTCATCGATTCCGATGACACGATGTGGCAAAAGCTCAACAAAAACAAGGCCGGTGATTTTGATGTGTTTGCGGTCAACACGGCCGAACTGCAGCGCTATATCCGCGCCGCATTGGTGCTCCCCATCAACACCAAAAACGTACCCAACACCGCGACCCAGTTGCCGCGGTTTCGTGACCTCAAGGGTATACCGGGCCTAGTGCATGGGGACAAGGTTTACGCCATACCCTACACCTATTCCGAGATGGGGCTGGTCTATGACAAACAGCAGGTCAAACCCGCCCCCACCTCCATTCGCGCGCTGTGGGACGCGCGTTACCGCGGCAAGGTGCTGCTGTACAACGGGGGCTCGCACAACTTTTCACTAGCCGCCCAGGCATTGGGCGACACCACGCCCTACCAGTTAGGCGCCAGCGACTGGCCAACTGCCGTGGACCATCTGATCGCTCTTCGGCGCAATGCCCAGGGTTTTTACAGCCAGCCGGACGAATCGGTAGAAATGTTCAAAAATGGGCACGCGGCGCTGATGTTTGCCAACTATGGTTCACAGCAGGTGCAATTGCTCAAAAAAGCGGGTATTGATGTGGGTTATGTGGTCCCACAAGAAGGCGCGCTGGCGTGGCTGGACTGCTGGGCCATCACCCGGGGCGCCAAAAACACCAAGTTGGCCGAAGCCTGGATCAACTATTTTCTGGAAGCCACGCCCGGCAACGCCCTGCTGACGCGCCAGGGCCTGGCTAACACCACATCTGAATCACCCTACCTGCGCCCACAGGACCGCATCGTCTGGCTGGAGCCAGTGGAGAACCCAGACCGCAGAACCGCGTTGTGGGAGCGCATTGTGGCGGGAGACCGCGCCAGCAAGGTGCTGGCCCCATGAAACTGGGCATTGCGCTCAAGCTGGGCCTGCTGCTGGCCGGCGTGAGTATTCTTGCATCGGGCCTGACAGGTTTCTATGCCTACCAGGCCAGCCGCAACCTGCTGGTGCAATCGGCCAAAGCCGAACTGCTGACCACAACCCAGGTATTGGCCCGCCGCGTCACGCTGAGCCGTGATGAAATATCTCGCAACCTGCAGGTGTTGACCAACAACGCAGTGGCCCTGGCGGCCCTGCAGGGTTCCAACCGCGCGCAAGAGGACGAACTGGCGGCCTTGTTCGAATCCATGATGCAGGCCCATCCCTCGTATTTTCAGATCCGCTTGATCTCCGCCAGCGGCAACGGCCTGGAGCGTGTGCGGGTAGACCGCGAGGGTGACCGCCTGCTGCGCGTACGGGGCGACGATCTGCAGGAAAAAGGCCATTTCTCATACGTATCCGGCACACTGAAGTTGCCGGCCGGCGCAACCTACCTGTCACGCATCGTCATCAACCACGAACGCGGCGCCCATGCCGGGTTGGACCAGCCTTCCGTCATTCTGGGCATGCCGGTGGTGGCGCCTGATGGACGGGCCTTGGGCGCCGTCGTGGTCAACGTCGACCTGAACGGGGTTTTTGCCACGCTGGCAGCTGATTTACCACCGGACTTTCAGCTTTTTCTGGCCAACAGCAAGGGTGACTTCCTGATCCACCCCGACCCCAGCCAGACCTTCGGCTTTGACAAGGGCCGGCGAGTGCTGGTGCAAGATGAATTTGCCGCGACCCAAGCCCTGGTAGAAGGCAAGCTCAGCGAAGCCTTGGTGGAAGTCAGTGACGGACGTTACAGCGAAGCGCCGGTAGTGGCGTCGTTTGTCAGCAGGGCCGTCAAGGTCAGCAGCGACGAAGACAACTTCATTCTGGGCCTGGCCCAACCCCTGTCCAAGGTGGTAGAGCAGGCCAACAAGCTGGGCGTGGTGGTGCTGCAACTGGTGGTGGCCCTGTGCCTGGTGTGTGTGTTGATCGCGACACTGGTCGCGCGGGCGGTCACAAAGCCTATCAACTCCATGAGTGCGGCGGTGCAGGCATTTACCCATGACCACAAACAGGCCGCGCCGCTGGCCATAGACCGGCAGGACGAGATCGGTGTGTTGGCCCGTAGCTTCAACCAGATGCAGACCGAAATCCACCAGCAGCTAGAGGCCCTGCAGGAAAGCCGCGAAGAACTCGAACACATGGCCCGCCATGATGTGTTGACCGGCCTGCCCAACCGGAGAGCTTTCCAGGAACGGCTGGAGCACGCGCTGTCGCGTGCGCAACGCAGCGGCGAGCGTTTTGCGCTGTTTTTTATCGATGTGGACAACTTCAAGGGTATCAACGACCGTTTTGGCCACCAAGGCGGGGACGCGGTGCTGAAGATCGTTGCGCTGCGCCTGTTGGCCATAACCCGCAAAGCCGATGCCATCGCCCGCCTGGGGGGTGACGAGTTTGTGGTGCTGCTGGACAATCCGACGCAGCGCGAGGATGTCATCGTGATTGCCGAAAAGTTATTGGAAAGCGTACGCTCCCCCATTCTTCACCGGGGCACCGAATTGCAGGTCGGCTTCAGCATTGGCATCAGCATGTACCCGGACGACGGACGCACGGCAGCCGATCTGATGGCCCGCGCCGACCGCGCCATGTACGACGCCAAGGACGCAGGCCGCAATGGTTTTCGCTTCTCGAACGGCAAAACACATCCAACCGCGCCGACGCCCCTGTAAGGAGCCTGGGCGGCAAAGGGTTCTGCTCCGTGTCCCCCGCCCGCTGAGCGGGCTCCTCCTTTTACCTGCGCAGAACCCTTTGCCGCCCAGCCCCCCAGATGTCGGGCTACAATTGCGGCTGACGGGCCTTCCCGCATGGTAAAGCGGCCAACCGGGTCAGGTGGGGAACCAAGCAGCCCTAACTGTGGAGTCAGTGCCGGGGTCAAGGCTCGTCAACCTCATTCTTTACGTTGTTTGCTACTGTATTGGTAGCGCACTATCCAGCATTGGCGGGGGCTACAGCGCTATTTCGCTTTTAAGTATTCCACCACACCCTGCCCTGCACGTTGGCCACTGGCAAAGCAGGCCTGCAGCAGATAACCACCGGTGGGGGCTTCCCAGTCCAGCATTTCTCCAGCGCAGAACACACCGGGTACCGACTCCAGCATCAGCCCGGGCGTCAGCGCTTCAAACAGCACACCACCGGCGGTGCTGATGGCTTCGTCTATGGGGCGGGTGGCCGTCAGCGTGATGGGCACGGCCTTGATGGCGGCGGCCAGTTGGGCCGGGTCGGCCATGGCTTCCTTGGATACCAGCTCGTACAGGATGGCAGCCTTGATACCGTCGATATGCAGGCGGCTTTTCAGATGGCTGGATAGCGACCGGGTGCCGCGCGGGTGACGCACCTCGGCCAGCACCTTTTCCGCCGACATGTCCGGCAACAGATCCAGGTGGAAGGTGGCGCTGCCAGTGCGGATGATCTCGTCGCGTAGCAGGCTGGATGCGGCATAGACCAGGCTGCCTTCCACACCCGTGGTGGTTGCCACAAATTCACCCTTGCGCACAAACTCCACGCCCTGTGAGGTCTTGACCGCAATCTTCACGGTCTTGAAGGCTTGGCCAGCAAAGCGGCTGGAGAAATGTTCACTCCAGCCACCCTGGACATCGAAGCCGCAATTGGCCGGCAACAGCGGCGCCACAGCAACGCCGCGTGCAGACAGCAGCGGCACCCAGGCGCCGTTGGAGCCCAGCCGGGCCCAGCTGCCGCCGCCCAGCGCCAGCACAACGGCAGCGGCTTGGACCTGGACCGGGCCCTGCGGGGTGTCGAATGCCAGACCAGCGTCTTGGGTCCAGCCCGTCCAGCGGTGGCGCATATGGAATTGCACGCCGGTACCGGAGCTTGAGTTGCGCAGGCGCTGCAACCAGGCGCGTAAGAGCGGCGCGGCTTTCATGTCCTTGGGGAATACGCGGCCGGATGAACCCACGAAGGTTTCAACACCAAGGCTATCGGCCCACTCTCGCACGGCGGTGGCGTCCATGTCTTGCAGCAGGCCTTCTATGGCCGCGCGCCGTGCGCCGTAACGGCCGGCGAAGGTGTCTGCACCTTCGGAATGGGTCAAATTCAGGCCGCCCTTGCCGGCCAGCAAAAACTTGCGGCCAATCGACGGCATGGCGTCATACAGGTGCACGGGCATGCCCGCGTCGCTGATCACCTGGGCGGCCATCAGGCCGGCGGGGCCACCGCCGATCACAACAACGGGCAGGGTCGACGGTGTCGACGAGGAAGGGGCAGCAGCATTCATGGGATGGGACATTCAATCAAAGTGCCAAAGGCAGTCAAAAAAGCGGCGCGGACCGTTTGTCCGGCTTGGGCCTTGGCAACCGCGGCCTGGTATTCCAGGAGCTGGGCGCGCAACTCGGGTTGCAACTGCGGTTGGGCGTTGGATTTGTAGTCCAACACCCACCATTGTCCGTCATTGGCTCCACCGGCCCCTGGCGTGCGGCGCTGCACCAGGCGGTCCAGGCGCAGCAGGCGCCCTTGGTGCACCAGGCCCACCTCATTCCCCTGCCACGCCAATTGGTTTGCATCCCATGCCCAGGCGCCCTCGCCCTGCAGGATGCGCGTCGCCATGGCCTGGGCGGTGGCAAGCTGGGTGGTATCCAGGTCAAACTCCTGCGCGACGCTGTTCCGTAACGCATCCGGCCAGGCTGGAGCGGCGCCTGTGGCCTGGGGCGGTTGCGTGTAGCGCTCCAGCAGGCGGTGCATGGCTTGACCGATACGGCTGTCCAGGCTGTCAGCGGTATCGTCGGACCCTATATTTGCTATTGCATTCATAGCGGTATAGGCATATCCGACGAGGGCTACTGGCATATTTGGCAAAACAGGTAGGCTGAAAACGTCCTCTGTAGCACCCTCTACATCGGTGCTAGCGCCACCCACCTTCTGCCATGGCGCGTCGTTCGCATGTTCCTGCAGGCGCTGCCACCAGCTTCCCGCATTGGCAATGTGCGGTTGCAGGCTGGACAACACCAGCGTACGCTGGGTGCGGGTCAGCGCCACATACAGACCATTCAGCTCTTCGCGGCGCCGGGCGGCCTGCTCAATCGCCAGCACATCGACCACACAGGCCGGGGGTTTGGATTCGCTGGCCAGGTAGACAAAACGCCTGGGATAGGCGTCTTCCCCCGGCCAGTCCACCAGCACCCCCATGGTCTGTGCCTTTAAGGCTTCACCATCGGTGTCCAACAACAGGACCAGCGGCGCCTCCAACCCCTTGGCGCCGTGCACGGTCAACAGCCGCACCGCCTGGGCATCGGCCCGCACCGGCGCCGGGTTGCCGCCGGCTCGCAGTGCACGCACCAGCGCATAGGCCGTGACGTAGCGCCCACCGTCCACCTGCAGCGCGGCAGACAACAACGCGCGTAAATTGGCCAATACGGCTTCGCGCTGGTTGGCCGGTGTGGCGGCGGCAAAACGCGCCAGCACATCGCCGTGGTGGTAGATGGCGCTGAGCGCGTCGTGCGGAGGAAGGGTATCGACCCAGCTTTTCCACAGCGCCAGTGTGGCGCCTATGGGGGCCAGGGTCGGGGGTAAATCGGACGCTTGCTGTAACACCTGGAACCACGACAGTTTGGCCAGCGGTTTGGCGCTGGCCTCTGGCAAAGCATCTACCTCGTCAAACAACGAGGCCTGGGCCCGCGTTTGGGCAGCGGCCCATATCGCACGCTGGCGCAGCACCAGTTGCACCAGGTCGTCGTCCGTCACGCTGAACAGCGGGGACTTCAAAGCCCGGGCCAATGATAAATCGTGTGCGGGCGACACCAGGGCATCGAGCAGGCCCACCAGATCCTGCACCTCGGGCATCTCGGCCAGTTCGTTTTTCTCGGGCTGCTGCGCCGGGATGCGCAGGGCCGCCAACTCGGCCTGCATCAGGCCCAGGCGTTCGCGTTTGCGGGCCAGCACCATGATGTCCTGCGGCTGCAGCACTCCCAACTGCAACTGCTGCGCCAGCCACTGGGCGGCCTGGCGGCATTCCAGCGTCTTGCGGGTTTCCTCGGCGATCAAGCGCGGGGTGGTCAGCGAATCGCGCCAACCGCCGGTCAAGCCTTCCATCAGTTCGCCGTCGGCGCCCTCTTCCCCGGCCCGCGCTATGCGTGGCAGCTTGTAGATAACGCCGACCTCTGTGGACTCGGTGCTGTGTGTTCTGAAACCGTCGAACTCTTGTGCCTGCTGGGCTTTGTCCATCACCGCGTTGACCAAGCCGATGATGGCCGGTGCATTGCGCCGTGTGTGGTCGCAGCTGAGCAAATCGCCGCCCAGGCCATCGGCCACAAAACGTTGTGCGGCCTTGAACACCTGGGGCTCGGCTCGGCGGAAGCGGTAAATACTTTGCTTGGGGTCGCCCACCACAAACACGCTGGGCGCGTTGCCGGCGCCGGCGTAGCTGGACAACCATGCGCTGAGGGCCTGCCACTGCAGCGGGTTGGTGTCCTGGAACTCGTCGATCAGCAGGTGGCGCACGCGGGCGTCGAGGCGCTCCTGCACCCAACCGCTGAGCACCTCATCACACATCAGCGCCAGCGCCGAGCGCTCCAGATCACCCATGTCTATCCAGCCGCGTTCGCGCTTGAGCTGGGCGTATTGCACCACCAGCAGACGGGTCAACCGCGCCATGCGTTGCTGGTGCAGCCACGCCGCGTGTTGGGCCTGAGCCTGGGCAATCTCGACCAGGCAGTCCTGCGCCTGGCGCACGGTTTCAATACCTGCCAGCTTGTCGCTGAGCTTGCGGTGGGTGCCCTTTTGCGTGAGCAGTGCGTCCTGGGCGGCGGCCAGGTCGCCCGCGGTGACAGCCTGCTCCAGCGCGGTGGCAGCCTCCAGGCAAGTCTTCAGCGTAGACGTACCCAACAGCCGGGCGGCATCCAGCAGCAAGCCGCGCACCCGGGCGCTGTTCAACAAGGCTGCGGGGGTGGCCACATCGGCAAAGGCGGGGAACTGTTGGGCAAAGTGCAGTACCGAAGCGTCCACGATGCCATGTTCGTCCGCCAGCGCAAATTCCACGCGTTTGGACAACGCAGCCTCCAGCGCCTTTTGGGTCTGGTGGCGGCCGTGGGTGGCCACCGCGTCCAGGTAGTCTTGCCGGGCGTCGGGGTCAGCTGCCACGCCGGTCTGAAAACGCGGCCAGACCAGGGCTACGGCCTTGGCGTCGTTTTCGAGCAATTCGTATTGGGTGGGCAGGCCCAGATCAGCCAATGCCTGCAGTGGTGCACTGCGCAACAGTGCGGCAAACCAGCTGTGGAAGGTGCGTATCTGCACCGGCCGGCCGGCCATCAGCAGGGTTTCGTGCAGCCCACGCAGGGTTTGCAGTTGTGCGGGTGTGGGCTCTTGGGTCAGGCCGCGGTGGATCAGCTCCTGGCGTAGTTCGGCATCACTCTGCTGGGAGAAGTGCAGCAGCCATTCCTGCAGGCGTTGGCGCATTTCGCCGGCCGCTTTTTTGGTGAAGGTGATGGCCAAAATCTCGTGCGGCGCGCAGCCCTCCAGCAGGGCACGCACGATGCGCGAGACCAGCATCCAGGTCTTGCCGGCACCGGCGCAAGCCTCGACCGCGACGCTGCGGCGGGGGTCGCAGGCAATGGCGTAGAAGCGGGTGCGTTCTACCGTGGTTCCATTGTGCTCGAAGGCTGCCATGAGCCTGGGCGGCTGAGCGTTGTGCTCCGTGTCCCCCGCCCTCCGGCTTTCGCC
>JAYSZJ010000057.1:0-93638 GCA_043738115.1 Rhodoferax sp. | reverse complement strand
TATAGTTATCCACAGTCAGCAGGCAAACTGCTGGCTACAAGCCCCCTATCAAAATTGGATTGGCACTCACTGTCAAGATTCAATCGGCGCCAACAGCCATTGGAATGATTGAGCGAAATTCATAGGTTTTGTCGTAAAAGTCGGGGGCTGTCCGAAGGTTGTGGCATTCCCCCCCCCCCGGATGATCAAACGGCCAGGCTGTAGAACTAATCTGTCGCGGACATGGTTGATTTATCGGGACAGTCTATCTGCCCCTTGCCCCAAACAGACTCACGCTTTGTTGTCGTCTTCATCGCGCTCGGCTATCAATGCATCGACCACCTGGTTTGCAAACTTGTTGATCATCTCGTCGAGCGTGCCCGTGCCTTCATCGGGGTTCACCAGCATCTGCTCAAGCAATGCGTAAGCACTATCCCAGTCATCTTGATCGTAATAGAGTGAACCGAAACCGCCACTGCGGGTGAAGTACAGATGCGTGTACTCATTGTCGTTGTGGCAGAAGTAGCCAAAGGCAATGAACTCGCGATTCAGCCGATCGATGTCAGACGCATCGAAACTGTCAGCGAACTCAGGACGACCGCCCCACAGATCGTCAATCGCAGCTTGCAATCCAGCCAGCATGCGCAGACGGGCACCTGAGTCGAGCAGTCGCAGCGATCGCCAGTAGGACGGATCGCGAAGCGTGAAGGCGCCATGTTCAAGGTACAGAAAACGCAGGGGTGTCGGAATCTCACAACCTATGCGCGCCTCGAAAATCGCCAGCGTCTCCGGCGTTTCCGGCGTATAACGGATCACCGATTCCGACGACCCGTCAGGCCAGAGTGTGGCGATCAGGGTCTCGACGCGGTTCACAGCCGCTGACCACTTCGCCCCATTGCAACCGCGCCGCAGCTTTTCCACAGAGTGCTTGGCCTTGTAGGCGATGAAGTCCGGATGCTCCAGCCAGGCACAAAGCTCTGTCGGAGCGGCCTCCAGGGCTAGACGGGCCTCGTGCTGGAGCGCCGCCTTCTTCTCGGCCTGTAGCAAGGCGTCAAAAAAACGCTCGCGGGTGACGTTGCCACTGCCACAAGTCGACAACAAGATACGCGCACGCAATACAACGTAGGGAGCGAATGGATCGCCGCACTCTGCAGAAATGGATTTCAATTCAAAGCAGTTGCCAATTTGCGAAATGGCTTCTTCTAGATCGCCCCTGTTGAGTGCCTCTTCGGCCAGTATGGCGTGTGCTTGGCGAAGTACGATCCGAACCACTCTGAGATCGCTAGGCTGGAATATCTCATGGTCGATGCCAAATCGCTCCACCGCCTCACGCGCCGCTTCAAGTTCCTGCCCACGCGAGGGCAGGTGATCCGCATGGTCGAATAGATCCTTGAAAAAGAAAGCCCAATTCTCTAGCCCATCCCAGCTCTCAGCTTCAAGCGTTTGCTGCAGCAGTAAGGAACGCTGCGCCAGCAGGAATTCGATGCCTTGCTTCGGATTCGAGCGCAGCTTGTTACCGGCGGTGACGAGACGGTCCAGGATCTTCTGAGCGAGTTTAGTCATGGCATGACGAGCTTCGAGCCCGCAGGTGTTGCAGTGAGGTATTGGGAAATGAAAGGAAAGCGTCGGCGTAAGTCGAACACATCTAGATGTTGGCAATAGGCGGCGCAGATCATCGTCAAGCTGGCGAAAGCGCATTCAGCAGCTTCAGATTGGAGTACAGGGCGCACGGAATGAACTAAAAGATATGACTGAAAAGGCGACTTGTGCGGCGAGAGCTCACAGGTGCGAATCTCGTAACGCGGGAGGGCTTGTAAAGCCCTGGGGGCAGCAACTGCATGATTCCAAATTCGTAACCCGAGACTGGTTGATTCATCTGCAAGCCAAAATCGGTCTTGACTGCGACAAAAATGATGCAGTGCCACGCTCTGCAGTCTGCATTTGAATCCACGCTAGTGACCACACAAAACTATTTAACAATTTCATCCAAGTACCATTTTTTCCCATCCAGGGTTTTATAGCGAACCCTTTCCACAAAGACTGGCTGCGTCGGAACGTCCCGATAGGCCACATCAACCACTATTTCAGCAAGGCTCACGAACTCCCACTTCAATATCCTCGAGTAGCCGACTCGCTTGCTTCGAACAGGGTACCTTTCGCTGTTTTCACGCAGTGGAATCGCTACAGAGTCATCGTTGTTCATTAGTGCATGCGCAGAAGCTGATATATAGCCCTCTCGCAACCACCAGTCGTCAAAGGGCGGCCCGAGACTTCGTTGAATGGAATTCCTCACAATCTGAAACAA
Source organism: Rhodoferax sp. (assembly GCA_043738115.1). Lineage (GTDB taxonomy): Bacteria > Pseudomonadota > Gammaproteobacteria > Burkholderiales > Burkholderiaceae_C > Allorhodoferax. The sequence continues at coordinate 91,354 of JAYSZJ010000057.1, read as the reverse complement.
GCTTGCTTTGACGGCTTCAACCTGGCACGTGTCTTTGATGCCTTCGGTGTTCACTCTCCCGCCCGATTTCACAAAGGGGGGCTGCCTCAGGAACTCGAATAACGCCGGGCTCACAGGTTCACAGTTGCTGGTAGCGGACGCCGAAGAAACCGATTGGAATACTAAGATCGCAGCGATCAGCCCTCGCGCAGCTATAGGCCGAGCCATCTTGATCGACTTCAAAATTGACCGCTTCGGCATGTAGGTATTCTTTATTTCATAACCCCAGTTCAGAGCGGATTTCCCCTGCGCTTGTCGAAAACAACTAACAGCCGACAACCCAAGGCGCAGATGAGTTAGTCGTACGGATAGGTGTTCCAACCACATGTGGTCAAGTATCGCACCTTGGAATCGCCTTCAATCCGCGTGAAACACTCGATTTGCAGTCCCACCTGCCAGATCCACCACCAGGGTTTGGTGGCCAGGAGGCTGATTTGCGGTGCGCGGCGTGTGCCAGGCGCAGAGACATTGCGCAACAAGTCTGGATCGCCACCTCAACCACGCACCAATTGACGCGCTGGTCCACCTCGCATTCGGGTGAGGTCGCTACCCTTCGACAATCAGGTTGGGGCCATCTACGGACATTCGTCAATGACTGCTTAGGAGGGACATAACTGTGTTCCTGATCGCAGTTGCTTCAGCTTAAGACAGCAACAGTATCGGCTGAAAGCCGACCATGTCGCCGCTACCACGCATTCAATCAAATGGCAGGTTTTTTTGAGTTAGGCTTCACATGCTTGGGTGAAATGGGCGGCTTGGACCGCTCGAGCGTGACTGCACCCGAACCGGGGACAGCAGACTTCTAACAACTTTACAAAAGCGTCGTGAACGGGTTACTTTGCGGTCGTACTGTCGCCAGTATGAAATGCTACACATGCTCAGTCGGGTCGATCCTCTTTTCTGCCGCTCTGTTGACCGCTTGCGGCGGTAGCGGAGATGGGTCAGCTATGCCACCACCGCCCCGACAATCTTCCATCGAACGAGACGTACTGCCGGCGAGTACCGACGCCGCTATCAGCACCGACCTTGATGTCCACTTCGCAGTCAATCCCTCACCTTCTGTCGCCAGCAAGCAACTACTTTTTGTATTTTTGCCCGGCACGTTTGGCAAACCGCAGAACGTTCGCGCAGTTGTCCGAGAAGCGGCTGCAAATGGCCTTCATGCTATCGGTCTGAATTATCCCAATGACGCCACGGTGGGATCGCTCTGCGCTAAAAGCACCGATTTCAACTGTTATGGTAACGTGCGAGCCGAAATTTTGAACGGTACAGACTTCACCAACGTGATACGTGTTACCCGCGCCAATTCCATTGAAAATCGTCTCATTAAACTCTTGCAGTCGCTGAACGCGCTGGCGCCTGCAGAAGGGTGGAGCGCCTATCTCACCAACGCTGGGCAGCCTGACTGGACACGCATTCGCGTCGCCGGGCACTCGCAAGGTGGCGGACACGCGGCATTCATTGCAAAGCGTTACGCGGTCAATCGCGCTGTTTACTTCAGTTCGCCGGCTGACGCGGTGGCTGGCCAGCCTGCACCGTGGCTGCTTGCTGCTGGTGCGACACCAGGCACTAGCCAAGCTGGGTTCACGCATCAGCGCGATGAACTCGCTTCACCAGAAGAAATTGGATTAGCGTGGCAGGCGCTCGGGCTGACAGGTGTGTTGACATCTGTGGACGGGATGAGCACGCCGTTTGGCGGCGCACGCCAGTTGACGACTAACGCCGCGCGAAACCCCGCGGGAACGGAGCAAGCGCCGTTTCACGGTTCGACCGTGGTGGACAACGTTACGCCGCGCGCCGTCGATGGCACACCTCTGTTTGCTCCCGTTTGGCGCGCGCTGGCATTTGACTGAACTAAGCCGCTGTAAAAAAATGGGATGGCACAAAATCATCGTGACTCTCTCGCCAAAGTTTGTTCTGCATACGCCGTCGGGTACTGACGCTGTTGAACTGCAAAAGCGCGATTCCTGTGAAGCCTAACGGTTCAATTGTCTTGTTCCTCGGCAAGGTTTGAACGATCAACCCGAAGAACGACTGCAATCTCGGCAAACAAGCAGTCGCCTCAGGGCCAGCGGACGAAACCGCTCCGCGGTAGCCCTTGCTCTGTTGTCGGTAGTTCAAGTTTTATCACTTTCTGCTGCTTGTGCCGACGGCGAACTGATCAATGCTTTCATTGCGAAAACCCTGGTCACTCTAAACTGGCACAAGTGGTCAATTTTGCAACGGCGGCCACACTTGGCACTCATGCGGTCGAATTTCCTATCCCCTTAGGAGCGTCGTTTGGCCTTCTCAGCCGATAGAGCGGTCATGAATTCGTAGACGAAGTTGCATTCTTCTTCTTGTAGCGCGCTCAAGTCGCCCACTGCAACCGGTGCCACACAGCTACGAATAGCTTGTAGACCTGCAATGCGCTCATCAATTTTCGATAGCATTTCCCCAGCCAGCCGAATAATGGCGTGCTCGTCGAGTTCACCCATATCACGAAGGGATAGCAGCATGGCGATTTCGGCTAGCGTGAAGCCGAGTTCCTTCATATGCAGGATGACCTTCAGCCGGTCCAGCGTGTCAGAGCCATACTGGCGGTAACCGGCTTCGGTACGGCTCTGTGGCGCAATCAACCCCTCATCTTCATACAAACGCAGTTGGCCTCGGGTCACGTTGGCGGCCTTGCACAACCTGCTGGTGGTCTGCAAGGTTTGAAATGTATTGACAGGGACGACGGTATTCATTTTTGGTGGTCTCAGGTATCTCAGCGCTTGCGCGTCGGTTTGGTGTGATGGCTAAGGCACGTGCTTTTCAAAATTGCTAACAATGTTGGAGTTGCTGAGTGGCCAGGCGTCCATCGCCCGGTAGTTGCGGGTTTGTACGCCGTCCAAAAATGCCAGAGCCAACTGGCGGGTTGCAATCTTCACTTTGGGATTCAAGTTCAGGCCACCGCTTCCGATCCGGTCGGTAAAAATACTGTGCGACCCTTCCTTGAAAACTGCAAGCACCTTGGGTACTGCGCTATCGCTGCCCATGGCTTTAAAGATGTCCACCCGATCCTGCAAGCCCGAAAAATAGCCGGGGATCTGAATATCGTCTCCCGTGGCCGTGATGTGCAGCGTTGGGATGTCAATGCTAGCGAGTATCTTCTTTGGGTCTCCCATGCCATAGAACGGGGGCGCCGAGATGAGGATTGCCGCGCTGATTCTGGGGTCTCGCAGCAACATCTTTTGCCCTTGCTGCTCAACTTGCGCGCCAGCAATCAACATGGTGGTGTTGGCTCCGTAGGAGTGACCCGCAGCGACGATTCGTCGGGTATCGAACAACGCGCCTTCTTTTGCGGCAAGAATGTTGTCAAGTGCATAGCGCAGGTCTTGCACCCGATTGAGTGCCTCTGACTCTTGCGCAGCTTCGCTCAAACGGAAAACTAAGGCAAACGGATTGCCAAACCAGAGCTGACGGTCGCTGCCCACGTGTTGCACGTGCATGCTGGCATAGCCGTGCGCTGCGAAGTAGCGCCCCAGGTAGCTATAGCCGTCTCTAGAGCCACCAATGCCATGCGAGAAAACGACCAGGGGCACCGATCCGGCAACGCCCTGCGCAGTCGGTAAATACAGCTTGGTTGGCACGCGGCGTTGGCGTTGGCCGTCGATCCAATCGAATCTTTGCACGGTGAAAAGTGAGGCATCCACTTCCAGCGCTTCAGGGAAGGGCGCTGGCGACGTTGCCAATGGTTGCTCGGGCCCTTCGGCGCGTGCGCCAGTCAGGCCAAGAGCCGTGGCACCAATAAGCAATGCGCCCGCCAAGTAGGCCAGCTTGCGATGACGGGGCGTGTAGGGAAGTGGATTTGTTTTCATAAGGTAGGGCCACATCCTAAACCCGGTACATAGGTGCCGGGTCAATGAAATTCAATTCCTCACTTTAGGGACATCCAACTACTTGACATGGCACCACGGTGCCGGGTTTTTAATTCATCCATTCCCACAACCACTCTGGAGATTTACTTTGACCCTAACCCAAAACACGCACCACACAGCACCCATCACCGGCGCATCGTCGGACGGCGCAGCACTTGCATACCCTTTTGCCCAAGACAGCTACCCATTTGTGTTGTCGGCACGTGGACCCGCATTTTTATCAAAAGGAGTTCTTGCATCGCGTTTGGCTATTGCAGCGTTTGTAGGAATGGCGGCCCTTTCGGCAACGGCGCAAATGACCCCTGTCGGCTTATGGAAGACCATCAGTGACAAGGACGGCTTGGTCACCTCTGAGGTGCGCATAGTCGAAAGCGCAGGGGGGGTCAGTGGCAAGGTCGAGCGCATTCTCCACCCCGATGCCAAGCCTGGCGAAAAATGCACCCTTTGCAAAGACGAGCGCAAAGACCAACTCCAATTAGGGATGGAAATTATTCGCGCAGCCAAGAAGGTTGAAGGTAGAGACGTCTGGGAAGGCGGCAATATCTTGGACCCTGAAAACGGTTCTGTTTACCGCTTGAAGATGACGCCCGTCGATGGCGGAAAAAAGCTGGAAATACGTGGCTATATCGGCACCCCCATTTTTGGACGGACGCAAACCTGGTTTCGTGTTCAGTAATTAATTCAGGAATCTATATGTCCGGCTTCAACGTCTGTAACGTCGCCGTGCTCGGTGCTGGCGATATGGCTGCGCAAATCGCAGCCCCTTGGGTCAACGTCAATGGCCCCGCCAAGCGCTTTTTCAACAAGTCAAGCAATCCACTCGAAGGAGTATGCAATGGGTAATCTATGTTTGGTTACTGGGGCCAACGGTCATCTGGGCAACAACCTTGTCAGGGCGCTGCTCGAACAAGGCCACCGGGTCAGAGCCGGCGTGCGTGATCTGGCCAACACCCAGCCGTTCCAAGGCCTCGCGTGCGAATTGGTATACGCCGAGCTGGAGGACAAGGCGGCGATGCACAAGGCGTTGCAGGGCGTCGACGTGCTGTATCAAGTGGCGGCGGTATTTAAGCACTGGTCGTTAGATCCTGAAGCGGAAATCGTCAGACCCAACGTCGAAGGCACGCGCATTGTGCTGGAAGCAGCGGCACAGGCCGGGGTCAAGCGGGTCGTCTACGTCAGCTCGGTCGCAGCAGTTGGTCACAACGGGCAAGCCTTGAACGAGGACGACTGGAACCAAGACCTCAGCAACCCCTACTACCGCTCCAAGATCCTCTCCGAACAGAAAGCATGGCAAGTTGCACATGCCCATGGGTTGAGCATGGTTGCGGTGCTGCCCTCAGCAATGGTCGGACCCAATGCCCAGCGCCTGACCGACACCATGGCATTCATCGACAGCATTCATAAAAAAGCAGTACCCCTGGATCCGAACTTTCACTTTAACTTTGTCGATGTGCGCGATGTGGCCATCGCCTGCATCATGGCCGCGCAACATGGCATAGCCGGGCAGCGCTACATCCTGGCAAACCAACATAGCTCCTCGTTCCGCGCAATTGTGGCCGCTGCCAATTGCGTAAAGTCCGGATATAAACCGCCGCCCGTCGCACCCAAATGGTTATTGCTGGCGGTTGCATGGTGCACTGAGTGGGTCGCCAGACTGACCGGCAAGCCGGCCAATCTAACCCTGAGCCAAGTGCAAACCTTCTATGGCGTCAAGCAGGAATACGACATCGCCAAGGCGCGCTCTGAATTGGACTTTCGGCCAAGGTCCCCAGCACTGGCTTTGCAGGAAACCTTCGCCTACTTGCAAAAAAGGCTGGCGACCTAATGCGGACCAAGCCAGATTCGATAAATATATGGGTGGCGGGATGTAGGTGGACATATATGCGTTGTTGTCGCCAGTTCCAGTTTGATCACTTTCCGCTGCTTGTGCCGACGGTGAACCGACCAGGGCTTCAATTGGGAAAACCCTGGTCGCGCTGAAACTGGCACATCTGGTAGATCCGTGTTGGCGTTCACAAATTACTAATCTCTGATGAAAAAGTGAATTCAGGGATTCATAGAGCGCCACTCCGGTAGTTCGTACCACTTCGCTGGTGTTAACGACTAGTGCGGACCATAATTGGTCGTCGGGACGTGGTTTCGGGCACTCGAAAATGTCGGCTTACGAGCGCTGAATTCGAACCAGGCTACGCCCGCTTTGGGTCGACTGCGGCACTTGAGCAGCGACCGCTATTTACTCGTCCGGACCAGCCTGCGCCAGAGCCTGCTGTATTCCGGGCACATACTCGACAGCTATCCATTGGGCGACGGCCTCCGGAGTCATGCTTTCAGGGTGACCGGCGTCCTCGCTAACTTGTGCAACCTCTTCGGCACCCGTGAGCACACCTACAAACATCTGCAACACTGCCTGCAGCCCGCCCTGCGCCAACGCCGTGTCGCCTAAATGTTTAAGCGCCTCCCAGGCTTGGACTTCGGAGGCTACGCGCGTTGAGGATGGTGGAGTGTGTGTTGGCATGGCCTATGTACCTCAAAGAAAACGGATTGCTACCAGTTTAGTAGCTACTCCGTCATATCTGACGAGGGCTAGGAGGCTTTTTTTCAAAAGTGAACTCCCAACAGTGCGTCGGGCTTGGTGCGCATCTTGTCGATGCATATTGGTATGTAAATGGTATCTTCATAGTCTCACATCGAGATGCCCAATAAAGTTGTAACCACCTGTTAAAACCCAAATTCAAAGTGGTATGGTCGATTTCCTAGCGTAAGCACTGATACCAAAAATCAATTTGGTATTTACATTGCATACCACTATGAGATCAATTCAGACCGGTCTTGTAGTTGGTTGCCGTTGGTGCCAGCCTTTCCCAGGATGGATTCCACAAACGTCAACGTCCCCCGTGCGGTCTGCTTTGGTCCATAGAAAGGTCTCTTTCATGCGAATTCGATCATCCCATCTGTTGATGGCGCTAGCCCTGACTGGCGGCGCCGGGCAGGCGTTGGCGTACAACTGCACCGGCTTGGCCACCTGGACAAGCGGTGACATTTACGTAGCCAACAATCTCGTCAAATCCGACAACAAGGCCTACCAGGCCAAGTGGTGGACCCAGAACAACCCGCCGGCCAGCAATTCCGGGCAATGGGATGTCTGGCGTCCGCTAGGCGACTGTACGGGCAATCCGCCTACAGACACCACCCCACCGACGGTGCCCGGTGGCCTTGCAAGCACAGGCCAAACCAGCAGCAGCGTCTCGCTGACCTGGACGGCGTCTACCGATGCGGGCAGTGGCGTTGCCAATTACCAGGTCTTCCGCGGCGCTGCGCTAGTGGCATCGCCGACCGCAACCAGCTACACCGACACGGGCTTAAGCGCCGGCACCAACTACAGCTACACCGTTCGGGCGCGGGACGTGGCGGGCAATGTGTCTGCCGCTACCGCTGCCCTGATGGTCAACACCACCAATGGCGCGTGCGCCAGCGCACCTGCTACCCCCACCGGCCTGAACTCGCCGAGCCGCACTTCCACCTCGGTCAACTTGGCCTGGTCCGCATCGGCGGCCGGGCCTAACTGCACGGTGCAGTACCGGATCCTGCAAGCGGGGCAGCTGGCCGGGCAGTCGTCCACCACGTCTACGCTGATAGGCGGGTTGACACCGGAAACAACCTACAGCTATTCCGTGGTTGCGGTCAATCAAGCAGGCGCATCCGCACCGTCTGCCGCGATCAGCGTACGTACGGACGCCACACAGCAAACGGGAGCCAAACGGGTGCTGGGCTACTTCGCCCAGTGGGGGATTTATGGGCGCAACTACCTGGTCAAGGACATTGATGCCGGCGGCGCTGGCTCACGCCTGACCCACATCAATTACGCCTTTGGCAATGTGCGCAACAACATCTGCGAAGTGGGGCTGACGGTGCCTTCGAGCGAAAGCACGGGCGTGGGTGGTGATGCATTTGCCGACTACACCAAGGCGTTCCAGGCAGCGCAAAGTGTGGATGGCGTGGCCGACACCTGGGACAAGCCCTTGCGCGGTAGCTGGGGCCAGCTGAAAAAGCTGAAGGCCAAGTACCCGAACCTCAAAGTGCTGATTTCACTGGGTGGCTGGACCTACTCCAGAGGCTTCAGCAGCGCGGCCCGGCCGGAGAATCGCCAGGCATTCGTGGCCTCGTGTATCGATGCCTACATCCGTGGCAACCTGCCAGTGTCGGATGGTGCAGGTGGACCCGGCGCAGCAGCGGGCGTGTTTGACGGCATCGACATTGACTGGGAATACCCGGCAGCGTGTGGCCTGTCCTGTGGCACCGGGGAAGACACCGCCAACTTCACGGCGTTGCTGGCAGAGTTCCGCCGCCAGCTGGATCTGGTGCGGCCAGGCTTGTTGTTGACCCTGGCAACCGGTGCCGGCATTGACAAGATCCGTGTCACGCAGCCCGACAAGTTCCACCCGTATGTTGATTTCATCAACGTCATGACCTACGACTTCCATGGCGCTTTTGAGAGCACGACCAACTTCCATTCGGCGCTGTACGGTTCGCCCTCGGACCCGTCCACCGGCGATGCACGCAGCTACAACACCGACCAGGCGATCCAGGCCTATCTGGCGCGCGGCGTGCCACCGGCCAAGTTGTCTTTGGGTATCGGCTTCTACGGCCGCGGCTGGACCAATGTGCCCAACATCAACAATGGCAAGTACCAGAGCGGCACCGGAGCGCCTGGTACCTACGAGAGCGGTATTGAGGACTACAAGGTGTTGAAGAACCTCAACTACCCCAGCTTTGTGGACTCGGTCACCCGCGCGCAATGGATCTACAACGGCAACACGTTCTGGAGCTATGACACACCGGCGCAGATCGCCGAGAAGATGCAATACGCCAAGAACAAAGGCCTGGGTGGTGCTTTTTTCTGGGAGTTCAGTGGTGATGACGGCAACGCCACCTTGCTCAAAGCCATCAGCGATGGTCTGAAATAAGCTGTACAGGGCCCTGTGCCCCACAAGAACCCGCTGCTTTGCCGCAGCGGGTTTTTTTTTATGTTTCGAACGGGTAACGCACACCCAGCCGCTCGCGTATTGCATCCATCCAGCCCAGTGTGGCCAGTGTTTCGGTGTGCGGCATGTGCGGGCTCTCGATCAGGCCGGCGCGGATGCATTGCATGGCCTCCACGATCTCGCCCTCAAAACCATTGATGGCGAACGGGGTTTGCACATGCAGCGGCGCTTCACTGCGCGTCTGCAACACCACCTCGGTGGCCTGCCAGAAGTTGTGCGGCGCGCTGATCCAGCCATGTTCACCCACGATGTGCAAGGCGTTGTCCGACTGGCTGTCAAAACCGCACACCAGCTGCGACACCACGTCGCCTTCAAAGGCAAGGCTTGCTGCCAGCCGTTGGTCCACTCCGGTTGGCGCCAATACGCCGTGCACCTGCAGGTCGCGCAGTGCGGGGCATGTGCCCAGCGCTGTCTGCAGCACCCAGCGTGTCACGCTCAGGTTGTAGATGCCAATGTCGAGCAGTGCGCCGCCGGCCAGTTCGGGTGCGTACAGGCGGCTGTCCAGGCCCTCGGTGGCCGCGAAGCAAAAGCTGGACTGGATGGAGCGAACGCGGCCAATGGCACCGCTGCGAAGCCATGCACCGATCTGTGCATATGCCGGGAGAAACCGCGTCCACAGCGCTTCCATCAGGAATACATTTTTGCGTTGCGCCAAGGCCACCAGGTTTTGTGCCTGCGCCACATTGGGCACCAGGGGTTTTTCGCACAACACGGGCTTGCCCGCGGCCAGGCAGCGCTGCACGGCGTCGTGGTGCAGGGCGTGGGGTGTGGCGATGTAGATGCCGTCGATCTGGGCATCGTTCAGCACATCGTCCCACTCGGCTGTGGCGCGGACCGTTCCGTTGCCGTTGCCAGACCATTGCGCAGCAAATGCTGCCGTGCGCAGCGCATCACGGCCCAGCACGCAGGCCAGTCGGGTATCGGGCAGGCCTTGCACCGCTTGTGCAAACCGGTTGGCGATACGGCCAGGCCCAATCAGGGCCCAGGAAAATTCTGTTTTCATACGGCTTGGTAGGGGCTGAGAAGATTGATGCACCGCAATGCGGGCGGGCTGCCGTATTATCGGTCGATGAACTCAGCAGCACGGTGGTTGACACTGACGACTGGCATCGCGCTGGGCTATTTTGCGCTGGGTAGCTTGGGTCTTGCACTGGCCCTGCCACCAGGGTTTGTATCGGCCATCTGGCCTGCCGCCGGGTTTGCCTTCGCCGTAGCTGTGGTGTGGGGCGGACGAGCTACCTGGTTGGGGATTTTGTTGGGCTCGCTGGCGACCAATGCCACTGTGGGTGGGGGCTTTCATCCAGACAGCGTCGCGCTGTGCATCGCCGCTGGCTCCGCGCTGCAGGCAGTTGTAGGCGGTGCGGCGCTCAAGCGTTTGATGCCTACGTTGGAGCTCAATGAGCCGCCAAAAGTGCTGCGCTTTTCGCTGCTAGGGATTGTGTCCTGCCTTATCGCTGCAACCATCGGCAACCTGACGTTGCTCTGGCACGGCTACATAAGTCCGGCGCAGTTGCCGCAGAGCTTTCTGACCTGGTGGCTGGGCGATGCTTTTGGGGTGCAGATCTTTGCGCCGCTAACGCTGTTGCTGTTGGCCCCCAGCCCCGTGTGGAGGCAACGCCGCGTTTCAGTAGGCCTGCCCCTCGTGGTGGCTTTTGGGCTGTCCGGCGTGCTGTATTCGTTTGTACGGGCATCCGATGAGCGCCAGTTGCAGCGGGACTTTGCCGCTGTGGTGGCGCCGTTTGAGCACGAACTGCGCTCGCTAGAGCAGAACAGCGGCCGTGCCTTGCGCCAATTGGCTGCCAGCTACAGTGTGCGCGGCGAAGTGCCGGGTGCAGAGTTTGAACGGCTGGTAGCAGACATCCGCACGTCCTTGCCCGGGCTCAAGACCATTTCCTGGTTGCCTGTGCTGGATGCGGCAGGGCAGGCGACCTACAACCAACTGGCAGGCTCCACATCCACATACAAAGCCCTGCATTGGCCCCCTGATTTTCGCGCCAGTGCCGATGGTCTGGCAGCTCCCGTGGCCATGGTTTACCCGCTAAAGGGCAATGAAGCCATTCTGGGCATGGATATGTTGGGAGAGGCCAAACGCGCCGCAGCGGTACGCGGTGCGCTTGCCACCGGTCAGCTGACCGCCACAACACCGATACGGCTCAAGTCAGAACCGGATGGGCCTGGCGCTCTGCTGTTGATGGTGCCGGTCAAGAACCCGCAGGTGCGGGGGGTGTTGTCGGGTGCAATCAGTTTGCGCACCATAGACCAGGCCCTTCAGGCTACGCCCGGCGTGGTGTGGGAGCTGCGCGAGTTGCTGGACCAGGGTGGTGAAGAAATCCGGTGGCGCAGCAGCCCCGTCACGATGCCGGTTTTTTCGGGCCACACCCATCTGGATAGGCTGGGTGTTTACAGTCAGCAACGTGTGGCCTTGGGGGGCAAGCAGTGGCGCATGCTGCTGCACATGCCCCACGCCAAGCTAGTGAGCAGCGCCGGCAACAACCCTACGCTGGTGTTGATGATGGCCTTGTTCGTATGCGCCCTGGTCGCAAACTTCGCGTTGATACGCACCGGTGAACGTGAACGTATCACGGCCGAGGTGCGGGAAAAAACCGCCGCCCTGAACGCCGAGATTGTGGAACGCAAGACCTACCAGGCTGCACTGGAGCAAGCCAAAGGTATCGCCGAAAGTGCCAACCTGGCCAAGAGCCAGTTTTTGGCCACCATGTCGCATGAGATACGCACCCCCATGAATGGCATTTTGGGCATGGCCCAGCTGTTGATGATGGACGACCTAGCCGAGGCCAAACGCAAAGAGTTCGTGCGCACCATTCTCGGGTCCGGCAAGGCGCTGCTGGCTATTCTGAACGACATACTGGACCTGTCCAAGATCGAAGCCGGCAAGATGGAGCTGCACCCGGGACCCTTTGATGCGGCAGCGTTGGTCGAAGAGGTGGCCAGCCTGTTCCGCGAGGCGGCCGAGGTCAAAGGCGTTTTGTTGTTGGCCCGCGTGCAGGCCCAGGCTCCGCACCGCTACATCGGCGACTCGATACGGCTGCGCCAGATGCTCTCCAACTACGTGGGTAATGCCATCAAGTTCTCGGAAGGCGGCCAGATCGTGCTGACGCTGCGGGAGCCGGATGACGATTCGGGTGACCCGCAAGGAACCGCCTTGCTGGAGTTTGCAGTCAGTGACGAGGGCATAGGCATCCCCGATTCCAAGCTGGCGGACCTGTTCCAGCCCTTCGTGCAGATGGACGCGTCGGCCACGCGGCGCTTCGGTGGTACCGGGCTGGGCCTGTCCATCGTGCGCAGGCTGGCGCAGCAAATGCAGGGTGATGTGGGCGTCGAGAGCCAGGTTGGTGCGGGTTCTCGGTTTTGGTTTACGGCGCGCTGCCGCCGTGTGGCCGCGCAGGCTGAGGTTCGGCACACCAGCCGGTGGCAACCGCTGGCGTCGTCTGACCCTGACGCCTCAAACCCGCACATGGGTTGGGTACTGGTAGTGGATGACAACGCCATCAACCGCATGGTCGCCGAGAACATGCTGGTCCAGATGGGTGTTCCGGCCCGCTGCGCCACAAATGGACAGGAAGCACTGGACCTACTGGCGGCCCACGCAGCGGACCCACCCCTTCTGGTCCTGATGGACTGTCAGATGCCAGTGATGGATGGTTACACAGCCACGCGGATCATCCGCGCCCTGGAGGCATCCACCGCCACCCCGCGCCAATACATTGTTGCTCTGACGGCCGGGGCATTCGATACCGATCGTGCCCTGTGCCTGGCCGCTGGCATGGACGCATTCGTGGTCAAACCCCTTGCTTTTGATGAGCTGGTCCGCATCGTCAATGGTCTTTCGGAGTAGAACGCAATGGAACAATGGTCCTTACCCCTGTCAACGCTGCGCAGAGTGTGCACACTGCTGGTTTGCTCCGGTGCCACCCTTGTCGCGGCTGCCGCACAGGCCAGCAGTATCACGATCGGGGTATCGCCAAGCCCCATGTCCTTGCCGTTTTACGTCGCGGAAAAGCTGGGCTACTTCCGGGCCGAGGGTGTGGATGTGGCCATGCTCGAATGCCCCAGCGGCAGCGCCTGCTTGAAGCAGTTGCTGGAATCCAAGGTACAGCTGGCTACAAGCTCCGATTTGCCCATCATGTTTCGCAGTTTCGAGGCAGTGCCGTTCAAGGTATTGGCGACCTTTGCCACCAGCCAGGATGTGAAAATCATTGCCCGCGCAGGCTCGGGCATACGGACCAGCCAGGACCTGAAAGGACGCAGTGTTGCCCTGGTGCGGGGCGCCGCAGGCCAGTATGTGCTGGAGCTGGCTCTACTGGCCGCTGGGGTGGACCCCAACGCCGTTCCCATCGTAGACCTGGATCTTCGCCGCCTGGACCAGGCGGTCGCGAACCCCAAGATCGACGCGTTTGCGCTATTTCAACCAGGCGCCTACCAACTGCGCAAGTTATTGGGTCCCGGTGCGGTGGAGCTTGCGGTACCGCGCTTGTACAGCCTGACCTTCAACCTGGTGGCTCCGTCGAGCCGCTCCGCCGCATTGACGGAAGGCCACACCAAAGTATTGCGTGCACTGGCGCGTGCACTGGACTTCATCGCAGCCGATCCCACCACGGCCAAGGCGATCGTGCGCCAACGCCTCAGCATGGAGGCCGCCGACATAGCCGTGTTGTGGCCCGACTACCGTTTTGGCCTGAGCCTGAACCAGTCTTTGATTGCCACGCTGGAGTCGACTGCGCAATGGGCCATGCAAGGCCAATTGGTAAAGGCCACGACAATGCCCAATTACCTCGATTTCATCGACGTTGGCCCACTCAAGCAGGTGCGGCCAACGGCAGTAACGGTTGTTAAATAGAAACACCAGGTGTAGTCAGCCATGCGTGTACGCAGACTGTTAACAATCATCAGCGTGGTGACGGTCGCCGTAAGCCTGACGGCGGGATTTTTCGTGATCCGCTTCTCGCAGCGTCTGGCAGAGACGGGTGTCGAATTGCAGCGCGTGCAGTCCATCTCCGATAAGGTCACTTCGTTGCTATTGGTGGCCAACGATGCCGTTTTGCACCATTCCGAACGCACCGCCAAGCAGTGGTCCGTGCGCTACGCTGATATTGCTGTGGCATTGCATACAGCACGCAAGGGCTCTGTCGACGCTCCGGCCACCGTGCTGCTTGCGGCGCTGCGTGAGCGGCATGTGCGGGTGGGCGAGTTGTTTAACTCCGCATTCGACCCCGGAGTAGCCATGGACCCCGCGGTGATGGCCAGACGCCGTGCACTGATGGTGGGGCGGCTTTTGATCGAGGTTGAGGCCATGGTGGAAGAGACCAACCAATGGGAAAAGCTGGTGGGAGACGAACGGTTGCGCAGCGAAACTGCGCTGAACTGGGCAGCGCGGGGCTTGCTGGCGCAGTTCGCGCTGGCACTGACACTGGTGGTGATGGTGACCGTGCGGCGCCTGATACGGCCCTTGTTGCAGCTGGAGCGGGCCAGCCAATCGGTAGCGCAGGGCAACTTTGACCTGAAGCTGCCGGAAGACAGGCATGACGAGTTTGGTGACGTGTCCCGGGCTTTTAACCAGATGACCCACGCGTTGGCGCAGCAGCGGGTGGCACTGTCGCAGTCCAAGGATGCTGCCGAGACCGCCATGCACGCCAAGGCAGACTTTCTGGCGACGATGAGCCACGAGATCCGCACACCCATGAACGGCATACTGGGCATGCTGAAGCTGTTGCTGCACACGGCGTTGACGCCCCAACAAGCCGGTTACGCCCGCAATGCTGAGGGTGCCACGCGGTCCTTACTGGGCATCATCAACAACATTTTGGACTTCTCCAAGGTGGACGCCGGCAAGCTGGAGCTGGACCATGCCCCCTTTGTACTGGACGATCTGCTGCATGAACTCTCGGTGATGCTGGCGGCCAACAGTGCTGGCAAACCGGTGGACGTGCGGTTCCGTGTCGCGCCTGCCGTGCCGGCAAGCCTTGTCGGTGACGCGCTGCGCCTGCGCCAGGTCCTGCTCAACCTGGCAGGCAATGCACTCAAGTTCACGGAACTGGGCGAAGTGCTGGTGAGTGTGCGTGTGCAGGAGCAGGCACGTAGTGTGCGGCCGCCAGGCCATATCCAGCTGGAGTTTGCCGTCAGCGACACCGGCATTGGTATCGCCGCCGACAAGCTAGACTACATTTTTGAGGGCTTTAGCCAGGCCGAATCGTCCACTACGCGCCGGTTTGGCGGCAGCGGCTTGGGGCTGGCTATCAGTAAACGCCTGGTAGGCCTGATGGGTGGTGAGCTACGGGTTCAAAGTGTGGTGGGCAAGGGCAGCCGTTTTTACTTTCAGATACCGCTTCTGGTGGCGACGGATACTGCGTTGGCCGTGGTCCCTGCTGTAAATGCTGTGCAGAGCCAAGCCGCTTCGGTACCGCACGCCAACCTTGACAGCACACGGCTTGCCGGGTTGCGCTTGCTGGTGGTAGAAGACAACCTGCTCAACCAACAAGTCGCCCAGGAACTGCTGGTGCGCAGCGGGGCCGAGGTTGAGATTGCCGGCGGCGGGCTGGCAGGGGTCCGGCAGGCACAGGCTGCCAACCCGCGGTTCGACGCCATCCTGATGGATGTGCAGATGCCCGATATCGACGGTTTTGAGGCGACCCGCCGCATCCATGCCGATCCCCGTCTGCGCACCGCCCCCATCATCGCGATGACCGCCAACGCCATGGAGTCCGACAAGGCGGATTGCCGCGCGGCCGGTATGTGTGACCACGTGGGCAAGCCCATTGATCTGGAGCAGTTGATCACCACTATCCTGCGCCACACGGCGCGCCCTTTTGCGGCACAGCCGCAGGCAGTCACCATCGTCGACAGTGCGGGCGCAATCACACGCATGGGCGGCAGCCACGAGTTTTACCAAACCGTCGTCGGCGTGTTTCGTCAGGACGGTGTCACCCAGTGCGCTGGCTTGGCGCAAGCCTTAAACCAGGACGACCATGTGACAGCACTGCGCTACGCCCATACACTGAAGGGCCTGGCGGCAACGGTTGGGGCAGGGCCCTTGACCGCAGCGGCAGCCCACATGGAAACCCTGCTCAAGCGGCTGAACGGAGACGGCCCCGAGGCCGATACGCAGGCGCAGCTGGCGGAGGCTTTGGCACAATTGGAAGACCAGCTGTCGTTGGCGCTGCGGGCGCTGGCACCCGACGGTGCAGCAGCATAAAGAAGGACGCGCAATGGCCAAAGCCCCAACACAGACCACCGCCCCCACACTGCTGGTGGTGGACGACCAGCCACTCAACATCCAGATACTGGTCCATATCTTCAGCCCTGACCACACGGTGCTCACCGCCACCAGCGGCGCCCAGGCCCTGTCCATTTGTGCGCAGCAGCTACCTGACCTGATCCTGTTGGATGTGATGATGCCCGGCATGGACGGCCACGAGGTATGCCGCCGGCTCAAAGCCGACCTTCGCACCCGTGACATACCGGTTATTTTTGTCACCGTGCAAAGCGACCCGCAGGAGGAGGCAGCCGGTCTGCTGCAGGGCGCGGTCGACTTCATTCCCCAGCCTGTCAACGCTTCTGTGGTGCGGGCGCGAGTGCAAACACATCTGCGGTTGCGCCAGGCCCTGCACCAGGTGTGGGAGTTGGCCTTTCACGACGCCTTGACCGGCCTGCCCAACCGCCGCTTGCTCAACGACCGCCTGGGCCAGGCCATGGCTGTCAGTCAGCGCAGCATGTGTTTTGGTGCGCTGATCTTCCTGGATCTGGACAACTTCAAGCCACTCAATGATGTGCACGGGCATGAGGTGGGCGACCTGCTGCTGGTCGAGGCCGCCCAGCGCCTGACGGGCTGTGTGCGGGAGGTGGACACTGTTGCCCGTTTTGGTGGCGACGAATTTGTGGTGTTGTTGACCGCACTGGTGGCTGACCGGACGGAGGCCACTGTGCGCGCCACTCTGGTCGCCGAAAAAATCCGCGACGCCCTATCTGAGCCCTACCGCCTGAGCGTGGCGCAGGAGGAGGGGGCCGCGCCGCTGGTGGTGGAACACCGCTGTACTGCCAGTCTGGGTGTCGCCCTGTTCCTGGGCAACGCAGCGTCCACCGCCAACATCATCAAATGGGCCGATGCGGCCATGTACGACGCCAAGGAGGCCGGACGCGACATGGTCCACTTTTACGATCCGGCGCCTTAACACTGGAGCCGCCTTGCGCTTTGCTGAAAAGCGACGTAGGCTTGTTCCACACAGAATCGAAAGCCCAGCATGAAATCCGCCCCGGTCAAAGGTCTTCGCAAGTACGCCCGCATTCCGTTTGCCGCCCAAGCGACTTTGCACCTGCGCGGAAGCAGCCTGCAAGTACACCTGTTGGACATTGCGCTCAAGGGCGCCCTGGTGCAGACCCAAATCCCCAGCAATGCCCAGCTGCCCCTGACGCTGCACGAAAAGTGCCGCCTGGAACTGGCCTTGGCAGATGATGGTGAAGGGGTCGTCATGTCGGGCTCTATCGTGCACCTGGACAACCAGCACGTGGGTATCGCCTGTGACGGCATGGACCTCACCAGCCTCACACGCCTGCGCCGCCTGATCGAACTGAACACCGGTGATACGGAATTGATGGACCGCGAACTCTCACATCTGTTTGGTGTGGCGTAGCGCCTGGTTACATGCTGTAACACCGCGCGTCTAATGCCCGACACGGGCGGCGGCAACCGACCCATGGCCTGTGGCACACTCCCGGCCTTGGTTCTCTCCCCTAGCGTCCGTCTTTTTTCGCCATGCAAAAAATCATCGCGCAACTCGCGCAAGAAATCCGTATACGTCCCCAACAGGTTGAAGCCGCCGTAGCGCTTCTCGACGGTGGGGCCACCGTGCCATTTATCGCCCGGTACCGCAAAGAAGTCACCGACGGGCTGGACGACATCCAGCTACGGGAGCTGGAAACCCGCCTGTCCTACCTGCGTGAACTGCGCGACCGCAAAGAGGCCGTGCTCAAAGCCATTGACGAGCAAGGCAAACTGACCCCGGTGTTGATGGCCGCCGTGCACAACGCCGCCACCAAACAAGAAGTGGAAGACATTTACCTGCCATTCAAGCTCAAGCGACGCACCAAAGGCCAGCTGGCCAAGGAAGCCGGGCTGGAGCCGTTGGCTGATGCACTGTTCAACGACCCCACGCTGGTGCCGGCTGAGGCGGCTGTGGCCTACGTGATACCGATGCGCCCGGTGGTGGAGGGCGAAGACAAACAGACCGATTTCTCCACCGTGCAAGCCGTGCTGGACGGCGTGCGCGATCTGCTGAGCGAACGCTGGGCCGAAAACCCGGCCCTGGTGCAGGACCTTCGCGAATGGCTGTGGCAAGAGGGCCTGCTGAAATCGACATTGATGGATGGCAAGGACGAGAACAACGCCGACGTGGCCAAGTTCCGCGACTACTTTGACTACGACGAGCCCATTGGCCGTGTGCCCAGCCATCGGGCGCTGGCCGTGTTCCGGGGCCGGGCGCTGGACATCCTGGATGCCAAACTAGTGCTTCCAGAGGCGGAGCTTGGATCAAATCGGGCTGTAGCCCCCGCCGGTGCTGCATCGTCCGCTACTAAAACAGGAGCAACTGCCACCGCTGGCCGTGCAGCACCCGTGGTCTCGCTGGCCGAAGGGCGCATTGCGCTCAAGCTGGGCTGGAGCCATGCCGGCCGCGCGGCGGACGACCTGATCCGCAAATGTGTGGCTTGGACCTGGAAGGTCAAGCTCAGCATGTCCACCGAGCGTGACCTGTTCACCCGGTTGCGTGAAGACGCTGAAAAGGTCGCCATCAAGGTGTTTGCCGACAACCTGCGCGACCTGCTGCTGGCCGCACCCGCCGGCCCACGTGTTGTCATGGGGCTGGACCCTGGCATCCGCACCGGCGTCAAGGTCGCCGTGGTCGATTCCACCGGCAAGCTGGTCGAAACCGCCACCGTGTTCCCACACGAGCCGCGAAAAGACTGGGAAGGATCGCTGCACACACTGGGCGCCTTGTGCATGCGTCACGGCGTGAACCTGATCGCCATTGGCAACGGCACGGCCAGCCGCGAGACCGACAAGCTGGCGGCGGATTTGATTAAGCTGATGGCGAAGGGGAATGGTCCGGCCATCGAGAAGGTGGTGGTGTCCGAAGCCGGCGCCTCGGTCTACTCCGCCAGCGAATTCGCGTCGCAGGAAATGCCGGATGTCGACGTGAGCCTGCGCGGCGCAGCATCGATTGCCCGCCGCCTGCAAGACCCGTTGGCCGAGCTGGTCAAGATCGACCCCAAGAGCATTGGTGTGGGCCAGTACCAACACGACGTCAACCAGAGTGAACTGGCCCGCACGCTGGACACCGTGGTGGAGGATTGTGTGAACTCCGTGGGGGTAGACCTGAACACCGCCAGCGTGCCACTGCTGAGCCGCGTGTCCGGCCTGTCGGGCACTGTGGCCAAGGCAGTCGTGCGCTGGCGCGAATCCAATGGCGCTTTCGGCAGCCGGCAAGATTTGCTCAAAGTCACTGGCCTGGGCGCCAAGACATTCGAGCAGGCGGCCGGATTCCTGCGCATACGTGGCGGCAACAACCCGCTGGATATGACAGGCGTGCACCCCGAGACCTATCCGGTCGTGGAGCAGATCATCGCGAAGACCGGAAAGCCCGTGGCCGAGATCATGGGCCGCGCGGATATGCTGAAAACTTTGCGCCCCGAGTTGTTTGCCAACGAACAGTTTGGTGTCATTACCGTCAAGGACATCTTTACCGAACTGGAAAAACCAGGCCGCGATCCGCGCCCTGACTTCAAGGTGGCACGTTTCAACGACGGCGTGGACGACATCAAGGATTTGAAGGAAGGCATGATTCTGGAAGGTACGGTCAGCAACGTAGCCGCCTTCGGCGCCTTCATCGACCTGGGCGTGCACCAGGATGGCCTGGTCCATGTGAGCCAGCTGGCCCACAAGTTTGTCAACGATGCGCGAGAGGTCGTCAAGACCGGTGACATCGTCAAGGTGCAGGTGGTCGAAGTGGACGTGGCCCGCAAGCGCATCGCATTGACGATGAAGATTGGCGCGGCGCCAGCACGGTCCGCCAGCGACAAGGCAGGGGACAACCGTTACCAGGGCGTCAGCCGCGGCCAAAGCCAGTACAGCAACCAGCAGGGCGGGCAGGGTGGTGGCTCGTTGGGCGCGTCTGCCATGGCCTCTGCCTTCGCCAAACTCAAGCGTTAGGGAGTGTTTGCAGGAAGCCACATTTCCGCGACAATGGGGTAAATCTCCGGAGTTGCCCATGAATAACTTTGAGGAAGTGGATGACGAACGCCGCTTATGGTTGATTCAGGCCTTGGCAGCAGGTGTGTTCGGTGTGGCATTGCCGCAAGCCCAAGCCCAAGCACCGGGGTTCAACATTTTCGGAAGCAAACCCGCCAAACTGCCGCCGAGCCAAAGCATTTACGGTCTTTCGGGTGATGTGCTGGTGAACAACCAAAAGGCGACGCTGTCAACGCCTGTGAAACCGGGCGACACCCTGCAAACCGGCAAAAACAGTGAAATCATCTTTGTGGTGAACGCGCATTCGATGATTCTTCGGGGTGACAGCAACCTGACCATCGAACCGGCTGATACTTCGGTCAGCAGCCTCGTTATCGGTGGCTTGCGACTGTTGACCGGCAAGCTGCTGTCGGTGTCTCGCAACTCCCCCATGAGGCTGACGACAGCCACCGCAACTGTCGGCATACGGGGCACCGGCTTTTACGTCGAAAGTGATCCTGAACGGTCTTACTTCTGCACCTGCTACGGTGCGACCGAAGTACAGGCAACCGATGATCCGCAAAGCCGGGAATCCATCGCCGCCAGCCACCACGACCGCCCGGTTTACATCGTCAAAGATGGCGGCCAGGGCAAAAATATCCGCAACGCCCCCTTTGTTAACCACTCCGATCAGGAACTCGCACTGATCGAAACCCTGGTGGGAAGAACGACTCCGTTTGTGTTCTCCAAAGATTCCTACAGTGGGCCCCGTAGGGCCTACTGACTGTCCAGACCTGTTGCAAGCCAAACTATTCTGGCGCGCCGCGCAGGATCCAGGCCAGGATTTTGTCGTATCCCTGCCGGCCAGGGTCTCCTGGCTGCAGTTCTGTATTGAAACCACTCAAGGCTGCGGTGCCCCCGCCGTGATGGTTGCCTGACGGTTTGCGCAACAGGGCACTCGCTACCACGTCGGTGAAATTGACCCGTCCACGAACCTCTGCGTACAGCCATTGCCGGTTGGTGGCATCGGTCGCTACACCGGTCAAAGCCCGGTCGTAATCGTCGTAAAAGATCGGTGGCGTCAGAGATTGCGCCGCCGGATTTTTGGTGCTGGTGTGGCAGGTGGTGCAATTGCCCGCGCCTGTCTGCAGAATGGTTTTAACGTCGGAGAAGCTGACCGCAGAAGGGTCCCAGGGGAGACCGCGGTCCACCACCAGTGTCATGGTTTGGGGCTTGCTGCTGAGTGAGCCGTTGCTGGTGACCAGTTGCAGCGTGTAAACGCCATCCGCAACCGCTGTAAAGGTCGGCGTCAAGGTCGTAGCACCAGACAGGGTAGCTCCGGCCGGTCCGGCAGTGATCGACCATTGGTAGGCGGACGAAAACAGGCTCATGCTGCCGTCCAGCGTCGTCGACAGTGATTTGGTAACCCGCCCAGGGCCTGGGTCGGCAACAGGACGCCCAGCACGACTGCCAGCGTCGGAGAATCCTTTACTGGCCAGATAGTCCGTCATCGACCGGTTGATGGAGGGGGTGCTCCAGTAGGTGTCGTACACCAGTTTGGCCAAGGGCATATTGCCGCGGTCAACCACATGGGCCTTGATCCGGGGTGCGTAGTCGTCAAAGGCTTTGAAGTCTTCGAAGCTGATAGCAGACTGGTTGCCCGTGCCGCGCAGGCTGTGACACACCCTGCAACTCTGGGTCACTGTGTTGAGGTACAAGCTGCTCTGCCCATTGGACTGCCAGGTGGCGGGCACAAACGTATCAAGCTTGGCGCTGGTCTCGGCCGGCAGACCGTTGCCGCCGTACATGCTCTTGAGGTGTTCCGCGGAGCTGCCCTGGTATTCATTGGGATTCGCGACCCGCCGGCAGTCGTCTTCAGGAAATCCAGTGGGTTTGATGGTGCCGCGGGGGAGGCTGATGCCGCACAGAACCATCTTGTTGAGTGTCTTGATTTTCCCTTCCTGGGCTTCCCGTGTGTAGCCCGGTAACGGGGAAAAATCAAAGGAGGCTGGCTCAAACGCATGCAGCTGTCCGGCGAGGTCACCGCGCA
This sequence comes from Rhodoferax sp., assembly GCA_043738115.1. GTDB lineage: Bacteria > Pseudomonadota > Gammaproteobacteria > Burkholderiales > Burkholderiaceae_C > Allorhodoferax. The sequence continues at coordinate 69,085 of JAYSZJ010000057.1, read as the reverse complement.
TACCGCCACGGTCCGGCGCGCGAACATCGGCACTGGACGCGACGTTCATCAGCCTGGGAAACAAGCCGGACGGTGTCAATGCGTCACCCCGCCCGCCGTGGCAAGACGTGCAAATCGTAGGCATGGCCTTGTCACCCCGGCCATCCAGATTTGCCATCAACAGCCGCGCTCCGGTAACCGGGTCGTAGGTGTAGTATTTGACGAAACTGACTGCGCCCCCGGGCCCAGGGCTGTATTCAATGGCATTGGTGCCTAGGTGCCATTTGGATTCGCCTTTGATAGCGGCTTCCAGGTTGAAGGGTGAATAAGCCCCGTAGCCGCCAACCAGATAGTTTTCGACGACGAATGCCAAACTGCCATCGGGGTTCTGGCGTCCGGTCAGCTTGCGGCCATAGCTCAGGTCGCGTTGGTCGCCAAAAATGACACTCTCTTCAACAGCCCCGTTTGCGGCCGAGCCGAATCCGTTTCTGGTCTTGAATTTGGCCAGTGTGTCGCGCTCATTGCCAGGATCAATCGCCTTGTAATACGCCACAGCGTAGTTCAGGGTATTGACCTGCAGGCTCCCGTCAGACTGCTTGATGGGGTTGGGAAACAGTAGAAAGCTGTCCGGCCCTGCCGTTGCCGTCACCGGCGCATTCACCGTCGGAACGACATCGCTGCCAGCAGGCGATCCCGCGCCCCCGCCGCCGCATCCGGTGAGCACGGTCGCAAGCGCGACGGTGAAAATAAATACAGGAAGTGCTTGGGTGTGTTGCATGGGCTTAAAACCGCATCAGATAGCTGATTGAAAACTGGTTGTTGTAATAGCTGTTTGGAGAGGTGGCCCAAGCCGGGCGCAGGTCCGGTGTGGACCGCACGCGCCGCCATGACAGGTCAAAGGAATCACGCGCGCCCAGACCCACGTTGTAGCCTATGGTGGTCAACCACGTGGTCCCGTCCAACCGGTAGCTGGTGAAGCGGCCGGCATCAAAGGCGTCGTCGGCGACCAGCATTTTGGCGATGGAGACATTCTCCAGCGACGCCAGCCCGGTGGACACGATGTCGCCCTTGCGATACTCGCCCCCCAGGTATAGTGTGGCACCCCGACCCAACGCGTAATCGATATTGAAACGTGCCGAGTAGTCCTTGGTGCTGAACACCTCACTGCGGGCGCGCCGGCCATTGGCTGAGAGGGCACCTGACAGCGTGATCCGGTCCGTTAAGGGTTGCAATACCGATGCGCCCACGGAGTAGCGATAACCGTCGCGCAACAAGGACTGGTAGTCTTCACCGGTCACTTTCGCAAACAGTCCCCAGGTGGCCGCATCAAAGTCCGCAGAGCCCCGGTACTGGTAGGCAGCTTCACCCGTCAGGGTGTACTTGCTAAGGCCATTGAAATTCTGGAAGCGTTCGCCGCCAGCCGCCGCCGTCAGGATCAGCCTGGAGGTGCTACCCAAGCCGACCACCATGGTTTTGCTCACGTTGAGCGTGTACAAATTGTCTACCAGTATGTCGCCGGCGACCCTGCCACGTGTGATGTTGTCGTCCCAGGTGTAGCCCGCGTCGACCTGTATGTCGTAGTCGTCATTGAAGTCCAGCTCAACACCCTGCAGCAACTTGGCTCCTCCTTTGGCGCCGAGCTCCTTGGACACTTTTACCCGCAGCGCAAAACTCGATTCACTGGCAGACACGCGGGACAGCTGATAGTCCAATCCGAGTGCCCAGCCGTCACGGAACAGGAACTCGCTGCCTATGCCCCACACCAAGGCGTTGCGCTGGCTGCCAGTTGGGCTGATGGAGTAGCGCGTGCCGCCCACCTGTTCGGCATACGCTATGGTGGCCTCACTGCTCTGGCGCAGGTCCTGACGCCACTCGAGCCTGGCCCGTGGTACAACAAATCCAAACGGCGTGGCGTGTATGGATTCGCCGCGCAACCCGATGACACCTTGCATGGAGAACGATGGTTGTTCGAAATAGGTGAGGGCGTAGTAGCTGGCTCCGGTTTCTGAACTTTCACCCAGGCGATCGGACGAAAACTCCAGGCGGGTGTAGGGGGAGAGCATCGTCGTTTTGCCACGCCACTCATAACCTGCACCGATAGAACCGAAATACTGGTAGCCCCTGCGTTTGCTGAGCGCAAAGTCGTCCATGGGCTCCACATAGCGGCGCGTGTCAAAGTCGAACCCGCCGATGCCTAAGACGCCCTCCACAAACAGGTTGTCACCCGGCATGTAATTTCCATACAGGGCCAGAGAGTAGCCTTTGCTCTCGCTGCGGGATCCGTCGGTGCCGATATTGGTCATGCCTTGTGCATAACCTACGCCCAGGCCGATGGTCAGTTTGTCGTTGATGACGCGGTCGAGCCCCACCGTAATGCCCGTAGAACTGAAGTTTGCGCCGCTAATGTTTCCGTCGGCATCCCGCGTACCGAAACTTGCCACTCCTTCCACCCAAAGTTTGGTGGATGCTGGGTTGGGCGTCCCGGTGTCCTGCGCAAATGTCTGATGGACTGCGCCGAGGTCGATAGACCGGTTTTGGATCAAGCCACTGGCCAAGGCATACAGGGGCGATCCGGCAATCCCGAGGTCATTGGCCGCCATGGCGAGGCCTGTTGACAGTGGCAGACTGGCGGGGGCATTGCCCTGGGGCAACTGTGTCGCATTCGGCATGACTGAAGCCAGCGTTGTCGTCTGCTGGCTGATAGCAGGCTGCCCCATAGCAGATGGCCCAGCCGACCCTGCAGTAAAGCTGGACGGCGCCTGAGCAGACCCGGCGGCGGTCCAACCCAAAGCTGCCGCTCTGGAACGGCCGCGTTGTGATCGCTCCGAATGGCGGGCGAAGTTGGCCACCTGCCCCCGCGCCATTCCCATCGCTGCAAGAATCTGGCTGTTGATGGCGGAGTTGACCGTGATGTCCTTCGTAGGGTCGGGCTCGCCGGTTACGGTCACCCTTACGGATCCCGGCATGGACTTGCCTGCCGCACCATACGCAACGAAGGTAAACGTATCCTGGCCGAAGAATCCTGATCTGGGGGTATAGGTCACGACGGTTCCGGCCACATTGGCCACACCTTGCCTGGGGTGAACGTCAATGGCGATGCCAGTTATGGCAGATCCGCTGATGTAGCTGGCAAGGTCAAAGCTGCCCGATGAATTCCGCGCGACGGTAAGCGTGACAGGCTTGACCGAGGGCAGCCCGGGAAGCACCGTTACCGATACGGTCGCCGGCAGTGAGTTGCCCGCAATACTGTCAACGCCAATGTAGGTGAAGCTATCGGAACCAAAGTAATCGGCCGCTGGCGTGTAGGTCACGGTTGTGCCCGCCACCTTCACTGTGCCATGCTGCGGCGCCGTGCCAACAATGACTGCGCTAATAGCGGCTCCGATAAGCTGCGCCTTCAGGTCAAGGCTGCTAGGGGTGTTCAGCGATGCGATGAGTGATGCCGATTGAGCAGTCGGTAAGGGCAACACATCGACCGTGATGGCACCTGGCGAACTGCTGGCAGGCCCACCCAATGCAACATAGGTAAAGGTGTCCTTGCCGGTGAAATCCTGGTTGGGAACATAGGTGATGACATTTCCATTTACGCTGGCGACCCCGTTGGCGGGCTGGGTAACGGAGATGCTGGTATAGCTGCCCGTCACCAAGCCGGAGACGTCAAGGGCAAGAGCCTTATTCAAGGCCACTGCTCGGCTGATTGCAGGGGTCGTGGGTATGGCTCCCACCGTGATAGAAAGCGTCCCCAAGTTAGACGTGCCGCCAACCCCTGTCGCGACAAAAGTGAAGGAGTCGTCACCCAGATATCCCGGATTGGGGGTATAGGTTACGGTAGTTCCGTTGAGCGTTGCCACTCCCTTGGAGGGCGGAACGACGAGGGACACCGACGAAAAAAGGCCGCTGATGTAGGAACCCAGGGCAATGGCAGAAGTTCCATTTGAGAAAACACTGATAGCACCGGAGGCCACAGTAGGTGCGCTGGGCGCAGAGATTGTGACGTTGACGGGTGCAGTGCCCGCGGAGGTACCACCCGCATTGGATGCCGAATAATTGAAACTCGCCGGTCCGACCGTTCCGGGTGTAGGGGTAAAGGTAATCGTTGAGGGCCCTGTCGCCACTGCGGTTCCACCGACCGCGCCAGATGGCGTAACACTGACCACTGCTGCCCCCACCGGCCCAATGGAGGACGCCAGGTTGACCGCCGTTGCCGTGTTGTACGGAATGAGGGCGACGGCGGCCGACACCGTAGGTGGCGGAGGAGTCACCGTGACCGATACCAGCGCCGTGCCCGACGTACCGCCAACGTTGGTCGCTGTGTACAAAAACGTCCCCGTGCCGAAGAAGCCATTGGTGGGTGTGAATTGGATGGTGGTTGCACCGGTCTGAATCGCGACACCGTTGGTTTGGGCGGATGGTGTAACTGCGGTCACCGCGGTGCCGGACGTAATCGAGGCAGCAAGATTGATCGAAATAGGGGTGTTGAAAGCCGTGGTTGCAGAGGCCGCCACCACGGTCGGCGCGGCCGATACATTCAGCGTAATGGTCCCAGTGTTGGAGACGCCACCCGGACCGGCTTTGGTATACGTGATCGTTGTTGTGCCGACGTATCCGCCAGGCGGCGTGTAGGTAATGACGTTGCCGGCGACGCTGGAAGAGCCTGATCCGCCCACCGTGGGTTGGGAGGCTGCAACGACGTAGGTTGCCGCCGGGTTACTGGCTACCACGCCAGAAATAGACGCCGACACATCAATATTGGTTGGACTCGTAGACGACACCGTCAGTGTGCCGATATTCGCAACCGTAGGAGCGGGAGGAAGTCCAACATTCACCGTGGCGGTTCCATTGCTGCTGCCACAGCTATTGCCCGTGCCGTATCCGGGCCCCTCACCCCGGTAGACTATGGTTACTTGGGCTTTGTAGGTGGTGGGGTCGGCTGCGTAGCTCAAGGTATTGGTATCAACCACTCCCCCCGTGCCGTTGGCAGGCGCCCCCGTGACTGTGATACCGAGAACATTGAGGGTACCTCCCAAAGACACGTTTTGCGCCACAGTGGAGTAAGAGAGCGCAACCGTCGGGGAGGGGGCAGTAATTGTTGGGGGGGTGACGGATATCGGAATAAACCGGTTGGCTGTATTCGCAAGCCCTTGTCCGAACGCCGTCACGGTATCTGCCCCACAGTGGTTGGCAGTGTGTGTATAGGTCAGGGCCGTCGTGCCCACGCCACCAACCGTTCCATTGGAGGCCGAGCCACCATAGCTCGTGATAACGTTACTACCTGGTGCGATCACCACATTGGGGACCGTGATCGAATTGGCGTTGGAGTGATATGCGACCGTGCGTGTAGAACCGGTGAAAATCGAGGCTCCACCTAACAGGCTTGTGATCTCCGAGGCGTATGTGTTAACCGCCGCCAGTTGTGGTCCGGTGAGGCCCATGCCATTGGCGCCGTTCGCGGCGGTGATGACGGCACCCGCATTCGCTGCATTCACCCTGGCGCCGCCTATCGCGTGGCAACCGGAACAATCCGTCGCAAAGTCGGCCAGCGCGCCAGGAGCGAAAAACAACATGCTGGCTGCACAGATCCATTGAAAACAGGCGCGCACCCTGTGCAGAAAACGCAGTCCACCGTCGGCAGCACTCGAACACAGGTTTGGGTTCATAGGGTTTCGTCGCGATAGTGGCAGAATATTGTTTTCTACACATTGCCGCTTATCCCCCGCGGCCCCGACTCTGGGCAACTCGGCTCCACAGACTTCGTTCCACTGAAATGTAGCAGTTCACCCCCGTGTTGAAAAGCGGGCTGCATGGACTCTCTTCTGTAAGCTCGATCCAGCCTCGTATCCTGGTGCTGCTGCGCAGTCTATTGGAGATCTACACGCCATAATGGGCACAAATAAACCGTTGGTCCACCTGATGCCTGGAGATTGTTTGCCATGAAACTCAGTGCCTTGCTGGAACAGCAGTTCAACCTGCCCAGCATCCCCAAGGTGGTGGCCCTGCTGCTGAGCGAGCTGGAAAAGCCCGAGGCGGATCTGCGCAAGATCTCACAGCTCATCAGCACCGATCCGGCGCTGACCACACGGCTGCTGCAGCTGGCCAACTCTGATTTTTTCCAGCTCAAAGGCAAGATCAGCAGCGTGTCCGAAGCGCTGGCCGTGCTGGAGCTGGCCCATGTCAAGACCATGGCGCAGGCGGCGGCCGGTGTCTCGTCCCCCAAGGCTGTTCCCGGCATCAATCTCGCGCAGTTCTGGCAATACAGCCTGAATGTCGCCAAAGTATCCCGAGCGCTGGCCGGCCTGGTGCGGCAAAACCAGCAAGCCGCCTTTACCTGCGGCCTGATACATGCCATAGGTGAGTTGGCCATGCACCTAGCCATGCCCGACGCGATGGCTGTGCTGAATGTGGAAGTGCCCGCTATGGATTTGCGCCGGGCCCGCGCGGAGCGGCGCGAGTTTGGTTACTGCTACGCCATGGTGGGCGCAGGATTTGCACGCATGTGGAGTTTTCCGCAGTCCACCATTGACGCTTTAGAGCACCAGTACGCCCCATTCGAGAACAATGTCTACGAGCCTCTGGCCGGTGTCATCCACCTGGCGACCTGGCGCGCCCGCGCACGTGAAGCCAACATGGACGAGCGTGCCATGGCCGTGTCCTTTCCCGACTCCGTCGGAGTCGTGCTGGACCTGGACATAGACGCCGTGTTGCAACAAGACCCATTTGACTGGGCAGCGCATACGTGACCCCCACGCTCCGCCGCTTTGCGGGTCGCTGCCCCCCAAGGGGGCTAACCCGCCTTGGGGCGGCCCGGCGGCGAGTTGTTCTTCTCCGAATCGATTTTTAGAATGCAAGCACTTCATATTTACGCGGGCCCCGTGGCCCGGCAGGCCATCGCCAAAAACGGCCTGCAACCTGGTGCCGTGCGCACCATTCCCGCAGCAGCCGGTGGCCCCAAGGGGCTGATCTTGGGCGCGTTGGACCGTTTCATCTTTGGCGAGTGGCTGAATGGCTCTGCGCAGCCTATTGATCTGGTCGGCGCGTCGATTGGCGCCTGGCGCATGGCTACCGCCTGCCTGAACCAGTCGGCCTTTGGATTCCGCCGGCTTGAGCACGACTACATCCACCAGCACTATGAACTGGCGCCAGGCCAGAAGCGCCCCAGTGCCGCCATGGTCAGTGAGCTGTTTGGCCAGAACCTGCAGGCCTTTTACAGCGGTCGGGTGCAGGAGATATTGCAACACCCGCGTTACCGGCTGCACATCGTCACCTCACGCGGGCGGCATCTGCTGAACACCGAGCATGGTCTGCGCACACCCCTTGGCTACTTCGGTGCCTTTGTGACCAATGTGGTGCGCCGCAAGGCGATGGGGGCCTGGCTGGAACGGGTGGTTTTTTCAACACCTGCAACGCAACGTGAACCGGCGACCTGTGCTGCGCTGCCCTTTGGCACGGACGACTACCGCACCCGCCAGGTGGCCCTGAGCGAGCGCAACTTCAATCAAGCCCTGCAGGCCAGTTGTTCCATCCCCTTTGTGCTCAAAGCTGTGCACAACATCCCTGGCGCACCGCCTGGTGCCTATTGGGATGGTGGCATCACCGACTACCACCTGCACCTGAATTATTTGCCAGGCTCCATGAATGCTATCAATTCAGTAGTGGATGATGTAGTGGGGACGGGGTCTAGAGGCCAATTTGACAAAAACGACCTGGTCCTGTACCCCCATTTTCAAAAAGCCGTGGTGCCCGGCTGGCTGGACAAAAGCCTGAAGTGGCGCCACCACGCGACCCCTCACCTAGACCGCATGGTGCTGCTGGCACCCAACCCGGAGTGGGTCAAGACACTTCCGCATGGCAAGCTGCCCGACCGTATCGACTTCACCCGTTATGGCAACGACCTGGCAGGGCGCGTGAAAGCATGGAATGCTGCCTGCAGTGCCAGCACGCAGTTGGTGGACGAGTTTGCCGCCTGGCTGCAAAAACCCGACATGGCGCGGGTGCAGGCGCTGTGACGGGGCAAACACAGGCGCTTCGCCCGTTGTTGCACTGGCTGGGTGCATTCTTGTTCGCATTGTGCTGGCCGCCACGGCACGCTGCGCATGGGCTTTGTGGTCGGGCAAGCGGACGTGCAGCGATCCCAGTGCCGATGATCGCTCTTTTGTGTACGACAAGGGCGCGCTGGTCTTGCATGAATTGCACAACCTGTTGGGCGACGTCAAATTCTGGAAAGCTTTAAAACACTACACCCGCAAACACTTGGGGACAGTCGGTGGAAACGGCAGACCTCAAGAAGGCGATGGAAGAGGGCATATAGCCCGCTGACCCAACACCGGACTAAGCGTCTGTACCTTCAAACACCAGCTCTTCCGCCTTGGCCGTGGTGTTTTTGCGGCCCGGATAGCTGAGCCAGGTCATTGCAATGTTGAGGTCCTGCACCAGGGTCGCAGCGTCCAGCTTAGTGCCGTCGTCCAGCTCCATGGTTTTGGTGGTGTGGGCGTCCTTGACCAGGGTCAGGTCGTAACCTCGCTCTAAGGCACCATAGGCAGTGGCGCGTATGCACCAGTTGGAGGCGCAGCCCGCCAGCACGATGTGGGTGGCGCTCAGCTTGGCCAATTCGTCTTCCAGCAATGTGTGCTCAAAGGAAGAGTTGAAGTTCTTGTGGATCAACCGCTCGCCCGTGGCCGGCACCAGTTCGGGTGCCCATTGCCACTCTGGGCTGCCCTTTACCAGGTCTTCGTCCCCATGCTGCACCCAGATGACCGGTGCGCCTTGGGCACGCGCCCGCTCGACGGCCAACGCCACGTTGCCTACTATGCGGGGTGCCTCCCACGCACCTTTGACTACGTTGACTTGCACGTCAACGACCAGTAAAACGGACTTGTTGCCCTTACGAACGCTTGCCATGGTGGAGTTCTCCGGATGGTGGGGGTATGCGTTTATAACGCCTGCGCCAGCATCTCGCGGTATTCGTCTTCTGTCGCAATGCGGGGATTGGTCTTGTGGCAGTGGTCGACCATGGCACCGGTGATGATCTGGTCGAACATGCTGGCATCCACGCCCATGGCGGCCAAGCCTGTGGGCAGGCCCAGCCGGGCATTCATGTCCTTGATGGCGGCACCAATGTCGCTGGCGGATGCCAGCCCCATGGCATGGGCCATGCGTTGCAGGCGGTATTCCTTTTGGACGGACTCTGCCGCGGAGTTGAACGCAATGACGGCCGGCAAAAACATCGCATTCAGCGTGCCGTGGTGCAAGCGGGGGTCCACACCGCCTAGGCTGTGGCTTAAGCTGTGCACACAGCCCAAGCCCTTCTGGAAGGCCATCGCGCCTTGCATGGATGCACTCATCATGTTCTGCCGTGCTTCGCGGTCCTGGCCGTCTTTGGTGGCGCGCTCAATGCTGCTCCAGCCGCGTTGCAAACCGTCCAGCGCAATGCCGTCGGCTGGTGGGTTGAAGGACGGCGCCATAAAGGTCTCCATGCAGTGGGCAATGGCGTCCATGCCGGTGGCGGCAGTCAGCTTAGGGGGCAGGCCAAAGGTCAGCTCGGGGTCACAAATGGCGGTCTTGGGCACCAGGTGCCAGGAGTGGAAACCCAGCTTGCGGTGGTCGTCCACGATGATGATGGCACCGCGCGCCACCTCGCTGCCGGTACCGCTGGTGGTGGGCACGGCGATGATGGGGGCCACCCGTTCGGTGATGCGGGGCGAGCCACCCAAAATGGTGGCGTAGTGGGTCAAAGGCCCTTCATGGGTGGCGGCAATGGCCACACCCTTGGCGCAGTCTATGGCCGAGCCACCGCCCACCGCAATCAGGCCATCACAATGGTTGGCCTTGTACACATCCACCGCCGCGCGCACGGCGGCTTCGGTCGGGTTGGATGGGGTTTGGTCAAACACGGCAACCGGCAGGCCGGGCAGGGCGTCCAGTGCTTTTTGCAACACACCGGCAGCCTTGACGCCCGCATCGGTCACGATCAACGGGCGGGTAATGCCCACCCGTTCGCATTCCTGCTTGAGCAGTTTGACGGCGCCGAAATCAAACTGAACTTGGGTGATGTAGTAGATCAAAGCCATGGCGTGTTTGGGGTTAGGATTAAAAGCTGCACTGTAGCAAGAAGCCATAAAAACATGAGTCTCCCACGCAACCCCAGGACCCTGCTGACGCCTGCCATGCACAGTGTGCTGGAACGCATGGTCCGCGCGGGCCACCCGCCTTTGCACAGCCTGACGCCCGTGCAGGCCCGGGCAGCCTATGCTGCAGGCGCCGATGTGCTGGAGTTACCCCTGCCGCCCATGGCGCGGGTTGAAGACTTCCACATCGAAGCCCGCGACGGGTTTGCTATTCCCGTGCGGTTGGTGGCCCCTATCCAAGACCAAGGCCTGCCAGTGCTGGTGTACTTTCACGGCGGCGGCTTCACGATCGGCAGCATTGAGACACATGATGGTTTGTGCCGCCAGCTCGCGCACCGCGCGCAGTGTGCGGTTTTGTCGGTGGACTACCGGCTTGCACCCGAGCACAAATTTCCGACTGCGGTGGACGACACATGGGATGTTGTGCAGTGGGTGGCCCAGCAGGGTGCCACGCGCAACATACTCACCACACACATCGCCGTAGGTGGCGACAGCGCCGGCGGCACACTGGCCGCGGTTTGCGCCATTCTGGCCCGCAATGCCAACATCCGCCTGGCCCTGCAATTGTTGTTCTATCCGGGCACGGCGGCCCACCAGCACACCGATTCACACCGCATGTTTGCCGATGGATTTGTGCTGGAGCAGTCCCACATCCAGTATTTCTTCAACCACTACCTGCGCACCCCCAAGGACTGGGACGACTGGCGTTTTGCTCCGCTGGACGGGCACGATGCATCTGGCCAAGCGGTGGACTTAGACGGCGTGGCGCCCGCCTGGCTAGGTCTGGCAGAATGCGATCCCTTGGTTGACGAGGGCGTGCATTATGCTGACCGGCTGCGCTTGGCGGCTGTGCCGGTGGAACTGGAAATTTACCGGGGAGTGGTGCACGAATTCATCAAAATGGGCCGTGCCATACCCGAGGCGGCCAAAGCCCATGCGGACGCAGCCCGCGCACTGATCCACGCATTCAAGGAGATGGTTTAAATGGCGAGTACCCAACGTTCCGACTTCCGCAACTTTCAGCGCATACAGGTGCGCTGGGCCGAGGTGGACATGCAGAAGATTGTTTTCAACGCCCACTACCTGATGTATTTCGACACGGCCATGTCGGGTTATTGGCGCAAGCTGGCTTTGCCCTACGAGGCCACATTACAAGGGCTGGGCGGCGACCTGTTTGTCAAAAAGGCCAGTGTGGAATACCACGGATCGGCCCGCTACGATGACACTATTGAAGTAGGCCTGCGCTGTGCCCGCATTGGCACCTCGTCTGTGTTGTTTGAAGGAGCCATTTTTCGTGGCGATACCCTGCTGATCACGGCTGAACTGCTTTACGTGTATGCCAACCCGGCTACACAAACCTCCCAACCCGTTCCCGCCGCTCTGCGTGCCATATTTGAAGGGTATGAGGCGGGTGGGGCAGTCACGCAACTGCAGGTGGGTAGCTGGGACAGCGTGCGCGAGGCTGCCTCCACCCTGCGCAACGATGTGTTTGTGCAGGAGCAGGGCATTGGTGCCCATATGGTGTGGGACGAGGCAGACGCCACCGCAGTGCATGCCCTAGTCAGCAACAAGCTGGGCAAGCCGGTGGCCACGGGTCGCCTGCTACAGCACGCACCCAAGCTCGGCCGCATTGGGCGCATGGCCGTGGACCGCGGCTTGCGCGGCTCACGTTTCGGGCGTGATGTGTTGTTTGGCTTGGTGGATGCCGCCCGTGCGCGTGGCGACACAGAGGTAATGCTGCATGCCCAATGCAGCGCCGAGGGTTTTTACACGCGCCTGGGTTTCAAGGCCCGTGGCCCGGTGTTTGAAGAAGCGGGCATACAACACATAGAAATGGTGTTGCCCCTGGGCTAAATCAGCGGGATCAGAAACCCAGGGAGGCCAGCAGATCGTCCACATCGCCCTGGGCCAGGGCTGCTTCCGCAGCCTGTGGGCCCTGCAGCTGGTGTGTCTCTCCAGTGAATTCCTCGGTTTCTTTTTCTTCCCCCTGGTTAGGGGCGCTGTCCACCAGCAACTGCACCAGTTGCAGCTCGGTCCGGTTGATGATGTCGATGACCTTTTTGATCACCTGTCCGGACAGATCCTGAAAGTCTTGCGCCATCATGATGTCGCTGAGGATCGATGCTTGTTTGCCAGCAAAAAGCGAGGTGCGTTCTGCAAATTTTCCACATACGCCCATCAGCGCGCGGGCACGCTCCACCGTCAAATCTTCCGACGCTGCCATGCGGGCCAGCGACTGGCCCAGCTCTTCGCCCCGCTTGACCAGGTCATCACATTCGGGTTTGGCGGCGTCCACCAGGTTGAGCACGGTGTTGGCGGCGTTTTCTGTCATCTTTCCGACATGCGCCAAGCGCTCCCGCGCGTTGGGGAACTCTTCAACCACGTTGTGCAAGTCGTTGCTGCCACCCAAGACGCTGAAAGCCTCGTGCATCTCACGGGTAATGGCGCCCAGGCGTGCAAACGCCTCATCTTTGCTAATCGGTTTAGACATCTTTGGAACCAACCCCTTCTGGACAGATTTTCGGATTTTGGCCCAATTATGAAGGTCCAAAACACCCGTCTCCGCAATTTACCTGCAAATTCGCTGTTTGCGTAAAACCAGTCTCAAATGTCTTCAAGCAAGGCGTAAGGTAGGGGCAAGATTTGCAGGGCAGGGCCTTGATTAGAGGCCAAATGCAGGGCCCCGCGTTCCACGGCTGACAGCTGGGCCGACACGATGGCGTCAAAGCCCCCTTGCGGTGCGGACGCGGCTTGCACCACGGTGGCAACCGGCTGGCTGTTGTCATCAGCGGCAAACACTTCGTCTCCCGCCGCCATGCTCGCATCGGCGTGGACGATAAACGCCCGGCGCTTCTGTGTGCCGCGAAACTGGCTGCGCGCCACAATCTCCTGGCCGGGGTAACAACCCTTTTTGAAATTGACGCCGCCTATGGATTCGTAGTTGAGCATTTGTGGCACAAAAGCCTCGACCACCGGTGCCGAAATGGTGGCCACGCCGCTGCGCACCTCGGTCCATAACCACAGCTCTGACGTCAGGGCCTTCCCCTGTGGCGCCGGTGTGCCGGTAGGCGCTATCCACAGTTGGCGGGGCACGCCATCCGCAGGGTATAGATTCACCAGGGTGCTTGAGTCAATATCGGCCTTAGCCCCCGCTAAATTTGATTGTTCTGCTATATTTTTGGTAGCATCACCCATCAGGCCAAAGAGGGTGTATTCAGCACTGGCATCACTGAGCTTGGCCTTGGCCCGCATCACAAACATGGACAGGCGTTTGAGCGTGGCAGGCAAAATGTCCAGGCTGCAGACCAACAGGATCTCCGTGGCGCTGCGCTTGAAACCAATAAAGCTGGCCTGCATGCGACCTTTGGCGGAACAAAAGGCGGCCAGACGTGCGGTGTTCAGGTCCAACAGTGAAAAATCCTGGGTCAATTGCCCGTGTATGAATTTCGCGGCATCTTCACCCACAATTTTGATAACACCCAGGTGCGTGATCGGCGCCACTCCGTTCAGCGGAGTTGGGTCAGTAGGGAGTGCGGGGGGATGCTGGGTTGTCATGTTCATGCGCTGAATTATCATTCCTCCCTTGATCTCAACAGGGCTGTAGGGCTGTGCGCTTTTTCTTTGTTCTTGTATTGAGCTTGGCTCTGGCTGCCGCGGGTGCTGGATACGTCTGGCTGCACCAGCCGTTTGGCCTGGCGGCGGACGCGGTGGATGTGTCCATAGAGCCTGGCATGAGCGCCCGTGAAGCGGCCACCGCGGTGGCGCAAGCCGGCGTCCCCGTGAACGCCATGATGCTGCATGGCTGGTTCAGGCTTTCGGGACAATCCCGCCAGATCCGTGCCGGCAGTTACGAGTTGAATCGTACGGCGACGCCGGCGAACCTGTTGCAAAAACTGGTGCGCGGTGAAGAAGCCCTGCGCAGTGTGACGCTGGTGGAGGGTTGGACCTTCCGCCAGGTGCGTGACGCTTTGAAAAAGGCCGAACAGCTCAAACCCGATTCGCAGGCTATGTCCCCCAGCGACATCATGGTGCAATTGGGACAACCTGGCGTGCCGGCAGAAGGCCATTTCTTCCCCGATACCTATACCTATAGCAAGGGCTCCAGCGACTTGGCTGTGCTCAAACGTGCCAAGTTGGCCATGGACAAGCGGCTTGCCGCAGCCTGGTCACAACGCGACCCCAAATCACCGTTGACCACCCCCGAACAGGCGCTAATACTGGCCAGCATTGTCGAGAAGGAGACCGGCGCACCCAGTGACCGGCCCACTATATCGGCCGTGTTCAACAACCGGTTGACTATCGGCATGCGTTTGCAAACCGACCCCACGGTGATCTACGGTATGGGGGAAGCCTTCGACGGCAATTTGCGCAAAAAAGACCTGCTGGCCGATACGCCCTGGAATACCTATACCCGTGCCGGTCTGCCACCCACACCGATTGCCATACCTGGTAAGGCCTCTTTGCTGGCTGCGGTGCAACCGGCGCCATCGAAGGCCCTGTACTTTGTGGCAAAAGGCGACGGCAGCAGCCACTTCAGCACCACGCTGGACGAGCACAATAGGGCAGTCAACAAATACCAACGCGGACAATAAAGCCGCCCAGAAACAGGCATGAGAAGCGGACTTTTTATCAGTTTTGAGGGGATCGATGGCGCGGGCAAATCCACGCACATCGACAGCCTGGCCCGTGCCTTCAGGGCGCAGGGCCGTATGGTCACACTGACCCGCGAGCCTGGTGGCACACCCTTGGCAGAGCGCCTGCGCCAGATGGTTCTGAACGACCCCATGGATGCCATGACGGAGGCTTTGCTGGTGTTTGCCGCGCGGCGTGACCATGTGCAGACCGTGATCCTGCCTGCGTTGGCCCGTGGTGAGGTGTTGCTGTGTGACCGTTTTACCGACGCCACGTTTGCCTACCAGGGCGCTGGCCGGGGTTTTGATTGGGAAACCTTGTCGGTGTTGGAGGCATGGGTACAGGGCAGGGCGGCAGATGGCGCTGCGTCTACCGCGGCAGCAACTCTCCAGCCGCATCTGACCATCTGGTTCGACCTGCCCCCGCGGGTTGCTGCCGAGCGGCTGACCATGGCACGCGTGCCTGACAAGTTTGAATCCCAACCCTTGGATTTTTTTGAAAAAGTGGCGGGTGGTTATGCCAAGCGCATGGATGCCGACGCCGGCCGGTTTGCCCGTATCAATGCCGACCAGACACCCAACAAGGTGTGGCAAGACTTGCTGCAGGCTGTAGAGACCAAGGGGCTGTTAAAGCAATGAGCGAAGCAATCCCCGCGAGCCCGCCCCCTTGGATCGCCGCCCAGACACAACAGCTACTCACCCAGCGCGGCCATGCCTGGCTGTTGCACGGTCCTTCCGGACTGGGCCAATACGGTTTGGCGATGGAGTTGGCGCGGGCCTGGTTGTGTGAACAGCCGGGTGAGGGCGGGGCGTGTGGCGTGTGTGGCAGCTGCCACGCCATCGACGTGCGCACCCATGCCGATCTGAGTGTGCTGATGCCCGAGACCACGCTGCTGGAACTGGGCTGGCCGTTGGGTGAAAAGGCGCAGAGCGAGATCGATGATAAAAAACGCAAGCCCAGCAAAGAGATCCGCGTGGATGCCATGCGCGACACGGTGGAATTTGCACAGCGCACCAGCGCCCGGGGCCGTGGAAAGGTTGTGTTGGTTTTCCCGGCAGAGCAGATGAACACAATCACCGCCAATGCCCTGCTCAAAACACTGGAAGAACCACCGGGCGACGTGAAATTTGTGCTGGCCAGTGAATCGGCGCACCAACTGCTGCCCACCATTCGCAGCCGTTGCCTGGGTCACGCCATGCGTTGGCCCGAGGCGCAGGTCAGCCAGCAGTGGTTGCAGTCCCGTGGTTTTGATGCCGCACGGGCCCAGGTGTTGCTCAAGGCCATGGGGGGTCGGCCCGAAGACGCCGCCACTTTCGGGGCGTCTGGCCGCGACCCGGGTGCATGGGCGGTTTTACCCAAAGCTGTAGCGCGCGGAGACGTTGTGTTCTTCAAGGACTGGAGCATTGCCCAAACACTGGACGCGTTGCATAAGTTATGCCACGACCTGATGGCAATGCAAGCCGGTGCTGCGCCGCGTTTTTTTGCGAGTGGTGACCTTGTGGGTGGAGCCTCTATTGGCGCGTTGAGTACCTGGGCCCAGTCCCTGTCCCGTGCCATGCGCACCATGGACCACCCATTTAACGCAGGTTTGATGCTGGAATCGCTTGTGGGGAAGGCCCAATCGGTTTTAAACTCGGCACACTAACGAGATTCCATGAGCACAGCCCCCACTACCCCCCCACGGCCCAGCGTCATCCAGCTTTCCATCAAGGAAAAGGCTGCGTTATATGCCGCCTACATTCCGGTTTTTTCGGAAGGTGGCGTCTTCATTCCCACTGCGCGGGAATATGCCTTGGGTGATGATGTGTATGTGTTGCTCTCTTTGCCCGAAGACATGCAGCGTTACCCGGTGGCCGGCAAGGTGGCCTGGGTAACACCGGCCAAGGCCGCTGGTGGACGCACCCAGGGTGTGGGCATCACCTTCCCCAAGGACGAAAAGTCCCACGCGTTGAAGCTGAAGATTGAAGAGATTTTGGGCGCCCACATGGCGTCCGAGCGTCCCACTCAAACCATTTGAGTTTTTTGCCGTAGCCCCAGGGCACGGCCCTGCTACAGGGCGCGAAGCATGTTTACCGATTCCCACTGTCACCTAACCTTTCCAGAGCTGGTTGCAAACCTGCCCGCCATCCGCCAATCCATGGTCGATGCAAGCGTGGACCGCGCCTTGTGCATTTGCACCACGCTCGAGGAGTTTGCCGATGTCCACCAGTTGGCCATCCAATACGACAACTTCTGGGCCAGCGTGGGTGTGCACCCGGATAACGAAGGTGTCACCGAACCTACGCTGGATGACCTGTTGCAACGTGGACAGTTGCCAAAGGTGGTGGCTATTGGTGAAACCGGGCTGGACTATTACCGCCTGGGGGAGCGAACCCACGCTGATATGCATTGGCAGCGTGAGCGTTTTCGCACCCACATCCGAGCGGCGCGGCAGTTGCAAAAACCGTTGGTCATCCACACCCGCAGCGCGTCGGAAGACACTTTGGCCATCCTGCGCGAGGAGGGCGAGGACGGTTCTACCGGATCAGCGGGCGGCGTCTTCCATTGCTTTACTGAAAGCCAGGAAGTAGCCCGCCAGGCTTTGGAGCTGGGGTTTTACATTTCTTTCTCTGGCATTTTGACCTTCAAGACGGCCCAAGACCTGCGCGACGTCGCAACTTGGGTGCCGATGGACCGCTTGTTGATAGAGACCGACAGCCCCTATCTGGCACCTGTGCCATACCGGGGTAAAACTAACAACCCGTCTTATGTGCCTTATGTGGCCAAGCAGTTGGCAACCTTGAAAGATTGCAGCGTGGAAGCGATTGCAGAGGCCACCAGTAGAAACTTTAATCAGTTGTTTTCGGGTGTCCAATCATGAGGGTTTGCATTAAGTATGTGACGTATTTGTTTGTTTTATTTGGGATTTCTGTCTCGAATGCTGGTTCATATGAGGATTTTTTCACGGCACTCCAACGCGATGATGCCGCGATAGTTAAGAGCTTGCTTTCAAGAGGGTTTGACCCGAATACCGTCAATGCCAAGGGTGATTACGCGCTGTTGGCAGCGGTTCGTGAACCTTCGCCCAAGGTGGTTGCAGCTTTGCTGGAGAGCCCGAAAACACGCGTCGAGGTTCGGACCGCCAAGGACGAAAGCCCCTTGATGTTGGCTGCGTTGAAGGGTTACCACGAGATCTGCCAACAGCTGATCGCGCGCGATGCTGACGTCAACAAACCCGGTTGGACGCCACTGCATTACGCCGCCACGGGCGGACATATCGCGACGATGCGTTTGTTGTTGGATAACCATGCCTATATCGACGCCGCTTCGCCCAATGGCAGCACGCCATTGATGATGGCGGCCATGTATGGAACGGTTGACGCGGTCAAGCTGCTCATTGAGGCCGGTGCAGACCCTGCATTGAAGAACGCCAAGGGTCTTGGGGCGATTGAATTTGCGCGCCAGGTGAAACGCGAAGATGTTGTCTCATTGATCGCTGCTGCCATTCGGGCGCAGCGGCCCAAGGGTACGTGGTGATACTTATACTTCATACGATGTATATTATGTTAACAAGCGTTAATCAAAACGTTCCTGATTAGAGGATGGCAAACGCCACAGTAGGCACGCTGGCATCGGAAAAGGATGCACCGAGTGCCAGCTCTCCTTTGCCATGTAATACGCACTCCGCGCGCCGTAACAACACGTCAGAACCTTTCGTACCCGAAAAGCGAACCCAACTGCCATAACTGCTGGCGTCTACAAACACCACGCTTCCGTTGCGCCACTCCAGGCGAGCGTGGATGCGGGAAACGCGTGGGTCATTGACCACAAAGTCCGCATCGCGGACACGGCCCAACTGAATAGGTAGCTCGAATGACTTGAAGCGACGGGTGTTACCGGACCAGATCAAC
This sequence comes from Rhodoferax sp., assembly GCA_043738115.1. Taxonomy (GTDB): domain Bacteria; phylum Pseudomonadota; class Gammaproteobacteria; order Burkholderiales; family Burkholderiaceae_C; genus Allorhodoferax. The sequence continues at coordinate 50,463 of JAYSZJ010000057.1, read as the reverse complement.
TCAACTTCTCGTCCAAGGGCGTCACGTTCGCCTGAGACCTGGGCAGGATCCAGCGCCGCTTGCATCGTGAGGAAGTCCGAGGACACGTCTTCATGCCATTCGATCTGGTAGACCACGCAGGGCTCGGCACGGCCCCGAATGTTGATGGGTCCCAGCACGCGAAAACTCGCGCCCTGGGTTTCGGTCGCCGAAGTCAGAGACGCGGCATTGGCCCAAATTTGGTATGGCCCGCACAGATCGCACAGGCGCGACGCTACATTGACGGCATCGCCATAACAGTCGCCAGCGACAATCTCGACCTCGCCACTTGCAACGCCAATACGCATGGGCATGCGCAGTTCCGGCGGCGAACGCAACATTCGGTTGGAGTGCGACCGCTGGATGTCTATGACGGCATTGACGGCACTTTGACCATCGGGAAACATTGCCAAGACCCCGTCCCCCAGCGTCTTGACGACCCGACCACTGTGTTGAACAAACTGTTGTGAGATCCAGGTCGTGATTTCCGTCACAGTTTCAGTCGCCAGCGCATTGCCCAAAGCCTCAAACACCGCCGTGCTGCCATGCAAGTCTGTAAATACAACGGTGGTTTGGACGCCCATTCCCGATAATTCCGATTCTTGTCTAGGATTAGAGTTTAGGTCATTGGCACGGGCTTGAGGGCCGAGCTTATTAGTGGCGTCGTATCAGCACTAGGCCCTATTGCACAGGCCCAGCATTCTTTGGTATGGTAAAGCTACTTTGTCTATGAAGTAATAAAAATGAGTTGGATACGGTCTTCCCTGGTGACAGGTGTACAGAATATTTTCGGTGGCAACAACGGCGCACAAGAGTCCCGTATGCAATCTGCACTAGAGGACATACGGGAAGCCATGCTGGAAGGTTTGAGCGTCCCTGGGGCAACTACTGCGTCCAAACTGGAACTGAAAGTATCCTATGCCACGGATTTAAACGACCTCTGGTACTTGCGTGGTGACGTCATGGCTGCCATTGCCGCAGTGGACGGTGAAGTCGCTGCACGGCGCAAGCTCGACCAGATCAGCCGAATGTTCAAAGGACTATTGCCCAAGTCCCTCACGGCGCGAAGCAGTAGTTTGAGCGATTGACCGGCGTCGAATCCCGGTGGGTTAGTTAGTGGTGGTGTTCGTGCCCATGGTGGGGGTGGCCATGGATATGGCCCCAGACCAGCATCACATCGCGCCCTTCTGCAACCAAATCTGCCTTGGCGCCCACAGGTAACAAGACTTTCGTCGCAACGTGCCCATAAGGCAGGTTCGTCAGAATGGGTGTCTTGGTCTGGCAACGTAACCATTGCTCGACCGTTTTTAGCTTGAACCCCTTGTCGTGGGGCGTCAGTTTGTATTCAGTGAACTGACCCAGCACGATAGCCTTCTGGCGTGCCAGCACTCCCGCGTGCAGCAACTGGGTCAACATGCGTTCAATACGGTACGGGTGCTCGCCTACGTCTTCCAGAAACAGGATGCCGCCCTTTATCTCGGGGAAATAGTCTGTCCCTAAGAGCGAGGTCAGCATTGCCAGGTTGCCACCCCAAATGGTTGCTTCGCTGGCGCGCACGATAACGTCCTGTTGATCTCCTGCCTCGCGGTTTTGCCGCCAGCCAGTCCCCTCGCCCTGCCCCGTCACCATGTCGTTGAAACAGTCTTCCATGATGTCATCAGGAACCGGCGCCTCGGAGTGGCCATGGCCATCAGTCAAGTCCGGCTTGCCGCCCACCCCAAAACCTTCACACAATGCAGGACCTGCCCAGGTCGTGCTGCCGGTTTTCGCCAGCAAGGCCAGTTGCAAAGCGGTGAAGTCGCTGATGCCAACGAACTGGGTGCCGCGCTCAATGGATTTGGCTACGGCCTCGTAGCGGATGCCACCCAGGATGCGTGTTATTCCGTACCCGCCGCGGGAGATCATGGCTACATCGGCCCCACTGGCGGCAGCGCGGTGAATGGCTGCCAGGCGGGTTTCATCGTCGCCCGCAAAACGTGTGTGGCTGGCCAACGCATCCGCATCAACCTCCACTTCATGACCCAGGAATTGCAGGCGGCGCACGCCGCGTTTGAAAGCGGCTTTGTCACGTACCGCGCCGGAAGGGGAATATATGTAGATGTGTTTTTTCACCGCGCCATTATCAGGCAGCGCCGGTGAACGTAGGCTCAAGCCGCTTTGTTGCGGCGTGTCTCAATCCATTGAACCAGATCAGGGGCCACCATGGGTTTGGCGTACAGATAACCTTGGCCTTCATGGCAACCCATCTTCAGCAGTGTCTGGGCTTGCGCTTCTTCCTCGATGCCTTCAGCAATGACAGTCAGGTTGAGGTTGCGCCCCAATTCGATCACCATGGACGCAATGTGCCCGCCCATCACCGCGCTGTTCAACTCGGTAACAAAAGCGCGATCGATTTTGAGGCGGTCGATGGGTAATTGGCGCAAATGGCTGAGCGACGAGTAACCTGTGCCGAAGTCGTCGATGGCAATCGAGATGTCCATCTTGCGAACCTTGTGCAGTGTCTCCAGCATGAAGTCTGGGTCGTCCATGGCGACCGATTCGGTGATTTCCAGCTCCAGGCACTTGGGGTTGATGCCGGTCTCTGCCAATGCGGAGCGCAGCTTGTCCAGGAAACCGGGATGGCGGAATTGGATTTGTGACACATTGACTGACATGCGCAAGTCCGGCAATCCCAGGGCTTGCAGGCGTGCCAGCTCAAGGCAGGCTATGCGCAACACCCAGTCACCAATGGCGACGATCATTCCTGAGGCTTCGGCCAGCGGGATAAAACGGTCTGGCGGTACATAGGTGCCGTCTTCATTGCGCCACCGGATGAGGGCTTCCACTCCAACCAGTTTGCCACTGATCAGGTTGACCTGCGGTTGGTAGACCACAAACAGGCGTTCACTTTCGACCGCATGGCGCAGTGCTTGCAACAGGCGCACGCGTTCGCGGATGTCAGCGCCCATTTGCGCCGAGAACATTACAAAGCCGCCGCGCCGGTTTTTCTTGGCCAGCTTGAGCGCAATATTGGCATCCTTGAGCGCATCGCGCCCGGCGATGCCGGTGCCCAGTTCCTGGGTGAAGCCCATGGTGGCTGTGACGACCATGGTGTCATCCTGCACCTTGAACGGAGAGCGGAACAGGTCGAGCACCGTCAGCGGGTCCAGTACACAACTGTCGCCCATCAAACCGAAGGTATCGCCCCCAAGACGAGCCAGGATCACGTCGGAGCCAAGTTCCAGCTTCAGGCGTTCTGCCACGGCTTGCAGCAGACGGTCACCCTGCTGATGACCAAGTGCATCGTTGATTTCCGAAAAATCGTCGATGTCCAGAATGGCAATCACATCCGACGAGAACTGACCCGATAACAACCGCTCGTCGCTCAGGTCGATGAACTTGTTGCGGTTAGGCAAACTACACAGGCGGTCATAAAACGCCAATTGGTCCAGCTTGCGGATTTGCTCATAGGCCCGCACGGCCGCCGTCACGGTGGCATACAGCTTGGTGCGGGTGAGTTCAGATTTTGTCTTGTAGTCGTTGATATCGAAATCGTGGATGGTTTCGATCTCGGGTGCATAACCTGGTTGACCGGTGCGCAGGATGATGCGCAGTTCCGCCAGACGCAGGTCCTGGCGGATGGTCTTGACCAATGCCAGCCCGGCGTCCTCGCGCTCCATTACTACATCCAACAAGACTACAGCGACATCGGGTTCAGAGCCCAGCAACAGCGTGGCCTCGGCAGCCGAATAAGCATGCAGGAATTGCAAGGGTCGACCGAGTATTTTGACGCCCGCCAACGCAAATGTTGTCGCCCGGTGGACATCGGGCTCGTCGTCAATCACCATCAGGCGCCAGACCAAACCCGCAGCGACTCCGGTATCGCTTTCGTCATCCAGGAAATGCAGTGTGTCGGTATCAGTGTGCATTCAAACTACAGGTGGTTGTCCGAAAGTTGTCTTTCCAAACATTGTGCATCACCCCCAACGGAAAATGTTGGTAAACCGCCAAAACAATGCAAAACAATTGAAAATCCGCGCCCCGTTTCACCGGGATAACCCTTGAAAACCCGTCTACAAAGGCCGAAAAAAGCGCACGGCCGCCTGCGCAATGGGTTCACCCATTTCCGGCAGAAAATGGCCACCCTGCTCAACCCGGCTGGGTTCTGGGCAGCCGCGGATGCAGCGCTGCAATTCGGCCATGGCGCTCGCACCCAATACAGGGTCTAGCATGCCTACTGCCATCATGGTTTGGCCCTGCCACTCTGTGTACCAATAGTCGCGGGCAGTGCGCGAGAGCTCTGCACCGTCGTCTTCCGGACCGTGCGGCACCATGGCCGGGAAGGCCCGCGTTGCAGCCCGGTGCCCTTTGTCCGGAAACGGGGCGGCGTAGGCAGCACACTCTGCGGCACTGAGCTGGGGGTTGCCGCGTGCAAACAAGCGGGCAATATCAAACTCGGGGTTTTTGGCACACATCTCCCGCCAGGCCAGAAAGCCGGGTGACAGTGGTGTGTCGCCAGTGGCCAGCGCGGTGTTCATGACCAGCAGGCCGTGGAAGCGTTCCGGCATGGCCATCGGCAGCGTGAGCCCCAGCAGGCCGCCCCAGTCCTGCACCACCAGCACGGTCCGCTGCAGGTCCAGCCTCTGCACCAGTTCCAGCAGGGTCTGGCGGTGGAAATTGAAGCTGTGGGCTGCTTCCTTCTTGAACTTGTCGCTTTTGCCAAAGCCAATCAGGTCCGGGGCCACGACGCGGTGGCCAGCGTTCACAAACACCGGGATCATCTTGCGGTACAGGTAGCTCCAGGCTGGGTTGCCATGCAGGCAGAGATAAGTCAGCGGTGCGTCTGGCGGCCCCTCGTTGAGGTAGTGCATGCGCAAGCCGTTCAGTACCGGCAGGTCACTGACGTAGTGCGACACCCATGGGTAGTCGGGCAGGTCGGCGAACCGGTCGTCCGGCGTGCGCACGGCGTCGTCGCGCAAAGGATGTTGCGCCCTTCTCTCGCGGGTTTGTGCATTCCGCCGGGTCTGGAAGAAACTGCGCAGCGTCTCGGCGCAGGCCTCTGCGGCTACGCCACCTTCGATCCGGGTGTGGTGGTTGAGCTGGGCATCGGCGAACAGGTTGATGACCGAACCCGCTGCGCCGGTCTTGGGGTCCGCCGCGCCAAACACCACCCGGTCCAGGCGCGCATGCAGCATGGCGCCGCTGCACATGGCACAGGGCTCCAGCGTGACAAACAGTTCGCAGCCGTCCAGCCGGTAGTTGCCCAGCACCTGGGCGGCTGCGCGCAGCGCGACGATCTCCGCATGGGCCGTGGGGTCGTGTGTGGCGATGGGTGTGTTGCGACCGGTTGCGATGACCTGTCCATCTTTGACCACCACGGCACCCACCGGCACCTCGCCAGCCGCACCTGCCTGACAGGCCTGTAACAGCGCCAACTCCATAAAACCGATGTCGCGCAGACTTGCTACCATATTGATAGCGTTCTAGGTAACATACACGGGGGCTAGAGGCATTTTTTCTAAAACTACTTGTCTTCTGGCATGGGCCGGGGCTGCTGTACAGCGGCCTCCACGCTTTGCTTGACCTGTTGTTGTATGAGCTGGCTTTGCTGCTGTACCGTGGCGCCGGCGGGTGCGCTGGCAAGGCCGGCTGGCGGCGCAACTCTGGTCACCGACGACAGGTTTTTTTTGGCCAGCACGCCCACAATGGCCAGCGTCACCAGCAGGCCCACTATTCCGAACAGTCCGCGCATATCAGTTCTCCCGCCTTGTGACTTACTTATGGGCCGCAACACGCGACCGTGAACTGCTCTGATTCTGCCCCCATTTTGCAGTGGGCCCTTGGTCACTCAGGCGCGCAACGCCCAACGCCCCAGCGGCGGATGTTTTGTTTCACCGAGCAGGCTGTGCACGAGCACAAATTCATTCACTGTCCAGCTGACCGGCTCGACCGCATGTTCTTCCACACTTGTGGCGTCGTACAGCAGGGTCACATGCGGCGTATACGACTGTTTGCTGCTGACTTTGAGCCCGGCTTTGGCCATGGCCACCCGTAAAGCCTGTTGAAAATGGACCACGGCGGCGATTCCATCACTGCCGAGCAGCACATAGGGATGGTTGCCACGTTTGCTGCCAAAACTCGCGGCACGGTTGAATGTGATCTCAAACGGCTGCATGGCAGCGGCCATGGCCGCGCCGGCCTCCCGGGCCATAGCCACCACCTGCGCTGGCAGACCGGCGAAGTCGCCGACTTTGCACAGAGTCACATGGAAGTGCTCGGTCAGCAGCGGACCGCCGCGCAATCCGTGTTCGGCGCGCAGCCTCGTCGCCAACTGTTGTACCTGGGGTGCAACACGCTCTGTCAGATACAGGCCGAAGAAGATGCGGTCTGTCGGCTGGGGCTCCGCATCAAAACCGGGCAACCCCTCTTGCATAGGCTCGCCCCTTTGCCCACTTCTCCCGATTCTGGCCATGGCGTTGAAGGATCCGTCGCCTATTCCCACTCAATCGTGGCTGGCGGCTTGCTGGACACGTCGTAGGTCACACGGTTGATGCCGCGCACTTCGTTGATGATGCGCCCTGACACTTTTTTCAGCAGCGCGTAGGGCAGCTCGGCCCAGTCGGCGGTCATGAAGTCGCTGGTCTGCACGGCGCGAAGGGCCACCACGTACTCGTAGGTGCGGCCATCGCCCATCACGCCCACACTCTTGACCGGCAGGAACACAGTGAAAGCCTGGCTGGTGAGTTCGTACCAGGTCTTGCCGGTAGCTTCGTCCTTGAAATTGCGCAGCTCTTCGATGAAGATGGCATCGGCTCGGCGCAGCAGATCAGCGTATTCCTTTTTGACTTCGCCCAAAATCCGCACACCCAGGCCCGGACCGGGGAATGGGTGGCGGTAGACCATGTCATGGGGCAGGCCCAGGGCCACGCCCAATTCGCGCACTTCGTCCTTGAACAGTTCGCGCAGCGGCTCTAGCAGTTTCAGGCCCAGTTGCTCGGGCAAGCCGCCGACATTGTGGTGACTCTTGATGGTGACGGCCTTCTTGTTGCCGGCGCCGCCCGATTCGATAACGTCGGGGTAGATCGTGCCCTGTGCCAGCCACTTGGCTCCTTGCGCGCCCTCACCCTTCAATTTCGCGGCCTCTTGCTTGAACACGGTGACGAATTCGCCACCAATGATCTTGCGCTTGGCTTCGGGGTCGCTGACGCCAGCGAGTTTGCCCAGGAACAGGTCGCTGGCGTCGGCGCGGATGACTTTGGCGTGCAACTTGCCGACAAACATGTCCATGACCATGTCGCCTTCGTTCAGGCGCAACAGGCCGTGGTCGACAAACACACAGGTCAACTGGTCGCCAATCGCGCGGTGGATCAGCGCAGCGGCCACCGATGAATCGACACCGCCGGACAGGCCCAGGATGACCTCTTCGTTGCCGACCTGGGTGCGGATACGCTCCACCGCCTCGGCGATGTAGTCGCCCATGATCCAGTCGGGGCGCGTGCCGCAAATGCCCAGCACAAAACGGTTCAGGATGGCCTGGCCTTGTTTAGTGTGCGTCACTTCGGGGTGGAACTGCACGGCGTAGAAGCGGCGCTCTTCGTCCGCCATGGCGGCTATTGGGCAGCTATCCGTGCTGGCCATGAGCTTGAAGCCCGGTGGCATCTCGGTGACGCTGTCGCCATGGCTCATCCACACGTGCAACATGCCGTGCCCTTCTGGCGTGGTGTAGTCGGCAATGCCGTCGAACAGCCTGGTGTGTCCGCGTGCACGCAACTCGGCATAACCAAACTCGCGTTTATGCCCGCCTTCAACCTTGCCACCCAGCGCCTCGGCGATGGCGTACATGCCAAAGCAGATGCCCAGCACCGGCACTCCCAGTTCAAACACCGCGGCGGGCGCACGCAAGGTCTCGTCTTCCCACAAACTGGCGTGGCTGCCGGACAGGATGACGCCCTTGAGATTGCCGTCCTTGGCATATTCGCGCACCCATTCGTCGCTGACATCGCAGGGATGCACTTCGCAAAACACATGGGCTTCGCGCACGCGGCGGGCGATGAGTTGCGTGACCTGGGAACCGAAATCGAGGATGAGGATGCGTTCGTGTGTCATAGGGAGGAAATCAAGCTTGAGAGATGCCAGCCCGTAGCGCACGCTGGCGTTGAAAATGCCAAACCGCCAGGCCCAGGGCCAGCAGTTGGATCAGGCCACCCACAAAAAAGGGCAGGCCCAGGCGTATGTCGCCGCGCGGCGCATCGGACACCAACGACAGCATGCCGGCACCAGCCACCGGCGCCAATATCGCCATCAGGCTGTTGACAGACGACACAGCGCCCAAGGTGCGGCCCTGAATTTTTTCATCCGCCGCACCCGACACAATGCTCTGCAGGTTGGAGCCTGTTGCCGCCGAGAACATGTTGAGAACGATGATGACAAACAGCATCCAGGATTCGGTGGCTAGCCCATAGGCCACGTAGGCCAGGCTGGCGCTGCACATGCCGATGACGGCCAAGCGCTGGGCCGAGATGCGCCGCAGGATGTGCTTGAGCAACACGCCCTGCATCAACACGCTGACGACACCCACCACCATCAGCGACCATCCTGTTTCTTTGGGCCCCCAGCCAAACTTGAAGGTGGTGTATAGCACCCATGTGGCATGTAACATGAACTGTGCCAGAGTGGTCAGGGCCAGAACGGCGACTAATGGGCCTATTCCCCGCAGATCGATAAGACCCATCAGCGACGCGATGGGATTGGCTTTGCGCCATTCAAAAGCACTGCGTTTCTCAACCGGCAAGCTCTCCGGCAACACGAAGTAGCCGTAAATCCAGTTGAGGACGGCCAGAGAGCCCGACGCCACAAAGGGTAAGCGCAAATCCACGTCACCCAGAATGCCGCCCAGTGCAGGGCCGAGGATAAAACCCAGGCCCATCATTGCGCCCAGCAGACCAAAACGGCGGGCCCGGTCGGGTGCAGGCGTGATGTCTGCCACATAGGCGTTGGCCACCGCAATATTGGCCTGCATGGCGCCGCCAATCAGGCGCACAACCACCAGTAACCACAGGCTGTGGGCGGCAGCAGTCATGAAGAAGGTAAAGGCCAAGCCGCAAAAGCCCAGCAGCAACACCGGTCTCCTGCCATAACGGTCGGACAGCGCACCCAAAATCGGCGCACCAAAGAAATTGGCAATGCCAAACGCAAACATCATGGCGCCAAACCAGAAGGCCTGGTCGCCTTGTGACTGCGTGAACTGACCCACCAGATGTGGCAACACCGGGATCATCAGGCCGATCGACATCATGTCGATCAGTACGGCGATCATGATGAACCGCATCGCCGCGGGCCGGCCCTCGGCTACGGCAACAGGTGAATCAATCGGCGCGGTAATTGGGAGCCTCTTTGGTGATTTGCACGTCGTGGACGTGACTTTCACGGATGCCGGCGGTGGTGATCTCTACAAACTCCGCCTTGTTCTGCATGTCTTCAATGGTGGGGCAACCGCAATAGCCCATGCTGGCGCGGATGCCACCGGCCATCTGGAACACGATGGACACCATGGAGCCTTTATAGGGCACACGGCCTTCAATACCTTCGGGCACCAGTTTGTCGGCATTGGGGTTGCCGGTGCTGGATTCCTGGAAGTAGCGGTCCGCACTGCCCTGCTGCATGGCGCCAATGGAGCCCATGCCGCGGTAACTCTTGTAGCTGCGACCCTGGAACAGGATGACTTCGCCCGGCGCTTCTTCGGTACCGGCAAACATGCCGCCCATCATCACCGTGCTAGCACCCGCTGCCAAAGCCTTGGCGATGTCGCCGCTGTAACGGATACCGCCGTCGGCGATCAGCGGGATGCCGGTGCCCTTGAGAGCGGTGGCCACGTTGTCGATGGCCATAATTTGCGGCACACCGACACCCGCCACGATGCGGGTGGTGCAGATGGAGCCCGGGCCGATACCGACCTTGACGCCGTCGGCACCCGCCTCCACCAAAGCCAATGCGGCCGCGCCGGTGGCGATATTGCCGCCAATGACGTCCACATGGGGGTAGTTTTTCTTGACCCAGCGCACGCGCTCGATGACGCCATGGCTGTGGCCGTGGGCCGTGTCCACCACAATGGCGTCCACACCGGCACGTACCAGCAGTTCCACACGTTCTTCGGTGCCCTCGCCCACGCCGACCGCAGCACCCACACGCAACTTGCCATGGGCGTCCCGTGCGGCGTTGGGGAAACTGGTTTGTTTGGTGATGTCCTTGACGGTGATCAGGCCCTTGAGCTCAAAAGAGTCATTAACGACCAGCAGACGTTCGATCTTGTGCTGGTTGAGCAAAACCTTGGCTTGGGTGATCGTGATGGCGGCGCTGTCCTGCACCGTCACCAGTTTCTCCCGCGGTGTCATGATCTGGCTGACTGGCAGGTCGTAACGGGTCTCAAAGCGCAGATCGCGCCCAGTCACGATACCAACCACCTTGCCGCCGTCGCACACCGGGAACCCGGACACGCCCAATTGCTCCGACAGGTTCATCACCTGGCGCACGGTGTGGGATTGTGTGATGACAACCGGGTCGCGCAACACGCCGGATTCGTAACGCTTGACTTTGGAAACCTGCGCGGCCTGCTCGGCGGCGGTCAGGTTCTTGTGGACGATGCCCATGCCGCCTTCTTGTGCGATGGCGATCGCCAAGCGCGCCTCAGTAACCGTGTCCATGGCGGCGGACACCAGGGGCAGGTTCAGTGCGATGTTGCGGGAGAAGCGGGTGGCGAGGGAGGTGTCCTTGGGCAGGACCTGGGAGTACGCGGGGACCAACAACACATCGTCGAAGGTGAGCGCTTTGCCGAGGAGGCGCATGTCAAAGCTCCAAAAGTCGAAATTGTACCCGTGGCGCAAGTCAACCGATCAGCCAGGGACAACCGTTGAACTCTAAAAATGCCGTCGTTCGTTACAAATTTGATACCGCTGCGAGCATGCAACGCTACACTTCTGCCATGAAACTGATTCAAACACTCCTGGTTGTAAGCATGACAGGCCTGAGCTTTGCGGCATCGGCCCAATGGCAGTGGCTGGACAAAGACGGACGCAAGGTCTACAGCGACCGTGCACCTCCCTCCGATATCCAGGACAAGAATATTTTGAAGCGGCCAAGCGGTTACAAAGCGCCTGCCGCACCTGTGGCCGACGCCCCTTCGGAAGGTGAGGGCGGTGCGTCAGCGCCTGTAGCGGGTCAGGCCCCTGCCCTGCCTGCGTCTGGAGCCAAGCCCACTGGCGGGTTGGACAAGGAATTGGAAGCCAAGAAGAAACAGCAGAAGGAAGCCGATACTGCCAAGCGCAAGGCCGATGAGGAACGCATCGCCAAGGCCCAGATTGAGAATTGCGCCCGCGCCAAGCAGGCCAAGACCACCTTTGAGTCCGGTGTCCGAATCGGCCGCATCAACGCAGCCGGTGAGAAAGAGTTTATGGATGATGCTGCGCGCGCTGCAGAGTTGAAACGTACCCAGGCCATCATCGACAGGGACTGCAAGTAAGCCATGGTGGGTTTCTGAGGCCCTGACTAGCGGTCTCAATACCCTGCTTTGGCCCCATCGCGGCGTTTGGCAAACAAGCCCGCCGCCTTCTTCGCCCCTTGACCCGCAAACCGCTCCCTGCGCGCCACCTTGGGGTCTACCGTGAGTGGGCGGTAGATCTCCAGCCTATCCTGGTCACGCAATACATGCGTCAGACCCACCTTTTTGCCCCACACGCCATAGCCAGACACCGCAGCCCCATCGTCCGGGATAGGCAACATCAGGCCGCTGGCAGCCAGCGCCTGCGCCACCGTGCTACCCGCCTCCAGCCTCAGCCTTTTTTCAACCACCTCCCGTGCCTGGGCAGAACAGACAATGGAAACGCTGATCCGCACATCACTCGCCATAAACCTGTTCCGCACGTTTGACAAAGGCACCGACCAGGTCGGTGGCAATTTTTTCGATCGCAGGCGCTGCCAGCCTGCCCAATGTGGAACTGTTTAACCGGTAGTTGACCGCCAGTTCCACTTTGCAGGCGCGTTGTGAGCCGTCGCCCAAAGCAATGAAATTCCACTGGCCGTCAAGGTGCGAAAACGGGCCATCCAGCAACTCCATATCCACTTGGCTGTCTGTGGTGTGCACATTGCGGGTGGTGAAGGTCTGGCGCACGCCACCAAAGGAAATGGCCAGTTCGGCGGTCATGCCAGCATCGTGTTCTTCAAGAATGCGGGCGCCGTCGCACCAGGGCAGAAATTCGGAATACCGCTTCACATCGGTCACCAGGTCATACATCTCACGCGGGCTGTACCAGATCAAAACGGACTTGTTAACGGTTTTCATAGAATGGAGGTCTGCGCGGGATTGTAGACAAGCACTCAAGCACACCTTTTTATCCCGTCTGTCACCCCTATTTAAGCTCCATGGCCAAAAAACCCGCAGTCAACACCCGCATTGCCGACAATAAAAAAGCAGCGTTCAACTATTTCTTCGAAGAGCGCTTTGAAGCGGGCTTGGTGCTGGAGGGCTGGGAGGTCAAATCCCTGCGCGAAGGCAAGGTCCAGCTAACCGATGGCTACGTGGTGGTGCGCGGCGGTGAGTTGTTCATCATTGGCCTGCAGATCAATCCGTTGCACACCGCATCCAGCCACGTCAGCCCGGACAAGGTGCGTACCAAGAAGCTGTTGATGCACAAGGAACAGATCCAGCGCCTGATTGGCAAGGTCGAGCAAAAAGGCTACACACTGGTGCCGATCAACCTGCACTGGAAAGACGGCAAAGTGAAATGCGAGATTGCGCTGGCCAAGGGCAAGGCCGAGCACGACAAACGCGACACCATCAAGGACCGCGAAGGCAAGCGCGAGGTGGAACGGGCGATGAAAAGCAAGGCGCGCTAAGAAGAGGCTGGGCGCCAGAGCGTTTTGCGCAGGTCAAGGAGGAGCACGCGTAGCGGGCGGGGGACACGGAGCAAAACGCTCTGGTGCCCAGCCTCTTCCCAGGCTCTACCTATGCCAAATCTTTGAGTGGATGGGTTCCTTCCGGCCACGGACTGACAAAGAATGGTGCCACCATAGCGGGCTTCACGTCGGCTATGCGCGCAGGGTTCCAGACGGGCTTGTGGTCCTTGTCAATGGCCAGGGCGCGAATGCCCTCCACCGTCTCGCTGCTGGTGCCCGAGCGGTCCAGGTGGACCGTGTAGAAGCAATGCTGCACCAGGTCCCGCTCCATGCGCAGATCGTCGGCGAGATTCATCTTGCGGGCGCGGCGGATTTGCTCCAGCACCACGTGCAGCATCAGGGGGCTGCGGTGGCGCAGGGTTGCTGCCATGGCGCGTGCGGGTTTGGTGCCTGATGCTTCCAACGCGGCGACGATAGCGGTAACACTGCCCAGACCGAACGCAGCATAGTCGCTTATATCAAAACTGGCTGCAGCCCCCGCCGTTTCTGAATGATCCGCTATCACATTGCTAGCAATCCATAGCTGCAAAGCGTCCAGCGAACCCTGCGTTTGCATAGCGGCCCACAGGTCCGGCAGGCTTGCGGACGGCACACACACGTCGGCCAGACCCCAGGCCACAGCCTGAGCACCGCTGATGGTGTCGCCGGTCAAAGCCAAGTATTCACCCACGTTGCCGGGGCAGCGGCTCAGGAAGTAACCGCCTCCCACATCGGGGAACAGGCCAATGCCGGTCTCAGGCATCGCCATCTTGGTGGTTTCGGTCACGATGCGCAGGCTGGCACCCTGGCTGATACCCATGCCGCCGCCCATCACGATGCCGTCCATGAAGGCAATGTAAGGCTTGGGGTAGTTGTGAATCAGGTGGTTGAGCGTGTACTCGTCGGTGAAAAATGTGTCCAGTGCCGCATCACCGGCCAACGCAGCCTGGTGGAAGAATCGAATATCGCCGCCCGCACAGAATCCACCAAACAATGCCTCAGGCGTACCAGGGCGCCCGACCTTGTTGCTGCCGCGAATTGCCACGGCAATCACGGCCGGGTCGTCGCGCCAAGCCCGCAGTGTGGCCAGCAAGGCCTGCACCATGGGCAGGGAAAGGGCATTGAGTGCTTTGGGACGGTTTAACGTGATCAGACCGATGGAGCCAACCACCTCGGCCAACACCGCTGGATCAGCAATAGGGACTACTGGGCTATTGTTCACGGTGGTCATACTCGCGGCATCGACCTAGTAATACATCGTGGTGTAGGAACAACCCGGCTTTGCCTGCGACACAACGCGCCGCTTCTCTGGAAGAAAACGAAAATAGTACGGCAGCGTGTTAGATGAAGTGAAGTGTGTCACCAGACTACGCCGTGTCGCGGTGTTGTCTTCTATCTGGGCACCTCCGTGCGCCAGGTCAGAAGCCCAGATCAGTACATCGCCTTTCTTGGGCAAGAAGGAAGCGAGCTTCAAACCCGTCTCCTCGGAGCGATCATGCAAGGCTTTGAGGTGCGACATATGCTCTTCATGCTTGTCACGCTCGTGATTGAAATGCTTGAACTTGCCGCTATAGAGCCAGTCCGGCAGGCGGTGACTGCCTGGGTAGTAGATGAGCTCGCCCGACCCCGCTTTCACATCTTCCAATGCGATCCAACTCGCACAGAGTTTCATGGGCTCTTCAAGCACCACATAGGCCGTGTCTTGGTGAATGGCTTGGGTTGAACCTTTTTCGAAATGCAAACCCTGAAATGCCAAGACGTCGCTCTCGAAAACTGTCTTCAGAAAGTTGACGATGGGGTCCGAAAAAATCATCGTCCGAGCAGAGGGCAACAAGGCATAGGTATCGAGTACCTTTGTCAAAGGAGCGCCCAGGTCGGCCTCCTTCAGTGGAACTACATCTTTGTCTTGCGGACCGGCCATCGGAACGCTGGCGAGCAAGGCGCTGTCCCCTTCGCGGCTGGCGCTCTCTAGATCGCGTCGATAGTTATCAATCGCCTGGTGGTCAACAGCCTGCTCCAGGATAACGAAGCCGTTGTCTATGAAGAATTGCAGCTTATCAGCCATGCCCTCTGGCAACTTCTCACGCTTTGAAGCTAATACGGCAACGGCATCCTTGCGATCGGTCCACAAGCCACCAAAACTGCTGTAATAGCTCGGAACAGGAGGAGGAACAGATTTTTCTTTTTTTCCAAAGTAATCAGTCAATCGACGCAACATATTTCGGAACTCCCAAATAAAACTCGGTATTTATAGACAGGTAGGCGAGCGGCGCATTCTTAGGTAACAGTCATGCGCCGCTAAACGCTGCAATTCAAGAACGTCCAGCGCGCTTGCGTTCGCTTTCGGTCAGGTGGCGCTTGCGCAAGCGCACCGACTTGGGCGTGATTTCGACCAGTTCGTCGTCCTCGATGAATTCCACACCGTATTCCAGTGTCAGTTCGATCGGAGGCGTGATCTTGATCGCGTCTTCCTTGCCGGACACGCGGAAGTTGGTCAGCTGCTTGGTACGAGTGGCGTTGACGACCAGATCGTTGTCACGGCTGTGGATGCCCACAATCATGCCTTCGTACACCGGGTCGTTGGCGCGCACAAACATGCGGCCGCGGTCGTCCAGCTTGCCCAGGGCGTAGGTGAAAATTTCACCGGCGTCCATGGAGATCAGCACGCCGTTCTTGCGGCCACCGATGTCGCCCTTGTGTGGCTCGTAGCAGTCGAAAATATTGGAGATCAGGCCGGAGCCGCGGGTCAGATTCAAAAACTCGTTGGTGAAACCGATCAGGCCACGCGCCGGGATGCGGTATTCCAGGCGCACACGGCCGCGGCCGTCCGGCTCCATGTTCACCAGCTCGCCCTTGCGTTCACCCAGTGCCTGCATCACGCCGCCCTGGTGGGTTTCTTCGATATCGGCGGTCACCATCTCGATGGGTTCGTGCTTCTCGCCGTTGATGTCCTTGAACATCACGCGGGGCTTGGACACAGCCATTTCATAACCTTCGCGGCGCATGTTTTCCAGCAGGATGGTCAAGTGCAATTCGCCGCGGCCCATGACTTCGAAGATACCTTCTTCGTCGGTTTCGCTGACGCGCAGCGCCACGTTGTGTTGCAGCTCCTTTTGCAGGCGGTCCCAGATCTGGCGGCTGGTGACGTACTTGCCTTCACGGCCGGCCAGCGGGCTGGTGTTGACGCAGAAGTTCATCGTCAGTGTGGGCTCGTCCACCTTGAGCATCGGCAGCGGCGCGGGGTTGGCGGGGTCGGTCACCGTGACGCCGATACCGATGTCTTCGATACCGTTGATTAGCACGATGTCGCCAGGGCCAGCTTCAAGGGACTGCACGCGGTCCAGACCCTGGAAGGTCAAGACCTGGTTGATACGGCCCTTGACCTGTTTGCCTTCAGGGCCTTCCATCACCAAGACGTCCATGCCGGGTTTGATCGTGCCCTGGCTGATACGACCGACGCCAATGCGGCCCACGAACGAAGAGAAATCCAGCGCAGAGATTTGCAACTGCAACGGAGCCTTGGGGTCACCCGAATTGGCCGGCACGTGCTTCAGCACGGTGTTGAACAGGGCCGACATGTCGGGACCCCATTGTTCGCCCTGACCGCCCTCTTCCAGCGAAGACCAGCCGTTGATGCCGGATGCGTACACCACGGGGAAGTCGAGCTGCTCATCGGTAGCGCCCAGCTTGTCGAACAGGTCGAACGCGGCGTTGACGACCTTGTCCGGGTTGGCACCGGGCTTGTCGACCTTGTTGACGACAACGATGGGCTTGAGGCCAAGGGCCAGTGCCTTCTTGGTCACGAAGCGGGTCTGGGGCATGGGGCCCTCTTGCGCATCGATCAACAACAGCACGCCGTCGACCATGGACAGGGCACGTTCCACTTCGCCACCGAAGTCCGCGTGTCCGGGGGTGTCGACGATGTTGATGTGGGTGCCTTCCCAGCTTACGGCGCAATTCTTGGCCAAAATCGTGATGCCACGCTCTTTTTCAATGGCGTTGTTGTCCATCACCGTGTCCACGACTTTTTCGTGCTGGGCGAAGGTGCCGGACTGGCGCAACAACTGGTCGACCATGGTGGTCTTGCCGTGGTCAACGTGGGCGATGATCGCAATATTGCGGATTTGTTTGCTAGAGCTCATGGTTCACTTTCTCGTTTGAATCTGTTGTTGTGCCAGACGCCGCGGGGCGCTCAGGCAGCTTCCTTACTGCTGTCTGCTTGCTGGGTTTGAGACTGTGTAATCTCAAGCGGGCTCAGCAAGCGCCCCGGTATCAATTCCCCTGCCTCAGTATGGGCCGTACCCAGCAAGGCGTGTGGCTCAGTGCTATACACCGCCACCAATTTCTCATCCGGCCAGTTCCCTCGGCGGCGCACGCCACTCAGAAACCGGACTGTATTGTCGCTGTCCAGCGTGACCACGGTGTGGCGCTCCAGCAGCGCGTCCACCGGCAGCAGGCAGGCCAGCCGTTCATCTTCCGTCATCGCCTCCAGCGCCTCCAGTGTCACGCACTGAGAAGCCGTGAAGCCGCCGGTTGCCGTTCTGCGCAGGCGGGTCAGGTGGGCACCACAGCCGAGGGCTTCTCCAAGGTCCTCACCCAGGGTGCGGATATAGGTACCTTTGCTGCATTTTACTACCATATTAATAGCAAGCTGTTCAGCATCCACGGGGGCTACCGCGACATTCAGCTTATGGATGGTTACGCTACGAGTCTCCCGCTCCACTTCAATCCCGGCGCGCGCATACTCGTACAAGGCCTTGCCATCTTTTTTCAAAGCGCTGTGCATGGGCGGTGTCTGGCGGATAGGCCCGGTAAACAGGGGCACTACCCGCGCAACATCGTCGGCGTCCACGTGGACGGGCCGCACCGCAATCACATCACCTTCCGCATCGCCGGTGCTGGTTTTAATCCCCAGTAGCGCCGTTGCTTCATATTCCTTGTCTGCATCCAGGTGCATCTGGCTGAACTTGGTGGCTGCACCAAAACACAGGGGCAACACCCCCGTGGCCAAGGGATCCAGCGTTCCAGTGTGGCCCGCCTTTTCCGCGCGCAACAACCATTTGACCTTTTGCAGCGCGTCGTTGCTCGACCAACCCAAAGGCTTGTCCAGCAACAGCACCCCATGCACGGGGCGCCTAGTGATCTTCTTGCCCCCGCGCTCCGCCGCTACGCGAGTCGCTGCCCCCCGGGGGGGCCGTGTTTCGCCTTGGGACGGCCCGGCGTCGAAACGCCCGTCGCTTCCCTGACTCTGATTATGTGCGTCGCTACCCCCCAAGGGAGCCTGCGCACCTTGGGTTGGTCCAGCGGTGCTCATGGCTATTCGGTGGGCTCGTTCTTGGAACGCGATGCCACGGCTTGCGCAATCAAGGCATTCATATCGGCCGCGCGCTCCGTGGTGCGGTCGAAGTGGAAATGCAGTGTCGGGACCGTGTGGATGTGCAGGCGTTTGAACAAGCCAGCGCGGAGAAACCCCGCCGCCTGGTTCAAACCCTCAGCACAGGCCACTGGGTCTCCGGTCAGCATGCTGAAAAACACTTTGGCGTGCGCGTAGTCCGGCGTCACCTCGACTGCCTGAATGGTCACCATGCCGACGCGTGGGTCTTTCAACTCGCGTGCGATCAGCTCGGTAAGATCCCGTTGGATCTGATCGGCCACGCGGAAACCGCGGTGGGGTGTGGAGGACTTCTTGCGCGCCATACGTATTGCTACCGATTACAGCGTCCGTGCAATTTCGCGGATTTCGAAGAACTCCAGCTGATCGCCCACCGCGATGTCGTTGTAGTTCTTGAGCTTGATACCGCACTCAAAACCTTCCTTGACTTCGCGCACATCGTCTTTGACACGCTTGAGCGAGTCCAGTTCGCCGGTGTAGACCACCACGTTGTCGCGCAACAGGCGGAAACGTGCCGTGCGATTGACCAGGCCGGAGGTGACCATACAACCCGCAACAGTACCAATCTTGGACGCCACGAACACGGTGCGGATTTCGGCGGTACCCAGCACTTCTTCGCGTTTGTCGGGTGTCAACATGCCGGACATGGCCAGTTTCAAGTCGTCCACCGCGTCGTAAATGATGTCGTAGTAACGGATGTCGACGCCATTGTTCTCGGCCAGCTTGCGCGCTCCGGCGTCGGCACGGATGTTGAAACCGATGATGACGGCCTTGGCAGCAATGGCCAGATTGACATCCGACTCACTGATGGCACCCACGGCCGCGTAAACCATTTGAACCTTGACTTCGTCGGTCGACAGCTTGAGCAGGGACTGCGCCAGCGCTTCCTGCGAACCCTGCACGTCGGCCTTGACGATGATGGGGACCATCTTGACTTCGCCGGCAGAGATATCCGAAAACATGTTTTCCAGTTTGGCGGCTTGTTGCTTGGCCAGCTTGGTGTTGCGGAACTTGCCGGCACGGTAGGTAGCGATTTCACGGGCGCGGCGTTCGTCGGCCATCACCATGAATTCGTCACCGGCCTGCGGTACTTCAGTCAGGCCCTGGATCTCCACCGGGATAGACGGACCAGCGGTCTTGATCGGCTTGCCATTTTCGTCCAGCATGGCACGTACGCGGCCATAAGTCTGGCCAGCCAACACCACGTCGCCCGTTTTGAGCGTACCGGATTGAACCAAAATGGTGGCAACCGGGCCGCGACCCTTGTCCAGGCGGGCTTCGATTACCAGGCCCTTTGCCATGGCATCTACCGGTGCCTTCAGTTCCAGCACTTCAGCTTGCAACAGGACTTGTTCCAACAACTCGTCAATACCCACGCCGGTCTTGGCGGACACTGGTACAAACGGCGAACTGCCGCCAAATTCTTCCGGGATCACCTCTTCCACCACCAACTCGTTCTTCACGCGCTCGGGGTTGGCATCGGGCTTGTCGATCTTGTTGATCGCCACAACGATTGGAACACCGGCCGCCTTGGCGTGTTTGATGGCTTCGCGGGTTTGTGGCATCACGCCGTCATCGGCTGCAACCACCAGGATTACGATGTCGGTGGCATTGGCGCCGCGGGCGCGCATGGCCGAGAAGGCCTCGTGACCCGGGGTATCCAGGAAAGACACCATGCCGCGCGGTGTTTCCACGTGGTAGGCACCAATGTGCTGTGTAATGCCACCGGCTTCGCCAGACGCCACTTTGGCGCGGCGAATGTAATCCAGCAAGGATGTTTTACCGTGGTCAACGTGACCCATCACAGTAACCACCGGCGCGCGTGGCAGAACCTCGGCATGCTGTTGTTGCACTTCGTCATCGGTGAAGGCTTCGGCGTCGTCCAGCGCCGCGACTACGGCCTTGTGTCCCATTTCTTCCACGACGATCATCGCGGTGTCCTGGTCCAACGGCTGGTTGATGGTGACCATCTGGCCCAACTTCATCAAATGCTTGATGACTTCGGAGGCCTTGACCGCCATCTTGTGTGCTAATTCAGCCACGGTGATGGTTTCGGGCACGTGCACTTCCAGCACGCGCGCCTCGGTTGGCGCGGATGCCACCTGGTGGTGGTCGCGGTCACGGTCATTGTTGCCGCGTCGGCCACGGGGGCCGGCGCGCCAGTTGGTAGAACGGCCTGCACCCGCACCGGTGTCGCCACGGGTAGGAATGGCCTTTTTCTTGGCGGGATCGCCAGCCCAGCTGGAGGACAACTTGGCCGATTTGACTTCCTTGCCGGCGCCTGCTCCCGCGGCGGGTGCGGCTGGCGCTCCCGGTTTGGCAGGCTTTGCAACAGTAGAGCCTGCTGCAGGTTTGTGCAACGTACCTTTGAGTGCCTTCGGGTCGACGACCGGAGCCTTGACAGGTTCGGGCTTGTGGGCCACCAAAACACGCTTGGGCGCAGACATCATTGAGCGGATCGCAGCGGCTTCAGCCTCTGCCTTACGGCGGCGGTCACCCAGGTCCACGGCGCGGGCCACTTCTTCATCGGCCAATGCCTTGGAAGCGGCTGCGGCTTTTTCACGCCCTTCTGCTTGGGCTGCAGCGCGCGCGACAGCCGCTTCTGCAGCCTCTGCGCTGGCTTCGCTTTTGCTCAACGTAGCTTGACTCTTCTTTTCCTGCTCGGCGGCAGCGTAGGTTGCAGCGCGCTCATCAGCCTCGCGATGGCGTTTTTCGTCCGCTTCACGCTGGCGCCGCTTTTCTGCCAACTCTTCTTCCTGGCGGCGGATCAGCTCGGCCTGGCGGCGAGCCTCCTCTTCGCGCCGCGCCAATTCGGCATTGTCAATCAATGGGGCTGCAGGGGGCGCTGCTGCTTCCTCAGGCCCTGCACTCTCGGGCGCGGGTGCCATGTCATCGTCACGCCGTACAAAGGTTCGCTTTTTGCGCACTTCCACTTGGATGGTGCGGGCCTTGCCCGACGCATCCGCCTGCTTGATTTCCGTGGTCTGCTTTTTGACCAACGTGATCTTCTTGCGATCCGGGCTGGCGGTGCCATGCGCTGTCTGCAGAAAATTCAACAGGCTGTGCTTGTCGGAATCGGTCAGGACATCGGAGGCGGCCGCTTTGGCGACTCCGGCAGACTTCAGCTGCTCAAGCAGCGTGTCAGTGGATTTTTTGAGTTCATTGGCAAACTCGGCGACGGTCGTACTGGACATTTGTTTGTGTAACCTTTGGCGGCTGGCCAACTGCTCTCCGAGCAGTTGTTAGCCATGACTGAAATTTAATTTACATAACCATTACTCTTGAGAAGCGGCTTCATCGGTAAACCAATGTTCGCGCGCCTTCATGATCAGGGTCTTGGCGTCTTCCTCAGACTGGCCAGTGATATCGGTAAGCTCGTCAACCGCCAGATCGGCCAGGTCGTCGAGTGTGTGCACACCACCGTCGGCCAGTTTGCCGATCAGATCCGGGGTGAGACCTTCCAGGTCACGCAGGTCTTGCGACACTTCTTCCACGCTCTCTTCGTGCGCGATTTCCATGGTCAGCAAAGCGTTCTTGGCACGGTTGCGCAGCTCGGTCACGGTCTCTTCGTCGAAGCTTTCGATCTCCAGCATTTCTTGCAGCGGCACATAGGCCACTTCTTCCAGGCTGGTGAAACCTTCGGCAATCAGGATGTCGGCGATTTCTTCGTCCACATCGAGCTTTTCCATAAACAGCTTGCGGCCCTGGTCGGTTTCGCTGGCCTGCTTCTGGGCAGACTCAGCCGCATCCAGAATATTGATACGCCAGCCGGTCAACTCGGACGCCAAGCGCACGTTCTGGCCGCCACGGCCGATTGCGATGGCCAGGTTTTCTTCATCCACCACAACGTCCATCGCATGGCGCTCTTCGTCCACGACGATGCTGGAGACATTAGCCGGAGCCAAGGCGCCAATCACAAATTGAGCCGGGTCTTCGCTCCACAACACGATATCGACGCGTTCGCCTGCCAGCTCATTGGTCACGCCATTGACGCGGGTGCCACGCACGCCGACGCAGGTGCCAATAGGGTCGACGCGTTTGTCATGCGACAACACGGCGATCTTGGCGCGCGAGCCGGGGTCACGGGCGCAGGATTTGATCTCCAGCAGGCCTTGTTCGATCTCAGGAACTTCCTGGCGGAACAGCTCAATCATGAATTCAGGGCTTGAGCGCGACAACACGATGGGCGCACCGCGCAGCGTCAGGTCCACTTCCATGATCATGGCGCGTACACGGTCACCGGTGCGCAGATTTTCCTTGGGGATCATCTCACCACGCTTCAAGCGGCCTTCGACGCGGCCGCTCTCCACGATCAGATCACCCTTGTCCATACGTTTGACGGTACCGACAAAAATCTTTTCGCCACGCGACATGAAGTCGTTGAGCAGCATTTCGCGCTCAGCGTCGCGGATTTTTTGCAGAATGACTTGTTTGGCAGCCATGGCGCCAATACGGCCAATCGGCACGGAGGGCACGGACTCTTCAATATGCTCATCCACCTCGATGTCAGGGATCTGCTCTTTGGCTTCAAACAGCAGGATTTCCTGGTCAGGTAATTGCAGTCCGGCCTCATCGGGGACAACGTGCCAGCGGCGGAAGGTTTCGTAGTTACCACTATCGCGATCCAGGGCGACGCGAATATCCACGTCGCCGGGATACAGCTTCTTGGTCGCTTGGGCCAGGGCGGCTTCCACCGCCCCCAACACCACATCACGCTCCACGTTTTTTTCACGTGAAATTGCCTCTACCAGCATCAACAGTTCGCGATTCATGCCATGACTCTCCTGAACACTCGATTTAACCAATACAAAACCTGAAAACCCTGTGGAAGCAGACCCCTTGAAGGTCTGCCACCCTTATCTCTATTCCGCGTCAACCTCTGCGCCGTCCGTCCCACCCGAGCCACCGCGGCCTTTGAAGCTGACGATGGGCGCAAGGCGCGATTCGCGCAACTCATCCAGCGTGAAGCCGAGGGCCTGCAGCGGTGGCGGAACACGCTTCTTGCTGACCTTTTGACCGGGCTTGACCGGTGGCGCATCGCTCCAGACGATTTGCCAGCCTGCAGAACCATCGGTTCCAACAACTTTTTCCAGCGTGCCACGAAACTTCTTGCGGCTGGCATGCACCTGGCCGCCGGCTGCGGCACCCATGGGTGCCTTGAGCGTGATGTCGATCACATGGCCGACAAACCGCTCGTAATCTTGTGTGTGGCGCAGAGGGCGATCGATACCGGGCGAGGAAATCTCGAGCCGCTTGTATTCGATACCATCCACTTCCAATGCAAACTGCAACTGGCGATTAACCTTCTCGCAGTCTTCCACGTTGATGAATTGCACTGTGGCCGCACCACCCTCTTGGGGTTGCACCCAGGGCAGATCAATCGTGATGCGCAGCAGGCCTCCGGCGGAGCGCTCTATCTCCACCAAGTCATATCCCAGACCGCTTACGGTTTGTTCAACAATGTCCTGCAATGCCACTTGTCATTAACCCGATCAAAAACAATCGCCCAAAAAAAACGGGCGGTAGTTACCCGCCCGTTTGGTCGTGAGCCCGGATTGTAACGTAAAAACGTGCTAAGGGCCTTGATTTGTAAGGGTTATTGGCGGCTCGCACGTGAAATATGCGTGATTTGGATGCCGTGGCGTGTGCGGACGAACTCCGCGACGCTTACAAATCCGCCTGCCCTGCGTCGGCATGCGACAATTCTGGGTCGAGACATGCACTACACAAGAGGATGAAATGGGATTTTTAGCAGGCAAAAAGTTATTGATTACGGGTGTGTTGTCCAACCGCTCCATTGCGTACGGCATCGCCAAGGCCTGCCACGACCAAGGTGCCGAACTCGCCTTCAGCTACGTTGGTGAGCGCTTCAAGGACCGCATTACCGAGTTTGCGGCCGACTTCAACTCCAAGTTGATTTTTGATTGCGATGTGGGTGACGATGCCCAGATCGACAAGTTGTTCGCAGACTTGGCCACACACTGGCCCAAATTTGACGGTTTTGTGCACAGCATTGGTTTTGCGCCCCGCGAGGCGATTGCCGGCAACTTTTTGGATGGCCTGACCCGCGAAAACTTCCGCATTGCCCACGACATCAGCGCCTACAGCTTCCCGGCCATGGCGAAAGCTGCCCTGCCCTACCTGAACAACAACGCCTCCCTGTTGACACTGTCTTACCTGGGCGGCGTGCGTGTGGTGCCCAGCTACAACACCATGGGTCTGGCCAAGGCGTCGCTTGAATCCTCCGTGCGTTACCTGGCCGAAGCCGTGGGCCAACGCGGCATGCGGGTGAACGGCATCAGCGCGGGTGCCATCAAGACCCTTGCCGCCAGCGGCATCAAAGACTTTGGCAAATTACTGGCCATCTCGGCCAACGCGGCGCCCATGCGCCGCAACGTGACCATTGACGAAGTGGGGAATGTGGCTGCCTTCCTGCTCAGCGATCTGGCATCCGGCATGACGGCACAGATCACCTATGTGGATTGCGGCGTCAGCCAGGCTGCGGTTGCCGTTCTGGAAGCACCTTAAGTAAAATGTACCGCTAGCCCCCGCTGAATAAGCGTGGGTAGCTACCAAAACAATAGCGCCTCCAGGGCGCTATTTTATTTGGCCTTGGCCGCGTTTACTTCACGCAATCCGCGAAGTAGTGCACGGACCCATCCTCGCGCCGCTCTTCCACCAAGCCGTGGATGTCGGTCTCGAACCCAGGGCATTTGGCGTTGAATTCGCGTGAGAACTTCAGGTAATCCACGATTTTCTTGTTGAAAACCTCGCCCGGGATCAGCAGCGGAATGCCCGGTGGGTATGGCGTGACCAAGCCCACCGTGATGCGGCCTTCTAAGTGGTCGATCTCCACCCGCTCGGTCTGGCGCAGCGCGATGTGGGCGTACGCGTCGCTGGGCTTCATGGCCGGCGTCAGGTCGCTCAAGTACATGTCTGTGGTCAGGCGGGCAATGTCGTACTTGGCGTACAGCGCATGCACGTATTGGCACAGGTCGGCCAGGCCCATTTGTTCATACCGGGGGTACTTCTGGCAGAACTCCGGCAGGATGCGCCACATCGGCTGGTTCTTGTCGTAGTCGTCCTTGAACTGCTGCAAGGCCGTCAACATGCTGTTCCAGCGCCCCTTGGTGATGCCGATCGTGAACATGATGAAGAAGCTGTACAGGCCGGTCTTTTCGACCACCACGCCGTGCTCGGCCAGGAACTTCGTCACAATGCTCGCCGGGATGCCGGTCTTGGCGAATTTGCCGTTCAAGTCCATGCCAGGTGTGACCACGGTGGATTTGATCGGGTCCAGCATATTGAAGCCCGTGGCCATCTTGCCAAAGCCGTGCCAGTTGACACCGGCCTTTGCATTCTTGGATTCACCCTTGATGATCCAGTCGTCGGAGTGGCCAATGCCCTCCTCGGCCAGCTTGTCCGGTCCCCAGACCTTGAACCACCAGTCCTTGCCGTATTCCTCGTCCACCTTGCGCATGGCGCGGCGGAAGTCCAGGGCTTCAGCAATACTTTCCTCGACCAGCGCCGTGCCGCCGGGTGGCTCCATCATCGCGGCTGCCACATCGCAGCTGGCAATGATGCTGTACTGCGGGCTGGTGCTGGTGTGCATCAGATAGGCTTCATTGAACAAATGTTTGTCCAGCTTGACCGTTTGGGAGTCTTGCACCAGCACCTGGCTGGCTTGGCTGATACCGGCCAGCAGCTTGTGTATCGAGTGTGTGGCGTACACCATTGCGTGTTTGGGCCGCACACGGCGCTTGCCCATCGCATGGTAGGAACCGTAGAACGGGTGGAAGGCCGCGTGGGGCAGCCAGGCTTCGTCAAAGTGCAGGTTTTCCACATAACCATCCAGCATTTTCTTGATGGTCTCGGTGTTGTACAAGACGCCGTCATAGGTGGACTGTGTAATGGTCAATACACGTGGTTTGACCAACTTCGCGTCCACCCCGCGCAGCAGAGGGTTTGCTGCAATCTTGCGCTGGATGGACGCCTGCTCAAACTCTTCCTTGGGGATGGGGCCGATGATGCCGAAGTGGTTGCGCGTGGGTTTCAAAAACACGGGGATGGAGCCCGTCATGATGATCGCGTGCAGGATGGACTTGTGGCAGTTGCGGTCCACCACCACCACGTCACCCGGTGCCACCGTGTGGTGCCAGACCATTTTGTTGGAGGTGCTGGTGCCGTTGGTCACAAAGAAGCAATGGTCGGCGTTGAAGATACGCGCGGCATTGCGTTCAGACGCGCCTACAGGACCGTCGTGGTCCAGCAACTGACCCAGCTCTTCCACCGCATTGCAGACGTCGGCGCGCAGCATGTTTTCACCAAAAAACTGGTGGAACATCTGGCCCACAGGGCTCTTCAGGAACGCAACACCGCCTGAATGGCCAGGGCAGTGCCAGGAGTAGGAGCCGTCTTCAGCATAGTCCAGCAAGGCCTTGAAGAACGGTGGCTGCACACCTTCCAGGTAACTCTTGGCTTCGCGCAAGATGTGACGCGCCACAAACTCGGGTGTGTCCTCAAACATGTGGATGAAGCCATGCAGCTCGCGCAGGATGTCGTTGGGGATGTGGCGCGAGGTCTTGGTCTCGCCATACACATAGATCGGCACATCCAGATTTTTACGGCGCACTTCCTCGATGAAGTGGCGCAGATTCAGCACGGCGGGGTCCAGATCGGGGCCGGGGGTGAACTCTTCGTCGTCAATGGACAGAATGAAGGCGCTGGCGCGGCTCTGCTGTTGTGCAAACTGGCTCAGATCACCGTAGCT
Source organism: Rhodoferax sp. (assembly GCA_043738115.1). Taxonomy (GTDB): domain Bacteria; phylum Pseudomonadota; class Gammaproteobacteria; order Burkholderiales; family Burkholderiaceae_C; genus Allorhodoferax. Next base: position 23,377 of record JAYSZJ010000057.1, on the reverse strand, counting down.
GGTCACACCCAGCACTTCAAAACCTTCGGTTTCTATCGCCTGGGCCAACGCGCGTATACCCAACCCGGAAGTGTTCTCAGAACGAAAGTCCTCGTCGATGATGACGATGGGAAAGCGAAATTTCATGGGGAGGCTCCAGCCGCAGGCGCGAATAAAAGAAAAACAGGCGCGAAGTGTAAGGACTTATTGTGTCTGGCTGCTTGCGCAGCCCGCCTTTTGCCCCAAAATGTGGTGATCACAACACAAGCAAGGACTGTATGGCCCCATCCACACTCTGGTGGCTGCTCGCCGGCACGGCGGTAGGCATCGAATTGGTGACCGGAACCTTCTACCTGCTGATGCTGGCCGTTGGCTTGGCGGCCGCAGCACTCTCGGCCCACATGGGCGGCAGTATTACGACACAAATCGTGGTTGCTGCACTGGTCTCCGCCGGCACAGTACTGGGGTGGCGCCAGTACCGAAAAACCCAGCCCGCTAACCTGCCCGCCAATGCCAACCGCGACGTCAATCTGGACATTGGCGAAACCGTGCAGGTGGATGCCTGGAACACGGACGGCACCAGCACCGTCAAGTACCGGGGGGCCAACTGGTCGGTGGCCAGCGTATCTGGCGGCCCGCTGGCTGTCGGACCACACCAGGTGGTGGAAGTAACAGGCAGCCGTTTGATTGTGCGAAAACTGTGACTCGAAGCCCGAGGTGATGCCCGGGCTTCATCGATTTATCTCTTAAGGAAACACCATGGAATATGGATTTATATTGTTGATCGTCGCCGTGATCTTCGTTTTTAAGTCGGTCAAGGTGGTGCCCCAACAGCACGCTTGGGTCATAGAGCGCTTGGGCAAATACAACGGCACGCTGACGCCTGGCCTGAGTTTTCTGATGCCCTTTATTGATCGCGTAGCCTACAAACATTTGCTGAAGGAGGTGCCACTCGACATTCCAAGCCAAGTGTGCATCACACGTGACAACACCCAGCTGCAAGTGGATGGCATTTTGTACTTCCAGGTGACCGACGCCATGCGGGCCAGTTATGGATCCAGCAACTACGTGGTCGCTATTTCCCAACTGGCGCAGACGTCGCTGCGATCAGTCATCGGCAAGCTGGAACTGGACAAAACCTTTGAAGAGCGCGACATCATCAACGCCCAGGTGGTGCAAGCCATCGACGAGGCGGCGCTGAACTGGGGTGTGAAGGTGCTGCGCTACGAAATCAAGGACCTGACTCCACCCAAGGAAATTCTTCACGCGATGCAGCAGCAGATCACAGCCGAACGCGAGAAACGAGCGTTGATCGCAGCGTCCGAGGGGCGTCGCCAGGAGCAGATCAATATCGCTACCGGTGAGCGCGAGGCTTTTATTGCCCGCTCAGAGGGTGAAAAGCAGGCCGCCATCAATAATGCACAAGGCCAGGCCGCCGCCATTTTGGCTGTGGCCGAAGCCAATGCCCAGGCGATTGAGCGCGTTGCAGCTGCGATACGCCAACCCGGTGGTGAGCAAGCGGTCCAGCTCAAAGTAGCGGAGCAGGCCGTGAATGCCTACTCCAAGGTCGCAGCGGACGCCACCACTACCCTGATCGTTCCCAGTCATATGGCTGAAGTGGCGACCCTGATTGGTTCTGCCATGAAGATGACACAACTGCCCAAATAACCACGACCGCCATAGAAAAAGCCCCGTAACGCAATGCGCTACGGGGCTATTCATTTTCTGGCGGAGCAGGCGGGATTCGAACCCGCGGAGGGTTTTACCCCTCGCACGCTTTCCAGGCGTGTGACTTAAACCGCTCATCCACCGCTCCAGAGCCTTCGATTATAAGTCGGCTTTCCGACCATTTGCGGACACTGCTGTGCGAAACGGTAAAAAAATTCAGTCCTTCGACCGAGTCACTCCCTCCAGGGACTTCGACACAGCTACTTTGATGGCCTCTTCCAGTTCGTGTTGCATGCGCGGTGCGGCTGCGCGCAGCTGTTGTTCGACAAAGGCTTGCAGCGAGGCACGTAGCTGCTGCTCCAGCCGGGGCTTGGCCAATTGCAGCGCCTGTTGCACAAGTTGCTCGAGGTCGATAACCGGCGGGGTTGGTGCCAGCCCGGGGTGGACAACCTCGGTCAGTGTGGGAACAAAGCGCGGAACGGGCTTGTTCGCAGGCATCAGTCCACACGTTTCGACGTTAAATCGTGCTGTGTAATGGTGTAGCCACGCTCGGTGTAGTGCCGCCAGCGCTGGCGCGCCAGGTCGCGATCCCCGGCGTCGGTACTCACCACTTCAATCACCCGGGCGAAACGCTCAAAGCCTTCTGGGACGGCATCGGTCAGATTGACCAGCACACCAGTTTGCTGGGGTACCTGTGCAGGGTCGCTAACCAGTACCAGTGGCGAGCGGCTGTAACCTGGTCCGTCGGCAGAAACCACAACATGCGGCACAAATTCGGTGGGCGACAGCGCCCACAGGTCTGCATCTATCTGTGAAAGAGTTTCGGCATCGGCCACCAACACGACCTGCGCGCCGCTACCGACGGCCTTGCGCAACAAACGGCAGGTGTAAGCCAACTTGTCAGGCGCACCGAAGTGAAAGGCTAGTTCGGTCACTTGCCCTGTGCCTGGTCCATCAGGTATTCGATCAACAGGCCCACGGGTCGCCCGGTTGCGCACTTTGCAGCACCGCTTTTCCAGGCGGTGCCGGCGATATCCAGGTGTGCCCACGGAAATTTTTCGGCAAAACGCTGCAGGAACTTGGCCGCCGCAATGGCACCACCGGCCCGGCCGCCCAAGTTGGCGACATCCGCGAAATTGGTCTTCAGGCCTTCGGCATATTCTTCGTCCAGCGGCATTCTCCAGCATCCGTCTTGCGCGGCTTCACCCGCGGCAAACAATGCATTGCCCAGCTCTTCATTCGCCGCAAACAAGCCGCTGCGCACGCCGCCCAAGGCGATCACACAGGCACCGGTCAGGGTGGCAATGTCGACCACGGCCGCAGGCTTGAAGCGCTCGGCATAGGTCAGTGCGTCACACAAAACCAGGCGGCCTTCGGCGTCGGTGTTCAGGATCTCAATGGTTTGCCCGCTCATGCTGGTGACCACATCACCTGGCTTCACGGCACTGCCGCTGACCAGGTTTTCGCAGGCGGCAATCAGTCCCACCACATTGATGGCCGGCTTCAGTGCGGCCAGAGAACGGAATACGCCCAGCACGCTTGCGGCGCCGGACATGTCGAACTTCATCTCATCCATCTCCGCCGCGGGCTTGATGGAGATGCCGCCACAGTCAAAGGTAATGCCCTTGCCCACCAGTACGGTCGGGGCCTTGGTCTTGGCCGCGCCGTTGTACTTCAGGACCACGAAACGCAGTGGCTGGTCCGAGCCTTGTGCCACGGCCATAAAGGCGCCCATGCCCAGCTTGGCCACTTCCTTGGGGCCCAGCACTTCGCAGCTGATTTTGGGAAACTGAGCCAGCTCTTGTGCAGCTTGCGCCAGCAGTGTGGGAGTGGCGTGGTTAGCAGGCCGGTTGGCCCATTCCTTGGTCAGCTCGGCCCCTGTGACGATGCCCGCGGCACGGTCAAAACTGGCCTGTACTTCGGTTGCATTGGTCGCTGTCACCAGCACCTTGGACAGGGTGCGGCCTTCAGGCTTGGATTTGGTGGTGGTGTAGGTGTAGCTTGCGTCGGCCACCGCAGTGACCACGGCACGCACGGCATCTTCACGGGCAGGTGCTGCAAAACACACCAGCAGCTTCTTCAACGACGGGGATTTGGCCGCGGCCACGGCCGACAACACCGCAGTACGCACGTCGCGCGCTGACCCGGCACCAATGCCTGCCAACACCACACGGGTCGCGTTCGCCTGCACAGGTCGGTACAGGCACAGCAATTTGCCAGGTTTTGTATCCAGATCACCGGCCTTCAGGGTTTGCGCTATCAAGGTGGACAAATCGTCCTTGGCAGCCTTGAAATCCTGGGGTACCAGGACGATCAGCGCATCACATTTCTCGGTAGAGACCCCTGCGAGGCCGGTAGCTTTCAGTTCAAAGTTCATAATTCGGGTTTTCCTTTGCCGCCATGTTATTCCATTCCTCCATACGCAAAGAACTCGCGCGCAGTTTCGGCGCAACCCTGGTTGTGCTGATCACGGTGGTGATGACCATGACGCTGATTCGCACGCTGGGTGAAGCCGGACGCGGGGTGTTCAACCCGTCGGATGTGATGATTATCATGGGCTACACGGTGCTGTCCAACATGCCGACCATCCTGTCGCTGTGCCTGTTTATTGCGGTGCTCAGTGTGCTGACGCGTATGTTCCGCGACAGCGAAATGGTCATCTGGTTTGGCAGCGGGCGCGGTTTGACCTCGCTGATAGGCCCCCTGTTTCGTTTTGCCTGGCCCATCCTGGTCGTCATTGCGGCGCTGGCGTTTTTGATCTTGCCTTGGGCCTTGAGCCGTATTGAAGACATGCGCGACCGTTATGACAAGCGTGGCGACATCGCCCGCATGGAGCCGGGCCAGTTTCAGGAGTCCGCCAATGGCGACCGGGTTTTCTTCATCGAAAAAGATGCCAGCAGCACGCAGGCCGGCAGCAATGTATTCATTGCCACCCACAAGGACAACAAGGAAACCATCACCTCCGCCCGCAGCTGGCGACTGCAGGAAATTAATGGAGAGAAATTTCTGGTGCTGGAGAATGGCCAGCGCCTGGAAAAGGTGGCCGGCAAACCCGACCTGACGGTGGCCGCCTTCTCCACCTACGGGGTGCAGATTGACGCCCCCGACCAATCCGCGCGCAGCTTTGTGCCATCGGGCGCCAAGGGCACTGTGGAGTTGCTGGGTGAACCCAACAAGGCCCATCTGGCAGAGCTGTCGTGGCGGGCGGGTCTGGCGCTGGCCGCGATCAACTTCGTTGTTATTGGGCTGGCCGCGGCGGGCGTCAACCCGCGCGTGGGACGCACCGCCAACCTGGGTTTTGCCTTTGGCGCCTTTATCGTCTATTTCAACCTGCTGATACTGGGCAAAAGCTGGATAGAAACCGGCCAGGTGCATTTCGGCGTGTATTTGCTGGCGCTGCACGGTGGCGCATTGGCTCTGGCGGTGTTGTGGCTCGCTAAGCGCCACAACAACTGGGTCTTCCAACTGCCGGGCACGGCCCGGCGCAAGCAGTGTGCTGCTAAGGGTGCGCCATGAAAACCGTACGCAGACTACTCTACGGCGAAGTGATACTGGCCGTCATCCTGGTCACCCTCGGCTTTGTTGCGCTGTTTTACTTCTTTGACTTTGTGGAAGAACTGCAGGCGGTCGGCAAACACAGCAAAACCGGCTACACCGTCGCCCAAGCACTGATCTATGTGGCACTGCTGCTGCCCAGCCACTTGTACGAGTTGTTGCCCATCACCGTGCTGATAGGCACCATTTTTGTGATGGCGCGGCTGGCGCAAAGCTCCGAATTTACGATACTGCGCACCAGCGGGCTGGGGCCTTGGTTGGCCTTGCGTGCGTTACTGGTTTTGGGCCTGGGCTTTGTGGTGGTCACTTTTGCAGTAGGGGACTATCTGGCGCCCATGGCAGACAAGTCGGCGCAGTTGCTGAAATCACGCTACCAGGGCAAGGTCACCGTTGGCAAGACCGGAGCCTGGCTCAAGGAGCGCCAAGCCTACAGCCACTATGCCGTCAATGTGGGCGCGTTGGCGCCGGATGGCAGCATGCGCGACGTTCGCATTTTTGAATTTGACAACCAGGGCATCCTGATTTCCACGACAGAGGGGCCAACCGCACACTTTGGCAAGGATGAATCCTGGCTGCTGGGAAAGGCAGACCACACCGAGTTCACCACCGCCGATGCCAGTGCCTCCAAAGTCAACCGCAGTGTGGTGGACACTTTCCGCTGGCGCACCCAGATCAGCGCTGAGATGGTGGCCACGGCTGTGCTGCGCCCGGAACGTATGGGCACCATCGACCTGTTCCAGTACATGCGCCATCTGGACGCCAATGGCCAGGCCGCACAAAAATACGAGATACAGTTTTGGAAGAAGGTGTTTTACCCGTTGAGCTGCCTAGTCATGGTGGTTCTGGCCCTGCCCTTTGCCTACTTTCACTTTCGCTCGGGCAGTGTGGCGACCTATGTGTTTGGTGGCGTGATGGCCGGCATCAGTTTTGTGCTGCTCAACAACGTGCTGGGTGATCTGGGTGCACTGCGCGGCTGGTGGCCGTGGATAACCGCTGCGCTGCCGGGGCTGATTTATTCCATTGTTTCCTTGACGGCATTTTCCTGGCTGGTGATACGACGATGACAAGCTCCACCGCCCCCATAATCGACCGCGGCATTGTCCTTTTCGCCCATGGCTCGCGCGACCCGTTGTGGCACAAGCCCATAGAGGCAGTTGCGACGCATATCGCAGCCCTGGCGCCCCAAACGCCGGTGGTCTGCGCTTATCTGGAGCTCAGTACACCCGACTTGGCCACCGCAACTGACACCCTTGTGCAGCAAGGCGTAAAGGCCATCACCATACTGCCCATGTTCCTGGGCGTGGGCAAACATGCGCGTGAAGACCTACCCCAGCTGGTGGCAGAGCTACGGGCCAGTCATCCACATACCCATTTCACCCTCAAGTCGGCTGTGGGCGAAGACCCACGGCTGGTGCAGTTGATGGCGCAAATTGCGCTGGACGGGCTGTAGACAGCGCTAAGTCGGGTAGTTGGTCCGGCATAATGAATCTCTTCTTTAGTAGAGATTTGATATGAACCTGCACCAGTTCCGTTTTGTCCAGGAAGCCGTACGCCGCAACCTCAACCTGACGGAAGCCGCCAAAGCCCTGCACACCTCGCAGCCGGGTGTTTCCAAAGCCATCATCGAGTTGGAAGAAGAACTGGGCATAGAAATCTTCGCCCGCCATGGCAAACGCCTTAAGCGTGTGACCGAGCCGGGCCAACATGTGCTCAAAAGCATTGACCTGATCTTGCGCGAAGTGGGCAACCTCAAACGTATTGGTGAGCAGTACAGCGCCGAAGACAGTGGCACCCTGTCCATCGCCACCACCCACACCCAGGCCCGTTATGTGCTGCCCGAAAAAGTGGCAGCCCTGCGCACCGCCTACCCCAAGGTCAACATCAGCCTGCACCAGGGCTCGCCCGACCAGGTGGCCCGCATGTTGATCGACGAGATTGCCGAGATCGGTATTGCCACGGAGTCGCTGGCCGACTACAGCGAGCTGGTCACCCTGCCCTGTTATGAGTGGCAACACATGCTGGTGCTGCCCACCGACCATCCGCTGGCGCGCAAGGAACGCATCACGCTGGAAGACGTAGCGCTGGAGCCGCTGATCACCTACCACCCATCTTTCACCGGCCGCACCAAGATCGACCAGGCCTTTGCCACCCGCAAGCTGACGCCGCGTATTGCGTTGGAAGCGATTGACTCGGACGTGATCAAGACCTATGTGCGCCTGGGCTTGGGCGTGGGTATTGCTGCCGAGATGGCTGTGCGTGACGTGGTCGAAGACGGTGGCAAGAGCGGTCTGGTAGTGCGCCCCGCCGGTAGCCTGTTTGGCCAGAATGTGGCACGTGTTGCCTTCAAGCGCAGTGCCTATTTGCGCAACTTTGTGTTCACCTTTGCCGAGCTGCTCAGCGACCGCCTGGACCGCAAGCTGATTGCCCGCGCGATGGATGGGCATGTTGAAAACTACGATTACTGATGACACCCTCCCTTACTTCCAGACTGCCGTCGGTTGGCACCACCATTTTCAGCGTCATGTCGGCGCTGGCCGCCCAGCACAAGGCCGTCAACTTGGGTCAGGGTTTTCCGGACTTCGCGTGCGACCCGGCCCTGGTGGACCATGTGACGCAGGCCATGCAGGCCGGCCACAACCAGTACCCACCGATGCCTGGCATTCCGCTGTTTCGCGATGCGATTGCTAGCAAAATAGAAGCACTGTATGGCCATTCCTACGGGGCTGCGGACGAAATCACCATAACAGCCGGCGCCACGCAGGCCATCATCACCGCCATTTTGGCCATCGTCCACCCGGGTGACGAAGTCATCGTGCTGGAGCCCTGCTACGACAGTTATGTGCCCAATATCGAACTGGCCGGCGGCACGGCCGTGCGTGTGCCGTTGACGCCTGGCACCTTCCGCCCCAACTTTGACGCCATTGCCGCTGCCATTACGCCCAAGACCCGCGCCATCCTCGTCAACAGCCCGCACAACCCCAGCGCCACCGTGTGGACGCGGACGGACATGCTGCGCCTGGAAGAAATCCTAGCCCCGACCAACGTGCTGCTGATCAGCGATGAGGTGTATGAACACATGGTTTTCGACGGCGCGCCACACGAAAGCGCGGCGCGGTATCCGGGCTTGGCCGAGCGCGCTTTTATCGTCTCGAGTTTTGGCAAGACCTACCACGTGACTGGCTGGAAAGTCGGCTACGTGGCCGCACCGGCATCGCTGATGGCAGAGTTCCGCAAGGTGCACCAGTTCAATGTGTTTACCGTCAACACGCCGGTGCAATATGGCTTGGCCGCCTACATGGCCAACCCGGCGCCGTATCTGGATCTGCCAGCCTTCTACCAGCGCAAGCGCGATCTGTTCCGCGCAGGGTTGGCCGGCACGCGCCTGCGCCTGTTGCCGAGTGAGGGTAGCTACTTCCAGTGTGTGGATATCTCGCAGGTCAGCGATTTGGGCGAGGCGGATTTCTGCAAGTGGTTGACGACCGAGATCGGTGTGGCCACGATTCCGCTGTCAGCCTTCTACGGCAATGGGTTCGATCAGCGGGTGGTGCGTTTCTGCTTTGCGAAACAAGACGCCACGCTGCATGCCGCACTGGATCGGCTCAAGGCCATTTAAGCCAAATTGGCCTATAGCACCCGTCGGATATGATTATATTGCTATCTAAAGAATAGCAATATTCCACCAACCCGGCAGCAGACGGCGGTAGCGGTGCTCCCGGTAGCGTTCGTCCAGCAACAGCACGGCGCCGGTATCCGTCTGAGTGCGTATCACCCGCCCGGCCGCCTGCACCACCTTTTGTATGCCGGGGTACAAATAGGTGTAGTCATGGCCTCGGCCGAATAGGGCCTGCATGCGTTCACAAATGGCGTGGTTAACCGCATCAAACTGCGGCAACCCCAGCGTGGCGATGAAGGCACCTATGAGCCGTTTGCCCGGCAGGTCCACCCCCTCGCCAAACACACCGCCCAGCACCGCAAAACCAATGCCCTGGCCCTGGGCATCAAACTGCCGCAAAAAGGCATGGCGGGCCGCCTCGTTCATCTGGCGCTGCTGGGCCCATACCGGCACATCCGGGTGCCGCGCTTGTAGCCGCGCCTGGGCCTGCTCCAGGTAGTCAAAACTGCTGAAAAATGCCAGGTAGTTGCCGCGCTGCTGCACGTACTGCGCGGCCACCACATCGATCAGCGCATCTAGCGTCAGCGGACGGTCGTCAAGCCGAGTGGACAGGCTGTGGATGCTGACGGCCAGTTGCGCCGGGTCAAAGGGGCACGGGATGTCCACGGTCTGCGTAGTGTCCGCCAGGCCCAACAGATTGATGTAGTAGTCGGCCGGATTCAGCGTGGCGGAGAACAACACCATGGAGTCGGCCGCCTCCACGCGCGGACGGACGAAGTGGGCAGGCACGACGTTGCGCAGGGTCAGGCTGGCAGCGTCGTTCTCTTCCAGCGTGTCGCCGGATGTGGCCAGGCTCAACTCGCACAGCGAATGCTCGCCAAACTCCTCTGCCAGCGTGGCGAAAGCCAGCGTCTTGAAAAAGAACGACAGCCAGGCACCCTGCGCCTCGGCAGCGTGGTCGTTCAGGTATTCGCCCACCACGCTGTTAAAGCGTTGCAGGCTGCGCAGCCAGGCATCGGGCACCTCTTTGAGCAGGCTCCAGGGTTGCACCGGTTCGCTGCGCTGGGCTTCCATCACCAGCAGATCCCATTGGTTCAGCACCTCGTCCGCAGGGCTGCGCAGCACGCCCGGCAGCTCGGGGCGCACGGCTGCGGTCTCCGCACGTGTCAGGTCTGCGCTGTACATGCTGCAGGCGCGGCTGTAAAGGTTGTGTGCTTCGTCCACCAGCACGCTGATGCGCCAGGTGTTGAGCTGGGTCAGGCCGTAGAGCATGGCGCTGCGGTCAAAGTAATAGTTGTAGTCACCCACCACCACATCCGCCCAGCGCACCATCTCCTGGCCCAGGTAATAGGGGCAGACCGCGTGCTCCAGCGCAACCGTGCGCAGGCCCTGCTGGTCCAGCCAGCCACGTTGCGCGGCGGCGCGCCGGGCCTGGGGCAGGCGGTCATAAAAACCCTGGGCCAGCGGGCAGGACTGGCCGTGGCAGGCTTTGTCTTTGTGTTCGCAGGATTTGTCCTTGGCCACCAGCTCCAGCACCCGCAGCGAGAGGCCGCTGTGCGCGCCGCGCACGGTGTGCAAGGCCTCCAACGCCACGCCGCGCCCCGGTGTTTTGGCGGTCAGGAAAAACAGCTTGTCGATGCCGCGCTCCGGCATGGCGCGCAGCGCGGGGAAGACGGTGCCTATGGTCTTGCCAATACCGGTGGGCGCCTGCGCCAGCAGGGTGCGGGACTGCACGCAGGCCTTGTACACGCCCGCCGCCAAGTCGCGCTGGCCGGGTCTGAAGGGCAACTGCGGAAAATCCAGCGCCTGCAGCGCTACGTCCCGGCTGAGCCGGTGCGCCAACTCACTCTGCGCCCAGGCCATGAATCGGGCACACAAGGTATCAAAAAACGCCTGCAGATCAGTGGCCGACCAGTCTTCGTTAATGGGGTGTTCGGTCTGGTCCACCACATCAAAATAGACCAGGCTCAGCGTGATGTGGGGCAGCGCGCGGCTCTGGCACATCAACCAGCCATAGACCTTGAGCTGGGCCCAGTGCAGGGCGCGGTGGTTGGGGGCTATTGCCGAGAGAGCGCCGCGGAAGGTCTTGACCTCTTCCAGCACATTGGTGGCGGGGTCGTAACCATCTGCACGGCCGCTGATACGCAAGGGGGTTTCTGCGTCCACATCGGCGGTGTCAGTGTAGATGCCTGAGAGCGTTACCTCCGCCTCGTGCCCGGGCGGCCGGCGGCTGGCCACCAACTGATGCCCTTCCCTACCCTGCTGGGCCGTGGGAGACGGCGTAAAGCGCAAATCCAGGTCCCCCAGCTTGGCCGCAAACTCGCACAGGTTGCGTACCGAGACACTGTAGCCTGCGTCCTTCTTCATGCCACAGGATCGCGGGGGGGGTCGAACGCTTGCTCCAGCAGCATGGACTGGTCGGGCCCGTCCGTGCCCAGGTCAACATGGGCGCGCAGGGGGGTAGCCTTTGCCAGCACCATCCACAACGCAAACGGCAGATCCGCTACTGCACGTTTGGGCGCATTGCGCAGCACCTCCAGCCGCCCGTTTTGCAGCACCATCACACCGCATTCCAGCGGGATTTCATCCGCCTGCGCTATCGGTTGGCCTTTGCTGTTGCAACCCAGCACATACCAGCACTGGCCGCCGGCATCCAGGTAACTGTCGCGTTTGTCTTTGGATTTAAGGTCACCCAGCAAGTCGGCCCGGCTGACCTTGATCTCATGCACAACCGGCTCCAGGTAGCCCGCCACCGTGGTGTTGCGGATGGAGAACACGTCGGGCATGCAAATTTTCCAGCGCGTCCGTTCATCAGGCTCCGAGGGTAGCCGTGCCCGGATGCTCAGGTCCGTCCAGACGATGCGCCCATCCCGCAGCATCTGCTGCGCCACGTGGTCGACCAGCACTTCATGCGCTGAGCGTGCTTGGCGGTTGGTGTGAAAGGCCTCGGCCAAAAAGCTGATGCCTGCGTCTGTGAGGCGTACCTTGTCGTGCCCACTGGGCTCCGCCGCGCGCTCCAGCAGGCCCGCTGCCAGCAGCTCCACCTCCACACTATCCAGGCAGGGCCAGCCTGCCGAGCGGTACACATCGCGCAAGCGCCGTGCATGGATGCGGCCGAGCGTGATGTTGTTGATGACGGTGGTACGGGGCATGGCGTATTCAGGCTGGTGCAGGCTATAGAATACTGTATAAACAGCCAGCGGAATTGTATCCAACGCATGGTCCCGGCAGTTAGCGCTGCCCCAAAAGGGAAAACCACCCAGGTCCTCCACAGCCTTGTCGGCTGACAGAGAATCTCGGTGGTTTCTGTCTCAAGAGAGATCGTTTAGAAAAACGAGCCTCTAGCCCCCGTCGATAATCACTATTTTGTTACAAGAACGATAGCGTCCTAGTATCAGAAGCGCTTCCAGAACTTGGCGAAGTAAGACGCCCCGTTCAATCCAAATTGCACGCTGTCATAAATGAAGCCGTTGTCGGTTTCGTTCGCGTCCTGCTTGGTGGGCTTGACGTTGAAGATGTTGTTACCGCCAAAGGTCAGCTTGGTGTTTTTGTCAATGCTGTAGGTAAACGCCAGGTCGGCCGATGTCTTGGGCTCGTAGTAGGCATTGGGCACGCCGTTTTCAGTGCCCGAGAAGGTGCCCAGTGTCTGGCTGCCGAAGTGGATGATCTTCAGGTTGGTTTCCCACTGGCCCTGGCTGTAGTCAAAGCCCAGGGTTGCCTTGGTGCGTGGGCCGCCCTGTTCGATGAACAGGCGCTCACGCTCCGACAGCAACACCGACTCATAACCCTTGAGCGAAGCCGGTGCGTGCACGCTGACCAACTCGGTCTGGCTCAGGTTCAGTGCCAGGAAGGTGTTCAGCTTGCCGCCGCCGAGGTCCGCCTTGTTGGACACCGTCAGATCCAGACCCTTGGTCTTGGTGTCAATCGAATTGACAAAAAACTGGGCTTGACCCACGCCCAGAGAAGCCAGTGTGGCGCCCAGGGCTGGGAAGTTGTCGGCATCAAACCGGCCCGACAAGCCGATGCGGTCGGTGATGTCGATCTGGTACACGTCGGCCGTGACCGATGTGGTGTTGCTGGGCTTCAGCGTAAAGCCCAGCGTGAAGTTCTTGGAGTTTTCTTCCTTGAGCTTGGGGATACCCGCTGCATTGGCAATGGTGCCGCCATTGGGTGCCAACACCACGTCTTGTGCCTGGCCGCTGATGAAGTCGGTGAAGGTGGACGAGAAGTAGACCTGTTGCAAAGACGGTGCGCGAAAGCCCGAGCTGACCGAGCTGCGGAACAACAACTGGTCCGAGGCTTTGAAGCTTGCCGCCAGTTTGCCGGTCGTGGTGTTGCCAAAGTCGCTGTACTGCTCGGCCCGCACAGCGGCCTGCACCTTGAAACGGTCGGTCACGTCGGTTTCGATATCGGCATACAGGGCCGTGCTGTCACGGTTGCGGTTGGTGGCATCTGCGGGCTGGAAGCCAGGGAAACCCTGGCTGCCGGCATTGCCGCCAAAACCTACGCCGTCGGCGTCGACATACGAGCCGGCCTCGCCTGCGTAGATTTGGTAGTTTTCACGGCGGTATTCGGCACCAAAGGCTATGTTGGAACCACCCAGGAAGCCGTCAAAAAACTTGCTGAAGTCGATGTTGGTGGTGGCCTGCGAGAACAAAAATCCACCGGCCTGGAACACGCTGGCGCTACGGCCTGCACCGCCGCCCAGCAGGTCCTGGTTGGCGATGGAGGCGTTGATGGTGTTGGAAATGCGGTAACGCATCTCGTTGGAGCCGTAGGTCTGGGACAGGTCGGCCGTCCACTCGCCGATCTGCCATTTGTGGCCAACGATGGCCGTGCGGTCGGTGATGTCCCCATTGATGAAAGGCACAAAACCGCCGGGGTACATGGCGGCAGAGTTGCGGCTCGGGATGTCGTCCGAGCCCACACCGCCACGCGCAAATGCGGCAGACGATGCGTCGCGGTTTTGCGCACCCAGTGTGAAATACAGCTTGCCGGTACCGCTGGTGGGCAGTTCACCATTCAGGAACAGCGTGGCGTTTTTGGATTGGGTATCACCAATGATGCGGGGGTTGTCTGGCTCGGCACGATTGGAGCGGCCCCGGTCCGAATACTCGGCGGTAATGCCCAGCACGCCGTTCTCACCAATGCCAAAACCGCAGTAGGCCGATGGCAGGTAGTTTTTACCGTCGCCCACCGAGTACTGGCTGTAGCCCAGAATGGCTTCGCAGCCCTTGCTCTTCTTCAGCGAGATGTTCATCACGCCAGCAATAGCGTCCGAACCGTATTGGGCGGCGGCGCCGTCGCGCAGGATCTGCACGTTGTCGATGGCCAGTGTGGGGATGGCGTTCAGGTCGGTGCCGGTGTTGCCGCGGTTGCGGGCACCAAACAGATTGACCAGGGCCGTGGTGTGGCGGCGTTTGCCGTTGACCAACACGAGTGTCTGGTCCGAGCCCAGGCCGCGCAGGGCTGCGGAGTCGATCAAATCGGCACCGTCGGCACCGGTCTGGCGGGTGGAGTTGAACGAGGGTGACAGGTATTGCAGCGATTGAGACAGGTCAAACTGGCCGCCCTGCTCGGACGTTTTGGACAGCGGGATGAAGTCAATCGGCACGGGCGTGTCGGTCGCCGAGGCGTTGGCCCGGCGTGAACCGACAATGGTGACGCCCTCCAGCGCCGGGGCCGCCACTGCGCCCGTGGTCTGGGCGACCGCAAACGAGACCGGGGTCAACGTGGCGACTGCCGCCGCGCCATAAAGTCCAAGGGTAAATGCTTTGCGCAAAACTGTCATAGCTCACCTTTTGATATTGTGTGGATGGGGACAAGCTGGAAATTCTAGGGGTGGGCGCCCCACCGTGGGGGTGCTTGTTTCCGCGGTACCACACTGCTATGACAATTTAGTCCGATCCATGCGTCGGTCTAATACCTCTGTAGTTTCGCTAATAGAGCCCTAGCTGCGCCGACGCCGTGGCACCACGCCCAATTGCATGCTCAATTTGGCCAGAGACGCACCTAAAGTGAGCATCTGCGGTGGGATATCGACCAGTTGGTCGGGATGCCAGACCCTGATCTGCACCGGGCCCTCTGGCAGTTGCTCCAGCACCGCAATTCCATCGGTATTGGTCAGCATGGCCCAAGGCGAATCGCTGACGTAGATGTGGCCACTCATGGAGGCGTGGATGTGGCAGCCCAACAGCACAGCGCCCGCCTTGTCAAAGGCCACCTCAGCGGAATGGGCCTTTTTGTCGGTGGGCTTGCCGTCCAGACGCAGCTCAAAACCTTCGCCGCTGGCCGCGTTGAAGTTGGCACTGCCTGCAGCGGAGCCGCGCACATGATGCTCCCAGCCATCATGGTTGACAAACTGCACCTTGGCACCCCGCGCCACGATGCTGATGGCGGGCACAAACCGCATTTTTTCCTGGTAGATCGTTGCCTGCTGGGGCAGGCGCGGCACCGGCGCAGCGGGTTTGCCATCCACCAGCACCACTACCACTGCACCGGGCACTGGCTTGTTGTCCTTGTCAACTACAGTCACCGAGACATTTGCGGCTCTAGCCCCCGTGAAAATTGATACAAGCGCTACGAAAAACAGAGCGCCTGAGCGAAAACTGCGAAGCGTCATAGTGCGCATGGTTGGATTCCTTAGAAAAGAGTTTCGCGCTGACTGCACTGCAAGACCGCACCCAGGATAAACGGTGTAAATCCAGGATCGGATGCAGCATCACGCAGATATTTTTTTGCTGCCAATCTTCGCGCCCTTGCATCCAAAGCGCGGCGCCTGTCGTTTATCAGTAGCAGTTTCGGCGCAACCCAAACCAAGCGACTGATTGCGAACCAGCATCAACCTCAACTTCTACAGGAACCGCTCCATGACACCGTTCACTCCCTTCTCCATATTGGGCTCACGCATCTTACTGTCAGCCTTCTTGGCCACTCTGCTGGGCGCCTGCGCATCGGCACCGTCTGCACCACCGGCCGTTGCTACCCCGACGGCGCCTACAACACTGACGCCTGCTGCCACCGAACGCGCCGCCTTCACTTGGCACGCCATTGGTTCGCAAATCTACGAATGCAAGGCTGCAGAAAAAGGTGGGTGGAACTGGGTCTTTGTTGCGCCAGAGGCAGACCTGTACAACCAGAAGGACGAGAAGGTTGGCACACATGGTGCCGGTCCGTTTTGGGCGGCGCAAGATGGCAGCCGGACGGTGGGTGCAGTCAAGGCGCGCGCCAATGGCGCCCGGCCTCACGACATTCCCTTGCTGTTGCTCAGTGCCAAATCCGACGGCAGTGCCGGAAAGATGGCCCGTGTAACCAGTGTGCAGCGGCTCAACACCGAAGGTGGCGCTGCACCGGCCAAGGGCTGTGTGGAAGCGGCCGATGCTGGCAAGCGTGTGAAAGAGGGCTACACCAGCGACTACGTCTTCTTCGAAGCCAAATGAGACCGGGGTGGGCGGCCCCTGGGTGCCCACCCTTGACAGACGGAGCGGCTAGGCCTATTTTCGGGTCCATACCAAGAGCCTACGGAGCGACGCACTATGCAGGACCTCACCCTCAAAAAGAAGTTCATGATCGGTCTGGTCGTGGTCATTCTGGTGTCACTCAACACCCTGTGGGGTCTGCGTTTGATGGGCAAGGGTGCCCTCTTCCACTACCTGGAACGCAACCACCTGGAAAACGTGATGCGCATAGACATGGCATTCAAACTGGCCGAACAGGGTGGCAAGGCTGCAGAAACCGTGCGCCGGGATGATGTGCTCAAGGCCATAGACGAAAACGTGGTGCTGGCCGGCCGTGCCGACACCGAAGTTTTCTACATCGAGCAACTGATCTTCAGGCTGATGGGCTTCAGCGACATCTTCGACCTGCCGGCCAAAGACATCAAAGACCACCAGAAGTTGCGGGCGGCGTTGGTTGTGGCTCCCGGTACCGGAATCAGCCAGGAATTTGCCGTGGGTGTGCGCCCCGAGATGGTGGTCATCTTCGACAACTCGGCCAAGTTCGTCGTGCTGGTGTCCGAGGCCGTGGCCTTTATCAAAAACCTGGTGCTGGCCGAATGTATTGCCGGCATGCTGGCGGTGGTGGCTATCTTCTGGTTACTGCGGCGCAGCACGCTGGAGCCGTTGAACGAGGCCCTGGCCTTTGCCAAATGTGTGACGGCCGGCGACCTGACGGCCCATGTGACCATACGCTCGCGCGACGAGATCGGCCAACTGTGCCAGGCGCTGGACGATATGAACGACAGCCTGGCGCGCATCGTGGGTGAGGTGCGCAGCGGTGCCTACGCCATTGCCACCGCCACCAAAGAAGTGGCGGCCGGCAACCAGGATTTGTCACTGCGCACCGAATCACAATCCAACTCCCTGGCCCAGGCCTCGTCGAATATGCAGGAGCTGACCAGCACCGTGCGCAAAAACGCCGACAACGCCAACCAGGCCAACCAATTGGTGCTGGACACCTCAAAAATCGCCGGCCGCGGGGGCGCTGTGGTGTCGCAGGTGGTATCCACCATGGACAAGATCACCGAATCCTCCAACAAGATCGCCGACATCATTGGTGTTATTGACGGCATTGCCTTCCAGACCAATATCCTCGCACTGAACGCGGCGGTAGAGGCCGCCAGAGCCGGCGACCAGGGGCGTGGTTTTGCCGTGGTGGCGGCCGAAGTGCGCAGCCTGGCACAACGCTCGGCTTCCGCCGCCAAGGAAATCAAGGGCCTGATCACCAGCTCCACCGAACGGGTGCAAGACGGATCGCGCCTGGTGCATGAGGCGGGCGCCACCATGCAGGAGATAGGCACGTCGGTCCAACGCGTGACCGACATCATGGCCGACATCACCGGTGCCAGCCAGGAACAGCGCGCCGGTATTGAACAAATCAACCAGACCGTGGCCCAGATGGACGATGTCACCAAACAAAACGCTGCCTTGGTCGAAGAGGCCGCCGCCGTGGCCCACAGCCTGGAAGAGCAAAGCGCCGCGCTGGCGCGTTCGGTCAGCGTCTTCAAGTTGCCAGGCGGCCACAGGGTCCATTGATGCACGCCGGAAATGCAGCTGAAGCCCTGCGCCTGGGGCAGAGCCATGTGCTGGAGTTGATTGCCAAGGGTGTGGAGCTGAAGGATGTGCTTGACAGCCTGATGCTGCTGATCGAATCGCAGTCTGAAGGGCTGTACTGCTCGGTGTTGTTGCTGGACGAAGACGGCATCCACATCCGCACCGGCTCGGGGCCGAATATGCCGGCCAGTTACATGGCGGCGCTGGATGGCTTTCCCATCGGCCCGGTGGTGGGCTCCTGTGGTACCGCCATGTACCGCAAGGAATCGGTGGTGGTGACCGACCTGATGAACGACCCGCTGTGGGCGCCGTACAAGGGCCTGGTCGAGCCGCATGGCTTTCGTGCCTGCTGGTCCAAGCCCATCTATTTGAACCGCGACGTGGTTCTGGGCACTTTTGCCATGTATTACAAGGAGGTGCGCAGCCCAGGACCCAAGGAACTGGGCCTGATGGATGTGGCCACACATATTGCCGGCATTGCCATCGAGCGCACCCGACGCGAACGTGAGCTGGAGCGCCACCGCTTCCACCTTGAAGAGTTGGTGGCCGCGCGCACCGCCGAACTCAACGCCACGCAAGAAGAGCTGGTGCGCCGCGACAAACTGGCGGCACTGGGCGCTTTGGTGGCGGGTGTGGCCCATGAGCTCAACACCCCCATTGGCAACAGCCTGGTTGCTGCGTCCACCTTGTCGGACCGCGCCCACAGCTTTGCGGACAGTTACACCAAGGGACTGACGCGCAGCGCGGTGGAGTCATTCATAGCCGACGCCACAACCGCAGGCGACCTGCTGGTGCGCAGCCTGCAGCGTGCCGCCAATCTGGTTTCCAGCTTCAAACAAGTGGCGGTGGAACAATCCAGCGCGCAACGTTGCAAGTTTTCGGTAGCAGACTGCATGCAAGGGTTGGAAACCCGGTGTGGCCGGCCTGGCTTGACCATACACCGCAGCGTGGAAGGCACGATAGAGATGGACAGCTACGCCGGCCCGTTGACGGACGTGCTGCTGAACCTGGTGAGCAACGCCATGGTGCACGGCTATGCGGGGCGCGACAAGGGGGACGTCTACGTCAGCGCCAGACTTGCGGCGCCGGGTTGGATGGAACTGTCTGTACAAGACCATGGCGACGGCATTGCCCCGGCCAACCTGACGCGGCTGTTTGACCCATTCTTTACCACCCGGTTTGGCACCGGTGGCTCGGGCCTTGGGCTGCACATCACCCACAACATCATCACCGGCATCCTGGGTGGACGTATACAGGTGCACAGCGAACCGGGGCACGGCAGCCGCTTTGTACTGAGCTTGCCGATGGTGGCACCCATGTTCCAGCGGGGAAGAGCCGATCCACAGTAACCTTTCGTACACGCGTGCTAAAGGCGCGCGACTCTGCGTGCCGTCTGCGCTAGGAATTCATTTGGGACCAGGCTTTGTCCAGGCGTTTCACACTCACCGGTTGTGGTGTACGCAGCTCTTGCGCGAAAAAGCTGACGCGCAACTCTTCCATCAGCCAACGGAACTCCTGCATACGTTCGTCCACCGCGCCCTTGCGTTCGGCGACCAGACGCCAGTAGCGTTGCTCCAGCGGACGCAGTTCGGCCAGGCGCGCCGCATCCCTGGCGGGGTCGGCGCGGTATTTTTCCAGCCGCAGGGTGATGGCTTTCAGGTAGCGGGCCAGGTGCTGCAGGCGCGGCCAGGGGGCGGCTTGCAGAAACCGCTTGGGCACCAGGCGGTTGATCTGCTGGGCGCAGTCGGCCACCGCATCCGGTGCGGTTTTGGTGTCCTTGATCTTGCGGGCCGCTGCAGCGTGCTCCAGCAGAATCGTGCCGGCCATGCGTGCTACTTCAGTCGCGATCAGCGTCAGCCGACCCCTGCCCTCCTCCACCCGGCGTTTAAAAGCAAACTCATCCGTGGGCAGCGGGTCCAGCAGGAAAGCGCGGTCTAGCGCAACGGCGATGATCTGCTCGCGCAGTTCTTCGACCGTCCCGCCGCCTGTGCCGTTTTCGGCCTTGCCGACGTTCATGTAGGCCACAGCCATCTTCTGCAGGTCGGGGATGTTTTTCTCCAGGTACTTCAGCGCGTCCTTGATCTGCAGCGCAAATAGTCGGCGCAAGCCGGCGCGGTGTTTGGCAGCGGAGACCTCAGGTTCATCAAATACCTCTATGGTCACAGCGTCACCCTGGTCGATCAGCGCCGGGAAACCAATCAGCGTCTGCCCGCCTTTGCGGATTTCCAGTAGCTCCGGCAGTTCGCCAAAGGTCCAGGCGGTATGGCGCTGCTCTGTGATGGCAGACGGGCCGGGTTTGCCCTGTGGAGCGTTTGCCTGATTTACTCCTGATTTGATAGCAGACTGTTCAGTTTTCGCGGGGGCTAGAGGCCCATTTTGCTTAAGCGATTGCCCGGAAACGGCTCCTGGCGCTGCATTCGGTGCCTGAGTCGGGCCTGCGCCACCACCAGCCTGCGCCAGCTTGAGTCCGGCCAGCGCCTGGAACGCGCCGCGCGCCTGCGCACCCAGCTCGGCCTTCAGCGCGCCCAGGTTGCGCCCATGGCCCAGTTGGCGGCCATGTTCGTCCACAACCCGGAAGTTCATGAAGAAATGCGGCGTCAGCATGTCGGCCTTGATGTCGGCCCGGGCCACGTCTACCGATGTGGCCTCGCGCACCAGCTTGCATACAGCGTCGATCAGCGCGCCGCTGCCAAAACGCTCGGGCGCATTCAGCACCTCGGCAAACTTGGTGGCGGTGTCGGGCAGCGGCACCAGGCGCGAGCGCGGGCGCTGGTGCAGGGTCTTCAGCAGTGCCTGCACCTTGTCCTTCAGCATGCCAGGCACCAGCCATTCACAGCGCTCGTCGTTCACCTGATTCAACACAAACAGCGGCACGGTCACGGTCAGGCCGTCGCGCGGGTCTCCGGGTTCGTGCAGATAGGTGGCAGCGCAGTCCACGCCGCCCAGGCGGATGGTCTTGGGGAAGGAGGCGGTGGTGATGCCGGCCGCTTCATGGCGCATCAGTTCTTCACGGGTCAGGCGCAGCAAGGTACTCGGACCCCGGTGGGGCGAGGGCACGTTTTGCTCCGTGTCCCCCGCCCGCTCCGCGGGCTCCTCCTTTACCTGCGCAAAACGCACCCCCACCCCACCTCCTCCACAGTATTGCGGCTTCTTGCTTTCTTCGCGGTACCAGCGCTCAAAGCTATGGCCGCTGCACACGTCGGCGGGAAGCTGCTGGTCGTAATAGGCGTAGATCAGCTCGTCGTCCACCAGCACGTCTTGACGGCGGGCCTTGTGCTCCAGCTCTTCCACCTGGCGCACCAACTTCTGGTTGGCTGCCAGGAATGGCAAAGGTGTTTCCCATTCGCCATCGACAAGGGCCTGGCGGATGAAAATCTCGCGGGCACCGGCCATGTCGACGCGGCTGTAGTTGGTGCGCCGGCCGTTGTAGATGACGATGCCGTACAGCGTGGCACGCTCCAGCGCCACGACCTCGGCCGCCTTTTTCTCCCAATGCGGGTCGAGCAATTGTTTCTTCAACAAATGTTCGCCCACCTGTTCCAGCCATTGGGGTTCGATATTCGCAATGCCACGGCCAAACAGGCGCGTTGTCTCTACCAACTCGGATGCAACGATCCACCGTCCCGGCTTCTTGGACAGATGCGCGCCGGGGTGGGCAAAAAACTTGATGCTGCGCGCGCCCAGGTATTCGCCGTTTTGCCCTTCTTCCAGCTTGCAGCCGATATTGCCAAGCAGGCCGGACAGCATGGACATGTGCAGTTGTTCGTAGCTGGCAGGCTTGGTATTGAGTCGCCATTTGTGCTCGGCAACCACGGTGTGGAGTTGGCTATAGATGTCTTTCCACTCGCGGACGCGGCGGATGTTGACGAAATTTTGTCTCAGCAGCTGTTCGTATTGGCGGTTCGTCAGTTTATGGGTTGCGGTGTGGGCTGTTGAAATGGAGCGCGCTGGGCGTTGGGGCGCCCGGGCGTTCTGCTCCCCTTCATTGGTTGACCCCGCCCGCTTTGCGGGCTCCTCCTTTACCTGCGCAGAACGCCCAGCCACCCCAACTCCCGGTATCGCTGAGGTCGGGCCGCCACGTGCGTCGTGGATCCACTTCCATAGCTTCAGGTAGCCGGTGAACTCACTCTTTTCGTCGTCAAACTTCTGGTGTGCTGCATCGGCCTGTTGCTGCGCTTCCATGGGGCGGTCGCGCACGTCCTGCACGCTCAAGGCAGAGGCAATCACCAGGGCTTCGTCCAGCGCTTCACGCGACCGGGCTTCGAGCAACATACGGCCCACGCGTGGGTCCAGCGGCAGGCGGGACAGTTCGGTACCTAGCGGTGTCAATTCATTCGCATCGTCTACCGCACCCAATTCATTGAGCAGTTGGTAGCCATCGGCAATCGCGCGGCCACTGGGCCGTTCCAGAAACGGAAAGTCTTCGACGATGCCCAGGTGCAGCGACTTCATGCGCAGGATGACGCCCGCCAGCGAGGACCGCAGAATTTCGGGGTCGGTAAATCGCTCACGGCCGTTGAAGTCCTTCTCGTCGTAGAGGCGGATACAGATACCGTTGGCAACGCGTCCGCAGCGGCCGGAGCGCTGGTTGGCAGAAGACTGGCTGATTGGCTCTACCAGCAACTGCTCCACCTTGCTTCTAAAGCTGTAACGCTTGACGCGGGCCGTGCCGGCATCGATGACGTAGCGGATGCCGGGCACGGTCAAAGAAGTCTCGGCCACGTTGGTGGCTAGCACCACGCGCCGGCCCGTGTGGCCATCAAAAATGCGGTCCTGCTCGGCCGGGCTCAGGCGGGCAAACAGCGGCAGCACTTCAGCATTGCGCATGACGGGTTGGTGGCTGAGGTGTTTGCGCAAATGGTCGGCTGCGTCACGGATCTCGCGTTCACCGGGCAGGAAGACCAGAATATCGCCCTGGTTGTGCACATCGCGCCAAAGTTCGTCCACACCGTCGGCGATTGCACTGTTGAGGTCGTATTCACGCGACTCTTCAAACGGCCGGTAACGCTGCTCCACTGGGAACATGCGGCCCGACACCATGATGACGGGGGCCGGTCCTTTGCTCGACTTGAAATGCTCCGCAAAACGCTGTGCGTCGATGGTGGCCGACGTCACCACAATCTTCAAATCCGGCCTGCGCGGCAGGATCTGGCGCAAGTAGCCCAGCAAGAAATCGATGTTCAGGCTGCGTTCGTGCGCCTCGTCGATGATGATGGTGTCGTAGGCGGACAGCAGCGGATCGGTCTGCGTCTCGGCCAGCAGGATGCCGTCGGTCATCAGCTTGACGGATGCATCGCGCGACAACCGGTCCTGGAAGCGGACCTTGTAGCCGACCACTTCGCCCAGCGGTGTGCCCAGCTCCTCGGCGATGCGCTTGGCCACGCTCGAGGCGGCGAGGCGGCGCGGCTGCGTATGCCCGATCAAGTGCCCGCGCCCCGGCGGATGATTCAACGTGCCGCGGCCCAGCGCAAGGGCAATCTTGGGCAGCTGCGTGGTCTTGCCGGAGCCGGTC